>JAVWLP010000058.1:0-2398 GCA_036637915.1 Erysipelothrix sp. | reverse complement strand
CGCACTCTTAGGTTTCGTTGAGGAGCCTCGATGAAAATATATATCTACGACTTTGAAGTATTCAAGAAAGATTGGATTGTTGTATTCAAGTCGATTGATGGTAAAGAGTCTGAAGTATTTCACAATGATAATACAGGAGTAAAAAAGTTCGTTAAAAATAAATGTCTATGCGGGTTTAACTCCAAATGGTATGACGATTGGATTCTATTATCCATAATCAATGGAGCAAGTAATGAGGTAGTTAAGAAGCACAATGATCATATAATTTCCGGACAAAGTGGGTGGACATTTGGATTCATCAATTACAAGAAGAAATCATTTGATTCAATGGATCTGCGTGATGATTTACCACAAGATTTAAGCTTAAAGGAAATTGAAGGAAACATGTGTCTTCCAATCGTTGAAAGTTCTGTTCCATTTGATATTGATAGAGAGCTTAACCAAGCTGAACTTGAAGAAGTAATTGAGTACTGTATACACGATGTAGAGGCTACTAGGCAACTTTTCATTAAACGTAAGGATTACATCAACTCAAAGAAAATCGTTGCAGAGATTAAAGGTATGTCTATTGTAGAGGCTCTTAAATTGACTAATGCTAAGTTATCAGCAAGGTATTTAGAAGCTACAAAGACTGAGCGAAATGATGTAAGAACATATCGGATACCAAGCAACATAAAGTTAGAGCGAATACCTCAAGAACTCATTGTTTATTTTGCACAACTCAATAATGCTTCTATTCCACTTGATAAATTCTATGAGAGTAATCTAACTATCAAAATAGCGGGTTGTAAATGTGTTTATGGTTTTGGTGGTGTACATGGTGCAAATGGTAAAACCGATATCAATAATGATAATCAAATGATTCTCAATTATGATGTAGCATCGCTGTATCCAAACTGCATGATTAATTATGATTATGTATCAAGAAATGTTCATAGCAAAAAGCTATATGCAGATGTCGTTGAAAAAAGACTTGATGCTAAGCATTCAGGAGATAAAAAAACTGCCGATGCTCTTAAGCTAATAATCAACACAACATATGGGAGTATGCTACAAAAGTTTAATGATTTATACGATGAACTTATGGGGCGTTCAGTTTGCATTACCAATCAATTAGCTATGACTGATTTAGCTGTTGGTCTATCTGAAGTTTGTCCAAGTATGAAGATGCATAACTTTAATACAGATGGAATTATGTTCACCATTCAAAAAAATGAATATGATACAGCTCAAAAAATAATCAAAGAATGGGAAGAACGTACTAAATTCAAGTTAGAAGAAGATAATATAAAACGGTATTGTGGAAAAGACGTTAATAACTACTTTGTTGAATTTATTGATGGAACGTTCAAAGCTAAGGGCGGATGGATTGGGAGATTTGATGGTGGAGACATAATTAAGAACTCTATGATCATAGTTCAAAAAGCCATCGTTAATAATTTAAAAGATAATATTCCAGTTGAAGTAACAATCAATGAATGTCAAAACATATTTGATTTTCAAATTATTACTAAAACGGGTCGTTCTTACAAAACGTGTTTTCATGAAGTGAATGGTGAGCTTATTGAAGTTCAACGAGTTAACCGTGTGTATGCTACTAGCATACAAAAATATGGAAAAATCTTTAAACATAAACTAACAACCAAGAAAGGCGTGGAAGGTCTTACTGATCGTTACGACACGATTGCAGATACACCGAATCATTGCATTATCGACAATGATAATCAATTGACAATTAATGATATAGATAAACAATTCTATATCGACTTAGCAAATAAAAGACTAAGTAATTTCATAAATATGAAGGAGAGTAATAAAATGCCTAAAACAAAAATTGAAGTACCTAATGAAATAAACAAACCTGAATCACTACCTACAACAACACGTGCTTTATTAATGATAGCAAGACTAAAATTCTTGAACTCAGATATTAATAAAAGTGGAAAGAATTCCCAACTTACTTACAAATATTATGAGTTGAACGATATTGTTCCAATTGCTTTACCGATTTTCCAAGAATTAGGGTTATTTTATCAAGTATCATTCACTAATGCTGATTTGTATGAAATGAATGGAAGTCAAGGATCTAATCCAATAGCTGAAATGAAAATTTGTAAAGTGGATGATCCTAAGGATGCAGTCTATATTGTAATTCCTTATACACGACCACAAGCAATCGTAGGAAATGCTTCAGGTAAAGCGGTAGTCAATGATGTTCAATTAGTAGGGATGTCAGTTACATACTATCGTAGATACTTATGGATGCTTGCATTAGATATTGTTGAGAGCGATGGAATTGATGGAGATAAACCACCAGTTGAAAATGAACAAGTAAAGAAATCAAAAAAGCCAGCTAGTCCTGAAGAACGTAAAGGAATGGCTAAAGATATGACATCTG
>JAVWLP010000057.1:0-3075 GCA_036637915.1 Erysipelothrix sp. | reverse complement strand
AAGAATGACTATTTGTGTTTCTTTATGAGTTAAACGAAGCATTACACCATCTAAAGGAAGTCCAGTATTTTCTGATAGTTTGATGATTTCAGTTTGTGTTGATTGATTGGTAATGGTTTGAATCTTCGTTTTACCAATGACAGGTAATTCTACATATTCGGTTTCTTGATCTATGGTAAATTCAATAGGTTGTGATTTTAGATATCCTTTAGGTGCTTGAACTTCTACTAACGTGTAGGTTCCTGCTTTTAAGTAACCACGAGTTGTGGTAATGCCTTTTTCATTAGTGATGAACTGTGTCTGATTGATAACGTCGCCATTATCGTTAATGGTATCAAAGGATACCGTTGATCCATTTTTATCTTGGATTTCAAAGATTGCTCCAGCTAAAGGTTGTTTTGTTTCTGCATCTAATTTTTGAACTTGGAATTTGATTTCAATGGATTTGTTGGGGATGTATTTAACCAGTGTAACGCCATCTTCAATGACTGAGATTGGATAGATTGTTTTATCAATCCAAAACTGAAGTGGAGTTGATTTCTCTTGAATAAAGTACTCACCATAGCGTAGTTCATCCGTATAAGCAAAGCCATCTTTTTCGGTTGTAATTTCTTGGATTAGATTGTCATCTTTATCTTTAACAGTAAACACTGCACCTTGAATTGGCGTTTGTTGATTCTGTTCGACCTTAACAATCTGAATCTTACCTTTGATGACTTGATCTTGAACACCTATGTTTTTAATAACTATTTTGGTGGTTTGATCTTTATAGTTAAGGTTAACAGTATAGATGTTTTCATTAACTAAATAACCAACAGGAGCTTTTGTTTCTTTCAAGTAGTAAGTTCCTAGTGGTAGGGTAGATGATGAAGCAAGACCATCTTGGTTGGTGGTTAAGATCTCGATGACTTCTGATAATGTAGAATCACGGTAGATTGTATATTCTGCGCCACTTAGTAACTGTGAGGTTTCAATGTCACGCTTCTCGAGTTGAATCTGCCCTTTCGCAACTTCATTGGTTGCGGTCACTTCAATCTTCTGACCTGCCTTAATCTCTACAGTTTTAATGGTTGTATCTATGATTAGGGGTTCAGGAACAAAGTGTTCACGATAGTAATAAGTTCCAGTATCCAGTTCCAGAGGTTGAGTGTAACCATTTGATTCTGTTGTATATTGAATCGCTTCGTTCATGCCAGGTGATGATGAAAGTTCAAAGATTGTATTTGGAACCATTGAACCTGTTTCTTGATTCATTTTACCTATTTGTAGGTGACCTTTATGTTCCACTTCAACATTTAATACAAAGGGTATTGGGTCAGGATTTCCACCACTGATGACATCTTGCATGGAAGGATGTGAATACAAAATAGGGGAAGTTTCGGTATTGTGAGTGATGCTGCCATATTTCTTAAACATGATTTGTGTTGATTCAGGAGAATCGTTTTTGGCAGTAAGTGTTACTTGATTTCCAGATATTGATACATTAAGTCCACCTTGATTAATTAATGATGATTGACTGATGGTATTGTTTGTATCTGTTAGTGTTAGGGATTCGCCAGTTTTCAGTCTTACCGTTGTGTTATGGAAACTTGCACGTGCATTATGATTATTCACTTTATCCCAAAGAGTGGCTTTTTCTGCTTGATAATCAAAGCCTTCAAAACCCCATGAGCCATTGATATCTAAATCGTTACGGGTTGATGCGATATATTCCCACAGAACATTTTGGGTGATGACATAATCTTTACCAGTTTTTGTGGTATTATCATATCCATGATAGATGATTCGTGAGAATGTTTCTCGTTGAGAATGAGTGAAGTCTGACATCGTATATCCATCGCCATCACCTCGTTGAATTTCGGGCTCGATGCAAAAAGCGATAACGCCATTGACATAAATAATATTTGAGTTATGACCAGTCTTTCTTTGAACTGCCCAACCACGGCTATTAACAGCTTCAAAGTAACCAGTTGATATAACACCTGATTGTTGCGTTGTGATATGAATGCTATCAGCAAATACAGGTGAAGCATTCATAAATGTAGTTAGTATAAGGACTATTGTGGTTAGAATTAGGTGTGCTTTTCTTTCTATATTTTTCATATGATTCCTTTCATGATTTAAAATTTAATTAAAAAGAAGTCCAAATATGGACTTCCACGTATGGGTTGATTCATTGAGCATAGATTCCTTTCATTTTGGGCAATAAAAAACACTCGAATTTGAGTGCTTAGTAGATCTATTTAGTTGGGTGATTATTAGGTTCTTGAGTGCTGGATATTAGAAATAGTGTAATGAATAGAAGTGCTTCCTTCTCATTGAGATTACCTTACTTTCTTACACAACATATATCAAATTATTAGATAATAGTCTATACTTTAAGCATTAGGCAGTCTAAGGAGGATACTATGGTTTTTGAGGATAATGGTTCGAATTGGGAGAAATGGGATTTGCATGTACATACTGCTTCTTCTTTTGATTATAAATACAAATCACAAGATTGCGACAATCTTTTGGTGGAAGCATGGCAAGAGAATAATATTAAAGCTGTTGCAATTACAGATCATTTTTTAATTGATGCTAAAAGAATAGAGAATCTACGTAAACTATCAAATGATTTTACGACAATCTTTCCTGGTGTTGAATTAAGAACAGATAAAGGAGGTAGTAATATTCATGTTATTCTTATATTTGATGAGAATATTGACTTAAAAAATTTATCTCAAGATTTCGAATCTACAATGCTAAGAAGTAAGGTGAAACCATCAAAAGATACATATACAAATGAAAATATTTATTGGGACTACAATGACATTATTGAATTTGCTAAAGAGCACGATGCAATAATATCTGTTCATTCAGGTAGCAAGACCAATGGCATTGATAAAGAGATAAGTAATTCTCTTCCTCAAAATATGGCTATAAAAACCGAGTATGCTGAAACAGTAGATATATTTGAAGTGTCAAAAATAATAGATATTGATGGTTACAATAAACACGTCTTTTCTAAGATTTCTCAAAGACCAGTTATTATTTGTTCGGATAACCATGATCCGCGAGACTATACAGTGAATG
>JAVWLP010000056.1:0-4876 GCA_036637915.1 Erysipelothrix sp. | reverse complement strand
GCCAACAAAAATGTTGGCTTTTTTTTTCAAATGTGTTGCTTTTGAATGAGTCTTATGTATAATAAACATGTGTTTAAGCTTACTAATATATTTGTTTAGTAATACTAAACAAGGAGGCTCGCATGGAAATTGGAAAAAAACTCAAAACGATGAGAGTGAAAAACGGACTTACTTTAGAAGAGTTAGCCAGTCGTTGTGAGCTTACTAAAGGATTCCTATCGCAGATTGAAAATGATCTCACATCACCGTCAATTGCAACACTGGTAGATATTGTTGAGGCGTTAGGAACAAACATGTCAACGTTCTTTAAAGAAGAAACAGACGAACAACTTGTATTTACGGAAGAGGATTTCTTTGTTGATGAGCAGGATGACTCAGTGATTCACTGGATTGTACCCAATGCTCAGAAAAATGAAATGGAACCGATTCTGTTAGAACTTAATCCTGGAGGGAAATCGAATGAAATTCTACCTCATGAAGGAGAAGAGTTTGGTTATGTACTACAAGGTAAAATTATTCTTCAATATGGGGAAGAGGAAATTCCTGTAAAAAAAGGAGAAACATTTTATATCAAAGGGAATCAATCCCATGTCTTAGTTAACGGAAGTCAACAGAAGGCGCGAGTTATTTGGGTTTGTACCCCGCCAATATTTTAGGAGGACAACATGGAAAGAGAAGCACTTATTCAATTTAAAAATATCGTCAAAAGTTTTGACGATCAATTGGTTCTAAAAGGAATTAATTTAGATATCTATGAAAATGAATTTGTCACGCTATTGGGACCCAGTGGATGTGGTAAGACTACTTTATTAAGAATTCTTGGTGGTTTCTTAGAACAGAATTCTGGTGAAGTATATTTCGATGATATCGAAATTACACAAGTCCCTGCATATAAACGGGAAGTTAATACTGTATTCCAAAGATATGCTTTATTCCCTCACATGGATGTTTACGACAATATTGCATTTGGATTAAGAATTAAGAAAGAAAACGAAGATGTTGTGAAACAGAAAGTAGAAAAGATGTTGAAGCTTGTAGGTCTTGTAGGATTTGAGCATCGTTCTGTAACATTGCTTTCTGGAGGGCAACAACAACGTGTAGCTATTGCGCGAGCACTTGTTAATGAACCGATGGTTCTCTTGCTTGATGAGCCTCTTGGGGCCTTAGACTTAAAGATGCGTAAAGAAATGCAAAGAGAACTAAAAGAAATCCAACAAAATGTTGGGATTACATTTATTTATGTTACCCACGACCAAGAAGAAGCACTGACAATGTCTGATAAAATTGTCGTTATGAACGAAGGTGAAATTCAACAAATTGGATCGCCTATGGATATCTATAACGAACCTGAAAATAAATTTGTAGCTCACTTTATTGGTGATTCAAATATTATTCAAGGAACGATGACTAAAGATTTCTTAGTATCATTCGATGACGTTGAATTTGAATGTGTAGATCAGGGATTTGATGAAAATGAATCCGTCGATATCGTAATTCGTCCCGAAGACATTGATATTGTTGATGTTGAAAAAGGGAAACTGACAGGTATTGTTGAATCGATTACATTTAAAGGTGTACATTATGAAATCGTGGTATCAACACCACAAAGAAACTTCATTGTTCATACAACGGATAATTCTGAAGAAGGAAAAGAAGTAGGCATCCACTTCTATCCAGAAGATATTCACGTTATGTATCCAATGGAGATGTATTAATGAAAGAATATCGTAAATTAATAATTCCTTATGTTATCTGGATGTCACTTTTTATTGTCTTACCAATGCTGCTCATTTTCCTATATGCCATTACCACAAAAGGAAATGATGTCATTTCATTACAATTTACCTTAGATAACTTTAAGAAATTCTTTGATCCTTTATTTATTAAAGTCCTTTGGGATTCGATTAAGATTGCTGCAATTACCACTGTTATTTGCTTAATATTAGGATACCCACTTGCATATTATATTTCGAGAACGTCGACACATATGCAAACAATGTTGATTTTACTTGTAACGATTCCGATGTGGATCAACATGCTGGTTCGCACCTACGCTTGGATTGGCATCCTTTCTGATGTTGGAATTATTAATAATGTACTTATGTACTTTGGTTTAAATCCAATTAAGATGATGTATACTGATTTCTCTGTTATTTTAGGGATGGTCTACAACTTCTTGCCATTTATGATTATCCAAATCTATACCGTTTTATCAAAAATGGATGAATCATTAATTCAAGCAAGTTATGATTTGGGGGCAAATCGATATCAAACATTTAGAAAAATTGTATTTCCGCTTTCGCTCTCTGGAGTCATATCAGGAATTACGCTCGTGTTCTTACCATCTCTTTCGACCTTTGTAATTCCAAAATTCTTAGGTGGCGGTAGTTACGTTCTAATTGGTAACTTAATTGAAAATCAATTCTTGAATATTGGTGATTATAACTTTGGTAGTGCACTGTCATTAATTATGGCGGTCTTAATTATGATTTCGATTCACTTCACTAATAAATTCGATCGTGATTCGGAGTTAACGACTAAAGGAGGTAAAGTACAATGATGAAAAAACGTAAATGGGGATCCTCGTTAGCAATTTTCTTAATGTTACTATTCTTCTATAGTCCAATTATTGTCTTAATGGTATTCTCTTTCAATGACTCGAAGTCATTAACTTCTTGGGCAGGTTTTTCTACCCGATGGTATCAAGAACTCTTTACGAGTCGAGATATGATTTCTGCAATTCAGGTTTCCATAGGAGTCGCGATTGCAGCAACAATTATCTCAACGATTGTGGGGACCATTACAGCAATAGGTTTATCTAAACATAAACCTATTGTGAAACGAACAGTATTATCGATTAATAATTTCCCAGTCTTTAACCCAGAGATTGTTACTGCGATTAGTTTAATGATTTTATTCGCATCAATTAAGCCAATAGCTGAAAACAAAGGGTTGGTAACAATGCTTATAGCTCATATAACGTTCTGTACGCCCTATGTTATCTTAACGATGTTACCAAAGCTACGGTCACTTGATCCGAGTCTAACCGATGCTGCAATGGATTTAGGGGCTACGCCATTCATGGCGTTGAAGAAAGTTCTCTTGCCGCAACTTACACCTGCTATTATTTCAGGTGCGCTCATTGCTTTCACAATGTCATTTGATGACTTTGTCATATCATACTTTGTTACAGGCAATGGTGTCAGCAATATCTCAATCATGGTTTACTCCATGTCAAAACGAATTAATCCAACTATCAATGCACTGTCAACAATCATTATTGTGATAATTACCATAGCACTAGTATTGATTAATGTCGTTCCAATATTAAAATCTAAAAACTTAAAACAAGAAGGTGGAAAAATATGAAAAAATTTATGTTAGCAAGCCTTGCACTTCTACTGGTATTAACAGGTTGTGGCAAGAGCGGCGATAAAGAAGAACTCCGAGTATTTAACTGGGGAGAGTATATCGATAAGTCACTTATCAAAGAATTTGAAAAAGAAAACAATGTAAAAGTTATTTACGAAATGTTTGAATCTAATGAAGCAATGTACAACAAATTACAAGATGGTTCAAAATATGACATTATCGTCCCTTCAGATTACATGACACAACGTATGCGCGAAGAAGGATTATTACAAGAAGTAGATTATTCAAAAATCCCTAACTATAGCCATGTCATTCCAAGTTTGAAAAACCGTAACATGGATCCAGAAAACAAATATACTGTTCCTTACTTCTGGGGAAATGTCGGTATTCTTTATAATAAGAATAATGTTGATGTAAAAGATTTAGAAGAACAAGGTTGGTCAATTTTCCAAAATGAAAAATACAAAGGACATATGTATTTTTATAATTCAGAGCGTGATGCATTTATGATTGCTCTTAAAGCTTTAGGTTATTCAACGAATACTAAAGATCAAGCACAAATTGAAGAAGCAAGTGCATGGTTACAAAATATGAAACGTAACATCAAGCCAGATTATGTAACAGATGAAGTTATTGATGGCATGGAGAGTGGAACACGCGACTTAGCTGTTATGTACTCGGGAGACGCAAACTACGTTTTAACAAAGAATGAAGAGATGGCATACTTTGTACCTAAGGAAGGTACTAACACATGGGTAGATGCAATGGTTATTCCTGCCAACGCTCCTAATGTCGAAATGGCACACAAATGGATGAACTTTATGATCTCACATGATGCATCAAAAGCAATCACTGAAGAGATTGGTTACACAAGTCCAATTCAAGAAGTAATTGATGAAGTAACAGCACCAGGAGGATCCTTCGAAGGAATCGAGTCTTACGTTACACGAACAGGCTACGAAAAAGACGAAGAATTCTTCTATGATGCGAAAATGAAAGAAATCTTATCAAACGAATGGTCACGAATTCTCGCTATTAAGTAGGGTTTAAAGCGTATATTTCTAAATAAAAAAGAAATATACGCTTTTTTTAAAATTAAGGGTTGCATTTTGTTTTGGTTATTGTATAATGTAAAAGCACAGTGAGAAACGGTTCCTTAGCCAAGTGGTAAGGCAATAGACTGCAACTCTGTGATCATCGGTTCAAATCCGATAGGAACCTCCATAAATTATGGGGATGTGGCGGAATTGGTAGACGCAACGGACTTAAAATCCGTTGAAGGTAACTTCGTATGGGTTCAAGTCCCTTCATCCCCACCATTTACAAATATGGTGGAAAAAAATTGAAATCGATGTATATACGCGCCCGTAGCTCAACTGGATAGAGCACTTGATTACGGCTCAAGAGGTTATGGGTTCAACTCCTGTCGGGCGCGCCATATTTCGGGATGTAGCACAGCTTGGTAGTGCACCTGGTTTGGGACCAGGGGGTCGCAGGTTCGAAT
>JAVWLP010000055.1:0-5334 GCA_036637915.1 Erysipelothrix sp. | reverse complement strand
GGAAAAGATGTGGAAGTAACATTTGAGGTAATCGCAATTGGAACTAAATTAGAAACTATCGTTAATAAGGCAACAGTTACGAATCCCGAAGATCCAACCCATCCAATTGAACCGGAAATTCCCGTTGTTGTGACTCCTGACAAAGCCGTTATCGCAGCTGAAAAACTAGTATCCAAAGATATAGTTAATGTGAATGAAAAATTCAACTACACAATCAAAGTTAGCAATACAACTGCAACGTCATTACCACTAGAAAATGTATCAGTTAAAGATACATTACCTGAAGGAATTGAGTTTACTGATTCTATTATCTATGTTGATGGAGTGGCTCAAAATGGAGTGGTAAATGGCCGTAGCTTTGAAGTGATTATTCCTTCTTTAGTTTTCGCAAAAGATGTGGAAATAACGTTTGAAGTAATCGCAACGGGATCTAAATTAGAAACTATCTTTAATAAGGCTATAGTTACGAATCCAGAAGATCCAACCCATCCAATTGAACCGGAAATTCCTGTCGTTGTGACTCCTGATATAGCGATAATTAATGCGGAGAAATTAGTTGATAAAGCCGTTGTTAGTGTTAATGAAAAATTCAACTACACTATCAAGGTAAGTAATTCAACTGCAACGTCATTGCCTGTAGAGAATGTATCAGTTAAAGATACATTACCTGAAGGAATTGAGTTTACAGATTATGTAATCTATGTTGATGGAGTTGTTCAAAGCGGAGCGGTAAATGGCCGTAGCTTCGAAGTTATCGTCCCATCATTAGCTTATGGCAAAGAGGTGCAAGTAACATTTGAAGTAATCGCAACTGGAAGCAGACTCGGGGGAATAATTAATGTTGCGAATGTAACGAACCCAGAGGACCCTACGAATCCGGTTGAACCGGAAGTTCCTGTGGTTGTAACTCCTGATAAAGCCGTTATCACAGCTGAAAAACTTGTCTCAAAAGATACTGTAAACGTAAATGAAAAATTCAACTATACTATCAAAGTAAGCAACACAACTGCAACGTCTTTACCTGTAGAAAATGTATCAGTTAAAGACACATTACCTGAAGGAATTGAGTTTACTGATTCTATTATCTATGTTGATGGAGTGGCTCAGAATGGCGTTCTAAATGGCCGTAGCTTCGAAGTAATTGTTCCATCATTAGCTTATGGAAAAGATGTGGAAGTAACATTTGAAGTAGTCGCAACGGGATCTAAATTAGAAACTGTCGTTAATAGAGCAACAGTTACAAATCCCGAAGATCCTACAACTCCAATTGAACCTGAGATTCCAGTAGTTGTAACTCCTGACAAAGGTAAAGTCGTGGCTGAAAAGGTTGTAAATAAAGATACAATCTCTGTTAATGAAAAATTTATTTACTCTATTAAAGTTAAGAATATCGTAAAAACGTCGTTACCAATGAAAAACATCGTTGTCAAAGATAGCCTTCCAGAAGGTATATCATTTACAGATAAAATAATTTACGTGAATGGAGTAGCTAAAACTGGACTCATAAATGGAGTTGATTTTGAGGTAGTAATTCCATCACTTCCTTATGGCGAAGAAATTGTGGTTTCCTTCGAAACAAAAGCGTCGGGTACTAAAATAGGAGAAACAATTAATAAAGCTAAGATTGTTAATCCAGAAGATCCAACGAATCCAATCGAACCGGAGGTTCCTGTTGTTGTGACTCCTGACAAAGCCGTTATCACAGCTGAAAAACTTGTCACCAAAGATATAGTTAATGTGAATGAAAAATTCAACTACACAATCAAAGTAAGTAACACAACTTCAACGTCATTACCACTAGAAAATGTATCTGTTAAAGATACATTACCAGAAGGAATTGAGTTTACTGATTCTATTATCTATGTTGATGGAGTAGCTCAAAATGGAGTGGTAAATGGCCGTAGCTTTGAAGTGATTATTCCTTCTTTAGCTTTCGGAAAAGATGTGAAAGTAACATTTGAAGCAATTGCAACAGGATCTAAATTAGAAACTGTTGTTAATAAGGCAACAGTTACAAATCCCGAAGATCCAACCTATCCAATTGAACCGGAGGTTCCTGTTATTGTGACTCCTGACAAAGCCGTTATTACAGCTAAAAAACTTGTTTCCAAAGATATAGTTAATGTTAATGAAAAATTCAACTACACAATCAAAGTTAGCAATACAACTGCAACTTCATTACCTGTAGAAAATGTATCGGTTAAAGACACATTACCTGAAGGGATTGAATTTACTGATTCTGTCATCTATGTTGATGGAGTAGCTCGAAATGGTGTGGTAAATGGTCGTAACTTTGAGGTTATCATCCCGTCATTAGCTTATGCCAAAGATGTGGAAATCACATTTGAAGTCATTGCGTCTGGTTCTAAAGTTGGAGAAATTATAAATGTTGCGAGTGTAACAAATCCAGCGAATCCAACCAATCCGATTGAACCAGAAGTTCCTGTGACAGTTGTACCAGTAGAACCTAGACCTACAGACCCTGTATTACCCACAACAGGTGTTAATAACTATTCTAATGTTAATTACTTACTCTTAATGTTAGGCTCTATATTCATCATTATTTCTGGAAAGAAAAGAAAAACAATTTAAATGAAGCGAACACTCTGTGAAGTTATAAACACAGAGTGTTTTTATTTAGAGAAACTGTAGTTAATGATTATCAACATATCTATACAATTAATATATCAAACTAAAGATATAAAAAAGGAAGCATTGACTGCTTCCTTTGGTTGATTAATCGAGTGGGGTCCAAACGAATTTTTTGATTAATGCTGTTGTTATTAAGTAAAGACCAACAATGCCAAATACCCATATTGCATGAGGACGTGTAAGTATCGTGAGTTCAATAGTATTTGCAAGTGGTGTTAATACAAAGAGCAATGTAATTCCAATTGCAAGTGCATTAACAAGAACAAGAACCGTTGAAGGTCTGTTTTTGAATGAGAACGGATGTTTGGCACGAATTACGAAGATGATTAGTGCTTGAGACAAGATACCAAATGTAAACCAGAATGTTTGGAAAATGATAGCTTGTTGTGGTGTACGGATGTCAAACACAAACCATAATACAATAAAGCACATGATATCAAAGATTGAGCTGAGAGGTCCAAATACCATCATAAAGCGCGTTAGAGATTTTGAATCAAGTTTACGTGGTTTATCAAGATCTTTTGGATCGCAGTTATCAAATGGAATACCGGTTTGAGCTAAGTCACTAAGTAAATTTTGAACTAGAATATGAACTGGTAACAATGGTAAGAAGGGTAAGAAGATACTTGCGACGATAACTGAAATCATGTTACCGAAGTTACCACTAACAGCCATTTCTAGGTATTTAACCATATTAATAATAGTTTTTCTACCTTCCAAAATACCTTGTTCCAAGACACTAAGGTCTTTTTTTAGAAGAATGATATCTGCAGATTCTTTAGCAATATCAACAGCTGTATCAACTGAAATCCCAACATCAGCTTGTTTTAATGCGAGTGCATCGTTGATACCATCGCCAAGGAATCCAACGGTATGACCATTATTCTGGAATGATTCCACAATGCGTTTCTTTTGATCTGGTGATATTTTAGCGAAAAGGTGACAGTGTTTAACTGCTTCTCTTAGTTGATCATCATCCATCTCATCAATATCTTTACCAATATAGGTTACTTCTGTATCGACACCAACCTTATTACATACTTTCTTTGCAACACCAAGGCTATCCCCTGTAATAACAACAACGTCAACACCATGGTGATTGAGACTCTCAATAGTTGGTTTGGCACTTTCTTTAGGTGGATCTAAGAAACCGATAAATCCGATAAGTACGAGATCATACTCATCATCAACACCAAATTCATGATCGGCTGGGACATCATTTTTTTGAGCAACAGCAATCATACGAAGACCATCATTATTATGTTGTATATAAACATCCATAGCTTCTTTACGTGTTTCATCGTCAAGAAGCGAAACCTTACCATCACGGTCAATGTATTTACATAGCTTCATTATTTCTTCAACAGCACCCTTAGTGATGAGTTGTCGTTTATCGTTTGAATCTTCAAGAATTACTGACATTCTTCGACGAGAGAAATCAAATGGTATTTCATCAACGATTGTATAATAGTTAATTAGGTCATCCATGTTATAAGATTTAGCACGTTCAATAATTGCTAAGTCAATCAAGTTCTTCAATCCGCTTTGGAAATATGAGTTTAGATAAGCATGGCGTAATACACGCATGTCATCATCACCGTTCACATCCATATAGCGTTCTAAAATAATATCATCCTGAGTGATAGTTCCTGTCTTATCAGTACAAAGCACATCCATTTCTCCAAATGAGGAGATTGAACTTTGTGATTTCACAATTGTTTGATGTTTAGCCATATTAATAGCACCGCGAGCAAGTCCCGAACTAAGAACAACTGGTAGCATCTCTGGTGTAAGACCAACGGCAACAGTAAGAGCAAAGACGAAAGCACCAATGAAATCATGTTTTAGAAGTCCGTTAATGACAAAAATGATTGGTAACATAATAATCATCAATCTCATTAAGAGACGGCTGATGGTGCTAATGCTATTTTCAAAACTAGTAGCACGTTTTGTGGTTTTTAAAATGTGACTCATTTTACCAAGATATGTATTTGAACCCGTACGTACAACGATTGCTCGTGCAGTACCACTGACAACGTTTGTTCCCATTAGACATAGGTTAGAATAATCAGATTCTCCACCATCCATCGATGCTTCGTCAAAGCGAACAAATTTTTCTACAGGTTGTGATTCACCGGTAAGTGTCGCTTGTGAAATAAATAAGTCTTTTGCGGAGATAACACGTAAATCAGCAGGAATAATATCACCAGCAGATAGATTCACAATATCTCCAAGTACAAGGTCATCGATAGGAATTTCAATAAATTCTTTATCCCGAAGTGCTGCAGTCGTATTAGAGACCATGTTTAATAGTTTTTCACTGGCTGCGCTGGAACGCTCATCTTGAATAAATGAGATTAACGTCGAAATAATAACGATAATTGATAAGATTGAAATTGTTAGATAATCCTTTTCCCCAGTACTTAAAATAATATCTGTAATAAATGTAATGGCAATTACAACCATTAGCACGAGGTTGAAAGGATTAATAAGAACATTCACAAACCCAACAAATGGATTCTTTTTTTTATGGGGTTTTATTTCGTTAGGTCCGAATTCTTCCAACTTCTTTAAAGCAACCTCACTGGTATAACCATCTGAGGTTGTTTCGAATACTTCGAAAAGTTCATCTTGGGGTAGTGACAACGTTTCGATTAATTGTTTATTTTTTTGCGTCATAAA
>JAVWLP010000054.1:0-5359 GCA_036637915.1 Erysipelothrix sp. | reverse complement strand
AAGCACTTCATATTTTTATAATACCTATGGTAATTGCACTCTTGACGTGGTTATTTACTCGCAGAAAATACTCACTAACAATCCTAATGAGTAAAATGTGTTTATACACAAATATCTTGTTTAATGCTATATATTTTCTGATTAATGGGAAAATAATGATATCAACGGCGATGTTTAATAACATCGAGACGGTTGTCTATGTGGTGGGCTCATTAATTTTGGCTCTGATTCTAGTTAGAATTGAATCGAAAAAGAGTGATATGTACTCCGCAAGCCATCTTCCTAAGAGTTGGTATTACTATCGAACATGGACATTTGTTCTATTCACTTTGTCGACTGCTTTAGTAATCCATACAACATGGTTATCTGCATATTTAGGAAATATTAGTTTTGATCAAATGTTGTTTAATTTAAAAACTCCTATTAATACATCTAATTCGACATTCTTTATCGACATCTTCCCATTTACGGCACAGATTATTACGATTTCTGTTTCATTCATCGTACTTATGTTGAATCAAACAAAATTCAGTCCACTTACACGACTCAATAAAAAAGAAGTGAATCGCTCATCTAAAGTATGGGCACGCGTGATTCCATTGGTTTTATTCGTTATTTCTTTAACGATAGGATTGTTTAATTTGAAAATGAATGAGTTCTTTAGTTATTATGCAAGTAACGATACTTTCATTGCTGATAATTATGTACAACCAACCGATGAGAATGTTATCTTTCCAGAGAAAAAACAGAACCTTGTTTACATCTTTAGTGAATCAATGGAGTCAACTTTCTTTTCTAAAGAATTAGGTGGTGCATCGGATGCAAACCTCTTACCTGGATTTACTGAACTCTTGAAGGATGGCTATAATTTCTCAAACACCGATAAATTCGGTGGTGCTTTGACTTTACCTTATACTGGTTGGTCTATTGCAGGATTAGTTGCACAACATTCAGGAATACCTTTTAAAATTCCAATCGATGGTAACGGCTATGATAAATTTGATTTCTTGCCAGGTGTTACGAACTTGGGAGATCTTCTCAAGAAAAATGGCTATAATACCTCTGTAATATTAGGAGCTGATGGTAATTTTGCAGGAGTATCGAATTACTTTAAAGATCATGGTGACTATAAAGTTGCAGATCATAAATCTAAGATTGAAGATGGCTCACTTCCTGAAGGCTACAATGTATGGTGGGGATTTGAGGATCGTAAACTCTTTGAGTATGGTCGTGAAGAGATGCTCGGACTTGCTAAAGAAGGTAAACCATTCGCAATGGTTTTAGAGACAGCAGACACCCATTTCCCAGATGGCTTTTTGGATAGTGGTTGTCCAGCAAATCATGCTGAACCTTATGCAAACTCCATTCAATGTGCGGACACACAAATTACAGATCTTATTCGTTGGATTCAAGAACAACCATTCGGTAAAGATACAACAATAGTCGTAACAGGTGATCATTTGAGTATGGATACAACATATTTTGAAAGCATTGATAAAAAGTATGAGCGTACAATTTTTAATATGATTTTAAACCCCGTCAATAAAGATAAAAATTCAAACAGATTCCACAATCGTGAGTTCTCTTCGGTTGATATTTTCCCAACTACTTTATCGAGTCTGGGTGTTGAAATTGTTGGAAATCGTTTGGGGTTAGGAACTGATTTATTCTCAAGCACACCTACAATATACGAAGAGTTTGGCCAAGAGGAAGTTAGAGAAAAAATTGAAAAAAGAAGTATTTTCTATGACGACACGTTCATTTATGGTAGTAGAGATAGAGGTTATTAGAAGAGGAGGAGCATCGCTCCTCTTTTTTTGAAAAGGTTTCTAAAAAAATGTGAAAGCCGTCATGATATATGGTATAATGATTATAATGTTATACAAGGTTAGGAGGATTGCATGCTATTATTAAAAAACGGACAAGATATTTCTGGAAACAGAATCGAGATTCTCATTGATGGAGAATCTATCGTAAGAATTGACGAAAGTATCGAAACTCCAACATATTGTGAGGTAGTGGACTTAAATCAAAAATATGTATCTTCTGGGTGGATTGATATGCATACCCATTGTTACGGAAGGTTAAAACTATATTATGACGATCCAGATTTAATTGGATATCGCACGGGTGTTACCACTGTCGTTGACGCTGGAACAACAGGTGCTGATGATATCGGAACATTCTATCAGGATATTCAAGAAAAGAAAACGCGTGTTTTTGCTTTTATTAACGTTGCACATCAAGGGATTAAAACTCAAGATGAATTATCAGATCTTGCTAATATCAAAGAATCAATGATTCAAGAATCGATTGATCGTTACAATGATTTCATTATAGGTATTAAAGTTAGAATGAGTGCATCAGTAGTTGGAAACAATGGAATTGTACCGCTCGATATGGCAAAAGATATTACGCAACGTATTAAGTTACCTTTGATGGTCCACATTGGTTCCAATCCTCCATTACTTATTGATATTCTTGGAAGACTTGAATCTGGAGATATTGTAACGCACATCTTCAATGGTAAGGCGAATGGGATATTGGATAAACATGGCAACATCATTCCAGAAGTATTAGATGCACACCGTCGTGGGGTCGTATTTGACTTGGGACATGGTCGTGACAGTTTCAGCTTTAAAGTAGCACAAGCCGCATTTAACCAATGCCTCTTATGTGATACGATTAGTACAGATATCTATCATGATAATCGTGTTGATGGGCCTGTAAGAAATATGTCTACAACAATGAATAAACTCTTGAAAATTGGTTACTCACCACGGGCAATTCTTGATATGGTAACCCAAAAACCTGCAGAAGTTCTTGGACTGAAACGATTTGGAACATTGAAAGTTGGTAATGTATCTGATATTACAATTTTTGATTTAGAAGAACTAGACGATGTGCTTGTTGATTCAATGGGACATACTGAAACATTGAATTATGGTTTTAAACCTAAAGCTGTTGTTGTGAAAGGAGCTTATTATGACATCGAATCTTAAAGAGAGATTGAAACTTGATCGGGTTATAAATGCATCTGGAAAGATGACGGTACTGGGCGGATCAAGATTAGAGAGTGGCGTTTTAACAGCTATGAACGAAGGTGCATCTCAATTTTATGTTATGTCTGATTTGATGGAACAATCCAATCAATATCTACAAGATTTATTGGAAGTTGAAGCAGCGTGGCTTGTCTCGAGCGCATCATCTGGAATTGCTCAATGCATTGCGGCGGCCATAAATCAAGGAAACTATAAATATGTTATGAACCCGTATGATGAAACACTTGTAAAAAACAAAGTAGTTATTGCCAAAGGTCATATTGTAGATTATGGTACGTCAATTGAAGTGCCGATTCGAATGGGTGGTGCGAAGATTGTTGAAGCCGGATTTGCAAATGGATGCACCGTAGCACAGATGGAGTCGGTTATTGATACCGAGACTGCAGCAATTATTTATGTTAAATCGCATCATGCAGTACAAAAATCGATGCCGAAAATGGAAGATGTTATCGCTCTAGCTAAAAAATATGACCTTCCAATAATAATTGATGCTGCAGCTGAGGGGGACCTTAACACGTATGCTAATATGGGTGCAGATGCTGTTATATACAGTGGTACAAAAGCGCTTGAAGGACCAACATCTGGGGTCGTAATTGGTAATGCAACCTTCATTTCATGGCTTAAAACTCAAGGCCAAGGTATTGGTCGAGTGATGAAGATTGGAAAAGAAAACATTTTTGGTCTTCTTGAAGCAATCACAGAGTATGTAAATCAAAGCGCATTATCTTTGGAGCAGCAAGAAGAACGTTTAAAACCTTTCAATGAAGTAATCAATGAATTGGGTGTATGTCGTGCAAAAACAGTGCAAGACGGTGCAGGAAGGCCTATTCTAAGAAGTCAAATAAAATTTGATGAATCGGTGGATATGAAAAAATTATCTAAAGGATTGAAGGCGGCACCCATTAGAATTTATACGAGAGATTATCGTGCAAATGAAAATATAGTTGAAATTGATATTAGAGATGTTTCGAAGGATGAACTTGATATTATCGCAAATCAAATTAAAGAAAATATATAGGGAGATTAAAATGGAAGCAAATTTTTTAAATAATCGTATTTGTTTGAATGTACTGGGAAATAGTTTGGAAAACGCAATTGATATCTACAAAGCTGCAGAGGGTCATGTTTTAGTGGGACTCTTATCAAAAAATTATGAAACTGTAGATCTTGCAGTTGCTGACATGAAACGTGTCGCAGATCGAATTGATAATCATGTTTCAGTAGGATTGGGTGCGGGTGATCCAAAGCAATGGAAAATGGTTGCGGAAATATCACAACAAGTTCAACCAATCCATGTTAACCAAGTTGCTACAGCAACTGGATATACACGCGCATTACTTGGACAAGATGAAACCATCGTCAATAGTTTAATTTCTCCAACAGGACGCGTTGGGTATGTTAATGTTGCAACAGGACCGCTAAGCTGCCAAGAAGTACAAGCTGAAGTTCCAGTAGATACAGCGATTGAAATGCTAAAAGACATGGGAGCAAGTTCTGTCAAGTTCTTCCCAATGAGAGGTTTAGAAACTGTTGAAGAGTATCGAGCAGTGTGTGAAGCGTGCGTTCGTCATGACTTTATGATGGAACCTACAGGTGGCATTGATTTAGAAAACTTTGAAGAAATCGTTACGATTGCCTTGGATGCTGGAGTCAAACGAGTTATTCCTCATGTTTATTCTTCAATTATCGATCCAGTAACTAAGAATACACGTCCAGAAGATGTAACAACGTTATATGAAATTATGAAGCGAGTG
The DNA here is from genome assembly GCA_036637915.1 of Erysipelothrix sp. Taxonomy (GTDB): domain Bacteria; phylum Bacillota_I; class Bacilli_A; order Erysipelotrichales; family Erysipelotrichaceae; genus Erysipelothrix. Next base: position 543 of record JAVWLP010000054.1, on the reverse strand, counting down.
AGCCAATGAAACGGGTCCTCGCTTTTGGCGAAGTAATGATGCGTTTGGGGGTATCAGACCACAAATTACTTCAACAAACATCACAGTTGGATTACTTATTCTCCGGAACAGGCGTTAATATTTTATCGGGACTATCACATATGGGACATGAGACATCTTTGATTACTGCATTACCTGATAATCGTGTTGGTGAAGTTGCAACAGGAAAACTTAGAGAAATGGGAATTGGAACTGACATGATTCAATACGAAGGTGACCATATAGGTATTTATATTCTCGAAACAGGGTATGGAGCTAGACCTTCTCAAGTTACCTATCTTAATCGGTCGATGAGTAGTTTCGCAACCTTTGATTACAATAAAAAGATTCAAGATTTTGATACCATGTTTAAGGGTGTAGAAATGCTCCATATTTGTGGAATTGCTTTGATACACGATAATACCTATAAAATGGCATTAAAACTAATTGATGAAGCAAAACAAAGAAATGTTAAAATTATATTTGATTGCAACTATCGTGCGAGTCTTTGGGAAAATCATGACC
>JAVWLP010000053.1:0-5833 GCA_036637915.1 Erysipelothrix sp. | reverse complement strand
AATTGATAGAAGTATTCTTTTTTTATTAGGTACCGTGGGACTAGGTCAGTTCAATTTTCAGCTTTTTTTATAAGAATCGATGTCCTTAAATTCCTTTAGTTAATTGATAGGCAAGGTACTCATCTTTTTCTTTTTGCCATGCAACACGATCATTTTCAGTAATCTTGCGAATCACTTTGCATGGTACGCCACCAGCAACCACATCAGCAGGAATATCCTTTGTCACAACTGATCCTGATGCGATAACTGAGCGAGCGCCAATAGTGACTCCTGGATTCACGACCACATTGCCACCTAACCAGACATCATCTTCAATGACAATCTTCTTACCAAATTCTAAATCCTCACTTCGAATGGCTGCATCAATTGGATGTCCTGCAGTATAAAGTCCAACTCGTGGTCCCATCATAACTCTGCTTCCAATTTCAACTGGAGCAACATCAAGAATGATAAGATCGGCATTTGCGAAGAAATTATCTTTAATATAGGTATTATTACCATAATCAAAATAAACTGGAGGAACAAGTACAACATGCTCTCCCACAGATCCAAGCCATTCTTTAATGATTTCCTTACGACGAGGAATATCTAAAACAGTTGTTTGATTATATTCGTGATTAAACATACGACAACGATGCGAGTCACGTCTTAGTTCTTCGTCATTGGCTTTGTACAATAGTCCTGATAACATTCTTTCTTTTTCAGTCATAAAAACCTCCCTGAATTCAATTATTATTATATCAAATTAATGCCTTTATTAACCTAGAGATGATACTTAACATGCTATAATATTATCATTAGGGGGTATTTTCATGAAAATCATACATCTATCAGATTTGCATATTGGAAAAAGGTTTGAAGACGTCAGTCTCATTGACGACCAACGCTATATATTTAACCAAATACTTGAAGAAATAAAAAGTAGAGATGTGGATGTTGTGATTGTAGCAGGAGACATCTATGATCGTTTTGCACCAAGTTCAGAATCATTTACACTTTGGAATGAACTTTTAATTGCTTTTTCTAAAGAAAATTATGATGTCGTCATTATATCTGGAAATCACGACTCAGTTGAACGTTTAGGCGTTGGAGATAAACTATTTATCGATCACAAAATACACCTCATTTCGCGATTTGAACTCCCAATAGTACCGATTATTATTTTTGATGAATGGGGACCCGTCAACTTTTATCCGATTCCCTTTTTAAGAGCAAGCACAATCAAAAATTTAGACACTGATTTTACAGGTTCAACTTATGATGATGCCTTTAAACATGTTATCAAAGCGATTAGCTTTAATCCTCTTGAACGCAACGTTGCAATTGTCCATCAATTTTTTATTGATGGAATGATTCAACCCGAGCTCTCCGACTCAGAAATCGGGCCACAGGTAGGGGGACTTGATGCAATCAACATTAATTATTTAAACGATTTTGACTATGTTGCAATGGGACACATTCATCGCCCACAAAAACTTCGTAAAGAAACAATTCGTTATGGGGGATCGCCTTTGAAATATTCATTTTCCGAAGCTAAGGATCATAAGTCGATGCCCTACATTACATTTGTTGAAAAGGATGCAAATATTGAACTTCTTCCTCTGATTCCTAAAAGAGATGTTCGTATTATCAAAGGGCCTTTTACTGCTTTAATCGAACATGCTCAATACAGCGAAGATTTTATTCAAGCGATTTTAGAGGATGAAGAAACAATTTATGACCCCAAAAGTAAACTTAAGGAATTTTATCCTAACATCATTTCAATCCAATACCATAATTTAAGTAGTAGCGAGAATATACGTCTTCAAGAAGCCAACGAAGTACTCAGTCTTCCTCCTACGAATCAATTTGAAAATTTCTTTAAATATCAAAATCAACGGGAGTTTAGTGATTCGGAGAAGATGCTTTTAGAATCAATCATGGAGGAAATTAATCATGAAACCAATTAGTTTAACGATGACTGCATTCGGTCCGTTCGCTAAAGAAACCACTCTAAATTTTTCACAATTCGAAGAGGGTCTTTTTCTTATTTCAGGTGACACGGGAGCAGGAAAAACAACACTTTTTGATGCAATATCATTTGCACTTTACGATGTTTCATCAGGCTCATTACGTGATTCAACGATGCTTCGTAGCGATTTTGCCAGTCCTCAGGAAGAAACTTATGTTTCTTTTACCTTCGAACATAATAACCAACAATACACTGTTAGAAGAAGCCCACGATATATGAGACCCAAGCAAAAGGGTGAGGGAATGACTGTTCAAAATCCAATGGTTCAACTTACATTACCAGACGGAACCATTCATGATTCCTTAACACAAACCAACCTCGAAATTATTGATATTTTAGGAATGGATGCGAATCAATTTAAACAAATTGTTATGATCGCTCAAGGGGAGTTCCTAAAACTCTTAAATTCCAGTTCTCAAGACCGATCACTTATCTTCCAAAAGATATTTGATACAACTATCTATCAACAAATACAAACAAAATTAAAGAACAAAGAGCTTGGGGTAAAAGCGCAACTCGATGCGATTCAGACTGAACTCCATAATCAAAGAGATAATTTCGATTTCGTCCAAGAAGATCTCGTCAATCTGCCTCTCGTTGATTTTTTAGATTTTATAGATGGTCACATTAAATCTCTGAAAAAAAATATTCAACTTGAGACAAAAGAGTTAGTCCAGAAAAGAACGGATCACACTGAGCTTGTAAAAACACTTACGAAAGCACAGTATTTTGAAGCTGACAAGGCTTCATTACGTCAGAAAAGGTACAATTTGGATGTTTTATTGAGTCAAAGTAAGGATATTGCTACACGCGAAACTGTTTTCAAGACACGTAAGCAATATAAAGAAACCGTCGAACCTGTCTTTGTAACTTGGGAGACTGCTTCTAAGCGAACTCAAAACTATCAGAGCAAACTTGAAGAAAATGAAAATTTAATTAAAGAATTAACTGAGCGTCATAAGAATCTATTACAACAAAAACCAGAATATGATCACTACAAGCACGAGAGCCAACTTCTCAAAAACCAAATTAAAGAAATCCAAGATAAAATTGACGACTATGAAATCCTTGATAACCAAATAAAACAGTTCAATGAGGTCAAGTTAAAAACTAAAAACATACAATTTGAGATTGAAACTGTAAAAACCAACATTGAATCTACCAAAAAAGATATATCGGAACTTCAATGCTTAAAAGATACTTTAAATAAAGAAGGGGAACGTCTCCAAAAATATCAGTTTGACTTAGAAAAAATTCAGACTCAAAAAGAAGAATTAATTCAAGAAGTGTCTCACCATCGTGATATCCAAAAACTTAATGAAAACCTCAATCCGCTGCAAGAAAAATTCAAAGATAATAGTGCGAAGATTCAGGAAGTTCATCATGATTTTGGGATCTACGAACTCAATTTTTATAGACAACAAGCTGGAATCCTTGCAAGTGCACTTACAGTCGATACTCCGTGTCCTGTTTGCGGTTCATTTGATCATCCTAAGCCAGCTTCTTTAGAAGATGAAACGCTAAGCAAAGAGGGTTTAGACCGTCTTGCCAGAAAAAAGAATGAACTCAGCGAAACGATTAACCGAGATACTTTGATAATTCAGGAAATCAAGACAAAGATTGAAGCAATTAAACAACGATTGAAGTATCAATCATTGCAAGAAGCTTCAGAATTTCTTGAGCAACTTCAAATACAGGAGACTGATTATTTAAAGATTATTAAAGATCTTAGCGCCTCTAACTTAGCTCATCAAAATAATATTAGACAATTAGAAAACAGCCCCAACAAATTGGAACTGCTTGAAAAGAAACTCTCAGCTTTATTGGATGACAGAACAACTCAAATTGCACGTCATGAGTCTTTAGACACTACAATTCAAAACCAGCATAAAATCTTGAAATACAAAACAAAAGATGAGGCCAATAGCACAATTGACCGTTTCCAAAAACAAACGTTTGAATTTGACCATAAATCAGAAAAATATGATGAAGACCTTACCAAACTGGTAGCGAACATGAGTCGTGTTGAGGGACAAAAAGGTATTTTAAACGAAACATTAACTGCGAGTCAAGTTGAACTGAATAACCAATCTGACCTTCTAACTCAAGCAATGAATCACACGGGTATCAATACACTTGAGGAGTATATACACCTTCGAAAAGAACAGTATAATTTCGATACTGAAGAAGAATATATTAAGAATTACCATGATTCTGTAAAACAACACCAACAATCTATTCAAGAACTGGAAACGAGAAATAAAGAGGTCGTATTACCTTCAAGTCAAGATGTAGAGATTCAAATCACTGCACTTATCAATGATATTAATCACTGTGAAAAAGAACTTCAGAAAAACAGTAGGTCTCTTGATACAAACGAACATAATTTTACGAAAATTACAAATCTTATCGTCACGATGAAGGTGCTTGAGAAAGAATATGAAGAAGTTGTATTGTTGTCGCAGACAGCCAACGGAAACTTACGAGGAAAAGATAAGATTTCACTTGAGCATTACGTTCAAGCTGCTTATTTTGAATTTGTAATTGAAGCTGCCAATAAGCGTTTAAAGACAATGTCACAAGGACAATACGAATTGATTAGACAAATTGAAGCTACAAACAAGGGAAGTCGTTCTGGCTTAGACTTAGATGTCTTTGACAACTATACAGGGAAATCACGATCGGTGAAATCATTATCTGGAGGGGAATCCTTTAAAGCTTCACTTTCTCTTGCACTGGGTCTTTCCGATATCATTCAAGAGCATTCAGGCGTGGTCAGTGTTGATGCAATGTTTATTGATGAAGGATTTGGAACACTTGATGATAATTCACTTAATCAAGCAATGAGGGCTCTTAACGATCTCGCTGGATCAACTAAAATGGTAGGGATTATCTCACACGTTCAAGATTTAAAAAACCAGATTGATCAGCAAATAATTGTTACTAAAGATCAATCTGGAAGTGATATAAAACTGAAAACAGCTTAGAAATTAAATGTTTGCCATGAGCGTCATTGCGTTTTTCTCCATTAAAGACAGTTTCAACATGATTTTCGAGGCGGTGAGAACAGCTTCTCTATCCTGGGTCTCTGAGATAGCATCAAAAAGACGAATGATTTCGTTCCATAAGCTTGCTATCTCTACAAACTCCATATAAGCTTCTTGAATTTCCTTTATATGTGTAAGGTCATAAGCTTCCTTTAAAAAATCACGATAAAGATTTCTAAATAAAGCGCCACCAGTACCCGCACGTTCCATCATCATGGCCGAAGCAGCAAACTCTTCTTGGACATTATTCGATTCATCAAACCATTTGATAATTTGTCTGCTCGCTTTCTCTATACCTTTATAGGTAAGATTTGAGATTGGCGGATTTAAGTAAGCTTGAACATTATTATGAATTGCTGAAGTAATGGCATCTTTGAGGGGAGTCATTACTTCATTTTTTTCTATAGTATAGTAAAGATTCCTTGAGGACATTGGTCCTTTTTCATTTCTAGCACTCGAAAAAGAATCTAAAGAGGTTGATACTTGAGAGCTTTGTTGAAGTGTATCGACAAGATAAACATTATCCTCATCATAACCCGTCAATGCAACATAGTGGCCTGCAAAGTGGACTGGATTTGTGAAGTACTCGAGATGGTAGCAATCTAACTTAATTCCAACTGTTTTTCCCATATCAATGAGTTTTTTGACTGAATTCCACGCTTTATTCTTTGAAGATGTTTCAAAAACATTCAAATTAAGGTTTAGGTTTCGAGCTATATTTTGTGTTAATAGATCAGTTTTTGTTCTCCCACCAAGGAAAGGGAAGTCCATCGAT
>JAVWLP010000052.1:0-6380 GCA_036637915.1 Erysipelothrix sp. | reverse complement strand
ATCTTCGCTATGGTTGAAAGTGTTGAAGATAAATTTGTTGTTTTAAATCTCGGGAAGTCTCTTGCAGTTATGCCACGTGCGGCTCAAATCGAAGGAGAATTCTATCAAGAAGGTCAAACATTAAAAGTTGTTATTACAGATGTTAATAAAGATGCTAAAGGGGCACCAATTCTTGTGTCACGTGCAGATGCAATGTTAGTACGTCGTCTTTTCGAAGCAGAAGTTCCTGAAATTTTTGACGGACAAGTTGAAATCAAAGCTATAGCTCGTGAAGCGGGTGAACGTACAAAGATTGCAGTTTACTCACATGACCCAGATATTGATCCAATTGGAGCATGTATTGGACCACGTGGTGCACGTGTCCAAACAATTATTGAAGAACTTAAAGGTGAAAAAATTGATATCTTTGAGTGGAGTGAAAACATGATTGAATTAATTCATAATGCTCTTGCTCCTGCAGAAGTTGTTGCTGTTTTCCCAAATGATGAGAACAAGGGATTAATTGTAATCGTTGATGATTCTCAATTGTCACTTGCAATCGGTAAACGTGGTAAAAATGCACGTCTAGCTGTTCGTTTAACAAAACAACGCATTGATATCAAATCAGTGTCAGATGCATCGGCTGATGGTATTGATTATCTTGGCAAGATGGCAGCATACGAATCTGAAATCAACGAAAAACTTTCTAAAGAAGTAGTTGTTGAAGCTGTAGAAGAAGTTGAAAATGAAATCGTTGAAGAAGTGGCTGAAGTAGTTGCTGTAGCACATGAGACAGTAGAAATTGCTGAAGAAGTAGAAGCTATCGAAGAAATTGTCGATTTAGTTGTTGAAGAAACAATCGAAGAGACAGTTGAAGAAGAATCCACAGAAGAATCTGAAGAAGAAAAAGTTAAGGTATCTCGTAAAGATGTATTCAAACCTCGTACAGACTATGTATCTAAGTTTGAACAACTTGCAGGTGCTCCAAAACAACAAGAACCTGCAGCACGTCGTAGATATAACAAACGTGATAACCGTGAAGAAGAAAAACCTGTTAATACAAGTGAACTTCTAAAAGAAATGGAATATGAAATTGTTCCAGAATATACAGAAGAAGAGTTGCTAGAAGTCAAAAAACGAGAACAAGCCGAAGAAAACTCATGGTATGAGGAAGAAATCGACTTCGACGAGTATGATGACTACTATGATCAAGAGTAATACATAGGAGGTGGATAATGCGTAAAATTCCAATGCGAAAATGCGTTGTAACTCAAGAACAGTTCCCTAAGAATGAATTGTTAAGAGTTGTAATGACACCAGAGGGTACAGTAGAAATTGACGAATCAGGAAGAAAGAACGGGCGAGGAGCTTATCTTTCAAAAACAATTGAAGCTGTAGAACTAGCGAAAAAAAATCGTGCATTAGATCGAGCATTAAAAACTAAGATTAATGACGAATTATTTGAGGAGCTGATGAATTATGTCCGATAACACAACACTACTTAACAGTTTAGGTTTGTGTAAGCGTGCAGGGAAACTTGTGCATGGTGATGAACTCATTCCGGCAATTCAAAAAAGAAATGTATCTGTTGTCGTTGTCGCAGATGATGCATCTGATCGTACACGAAAGCAAATTCTTGATAAATGTGCTTTCTACAAGATAACAGTAGTAACTGGCCTTCAACGCGATGAACTTTCTCAAGCTATTGGGACAATAAATCGTGTTGCCGTAGGGGTTAGTGATACAGGATTGGGCAACCTGGTTAAAAAAGCTCATACAGAAAGAGGTGGCGTAGATAGTGACGAATAAAAAGAGACCAAATACAAAAAAGAGAAATAATAATAATCAACGAGGTAAGCGACCAACTCAAGAGACTTTTAAACCTAAAGATATTGTAGTTACTGATATTGAATATACAGAAGGAATAACTGTTAAAGATTTATCAGAGCTCATTAATAAAAGTCCCGCAGATATTATTAAACTTCTCTTTATGATGGGGACTATGGTAACCATCAATACATCACTTGATGATGATACAGTTCAACTTATTTGTATGGAATACAATGTTGAAGCAACCAAAGTTGAACCTGTTGACGAATTAACGTTAGAGGATTCAATTGAAGACGATGCAGCTGACCTAGTAGAAAGACCAGCAATCGTTACAATCATGGGTCATGTTGACCATGGTAAAACGACAACACTTGATACAATCCGTAACAGTGCTGTTGTAGAAGGTGAATTTGGTGGTATTACACAACATATTGGTGCTTACCAAATCACACATAAAGGCAAAAAAATTACATTCTTAGATACTCCAGGTCACGAGGCTTTTACAGCAATGCGTGCTCGTGGAGCAAGTGTTACTGATATTGTTATTGTTGTTGTTGCTGCAGATGATGGGGTTATGCCTCAAACTCGTGAAGCGGTTGACCATGCTAAAGCGGCTAATGTTCCGCTAATTGTTGCAATCAACAAAATTGACAAGCCGGATACAAACATTGACCGTGTCTATTCAGAATTCTCAGATTTAGGTATTATGCCTGAAGAATGGGGTGGCGATACAGTCTTCGTTAAGATTTCAGCTAAAACTGGAGAAGGTATTGATCAACTTCTTGAAACAGTACTCGTAAGTGCTGAACTTGAAGAATTGAAAGCAAATCCAAATCGTTTAGCGTTTGGTACCGTAATTGAGGCAAAACTTGATAAGAGTCGTGGACCCGTGGCAACATTGCTTGTTCAAAAGGGAACACTTCGTCAAGGTGATCCAATTGTTGTTGGTACAACATACGGACGTGTCCGTAAGATGGTTGACAACAGAAATCGTGAATTAAACGAAGCACTTCCTTCAATGCCAGTTGAAATTATTGGATTAAGTGAAGTTCCAATTGCTGGAGATCTCTTCAAAGCATTCGATGATGAAAAGAAATCTCGTGCAGTTGCTGCGAAACGTAATGTTGTTCGTGTTGAACATGATCGTAATCAATCAAGTGCATTAAGCCTTGATGATCTATCACAACAAATTGCTGATGGTGATATCCAAGATATCAACGTTATCCTTAAAGCTGACGTACAAGGTTCTGCAGAAGCTGTTAAAGCAGCTCTAGAACGTATTGAAGTTGGAGACGGAAAAGAAGTTAGTGTTAAAGTTATTCGTGCTACAGTAGGTGGTATTACTGAAAATGATATTATGCTTGCTTCTGCATCCAATGCTATCATTATTGGATTCAATATCAGACCAACTGCTGCTATTCGTAAGAAAGCTGAAGAAGAAGGCATTGAAATTCGCCTTTACAATATTATCTATAAGGCAATCGAAGCAATGGAAGCAGCTATGAAAGGGATGCTTGCACCAGTATTTGAAGAAGTAATCCATGGTCAAGCTGAAGTTCGTGAAATTTATAAAGTATCCAAAGTGGGAACAATTGCTGGATGCATGGTTACAGATGGTAAAATCGTTAAAGATTCATCAGTTCGCTTAATGCGTGATGGTGTTGTTATCTATGAAGGAATGTTAGGATCTCTTAAACGTTTCCAAAACGATGCTAAAGAAGTTGCTCAAGGTTATGAATGTGGTATCACAATTGAAAACTTTAATGATATTAAAGAAGGCGATGTTATTGAATCGCACGGAGAAATCCAAGTAGAACAGGAGTAATTTATTATGACAGTTAAAAAAGAACGCATTGAATCAATTATCAAACGAGAAATTGCAAATTCAATTCAAAATAAATTAAATGACAAATCATTATCTTTCGCAACAATTACTGATGTGGAAGTTACAAATGATTTCTCATTCGCAACAATTTTCATCAGTTTCTTTGATGAGAAGGATAAAGTTCCTGGTATTGAAGCTCTTGAGAAAGCAAAAGGGTTATTACGAACAGATGTAAGTAGAGCTCTTTCGACTCGTAGAACTCCAGAACTCATCTTTAAACTTGATGAATCAGCAGAATATGGATCACACATTGATTCAATTCTCGAAGATTTAAACAATAAAAAGTAATAAAATGAGCGGGATCGTCAAGGTTCCGCTCATTTTTATGTTAAAGATAAAACAATTGTAATATGGCATTAAGACTGCATATATGGTATAATATCGAAAAGCGATGTCGCGACACGATAGGAGAAAATATGAGCGAACCAATGTTTTATGTCCTTTTATCCCTACTAGAGAAGGCTCGATGTGGATCTGAGATTGCTAATTATGTTCAAGAATTAACGAATGATAGGATTAGTTTGCCGCCTGGAACATTATATGGCATTACAGGAAAATTTCTTAAGGGTGGGATGATTAAGGAATTGCCCTCCGATAATAACCAAAGATATTACTCTATTACACGAGAAGGGCGAAATGCTCTTAAAGATGAAATATCGAGACTTCAAATGCAACTAAGGGACACACAAACTGTTTATCAAACATTATAAAAGGAGATCAAACAATTGATCTCCTTTTTACTAGTCATTTTGATTATGGAAACGAGCAAGAAACCGCTTAGTTCTTTCTTCTTTTGGATGATTGAATATTTCATCCGGAGTACCTTCTTCGAGGATAATTCCTTTATCCATAAATAGAATTCGCGTGCTTATTTGCTTTGCAAATAACATTTCGTGTGTAACAACAAACATTGTATAGCCTTCTTTAGCAAGACTTTCGATAACATCCAAGACATCGCCCACCATCTCAGGGTCTAATGCAGATGTTGGCTCATCGAGTAATAAAAACTTGGGTTTCATTGTAAGTGCTCTTGCAATTGCAACACGTTGTTTTTGACCGCCTGATAGCTTTTTAACATTCGCATTTGCGAAGTCTGCCATCCCAACGCGTTCAAGGTTGGCCATTGCTGATTTCTTTACGTCATCTGGATTCATTTTCAAGACTTTGATTGGCGCCAAGGTACAGTTTTCTAAGACAGTAAGATTATTAAAAAGATTGAATGATTGGAAGATAATACCAACTTGGGAGCGATATTCATTGATGTCCATATTGATATCCGAAATGTCTTTGCCTTCAAAGAAGATTTTTCCCTCATCAAATTCTTCAAGAAGATTAATGCAACGAAGAAGGGTGGACTTTCCAGATCCACTGGATCCGATACAGGAGACAACTTCTCCTTCTTCAATATTGAGATTAATATCTCTTAGTACTTCTAAATCATCAAAGGATTTGCTTAAGTGTTCAATTTTTAAGAATGTCATTTTTGATTTCCTTTCAAACTGTCGTAGTGCACAGTATGAGTTACTGATTTTGGGTAGTTGCCTTTAGGGGCATCCATTTTCTTTTCTATCATATTAAGTACTTGTGTTGATACAATTGTAAGGAACAGGTAGATTAAGGAAACAATGAAGAATGGCTCCATTTGACGGTAGTATATACCGGTAAGTTTATTACCTTGATAGAACAGTTCTGTAACAGTTATAACATTTAATACTGAGGAATCTTTAATATTCACAACAAATTCATTGCCGATTGCAGGAAGTGCATTTCTGATTGCTTGTGGGAGTATTACATAACACATTGTTTGAAATTCACTGAGTCCTAAAGATCGCGCCGCTTCATTTTGTCCTGTATCAATTGCTTGAATACCTGCACGAAGTATTTCTGACATATATGCAGAAGTATTGATTGAGATTATGATAACCGCAGCAACAGTAGGGGATATAGCTACATCCATACCTCTTAATCCGTAGTAGATTAAGATACCTTGAACCATCATTGGGGTACCACGTAAATATTGGACGTAAGCTGTTGTAATTACTGAATTAATGCGCTTTAATACGCGTTTCATTGCACGATCACGAGGATGTATTTTAATTTGTCGTAATCCAGCAACAATTAAACCAATAAACAATCCAAATGCTGTACCTAATAAAGCAATGAGAAGGGTTACCCAAACACCTTTAAGAAATTGCGAACCATAATGTTGTAATAAGAATAATGTTCCTGCAATAAATCCTGCAGGCATTTGTGCCGATTCATTTTCATCTGATGTAGGCTGACGCTCAATGGCTTCCAACATGAGTTTATCGCGCTCCTCTTTACTTAATGAAGATAATGATTGATTAACTGCTTCTTTAAGTTGTTCATTGCCTTTCGCAAGTCCAATTGACACGGTAACTTCTTCATCTGCAACCGTAAATCCTTGGTTTTCAGCGAATTCAACATATTTTAGTTTAGGATTGCTACTGATAATTGATTGAGCAACCGGTTTTTCTGACACAAAGGCATCAATTGCATTTGATTTTAAAGCTGTTGCCAGTGAAGGGAAGGATTCAAGAGGAACGCCATGGTTGACATCGGGGATTTGATCGATTAATTGATCATGCATTGTTCCAATTTGAGCTGAAACATGTGCGCCCTTGAAATCGCTAATAGATGTCGCATTGCCATAAGCGCTGTCGCT
>JAVWLP010000051.1:0-6668 GCA_036637915.1 Erysipelothrix sp. | reverse complement strand
GTCTTTGGGAAAATCATGACCCTAAAGACGTTTCGGAAATGTATCGAACTCTGTTTGAAAATGCAGATATCGTGTTCGCAAGTTTTCGTGATTTCAATCTTCATGCATCTGATATTGTGAATGGTTGCCATGAAGAAGAAGCGATGTTTAAAGTTCAAGAAGCATTTGATATTAAATACTTATGTCATACTAATCGTAATTTAGAAACTCAAGAAATTGAAGGCTGTCTGTACGTTAATCAAAAGAAATATACCAGTGATAGCTATAAATTGGAAATCTTGGACCGTGTGGGTGGTGGCGATGGATTTGCTCTTGGAATTCTCCACGGGATTTTGGAGAATTATGATTCGAAATCTTGCGTTGAGTTTGGAATTGGTGCAGCAGTACTCGCTCATACGACATTTGGCGATCCATTTGTGAATGATACCAAAAGTGTATTTAATGTTATAAATAAAAATAAATTCGACTTAATAAGGTAGTTTTGTGAAATTGGCATGAAAATATCCAAACAGTTGTAGTTTTTCACTTCTTTTAATAAATCATCTAGTGTATTATTTGGATACCGCATCAAAAGGTGCTTAAAGTAGCATATTAAAGGCTAGAGAATGATTTGTGAAAGCGAGGAAGCAAATTATGAAACTGAGTTCGAAACGAAAACTAGGGATAGTTTCAATTGTTACATTATTAATGATTTCTGTGATATGGGGAGCAAATGTTTATCGCCGTTCTAATGACTTTGTAGCGCGTGCACACGAACTTGATCAAGCAAGCACATCTAATAGTATGTTGGATGCTGAATCGCGATTAGATACAAAAGATTCTGAAGAGAGATTAGAAACTACAGATAAAGATATTATTACAACTCGCGAATATACAGAAACAGTAACAATCGAATACAAAGTAGAAATTGTAGAGGAATCATCCATTTACGAAAATGAATCTTATACGAAACAAAGTGGTTCAAATGGTAGCAAAGATGTAACTTACCTAGAAACATCAACAAACGGTGAAGTAACAGATACTGAAATCATTTCAGAATCAATCAAGGTAAATCCTGTGACCAAAATTTATGTTAAAGGCACTAAAGTAAAACAACCCCTGGTAGAAAAAGTGAATGTCTCTGCTGGAAATAAAGCAGAAGGATCATATGATGAAGCATTGGCAAAAGCAATGCACCACGCTATTAACCTCGAACGACGAAGTCAAGGTCTTGCTCCAATTAGCTGGTCAAATCAGCTTTACACGGCTGCAAAAACTAGAGCTCAAGAAATTTCGATTCGCTTTGAACATGTTCGCCCTGATGGAAGTTCATGGGATAGTGTAAACCCTGATATTGTTTATGCAGAAAATCTTGCAACAAAAGCATATTCTGTTGAAAGTGCGATGAGAGCATTAATGAAATCAGAAACGCATAAGGAAAATATTCTCTCACCATTTCCAAAGGGAGCATCCGCAATTTATAAATTGGATGATAACCATTGGTATTGGGTTCAACTCTACGGATACTAAGAACATCTAAGGAACAGTAAAACTGTTCCTTTTATTTTTAGGCTTATCACTAAAATAAGCATGATAAAAAGAGGAGATTGTACCACATCAAATAAAAAATGTGTTAGAATTAAAGGGTATGAAAGGAAACGTATGAATAACTATTATGATGCATGCATTGCTGATATTGAACGTCATATAAAAGACGGTAAATACGAAGATGCGAAATATCTACTAAGACAAGAATTATCGATGCCATATATTCCACAGGATGTCCAAAATAAATTGGAGGAACTCTCGCAAATTGTGATGGTTGAAAATCGAAGTGGAACAAATTATTATGATGACATCTTTGAAATTGAGAATGCTTTACACGGTAACCAACAAAATCAAATTAAAGCATTGTTATCACTTGAACGTCTCAATATTCATCCTAATTTTGAATTATTGAAAGAGTGGTTGGTTTCTGACTCGTTTGAGAAATGGGTTAAGCAACAATTGCTTGTAATTATGATGAGTCAGAATGTAACTGAGGAAGTTACAGTTATGATGGATGGAGAAACATACTGTCTGGTTCCTTCAAAAATTGAAAGTCCTTTAGAACAAGAAGCATATTGTGAGTGTCTCAATGAACTCAAACAAGTGTTTGAGTCGGAAAACCCAAGTATGCTTATTCTATGTCAGGAAGTTCTTGAAGCAATCGTGTGGGATCAATTTCCCAACCAAGTCAACAAAGTAGACGCGGATGAAATCATTAAGAGCGTAAACAACTACTTGGAACAACAGTAATTTAAGTTTTAGCACTCAGTTGTTGACTGTGCTAAATATTGTGTTATAATAGTAAAGTACTAGGAGGAAAACATGAAATCTACATGGACATTAAATGAAAACTCAACAGGTTTATTAACAGTTGAAGTTGACGAAAAAGCTTGGAAAAAAGCACAAGAAAAAGCACTTGAGGAACTAACAAAGGACGTTGAAGTTCAAGGATTCCGTAAAGGGCAAGCTCCTACAAAATTAGCTCGTAAACAATTAGGCGATACAAAAATTTTAATGGAAGCAATGGATATGATTGCAAACGAAGCATTTGTTGCTGGTATGCTTGAAACAAAAATTGAACCAGTTGCTACACCTGAGTTAGATATTGAAGTTATTACTGAAGATGCATTAACACTTAAGTTTAACGTAACAATCAAACCAGATGTAGAACTAGGCGAATACAAAGGGATTAAAGTTGAAACTAATGATGTAACAGTTTCAGACGAAGATGTTGCTGCTGAACTTGAAAAATTAAGAGAAGAACAAGCAGAACTTCACGTTAAAGAAACAGGGGCTGTAGAAAACGGTGATACAGTTGTAATCGACTTTGAAGGATTTAAAGATGGCGAAGCATTTGAAGGCGGAAAAGGTGAAAACTATTCCCTTGAAATTGGTTCAAATTCATTTATCCCAGGATTTGAAGAAGAACTTATTGGTTTAGAATCAGGTGCTGAAAAAGACTTAGACATTACATTCCCAGAAACATACCACGTTGAAGACTTAAAAGGTCAACCAGTTGTTTTCAAAGTTACACTACATGAAATTAAAACACGTGTATTACCAGAATTGAACGACGAATTCGTTGAATTACTTGATGATGAATCAGTAACAACTTTAGACGAATTGAAAGAAACAATTCGCACAAACTTAGAGGCACAACGTAAACAAATCGAAGAAGATCGCGTTAATGATGAATTAATGCAAACAGTTGCAAGTAACGCAAAAATCGATATTCCTGCTGCGATGATTGAAGAAGAAGTTAACCAAATGTTTAACGAGTTCAACCAACGTTTAGCACAACAAGGAATGAACTTTGATTTCTATTCACAAATCTTAGGACAAACTGAAGAAGATGTTAAGGGTCAAATGAGAGAAGATGCTGAAAAACGCGTACGTACTCGTTTAACACTTGAAAAAATTGCTGAAGTGGAAAACCTAAAAGTTTCTGAAGAAGAAATTGATCAAGAATTCAATGAGATTTCTGAAATGTATGGAATTGAGTTAGAACAAATTAAAAACTTAGTTTCTCCTGAGGCTGTAAGCTACGATGTATTACTTCGTAAAGCAGTTGAATTAGTTAAAGAATCTCAGGCTTAAAAAAGAGACGCTAAGCGCGTCTTTTTTATCCTAAAAAAAGGAGGATTGCTATGAGCGAAACAAATAAAATGAATGTTCCGGTCGTCGCGACACGTGGTGTCGTGGTCTTCCCAGAACAAGATATAATGATTGAAGTTGGCCGACACAAGAGCATGAATGCGATTGATGAAGCCGAAAAATATTTTAATGGACATCTCGTGTTAGTGAGTCAACGTGATATTCTTGTTGATGATCCAACAACTGAGGATCTTTATACTGTGGGATCATTAGTTCATGTTAAATCAGTAAAAAGAAAACAAGGATTTTTAAGAGTAACATTCTCTGGTCTTCAAAGAGTCAAAATTGATTCTATTAAAGATGATGGAAAAATGTTGTTTGGTGGTGTGACATTACTTGATGATGTCATGGGTGATGAAAATGAAGAACTTGCTCTTATTCGTCGTATTACCAGCGAGATAGAACAAGTATCGATTCAAAACATCACGATTCCTACAGAACTTGTCAATCAATTGACGATGGGAATTTCTGCACAACAATTGAGTGATCAATTTGCTCAATATTTCCCTCTGCAAATTGAAAGAAAACAAGCACTTCTTGAAGAATTACGTGTTAATGAACGACTCATGATTGTCTTAGAAGAAATGCAACGTGAACAAGCGCTTGCTAAAATCGAAAATACAATCAATGAAAAAGTTAAAGATCGTGTTGAAGAAAATCAGCGTGAATACTACTTGCGCGAAAAAATGCGTGCAATTCGCGAAGAACTTGGTGATGTAAGTGATACGGGTGAAGATGTTGATGAATTCCGTGAATTAATCGAAAACAATCCATATCCAGATTTCGTTAAAGAAAAAGCTCTAGAAGAATTACGTCGATATGAAATGTTGCCACAAGCAGCAGGAGAATCTGGAGTAGTTCGTACATACTTGGAGTGGCTATTAAAAACACCATGGTGGCAAGAAACTGAAGATGAAGAAAATCTTAATGCAGTTAGAGAGAGCCTCGATGCTGATCATTTTGGACTGGAAAAAGTTAAAGATCGTATCATGGAATATCTCGCAGTTAAGAGTATGACAGGAAACTTGAATGCTCCTATCTTGTGTCTTGTAGGTCCTCCAGGGGTTGGTAAGACATCCCTTGCTAAATCGATTGCTGATTCACTTGGACGTGAGTTTGTTAAAGCATCAGTAGGTGGTGTACGTGATGAAGCGGAAATTCGTGGACACCGTCGTACATACTTAGGAGCTTTACCTGGACGTATCATTCAAGGAATGAAAAAAGCAGGAGTTGTTA
Source organism: Erysipelothrix sp. (assembly GCA_036637915.1). Classification (GTDB taxonomy): domain Bacteria; phylum Bacillota_I; class Bacilli_A; order Erysipelotrichales; family Erysipelotrichaceae; genus Erysipelothrix. Next base: position 1,751 of record JAVWLP010000051.1, on the reverse strand, counting down.
ACCCTGTATTCCTTATTGACGAAATTGACAAGATGGCATCAGACTATAAGGGAGATCCATCGAGCGCAATGTTAGAAGTCCTGGATCCTGAGCAAAATAAAATGTTTAGTGATAACTACTTAGAGGAACCTTATGATTTATCTAAAGTTATGTTTGTAGCAACAGCTAACTACTTAGGTGATATTCCTGAGGCACTTCGTGACCGTCTTGAAATTATTGAACTCAGTTCATATACTGAAGAAGAAAAATTAAATATTGCTAAAGAACACTTAATTCCTAAGCAATTAAAAGAAAATGGATTGAAGAAATCTCAATTCAAGATGAGTGATGTACAATTACGTTACATTATTCGCCACTATACACGTGAAGCAGGCGTTCGTCAGTTAGAACGTGTTATCGCATCACTTTGTCGTAAGACTGTTCTCGCAATCTTAAAAGATGGTGAGAAATCCGTTACAATCAATAAAGAATTGATTACAAAATGGTTAGGTCAAACAATCTTTGAGTACGGACAAAAAGAACGCAAAGATCAAGTAGGAGTTGTTACTGGACTTGCTTATACACAATTTGGTGGTGATGTTCTTCCAATTGAAGTCACAACCTTTGAAGGTAAAGGAAGACTTATTGTTACAGGTCAACTTGGTGATGTTATGAAAGAATCGTCAGAAATAGCATTTGGTTATGTTAAATCACATGCTAAGGAACTCGGAATCGCATCAGATTTCTTTGAAAAGAATGATGTCCAAGTTCACGTTCCTGAAGGTGCTGTACCAAAAGATGGCCCTTCTGCTGGTGTAACATTTACAACAGCACTTATTTCTGCACTTACAAACCGTAAAGTTGATGCAAACATTGCAATGACCGGTGAAATTACACTTCGCGGTAACGTCTTACCTATTGGTGGTCTCAAAGAGAAATCTTTAGCTGCACACCGTGTGGGTATTAAACGAATCGCAATTCCTAAACTAAATGAAAAAGACATGGATGAACTTCCAGAAATTGTAAAAGAAAGTATTGAATTTATCCCATGTTCCACAATTGATCAAGTTCTTAAAGAGGCACTCATATAATGGCTTGGAATACACAGGATGCGCATCTGATAATATCAGCTGCGCATGCTTCTCAATTTCCTGAGACACACCAAAAAGAAATTGTAATGGTAGGGAAATCCAACGTTGGAAAATCATCCATCATTAATGCGCTGACTAACCGCAAGAAACTTGCTTATGTAGGTCAAAGACCTGGTAAAACACGTCTGATTAACTTCTATCATATTAATGATAGTCTATTGTTAACTGACGTTCCGGGGTATGGATTTGCTAATCGTTCAAAGAAAGAACAAGCTGATTATGGAATCTTAATGGATGGCTACTTTGAACTTAGACATCCAAGCATCATGATGATCCTTGTTGATATCCGAAGAGGAATTGCGGGAGAAGATGAAATGATGATCGAATTTGCGGAATACAATAAAATTGATTATTGTATTGTTCTGACGAAAACGGATAAGCTGTCCAACAGTAAGATAGTAAGTACAAAACGAAAATTAGAAAATAATTATCTAGTCCCTGTATTTACATTTTCTTCATTAAAAAATGAAACTGTCGAACCTATTATCAAAGGTTTACAGGAGATGTTGGAGAAATAAGAACGAATTTACCTAAAGGTTTCCATATTATTTGGAAACCCTTTTTTTATAGGCTCTTGAAAATCTAGTGTTGGTGAACTCCAATATTGATTTAGAGTCACGG
>JAVWLP010000050.1:0-7701 GCA_036637915.1 Erysipelothrix sp. | reverse complement strand
TAATCTACTGAGCGTAATTGAAACTGTTTCTTTTGAAACGTGTAGCGCATCCACTAATTCCTTCTGCGTAATACCCGGTCGTTCTTCAAGTTCAAATAAAAAACGTGGTTGACCAATAAACAAATCAAAATTATCGAGATACTCTTGTACTGCTATTCTATGTGTTTTCGCAAGTTCTCGAAATAAATTACTTAATGTTAGATCCACACTATCTCTCCTTTAGTTAGTCGGCTAACTAATTATAACATACACAGCTTGTTTTTAAATTTAATGTGCATATATATTTAGAAATAAGTTTGAATCTACTTATCACTATAATGTATTATTTAATATAGATTTGTTAAAATAGATTTAAATATAAATCAAGGAGTCCGCATGAAAAATTCACACATCTTCCGAATTGCAAACAAACTGATCTGGATGACCCTCGCCATCCTAGCCCTTATTTTTTCAGGTTTCAAAACTACTTTTGACTATACCGATACCGGTAGTTCTTATTTTGATATATATCCTGGAAAACACATTTCTGTTGCTTCTATCGATACTGCAGACGTTGTGAGTCGTCCCATTAGAGTTCAAACTAACAAAGAGTATTCTAATGTTAGTTTCGAGATTGATAACGAAATATTCACATTTGACGATGGTTTCACCTTTAATGATATAGAAAACGGTAGCTTTACGATCGAATATAATTCACAACTTGATTCTTTTCTACTCTATCGTGATTTTCATTACTTAAATGGATTTTCAACGATTGGATTAAGTGCAGCAACATTATTAATCATCAATTTTTCAGGTCTAATATTAGAAATCGTACACACTTTGCAAAAGAAAAAAGAAACAAAGACAAGATACTACAAATCCAATACGCAAAAGGCTCTCAATGTTATTAATCACACAGGTACATCTTTCTTTATATTAATTGGAATCCTGTATTTTATATCACTATTTGGATTCGATTTATTGTATCAACTTGATCAATTCACTGATATTAAAATACTATGGTTGTCTTTTGGTTCATTATTCGCAGTTGTTATTGGATTAGTAATTTATGAGTTGTTTAAGCCAAGTACTGAAATTAAGATAGAAAATGGGCTGATCGAGGTTACTCAAAAAAATGATATTTTATTTTATGCACCCCTGAATGACGTAGTATATTCCTATCAAGCAATTCGCAGCACTCAATTCTTCACTCAAAATTATACACTCCTTAATGTTACCTTAAACACAAAGGAACATCGCCAAACTGGTATTACAATTGATTTTATACCATTTGGTCCCACACAGTATTCCCTTTTCGTAGAGTATTTAAGTGAAGTAAGTACGCATGAGTATGATGAAAAGACCAAAGTAGATGAATCCCCTCTTTCTTATACTTTCAGAGGTCAAAAGTCAAAAAATAAGATTATTTTTCTTATTACTATTATTACATTCTTGTTACTCATCGTAGTATCCCCTATAATCCTGATTCCATTTGGAACATCCTTTTTATTCATTTTACTTTTAGAATTTATCGCTTTCTTCGGAATTCTTATTGTATTTGTATTAAAAAGTAGAAAAAAGATGATATTCAAGATTGTGGAAAACGGATTATGGATAGATGATAAACTTTATGAATTTCAAAATATTATCCAACTTGAAATTGGTACCCCCTTCGAACATTCAAATTTCGTTAGAAATATAAAGATCGTTACACATGATATTACTATTAAATATACTTTATCAGAAAATATGAACATACCTGCTGCTTATCAGCAATACTCCCAATTTGCAAGACAACTCAAGGAGTTCTATCCAAAGACAATATTCAAGTAAGAAACGAGCACCTATCGATTGACGATAAGTGCTCGTTTTTAGTTTAACGCATGAATATTAACCATAATGCCCCATAGAAGATAACCATCAACATGATCATCACCGGTAAAAAAGTTATCAGTGCAGCAATAATCATTGCTTTCGTGTCATTTTTCTCAAGTTCAACATCTTTGAACTTTTCGTCGATTTCTTCTTCAGTGAGTAGTTTCTTTTTTCGATACTTAAACATTTTCTTTATTTAGTAAGTTTACAGCTACAAAATGATTATCAGCAACTTTATGCCAGTCCGAGTCAGCTACGCCATTCTCTTTGAAGTTCTTGAAGTCAAATACTTCATTCTCAGCCTCATAAAGGTCCGATGCGACTTGATCATGATCTTTACGACTATTGATGTCAGTCTTCAGAAAAGCGGCCATAAGGCGCTTTGTATAAGGATGACGAGCATCCTTGAAAATCGACAAAATCGGAGCTGCTTCTACAATCTTACCACCATACATAACAATGACATCATCAGCCATTTGACTAATAACACCTAAGTCGTGAGTGATAAATAGAATTGAAGTCTTAAAGTTAGTTTTAAGATCATTCATCAATTTTAAAATTTCAGCTTGGATGATAACATCTAATGCTGTGGTTGGTTCATCAGCAATAAGAATACGAGGATTACATGCTAATGCCATCGCAATCATAACACGTTGACTCATACCACCAGAAAGTTGGTGAGGGTATGATTTCAATACACGTTCAGCATTAGGAATCTTAACCGCTTCAAGCATCTCTTTTGATTTAACAGATGCTTCTTTCTTTGACATTCCTTGGTGAAGAATTAATACTTCACTGATTTGTTTTTCAACTGTAAATACAGGATTCAAACTTGTCATTGGTTCTTGGAATATCATTGAAATATCATTACCACGAATTTTTCTTAATTGGTTTTCATTATATTCAGAAATAACTTCACCATCAAAGATAATTTCACCATCATAAATTTTTTGGTTTGATTCAAATAATTGAAGAATAGACATTGCAGTTTGGCTCTTTCCACTACCGGATTCACCAACGATTCCTAATGTTCTTCCCTCATCAACTGAGAATGACACACCATTAACCGCTTTAACAAGTCCACGTTTGGTATCAAAGTAGGTATGTAGGTTTTTAACTTCTAATAAACTCATCTTACTTTCCTCCCTTAACGCTGTGATTTAAGATACGACATGCAACAAAGTGTCCAGGAGATACTTCGTGCCAGTCTTTATCTGCTTCACCAGTTTCTTTAAATGTGAAGTCAAAATCAGGATTATCAACTTTAACTAAAAGTTTTTCAATCTCTGCTTGATCTTTTTCCATTCTTGGAATCGCAGCTAATAATTCTTTTGTATAAGGATGTTGTGGATTTGTAAAGATATCTTGAGCAGGAGCAAGCTCCACTAAGTTACCAAAATACATAACACCAATACGATCACTAATAAAACGCACAACACCTAAGTCATGAGTAATGAAAAGGTATGTTAGATTGTGTTCATCTTTAAGATCTTGTAATAAGTTAATAACTTGAGATTGGATTGAAACGTCCAATGCACTAACAGCCTCATCACATACGATGAATTTAGGACGAAGTGCTAAAGCACGAGCAATCCCAATTCTTTGTCGTTGTCCACCTGAAAATTGGTGAGGGAAACGATGAATAAATTCTTTCTTAAGACCACATTTTTCCATGATATCTTGAATGTACTCAGTATATCCTTCACTCTTATTACTCTTAAAGATTTTGTGCGCAATGAGACCTTCACCGATGATATTTCCTACTGTTAAACGAGGATCAAGTGATGAATATGGATCTTGGAAAATAATTTGTAAGTCTTTTCTTAAGAATCGCATTTCTTTTTTATTAAGGCATGATAAGTCAATACCATCATCAAGAAGTGCTTCATACTCATCAAATTGAGCATGACCTCTCAGTGGTTCTTTAAATGCATCTACTTCTGCGTTTACAAGATCCAATTCTTTTTGAGCATTTTCAGCATTACCGCGAAGCTCCTCTAGTTTCTTAGTAGTTTCTTCACCATGAACACTTGCTCTAAGTTTTTCTAATTCAATTTCTTTATTTAGTTTTGCAAGAACACTCCCCTTATTATATTTCTTAAGAAGAAGTGAACTTACAGCATTCAAATCTTTACTTACGAGTAATCCTCCCGCAAGACGGAAAATATTTCCGTATGTGTTTTCGTACTCAATAGTTTTTAATCTTAAAGTTTCATTTGCTTCAAGGAATTCTTCGCCTGATTTTCCAACAATTGCTTCTTGGCATACCTTCAAGGAAGCATAATCAGCATCATGTTTGACGAATACCTTAGGAATTGATTTATACACTTTACCAACATATGTTGGCATCATGTCTTCAATCTTTTCACCGTAGTATAGAGATACACCACCGGTTTGATCATAAAGTTGAATTAATGTACGACCAAATGTTGATTTACCACATCCGGATTCACCAACAAGCCCTAGTGTCTCTCCTTTATGAATATTTACTGTAATGTCCTTATTCGCCTTTACATAATCTTGACGACGTTGGAATACACTTGATTTTTTAATTGGAAAATACTTTTGTAAATGTTCTACTTTTAAAAGTACATCGTTATCTAATTTATCTGTCATGTAGAACCCCATCCTTACTATCTAATTTGTTTGTCATAATTTTTACCTATTTCTGATTTGATTTTGGATCCATTGCATCTCGTAATGCATCACCAATCAAGTTAACAGACAGAGCCGTCAACATAACACACAGAGCAGGTAACAACCATTGCCACCAATAATATTCAATAACTGTTGTGTTCGCTACGTTTGTAAGCATATTACCCCATGATGGAGCTGGAACACGAACACCAAATCCTAAGAATGAAAGTCCTGCTTCAGATAGAAGACTCGACGCATAACCCAATGTCATACTTACAATAATGAAGTTAAAGACACTTGGAAGGATATGTTTGATTAATATTTTGTTTTCTTTGATACCTAGAGCACGTGCTGCAAGAACAAAGTCTTTTTCACGCTCGGCAAGTATCTGACCACGTACAAGACGCGCTACCCCTGGCCAAGAGAGAATCCCTTGAATAACCATGATCATACCAATTCGTTGAATATCTGGCATGTCAGTAGGCATTAATGACGAGAGTGTAATTGCTAATGGTAAGAATGGGAAAGAGCTCACAATTTCTGCGAAACGCATTAAGATATTGTCAACACGACCACCATAATAACCAGCAATTAATCCAACAAGCACACCAAGTATTGTGGAAATCAACATCGCAACAGCACCAACTGTTAACGAAATCTTACCACCTTGAATTAATCGTTCGGCTAAGTCACGACCAAAGTCATCAGAACCCAAGATGAATCCTTTGTTACCCCAACTCGTTACTTTATTCGAACCATCAACAGCATACATCTGGAACATATCAGAAAAGATTTCCTTAGTGTTTCCTTGTACTTTTGTAGGAACATTTAGAAGACCATAACGATCAGCTCCCCACGAGTATACTGTACCATTTTCTGTTAGAGCATTAAAATTAGCTTGCGTTTTTGTTAAAGATATAACTTTAGAATCAAATTCAGGAAGTGTTAGCATTCCTTTTTGAGCCGATCCCCAAGTGTACATTTTACCTTGATCATCGACTGCGATTGCTGAAGTTCCAGAAATTTTAACATCAACGATATTAACCTCTCCTGTTTTCAGCTCTGCAGGAATAGCAGCTACTTCATTAGATTGGTTACCAATAACTGCAAGTGAGTTATCATCTAAAGTAAGAATGATACTATATGGAGCAATTTCAAAGTCTTTTACACGACCTTGATACTCATCAGGGATTGAGTCCAATCCACTGTTCATTGTACTTCCCCAAGGATGAATAAATCCATCTTCAGTTAAGATTACAGAAATTTCTTGAGCTGCACCCACTTTAACAATATTTTTATTCCTTAATTGTTTTTGAACTTTTGAATCAAGAGTTTCAATATTTAACTCTGTTTGATTAAAAGATCTATTTCCAACACCAATGATGCTGTTGTCTTCTGCTACTGCAATAATATGGTCAGTACCAGCTGAAATATGTTTGATTTTTTTACCTTTTGTTTTATCAAGGATTGAATCAAGTTTGTAACGTTTTGAAGGGTTTTGACCCCAAAAGTAAACTTTTCCTTGATCATCAAGGGCTACAGAGAATGATGAGCCACTTGAAATTTCAACAATATTTTTACCTTGTAAGTTACTATCAACTTTTAGGTAACTACGACCAGGAGCCATATTCTTTAAGAGTGGCTCATAATCATACATATTGTAATCTTGTGTAGCTGCAACACCAAAGACTGTAACAAATATTAAGATAAATGCTACAAGTCCTGTGACACCAAGTTTATTACTAAAGAAATTTTTAATTATTTGTCTTGTTGGACTGACAACGAAATCATCCGATGCAATCATTTCTTCCAATTCTTTTTCACTTTTATTTCGTCCAAATGAGAATAATGAAGAGAACATGGATTTAATACTTGACCAAATTCCTGGTTTTTTATTATCTTTCATAACTTTCCTCTTCCTAATCTAATTTAACGCGTGGATCTACTAGTGCGTATCCTATATCCATTACCACGTTTGATACTAACGATATAATAGCGTAGAAAATGTTAATTGCCAGAACAAGCTGATAGTCACGGCTATTGATACCAGAAACAAGAACAGATCCAATCCCGTTCCATGAGAAAATTCTTTCAGTAATAGCGGCACCCCCAAAGATACCAGCAATTGACCCTGCAAGAATTGTAACAACAGGAATTAGAGCATTTCTAAATGCATGTGAATAGATAATAACTTTATTTGAAAGTCCCTTAGCACGTGCTGTACGAATGTAATCACTATTAAGAACTTCAATCATTGCGTTACGAACGTAACGAATTGTAGAAGCCAGTGATCCAATAGTTAGAGTCATAATCACTAGAGTAGCATATTTCATCCATTCTACAACACTTGCAAACCCAGAGGTCATACCTTGAACTGGCATCCCTTGGGTTGGGAACCATCCTAACTTAATTGCAAAGACATAAATAAGCAAAATCGATATAAGAAGTGTCGGCATAGACATACCAATAATTGATAGCACTTGCCATGTTTTATCATACCATCCGCCTCGTTTAACCGCTGATTTAATACCAACGATAACCGATATGATAAAAGATAACGTAATCGCAATCACGTTTACAGAAATAGTATTCTGCAAAGGTCTACCAATAACGTCTTTAACCGGCTTTCTTTCTGATAATGAGAAACCTAAATCTCCCTTAACAGTATTGCCTACCCATTTAACATATTGTTCGGGCAGTGATTTATCCAATCCAAGTTGTTCTCTTATTCGAGCTTCTTGAGCTGCATATTCAACTGGATCTTTAATATTCGGATTCATCATTCCTAAAACTGGATCCCCAGGCATAATTTTAACAAAGCCGAAAAGCATGATTGAAATTACAATCACGACAGGAATTAATGAAATAATTCGTTTTACTAAATACTTTAACATACAATTCTCCTTTATTACGCAACTATAAGAAGTGCCTGAGCACTTCTTATAGTCTAACTAACTGTTAAAAATAAATTATTTTGCTATCGAAATATATTCAATGGTTTGATCCCAGTTAAGTAATGGCGTAATCTTATCCATACCTTCTACACGTTTAGCATAGATATCGTGGTATGTATTTGAATATAGAGGAATTGAAGGAAGTAATTCATTCCATCGCACAATATATTTAACTACATCATCTGAGAATCCTTGACGGTCTGTTGGTTCGTGACGGCGCATTGACATAATCAAGTTATCCAATTCGCTATCA
>JAVWLP010000049.1:0-7742 GCA_036637915.1 Erysipelothrix sp. | reverse complement strand
TATCTAAAATAACAACATCATAATTGCCTGTCTTAATCTTTTCAACAGCTTCAACGCCATCTTCTGCTTCATCACATTCAAAACCAGATACTAATGCATATTCCTTAATGACCTCTCGAATTTTAATTTCGTCATCAACAATTAATAGCTTAATCATAATATCCCCGTCCTTTGTCATCTTTTCTCAAACTGATATATATCATTAACAATGATTGATTTCTCCTCTTTCATCGTTCCTTTGATTAATATTAGCGCCCCAACCTCTAAGGTTTCTTTAATACTATTATATACTCTTGGAAATAATACGCAATCAACATTTCCAGTGTCATCGCTGATATTCACAAAAGCCATTAGTTCACCTTTTTTTGTTCGATGTTGTTTAATACGCTCAACCATACCAATAAAACGATAAGCTTCTTCTTGAACTCTTAAACTCATTATCGGTGTTGTCTTATGTTTCATACGAAGACTTAGACTTGGGTGTTCTGAAAAGTAGAAACCCAACACATCTGATTCTTGAGTCAAAATTTCACGTGGACTCTCTTTGACCTCAGTAACTAACGGTTCTGATATTAAAGAATAATCCAGTTTATCCCCTTCTACGGTAGATACTTTCACAATGCTTGCGTATCGTAGTGCTTCATCAAGTGTCGCAAGCATGTTGAGTCGATCATACCCAAAGTAATCAAAGGCACCCGCTTTTACCAGATTCTCAAAGTTATTTTTCTTGATGCCCACTAAATTCAAGCGTGCGATAGCATCGAAAAATGATTGATAAGAACCTTTCAAATTTCGTTCTTGTTCAATTACCTTACTTGTATTATAACTTATTCCCTTAACAACAGTAAAGGGCAAGCGAATTTTGCGTCCTTCTAGCCTGTAAGTGTCATAACTTTTCTCTAAATTCGGACCCATTAGAAGAATATTTCTATTGCGGCATTCATCAATATATTGTTTCGTTTTTGAATCACTACCAATTACACTGCTTAGCAAGTAAGTATAGAACATGTATGGATGATTTGCCTTTAAATATGCCATTTGATACGCAATCAAACCATAAGCAACTGAGTGCGATTTATTGAATCCATAATTTGCAAACTTAAGAACCAACGCAAACAATTCTTCTGAAAAATTCTTATCGTATCCTTGTTCAATACATCCTGTTACAAATTGTTGATGAACCGACTCCAATTCTTCGATATTCTTTTTCCCCATAGCTTTTCTTAATATATCCGCTTCACCCAAGTCAAATCCCGCCATAATTTGCGCGACTTGCATAATTTGTTCTTGATATATTAAGACACCGTAAGTCGATTCTGTAATTTCTTTAAGTTTTGGATGTAGATATTTTACAGACTTAGGATTTTCACGAGCACTGAGGTATAAGGGAATATTTTCCATTGGACCTGGTCGGTATAATGCAATGGTATCCACGATGTCAGAAAATTGGTATGGTTTCATTTTGACTAATAATTTTTTCATGCCTTCTGATTCCAATTGGAATATTCCTACAGTTTCGCCACGCCCTATCAAATCATAAGTTTTTTTGTCATCTAACGGAATCGTCATAATGTCAAAAGATTCAGTAGTTTTTATTTGATTCGAAATATTATCAATAATTGTTAAGTTTCGCAGACCAAGAAAATCGATCTTAATAAGACCAATTTTTTCGATATGAACCATATCATATTGGATACAATACGTCGTATCATCCATTTGCATCATTGGAACGACACTAAAAAGTGGTTGTTTCGACATCACGATCCCCGCTGCATGAAGCGAGGTATGTCGTGGTAATCCTTCAACCTTAATCGCGAGGTTAAAAACTTCTTGTAACAATGGATCTGTATCAATCATCGTTTTAAGTCTGTTTTGTTGTTCATAGTTTTCTTTTAATGTAGCTTGATTCATCAGCTTGGTAGCTTGGTCTACCTTTCGGATTGGCACCTGAAGAACTCGCGCAATATCGCGAAATGCTTGACGTGCTTTCAAAGTTCCAAACGTAACGATATGAGCAATATGATTATCACCGTACTTCTCTCGAACATAATCAATCACATCTTGACGTCGGTCATCGGGGAAATCTATATCAATATCCGGCATTGAGATTCGTTTTGGATTCAAAAATCTTTCAAAAAGCAAATTAAATTCAATCGGATCCACTTCCGTAATCCCCAAAGAATACGCGACAAGTGAGCCCGCGGCACTTCCCCTTCCTGGTCCAACATAAATGCCTTCTTGTTTCGCAAAACGAATGATATCATAGACGATTAAGAAATAATCTTCAAACGCCATGGATGTAATTACGGAAAGCTCGTAAGCAAGTCGTTTTTTGTACTGTTCAGTTAACTTCTCTCCCAATCGCTTTTGCAAACCAAACTGACTCAGTTTTTCAAGGTAGTAAGCATTTTCTACATTTTGTCCCGTTTCAAAACGAGGTAACTCAGTTTTAATACTTAATATATCAACGTTACAGTCATTCGCAATTAATTCCGTTTCTTTCAAAAGCGATTCAGAATATAATTCCATCAATTCCTGTTCAGAATAAAAGTAACGATTAGGTGCCGAAACAAGCGTTTTATCACCAATATATGTTCCTTTTTCAATTGCTCGTAAAGCACGGAATGCTTCATCATCTGCTTTATGTTTATAAAAGATCTTTGTCATAGCAACACATTTCACATCATTTAATAATGCAGTTTCATGCAATTTATGATTTCGTTCTTTGAAGAAAGCAGACTCTTGGTGTGACATACCGATTCTTAAGTGTTTAAAGAGCGATTTATACTTTGTGATTTTGGCTTGAATTAGGCCGTAGTTCTCATGTATGAGAGTTTCTTCAAAACAACCATTTTCCGAAAACATAATTACATAGAGGTTATCAGAATCACTTGCTAAATCCTCAATATTTACTTGTTTATGTTTGGATAACTCAAATGAAATTGCCATAAGACGTTGATACCCTACATTGTTTCTCGCAAGAACAAGGGCATCATAACTCTCTTCATCTTCTTGAATCGTAATTTCCATACCAAATATTGGTTTAATTCCTATAGCTTGAGCACGAATAAAAAAATCTAACGATCCAAATAGCACGTGATAATCAGTTAAGGCAACTGATTTCATACGATTTGATTTCGCAGATTCTAATATTTCATTTAAACTCATCATTCCATTTAGAAGCGAATAATAACTTCTCACATTTAAATGAACACTCATGATCACACCCCGTTTTATCTATTATACCTCAATTAAGAAGTATTCGGGTCAAGAAGCATAATAAAAAGTGAAAATTACTCTTTGAAGGATAAATAGGAATATCAAGATTACATAAGTGAGTCTCGGATTTTTAATGTTGTAAAAAAAAGTGCAAATTATACTCGTCGTAAGAACCTCTAAAAGATCCAAAATTATAAGCATCGAGTCTAATGTACGAATTTTAACCAACATTAATAACACGCTTTGCGAAAACATTGTGATAAGAATATAACTGACATTGTAAAAGTATAGGGTATTCATACTATTACCAACTCTAATACGAATCAGTTCCTCTGATTGCTTCAAGATGTTAATTGCAGAGAGAATAATCAGTACTCTTATTGCGATATCATAAAAACTAATCCAAATACTACTAAGATTTTGATACAGGAAACCATACTTTATTAATATTATGTCTGTATATTCGTAATTCATTGATAAGTAAATAAGAATGGAAGAATAGCTAATTAAAATATATTTCTTAGGTATAATTAGAACTTTTCTCATCTTAAATTTCAATAATGTGACTAGATTTTATTTTACTCATGCTTTCTTCATCGTGAGATGCAATGATAACTGACTTCCCATCGATTGATAAATCGTCAATAAGCTGGATGAAAGTTTTTACACTTTCTTCATCTAATCCTCTAGTTGGTTCATCTAACAAAATTAAATTTTGGTCTTCCATAATCGCCTGAATAATACCCAGTTTCTGTTTCATCCCTAACGAATACTTTTTCACTGCTGTCACATCATTAAAATCCAATCCAAACATATTGCAAAGGTCTTCTAACTTTGAATGATTATAAAGTTCTTGAGATTTTAATTTAAAAAGAAAATTTAAATTTTCCTTGATAGTATAGTTCGGAATAAAGCTTGGATTTTCAATAAGAGCCCCTATTTTAGTTCCTTCCTGATAGGTAATAGTTCCTTCATCCGGATTCAACAACCCACAAATAAGTCGTAGAATCGTTGTTTTCCCACTCCCATTACTTCCCTTAATTAGGATAATATCACCTCTATTTACGTAAAATGATAGATTATTGATCACCTTGTTTTTTCCTAATGACTTTGAAACATTAACAACTTCAATCATTCTCCTACCCTCTCACAATCGATTCTCTTGATTGTATCTTTCATTTTTTTAGATAACCTGAAACGCTAAGTATACATATATGTAGTAAACGACTATAAATCCGTAAATGGTTTCTTTCGCATGAACCAGATTCCTTTTAAATACTATAAATGGTAATACTAAAAACTTCGCCAATTCTATTAGTAACATTACAGCTACAGTAGCACTGAATTTAAATGGATAATGAATCCATAAATTGAGCACAGTTAGAATTATGAACGGCACAGACCACATCAACTCGCTCTTCATCAGGTCAACGTAGTATCTCTCATTTAGGCGGACTTTAGCATTAACTTCAGAAGCTCTATAAAAATTGATCCGCTCCACCAATAAAAGCAAAAAAACAGGAAACAAAACCATGGTTAATCTTGCTTCATAAAAGGAGTAACTAAGATACTTTGCTTTAACCAATACATCCGCATCAAGAGAAGAAATAAATACCCGTCTTTCAATTGCAGAAACAAACGTATACAAAAAAGTAACACCAACAATGATCTTAAAAGTAAATCTTTTGAAACAATATTTTCTAGCGTGACCTATCATATTTTCCCAACTTTTTCGTACTCTATCATTTTTTTACTACCCCACCAAATTAAAACTAAATATACAATTGTTGAACCGATAAATTTTAACAAATTGGAATACGGTATAAGAAATAAATCATAACTAGGGAAAAGCAATGATAAAGGATTAAAAATTGAAAAAATCGGAATTAGAAAAGGTATGAAGTTATTAAACGACGGAAAAACAGTTGTAATGAGTGCAAACACAACGACAACGCCTGTCGAAATTGCAACCGTAACCAGCAACAATGACAAATAGAAAAAATACTTATTCGGTCTAAATCTTGTTAGCATAAACAAGCCTACATTAACAATTCCGATTCCAATAGATTGAAGAAGTATGTTAATCCCAATTTCGATAAACGGATTCCGTGATTGCTTTGAGGTGCCGTTTGTTAGTGATGAGAGCAAGCTGATTTTGTTACTGGGATGCACTGCCCAAATTAAAAATAAAATAAACACGTTTAGGATAATCCCAAGTAAAAAACCTCTGAAAAAAGACTTAAGTTTTTCTTGGTTGTAAAAATTATGAATTCCTGTTCTTTGAATGATAAGATAATCAAACTTCGTACATACCATTTCAATACTAAAAAAATGCAACATCATAGGCATAGATATGAGCAAAATAAGAATATAGGGAAAACACTTTCCATACAGGATATCGCTCATATACGTTAAAAAGGTATATTCCTCAACATATATCGTTTTGGGAATCTCGTTATAAAGATAACCAAGAATCACAAGCATAATTACAAGAGAAAACAGCACACATTGTGCGATTTTATCCCTAAAAGTAGATAACAAATATTTCATTAATTGTTGTCTCCGTCCCACAGAGCTTTAATGGTAAGTCCATTTGGATCAAAACCGTTTGAGTGGACTCTTAAATACAATTTCGAACCTCTTGCAGAATTAAACATTGTCACTAGACTATGGCGATATCCCGTACCGATTTTTACTGATTTTGAAAAGTACTGCGTATTGGACTGATTAACCATTTGTCCCGTTGGTGAAAGCCACGCACTTACATCCCAAGTTTCTAAGGTACCGTACGTGCTCCCAGACTCCTTAGTAGCATAGTCTTTTGAGATTACATAACCTCCCTTAGGTGGTACATATAAAGTTTCTCTACTCGAATGTGCAGCATGAATCGTTTGCGAAACAACAATAAGTCCCAACATCAACATTACTTTACACACAATATTATTTACCTTTTTCAAATCTTCCCCTCCTTCTAGCCTCAGCATTATAACATACGCATTTTACTTCACATTCTCCTAATCATCAGTGATGGAAGTATCGTTTCAATCGTAAAAAAAAGAGACCTAAACGGTCTCTTTAGATTTCACTGATAATTGCAAGTTTGCTAATAATCTCTTCTACTTCTTCAAATGATATGTCTCCAATACCACAAGCAAGACGGTGTCCACCACCTCGATATTCATTAGCAAGATCACTCACTGTAGCAGATCGAGAACGAAGTGAAGCTGTGTAGCGACCATCTTCTTTCTCTGCAAAAATTGCCCAGATAGCAAATTCTTCGATGCCACTCATCATATTAACTTGATCTTTAGCACCCCGATCCGTGATGCCAAGAGAGTCTTGAGTTTTTTTATCGACAATAGCATATGCAAATGAATTATTCCATTGTACAAGGTTTTGTAAAGTTCGACGCACTTCAAAGAATGTAAGTGACCTGTTAAATATTTTCGCATTCAGCTCACTAATATTTGCACCATTTTCAAGTAAAAATGCAGCTGACATCAATGTACGAGCAGAAGTATTTTCAATTGAGAAACGAATTGTATCTGTTAAAATGCCTGATAATGTCGTGTTTGAAATTTCAACATTCATTTTTAAATCACAAGCTTTGAAGATATCCGCGACGATTTCGCAGGCACTTCCACGTGTAGTATCCACAATTTGCAGATCACCATATTGATCAACTTCAAGATGATGATCAATTTTAATAATTTTTTCTGCTTTTAAGTAGGTATCTGAATCGATACGATCTTGGTTTGCTGTATCAATAACGATAGCGAGGAAAACATCTGCAAGTTCAGGATTTTCCATTTTATCATAGATTATAAACCCATGATCATCTTGTCCAAAAGTATGTACGTGTTTATTAGGATAATTATAGCGCAACCACTTCGTCATCCCAAGTTGAGAACCTAGTGCATCGCCATCCGGGTTGGTGTGGCGATACACATAGATTGTATCGTAAGCTTCGACAAGCTTTAAGAATTCTTGTGTGTTATACATTGTGGATTTCGTATGAATCGGTTGCAATCATAAGTTCTTCATTTGTAGGAACAATCCAAACATCAACTTTCGCCATTAAGTCTAAAACAGTATCAACCCATTGAGGCTCACCGTTTAATGCACCTAAAGCAGAACCTTGAATAACTGGAGTGTTATCACCATCGTACTCATAAGAAGACAATAAGTCTCTTACTTCCATTTCTACTAATTCTAATAACTCTTCATCGTCAACCATATCAACTTTGTTTAAGAAAACAACGATACGAGGAACGTTTACTTGGCGACATAATAAGATGTGCTCGCGAGTTTGAGGCATTGGACCATCAGTAGCAGCTACTACTAAGATACCACCATCCATTTGAGCAGCTCCTGTTACCATGTTCTTTACGTAATCCGCGTGACCTGGACAGTCAACGTGTGCGTAATGACGGTTTGCAGTTTCGTACTCTACGTGAGATGTATTAATTGTAATACCTCTTTCTTTTTCTTCTGGAGCGTTGTCGATTTGATCAAAAGCTTTT
>JAVWLP010000048.1:0-8530 GCA_036637915.1 Erysipelothrix sp. | reverse complement strand
ATTAGACTTAATAATTATTGACTATATCCAACTTATTTCTGGGCGAGGAAATACAGAAAGTCGTCAACAAGAAGTTTCGGAAATTTCGCGTGGTCTCAAACAATTAGCCCGTGAAATGAATGTCCCGGTAATTGCTTTATCACAATTATCCCGTAACGTTGAAAAACGGGACGTCAAGATTCCACAGTTAAGTGACTTGCGTGAATCGGGGTCTATTGAGCAAGATGCCGATATTGTTATGTTCCTCTATCGTGAAGAATATTACAATCGAAACAACGAAGACAATGATGAACCCAAACCACAACAAAATGATGATGGAACTCAAGAAGTTCTAGTCAAAATCGCTAAGCATCGACAAGGTGCGTTAGCGGATGTATATATGAGATTTGATCCAACTATTAGTAAATTTTATGATGTTGCTAATGAAAGGTAGGTGTTTAAGATGAAGAAAAATTTAATCGTAATTTTAGCGGCTCTTGTAGTCAGTGTTGGTTTGGGCTTTGCATTGAAAAATGTCTCTGCTTCGCAAGAAGTTCGAACAATGTTTGAAATGACAGATGCTTCAATGGCATTGTTTCCGCAAAAAGTGATAAGTACAGGAAAGACACCTCATGAAGTTACAAAACTCTATCGAGGAAAAGATCTTGTTGGTATTGTAAGTGATGAAAGTCGTCTGGATACGCTTGTTGAAGAAGTGTATGAGAAAGAATATCAAGAGGATTATCCCGGATCTAAATTAGGGTTTAAAGATGATCTTTATCAAACAAACGAGTTAACCTACAATGTATACGAAAATAAAGATGCTGAGATTTTTGATTATATCCATAAAGAAAATCTATTTGCAATTGAAACCAATCGTATTGAATTTAAAAATGGTGCTGTAATTTATGTGAAGAACATGGAAGACTTTAAGAAAGCCCAAGAAAGTTTTGTTAAAAATTTTATATCTGACAGTGCTTATGATGCATTAAAAAATAATAAAGCAATTCCTGCTCTTGTTGACTATGGAACACGTGAAGTAGGGCTTGAAGTTAAAGAAGGTAATGAGATTGAAAGCTTGAAGATATCTAAAGGTCTTGCTTCTAAAGAGAAAATCTATCAAAGTGAAGCAGATATTCTGACATTCTTAAGTTACGGATTTGAACCGGAACTAAAAACATACGTTGTGGAAAAATATGAAAATCTTGATGGAGTTGGCTGGAAACATGGTATGACAGCTCAACAAATTGCGTCAATTAACCGCGATAAAATAAAATCTGTTGATCAAGCTATCTATGAAGGATTAGAACTTAACGTAAGTGAGTTCAACTCACCTTTTAATGTTGAGGTTGTAAAAGAGACACTTACATCAGAAGTTGTATATCCAGATCAAACAATTTACCAAGAAGATCCGACCCTCACAGAAGGTAAGGAAGTTGTTGAAGTTGTTGAGCAAAATGGTTCTAAAGATGTTGTTTACCAAGAAACATTTGTGAACGGTAAAGCTGTTGCCTCCAAAGATGTTTCGTCCAAAGTTATCATTGAACCTGTTCGTGGTGTTGTTCGATACGGTACTAAGGTTGAGCCTAAAGTGGGTAGTGGTAAGTTTAGATGGCCAATTAATGGTGGTGCTGTGCTTTGTGGATTTGGATGTTATAGTGGACACATGGGTGTTGATTTCCATTATCCAGGTGGTGGTTATGGACCAATCTATGCTGTAGACCGTGGTGTTGTCGTCACAAATTCATACAATCCAGGTGGTTGGGGTAACTATATTGTTATTGACCATCAAAATGGTTATCGATCACTTTATGCACATATGATGACGCCGGGTTATTTCCAACCAGGACAAACGGTCGCAAAAGGGGATAATATCGGTACAATTGGGATGACAGGACGAACTACTGCACCACATATTCATCTTGAGATATACTCAGGTGGATCAAAAGTTAACCCATGTACTGTGGTGGGTTGTTAGATGAAGTATACAATTTTAGCTAGTGGCTCGAAAGGGAATGCTTGTATTGTTGAATCGCAAGGAGTTCGACTCATGATTGATTGCGGAACAACAAAAAAATATTTGACGCAAAGATTTGTGGAAATTGGCATGAATTTTAGTGATGTTGATGCATTATTAATTACTCATGATCATACTGACCATACCAGTCAAGTAAAGCATTTCCAAGAAAGCACTTTGTTCAGCCCAAGTACATTAAATTGGGAATATCAACACGTAATTCCCTACGAATCGTTCAAATTTGCACATTTTGACATCTTTCCCATAAAGACGTCACATGATGTTCAAGATTCTGTGGGATATATTATATGTGATGGTTACGAAACACTAGTGTATATTACCGATACCGGATACATTCGTGATTATGACTTGCAGTTTCTCAAGGGTGCAGATTACTACATTCTTGAGAGCAACCATGATCCAGAACTTTTGATGCAAACACGTAGACCTTATTCGATAAAACGTCGGATATTGTCAGATACTGGTCACTTGTCGAATGAAGAGGCGGGATTAGTATTATCGAAAATCGTAGATGAAAATACAAAGGAGATTGTTCTTGCTCATATGAGTGAAGAAGCGAATGAAGTGGCATTGGCATTGTCGACAGTTCAAGAACTTGTTGATAATGAACATATAGATTTTAATGTAGCCAAGCAGTTTGAACTTATGTTTGGAGGAAATTAAAATGAAAAGTGATCAAGGATTTAAAAGAACATTTCTAGGAATAATGGTAATGCTTCTGTTGTGGAATGGATTTCTAACGTACCGTTTGTGGGAAGTTAGCGAAAAAAAAGGTTCTCAATCATCGGAGTCTGGTGAGAAAGTGGTTGAAAAAGTCGTCACTGAGTTTGATACTAATGTCACGGATGTCGTGGACAAGTCGCAAAACAAAGTTGTGAGTGTCATCAACGAACAGCAAGGCCAGGTTGCGGGTAGTGGATCTGGAGTTGTTTATAAAAATGAATCGGGAGTCGTGAAGATTATTACAAATCATCATGTGGTTGATAAAGGAACTAAATTTATCGTTCGCTTTGCAAATGGTGAAGAACACGAGGCTCAGCTAATCGGTTCAGACCCTTATACAGATCTTGCCCTCTTAGAAATAAAGGCTGATTTAGATATTGAACCATTTAAAATGGGAGATTCTTCCTTAACAAAAGTTGGAGAATTCTCTGTAGCGATTGGTAGCCCTGTCGGACTTGAATTTGCAAATTCAGTTACATTCGGTATTATTTCAGGAAAAGATCGCGTTGTCCCAGTAGATTTAAATGGCGATGGTGTTTCAGATTGGGACATGGTCGTGCTACAAACGGATGCGGCAATCAATCCTGGTAATAGTGGTGGTGCTCTTGTAAATATGGCGGGAGAACTTATTGGTATTAATTCCATGAAACTATCATCAGCTCAAATCGAAGGAATGGGATTCTCGATTCCTATTAATGAAGTAATTCCGATTATCAATCAAATTGAAGAAAATGGAAAAGTAACATATCCGATTTTAGGTATCTCTGCAGTTTCAGTGCAAGATCTAAATCCTTTCCAAAGAAACTATTACCAAATACCACAATCAATTCAATCGGGTGTGTATATTGCTGAATTAACTCAAAATGGTCCAGCTAAAAAAGCGGGAATCAAAGAAGGTGATATTCTAACGGAATTTGATGGAGATACGATGTCTAGTTTCAAAGATTTTAGAAGAAAGCTTTATGGTAAGAAGGTTGGCGATAAAGTTAATCTGAAATTGGCACGTGGAAGTGAAACATATGAAGTAGAGGTTGTTCTTGAGTGATAAAAATAGTAGCTATTGGTAAAGTTAAAGAAAAGGCAATGAACGAACTGATTGCTGAGTATCAAAAGAGGCTAAAACCAATTTCCCAAGTTATGTTGGTTGAACTGCCCAATAGCAAAAAACAAGATACAGATATTCAAGGTATCATAGAAGATGAAAGTGATCGAATACTGAGTAAAATCAGTTCTCAAGATTACGTAATTCTTTTAGACTTGAAAGGTAAAGATTTAAGTTCTGAAAAAATGTCAGAGCATGTCATGGGAGTTCTTGATACAAGTAAACCAATCGTGTTTATTATCGGAGGCTCACATGGTGTAAGTGATGAAATAAGAAATAGAGCAAACTATCGCTGGAGAATTTCCAACCTAACTTTTCCCCACCAATTAGTTCGGCTCATGTTATATGAACAAATCTATAGAATATTTATGATTGCAAAGAATCACCCTTATCACAAATAATGTAAAGGCTTTTCATTTATTGAAAAGAATAAGGGCTAATCGTTGTAATATTGATTTAAATAGTATAGAATTGTAATGAAAAGTAGGAGGTTATACTATGAACGAAATTACAGTAACAGTTATTGATCCAGTTGGTCTACATGCACGTCCTGCAACAGTGGCAGTTAACGCAGCAAGCAAATTCAAAAGCGAAATTAAAATTAGCTATAAAGGTAAAGCTGTGAACATGAAATCCATCATGGGTGTTATGTCACTAGGTATCCCAACACAATCAGAAATCGTTATTTCTGCTGAAGGTGAAGATCAAGAAGAAGCAGTTAAGACAATCGAAGAAGTTCTAAGAGCTCAAAAAGTCGTTGCTTAATTTTATAATTGAATTAAAATAGAAGATGGTTATCTTCTATTTTTTTTATATACAGGAGGCGAAACATGAATATTGAAAAATGGTTGGAATTATCTAAAGAATATCCATGGATTAAAGAGAGCTATGACGCAATGAGCGAAAAGCAAATTGAAGATGCTTTCTATAAAGAATTGGAATTTGGAACTGCGGGGATGCGAGGCGTTTTAGGAATGGGGCCAAATCGAATGAATGATTTCACGGTAGCTCGTGCTAATTATGCATTTGGTCAATATCTTACAGAGACATTTAGTGATAAACCGCTCAAGGTTGCGATTGCTTATGATAACCGTCATCAATCTCGAGAGTTTGCAGATGTCAGTGCAAGAGTGTTGTCAACATTTGGAATTGAATCGCATGTATTCCAAGATCCAAGACCTACTCCTGAATTATCATTTGCAGTACGAAGCTTGGGATGTGTGGGTGGTATCGTTATCACTGCAAGTCACAATCCCAAAGAATATAATGGTTATAAAATCTATGATGAAACAGGTTGTCAACTCGTCGATAATAAAGTGGCGAGAGTTATTGAAATTATTAGTGAATTAGGTGATGTCACCGATATCGTTTTACCTGTCGGTGAACGTGATCTCATCCATCAGATTCCATTTGATTTTGATTCTTTATATATGGATGCAGTCAAATCACTACAATTAAGAAAAGAGTTAGACAAAAAAGTTAGGATTGTATTTAGTTCACAACATGGTACATCATACCCAATCGTTCCCAATATTTTAGAGGAATGTGGTTATGAAGTTACTGTGGTTAAAGAACAAAGTGATTACGATCCTGATTTTACGAATACAAAAACTCCGAATCCAGAGGAGAGAGCGAGTTATGAGTTGCCTATCGAATATGCCGAGAAGTATGATGCTGACTTAATTCTTGTTTGTGATCCAGATGCGGATAGAATGGGGATTGTCGTTAAACATCAAGGTCAGTATGTGAATCTGACAGGAAACCAAGGTGGCTCACTCTTACAAGATTATATTTACAGTTCTTTGATTGAGAAAAAAATAATGCCGGAACATCCTTATATGTTTAACACGGTCGTAACATCCAATCTCGGTGAATTGATCGCTAAAAAGTACAATGTTAATGTTGAAAAAACATTAACTGGATTTAAGTATATTGGTGAAAAAATCGAGAAGCTTAACAAGAGTAACAAAGGAACCTTCGTATTTGGATATGAAGAAAGCTATGGTTACTTAATAAAAGAATTCGTAAGAGATAAGGATGCGCCTCAAGCGTGTATCATGGTTGCCGAAATGGCTAACTATTATCTCCAAGAAAATAAAACATTGGTTGATCGTTTGAATGAACTCTATGACGAGTTTGGTTACTATCATGAAGATCAAGTTGCATTTACTTTGGCTGGTGCCGAAGGCCTTGCAAAAATTCAAGAAACACTCAGTTATTTTCGTGATAATGAAATCGCTGAAATTGGTGGACTCAAGGTAATTAATAAAGAAGATTACCTTCTCTCGGTAAATTCAAAAGGTGATGTTCTCAATTTTCCAAAATCAAACGTTCTAAAATTCTTCTTAGAAGACGGATCGTGGATCGCAATTCGCCCATCGGGAACCGAACCGAAATGCAAATTCTATTACTGTGTGGTGGATAGTAGTCCAGAAAAATCGTATGAGAAGTTTATCCTGTTAAAGAATGCAATTGCTACGATTACAAAATTATAGCCAGATACGTCTGGCTTTTTTTATGGAATGAATTGAAAGATTGGGCAAAATGAGGTATTGTAAGAATGCAGGAGGAGCGTATTTTTATGAGTAAAATTGAAGATTTAGCGGTTAGTTCACTGCGTGTTCTGTCGGTTGATTCAGTTCAAAAAGCAAATTCCGGTCACCCGGGAATGCCTTTGGGCTCTGCACCAATCGCTTACACAGTGTGGGCAAACCACATGAATTTTGATGTTAACGATACGAAATGGATTAATCGTGACCGGTTTATTTTGTCTGCTGGTCATGCATCAGCATTGTTGTATTCGTTATTACATCTATTTGGTTATGGAGTATCTCTTGAAGATCTCCAAAACTTCCGTCAACTGGGTTCAAAAACACCGGGACATCCAGAGTATGGTCATACTGAAGGTGTTGAAGCAACGACAGGTCCATTAGGTGCAGGTCTTTCAACAGCAGTTGGTATGGCAATGGCTCAAGAACATCTTGCAGCTAAATATAACCGTGAAGGTTATGAAGTACTCAACAACTTCACTTATGTTCTATCAGGTGATGGATGTATGATGGAAGGAATTACCAGCGAAGCTTCATCACTAGCTGGTACACTTGAATTGGGTCGTTTAATTGTTCTTTACGATTCAAATAACATTACTATTGAAGGTGACACAGATTTAGCATTCAGAGAAAATGTTAGACAACGTTATGAAGCATATGGTTTTGAAACATTCTTAGTCGAAGACGGAAATGATCTCGAAGCAATCAATGCCGCAATAACACAAGCTAAGGCAAATCTTGATAAACCATCGTTTATCGAAGTTCGTACCAAAATTGGATACGGAAGTGCTAAAGAAGGAAGTTCAGCAGCGCACGGTGCACCGCTAGGTGAAGATAACATCGTTGCACTTAAAGATTTCCTCGGATACCCAAGCCACGAGCCATTCTTTGTTCCTGAAGAAGTATACGCTCACTATAACGAAATTGCACAAGAAGGTGCAGCAGCACACGAAGCTTGGAACGTAATGTTCGAAGACTATCGTCGTGAATATCCTGAACTTGCGAAGTTGTGGGATGAAGATTTTAAAGAGATTACATTAGAAGAACTTGAAGCAGACTCATCACTATGGGAATTTGAGGACAAACCTCAAGCAACTCGTAATGTTTCGGGAATTATGATTAATCGTCTTAAAGATAAATATTCGAATATTTTTGGAGGGTCAGCAGACCTTGCTTCATCAAACATGACTCATATGAATGATGAAGAGTCCTTTGCAGCTAACAACTATCTTGGAAGAAATATCCACTTTGGTGTTCGTGAACATGCAATGGCAGCGATGGGTAATGGAATTATGTTATATGGAGGACTTCGTTCTTATGTAGCTACATTCTTCGTATTTGCTGATTTCTTAAAACCAATGGCTCGTTTGAGTTCATTGATGGGCGTTCCATTAACTTATGTACTAACACACGATAGCATCGGTGTTGGTGAGGATGGACCAACTCATGAACCAATCGAACAATTAGAAATGTTACGTGCATTACCAAACTTCCATACGTTCAGACCTGCTGATGCAATTGAAACAGCGTATGGATGGGCGCATGCTCTAACATCGAAAACAACACCGGTAGGGTTAATCCTATCACGTCAAAACTTACCTCAATTAGAAATGACAGGTAAGGGAGCTCTTAAGGGTGGATATATTGTTTATGAACCAAAAGAAGTTGAAGCAATTATTATTGCTACTGGATCTGAAGTTTCATTAGCAATCGATGCAGCTGAAGAACTTGATGGAAAATTAGGTGTTCGTGTTGTAAGTATGCCTTGTATGGAATTGTTTGATGAACAATCAAATGAATACCGTGAAGAAATCTTACCAAACGCAATCCGAAATCGTATGGTAGTTGAAGCAGCTACTTCCCGTGTTTGGGGTAAATATGTTGGAATTGATGGAAAGTATCTAACACTAGATACCTTCGGAGCGTCAGGTCCAGGTAACCAACTCTTTGAACATTTTGGATTTACTACAGAAAATCTAATTAATCAATTATTAAATAAATAGAATATTTATAACGAAAACAGCCTAATTAGGCTGTTTTTTGTATGTGTTTCACTAATAAAATAAAATAAATGAAATAAATGCGAAAAAGCGTTGACAGGGTGTTGAGGTAATGATATTATGTACAAGCGCTAAGGGA
>JAVWLP010000047.1:0-8714 GCA_036637915.1 Erysipelothrix sp. | reverse complement strand
ATTGATAGAAGTATTCTTTTTTTATTAGGTACCGTGGGACTAGGTCAGTTCAATGTACATCTCTATTCTATCATTTTCTATACATTTATATGGCTGGCAAATTGCAATTCCTTATTACAAAACACAACCATGTTTACCTCAAATGTATCCCCACGGTATCCCCATAGAAAATAGAACATAATAAAACCCACTTTTTTAGTGGGTTGTTTTCATATTGGTGCCCGAGGACGGACTCGAACCGTCATGAGTTTTACCTCGCTGGATTTTGAGTCCAGTGCGTCTACCGATTTCACCACTCGGGCGTGCTCATTAATAATATAGCAATTCCCAATTAAAATCAATATATTTTGAATAATTTCACAAATATGTTTTGCAAGAAAATTTAATTGCAAATGGATTGTTTTATGAACTCATATTTATTAGTATTAATATTAGTTTGAACATCAAACTAAGTGAGGTTTAACTAATGATAAATAGAATAATTGAAAATTTAAAAATGGGGAATAAACGCTTTGAAACAGGTGATACCGAAATAATACATTACACACAGGAAGATTTTTTAACGTTTGATAAGGAACAGCACCCGTCTGTGGCTGTCTTAACGTGTTCCGATTCCAGATTATCTCCGAACATTGTCTTTGATCAAAGACTTGGTGAGCTCTTTGTAATCCAGAATGCAGGAGCATTTCTAGACGATACCACCACAGCAAGTCTTTCCTTTGCAGTTGAAGTCTTAAAGTGTTCAACAGTCATCGTAATGGGGCATACTCACTGTGGTGCAGTAAGTGCAGCACATGCTCATACTATCCCTACATACTCTCTAACATCACCCGTACACCAAATTGAAAGAATTATCGGTAATTCAAAATCTGTGACAGAAGCTGTAGCAACGTGGACTAATTACACATATCAAAAAATTTCTGAACTCCCTTTTGTAAAAGAAAACAATGTCGTAGTTGCGCAGGCAATCTATGACATTGGTTCTGGACATGTAGATTTTATATAAAATAGGTCGCGATGATCGTTACACCCCATAAACTTAAAGCATAAAGAGACATTGTAAGAACAAGTGAAGATACTTGTTCTTCTTCATATCTTTGATTATATAACTTTAATAAGGGTATCAATAACACGAGTACAAACTCATCACGGGTCACGAGATGCAGTCCTAATTGATTTCCTAGAAATGCTACTGCGAATATCAATGCTGCATATTTTATATAGCTCAAATATAACGTCTTTTTAGTGAACTGGGTATATGTAAGAATCATAAAAAGTATGAGAATTAACGAATGATTCAGTTTGATTGATAAAACGAGTAAGAAAAGTACGGTAATGATAGGTAAAATTGTATTAATTATACGATGCTTCTTGAACTCAAATTCAATGATATCAATCAGATATAAAATAATTAAGCCCATAAATATAGCAGGAAATAGATATTGATTTAAACGGATATGCGAATCAATCACAAACATATTCATAAATACATCGCCTAGAAACATAAGAAGTGACATCAGGAAGAATGTCGTCAGATATTGTTTAATATTGTGAGAGAGTAAATAACTCTCTACAGCTAAATAGGCTAGGCCAAAACGTGAAACGAGTTGACATGTAGATACAAGTTTTTCATAGGATTCAGGAACTACCCATGTTAAATTTCCGATAATCATTAGGATAATTATACAAAGCCTTAAGTGTTTACGATTCATGATAGATCCTCCACCACAATCCTACCAATTATCGCTTGATTTATTCATCGATTGTCCTAACACTAACCTAACAAAAATGAAAGAAAACCTCGGAAATCATAAATTCCGAGGTTTTATATAATTAATCAACAAACTTGAAGATATCTTCTGTTTGAGCTGTGACTGTTTCGCCTTCTTTTAGAAGTTCGATTTTTTCACCTGATGTGAAGATGACAGGGCTAATTGTAGGTTTTCCTTTTTCTTTTATGAATTCAATATCCATAACTGTAAGAATGTCGCCTTGTTTTACTTTATCACCTTGTTTTACTTTTGGTGAGAAACCATCACCATTGAGCTCAACAGTGTCAATTCCAAGATGAATTAAAATTTCTTTTCCATCTGCAGTAGTAAGTCCGTATGCATGCCCTGTTGGAAACACTAATGTAACTTCCCCATCAACTGGAGCATAAATATTATTTTCAGAAAGTTCAACTGCGAAGCCGTCTCCCATCATTTTTTGAGAAAAAACTTGATCTGGAACTTGTTCTAAAGACACAACTTTACCCGCACCGATTGATAAAAACTTTTGATTTACTGTTGATTTTTTCTTGCCAAATCCAAACATATTATCACACCATCCTATTGTTGTTTACTCTCTTATTTTATCACAAAGTTTCTAAATTATATAGTCATCATATAATCTTGGTTATATTTTAAGAACGAGTGCCTCATAGGGTTTGAAAGTATTCTTGTTGGAAAGTGTATTCACATCATAGTTCGAAAGTAAAACTTCGCCTTTCTGATTGATATCAGAATACTCTATTTCTTTGTCACTGAAATTACAGTAAACAATTGCAAATTCATGATCCAATTCTCTCTTATAAATCAATAGTTCTGGATGGTCCAGTGCAAAGAACTCGATATTTCCACTCTGAATTACGGATAACTTTTTTCGTAATTGAATTAGTGATTGATAAGTATAATAGATTGAATCTGGGTCCGAAAGATTATCTTCTACAGTTTGTAAATCAGAATATTCAGAAAGTGATAACCATGGTTTCCCTGTTGTAAACCCGTACTTGTGATTGCGATTCCAAGGAATCGGAGTTCGACCATTATCACGAGATCTCTCATGAATAATTTCTTTTACTTCAGGCTCAGTCAATCCTTTGTCTTTTAAGATTCGAATCATATTAACAGTTTCAATATCTCTATATGTTTCTAAGCTATCAAAGTAACTGTTAGGTAATCCGATTTCTTCCCCTTGATAGATATAAGGCATCCCACGCATTAACTGCATTGCAATAACCAACATCTTACCTGATTGCTTCCAGTATTTCTTATCATTACCGAAGCGAGAAATTGATCGCGGTTGATCATGATTATTTAGAAATAAAGCCATGAGTGCATCTTGGTCTTGCATTGCATATTGCCATGATGATAGTATCTGCTTCAATTCAATGAAATCAAACGGTTTAAGTGCCCATTTATCGCCATTTTTGTAATCTACTTTGAGATGATGGAAATTAAAGATTGTTGATAGCTCTTGATTTTTAGGATCTGCATAACGAACGCCATTCTCAATATTGGTTGAGGACAACTCACCAACAGTAATAACATCGTTATGTTTACCAAATGTTTCCAGATTTAGTTTGTGTAAGTACTCGTGGACCCTTTTTCCATCAGAGTAGAAACGGCGACCGTCTCCATCGAAGTCATCCTCGAAAGCCTCTGGTTTTGAAATAAGGTTAATGACATCAAAACGGAGTCCCTTAATACCTTTCTCCAGCCAAAAATTCACAATTTTACATACTTCTTCAAATACTTCATCGTTTTCCCAGTTAAGATCTGCTTGTGTAACATCAAAGAGATGAAGATAATATAATTTCATAGATTCGACGTATTCCCATGCATTTCCACCAAATTTCGATTCCCAGTTAGTTGGCTTTTCTTTAAAGAAGTAATAGTCTTGGTATGTCTTATCTCCTTGCAATGCCTTTTGAAACCATTCGTGTTTTGTTGAAGTATGATTTAAGACCATATCAAACATAATATCTAAATCACGTTTCTTTGCTTCTTGAATCAAGGTTTCTACATCATCCATTGTTCCAAATATCGGATCTATGTTGTAATAGTCCTCAATATCATATCCATTATCTCTTTGCGGTGACATAAAGATTGGCGTAAGCCAAATGATGTCGACACCGAGATTCTTTAAATAATCAAGTTTGGAGATAATCCCTTGAACATCTCCAATACCATCACCATTTGAATCCATGAACGATTTGGGATAGATTTGATAGACAACTTTATCATTTAACATATTATGCATTTTTCTTCTTTCCGTACATTACAGTTAGTGTGAATGGAATTACGATAGCGATGGCAGTGATGAGAGCAAACATTCCCCAATCTTCAATATTGAAAGATAGGAATCCTAGAAGGCCTCCAACACCAACACTGTTAGCCATAAGTCCTGTACCTACGGATATGATAGCAGCAATACTTGATCCAATCATTCCACAGATGAATGGGAAACCGTATTTAAGGTTAATCCCAAACATAGCAGGTTCTGTAACCCCTAAGTATGCAGAGATAGCTGATGGAACGGAAACTTGTTCTTCTTCTTTGTTACCGCGGTGTAGCCACCAGATACCAAGTACTGCACTACCTTGTGCGATATTACTAAATGCGATCATTGGCCATAAGAGTGTCCCACCAAAGTCATTTGCGAGTTGGAAATCAATCGCATTCGTCATATGGTGAAGTCCTGTAATAACAAGTGGTGAATAGAAGAAACCAAATACAGCTGCAAAGAGAACTCTAAATGAAGAGGTTAGTCCCGAGTAAACCATATTTGAAATCCATGAACCAATTGTCCATCCAATAGGCCCTAAGATTACATGAGCAATAATAACTGTTGGTACTAATGCAAATAATGGAACGAATACCATTGAAATTGCATTAGGTATAATTTTCTTAAAGAATCTTTCAAGATAAACAAGCGTAAACCCTGCAAGTATTGCTGGAATTACTTGAGCTTGATATCCAATCATTTGAACTTGTGCGAAACCAAAGTCCCAGAATGGGATTTCCGCTGCTGGCGTACCTGCAACAGCGTAAGCATTTAGTAGTTGCGGAGATACAAGCGTAATCCCTAATATAATTCCCAGGATTTGTGTAGTACCCATTTTACGAGAGATTGACCACGTAATTCCTACTGGTAGAAAATGGAATATCGCTTCACATATTAACCATAAGAATGAATTTACACCCGTCCAAAATTGAGAATGTGATGCAATGGTTCCGTAATCTCCAAACGTTGCATCCCCAATAATATTTCTAAAACCAAGAAGAAGCCCCCCAACAATAATTGCCGGAATAATAGGTGCAAAGATCTCAGCCAAATTACTTGCAAGTTGTTGTAGTTTATTTTGGTTCGACTTTGCCATTTCTTTAACACTATCTTTAGTCGTTCCTTCAACACCTGAGACATCAATAAAATCGTTATAGAATACATCGACGTCATTTCCAATAATAACTTGGAATTGACCTGCTTGAGTAAACGTACCTTTTACCGAACTTAATGCTTCTATTTTTTCAACATCTGTATTCTTCGCATCACGAAGTACAAATCTCATTCGAGTAACACAGTGTGTTACGGCAGCAATATTATCTTTACCACCCAGATAATTCAGTAAATCTTTTGAATCTTGAGTATACTTTCCCATATACTTCCTCCTTTATATTTCAACTTAAGAAAAAATAAAAGACCTCCCATGCATACATCAAAAAGATGTACACATAGAAGGTCTTGCCCATTTATTTTAGGTAACAAGCCTTCCTTGCTTACTTTGAGATCATTTCCAAACGGTTGAGATGAATCGTCATGTAAACAAGTTCTTGTGAATTTATTTTTACTTGAAGTCGGTTTTCAATATAATCCTGGATCTTGCAAGCACATTTATAAGCGCTTTCAAATTCCTCAATTACATTATAGAGCACATTTTCATTGAAGTCAACTTGTTGATTGCTCATCACTCTTTGAAGAAGCATTTTCAAATGAATCATGATTCTTTGCGTATTCACATCATCAAGCTTCAGTGGAATTAAGTAAGTGTCTCTAATTATATTTAAACAATCCCAAACCATATCTGCAAGAACACCCGACTTATTATTTAATTTTGGATTCACACCATTCACAATGTGCATGGTAAGAAATCCAGTCTCGTCTTCAGGAAGATTGGTATTGTATAAGTTATTAATCTCTTTACGAATATGTTCTGCAAACTGGTATTCTTTTTCATAAAGAAATTGTAAATCATAACTCATCAAGTTTCTAATTTCTTGTCCCGATTCGAGTCGAATCATCGCAAAGTTAATATGATCAATAATTGTAACAAATGCATGAGCATCCAGTTCGAGGTTAAAATCTTTTGATTTTGACTCTAAAATTCGATATACTTAAAAGAACATACTTTCTGGAATATCTTTTACAAGCTGAGTTGCGCGTATTGCATCCTCTTGTTTAAGTTCGAATATTTTTTCAATCTTTCGAGGATCTGTTTTTTGATTTACTTTAGCATTGAATCCAATTCCTAAACCGACAATGATGACCTCTTGGAAGTTGTTGACTGCAACAACAACATTGTTATTAAGAATCTTCTTTATTCGATATGTTTTCTGCATGACACAACCTCCCTTGTTCTAGTATTACAAATTTATTTGAAACATGCAATTAAAATTAAAACACCTTTAGGTGTGATAATTATCAAAAAGACCACAGCTTCGCTGTAGTCTTAACATTCGTGGAGTTGGTAAAATATTCATTTGGTTTTGGTCAATATTTGATTAACCCAATGTTATATTGGAGTGCACATAAACTCCTGATACCCCATAACACGATAAATTTAAATCACTTATATTATTCTCAGTGAAGAAAGAATAAACGATAATTATAGCTCTAATTCTTTCTCTATTTCTCTTGGTATCTCTCCATAAGCTTCTTGAGCAGCAATTCTAAGCATTCTTTTGGACACACCTAATCTTTTCGCAATATATAGTGCTGAACTTTGACCATCTTTACCAAGCTCTAACATGTATTTAGGCTGTAAATTCTCTCTATCAAAAGCCATTCTAGCATTCATTACCTCTTCATGCTTATACGCATACTCCTTAACTGCTGGATAATGGGTAGTTACCAAAAATAGATTGTTCCTGACCCTTAGTTCTTCAAGTATTGCTATTGCGATACCCATTCCTTCTTCTGGATCAGTACCCGAGCCTAGCTCATCCATTACAACTAGGGTTTTTTCATCCATATTTTCTAATATATCAATAACATTCGTAATATGTGCCGAAAAGGTAGATAGATTATTCTCGATACTTTGACCATCACCAATATCACATAGAACTCTAAGATTAAATCCAACTGATGCACTCTTAGCAGGTACATGAAGACCCATATTAGCCATGGTAGTTATGATAGCCACTGTCTTTATGGAAACTGTTTTCCCTCCAGTATTAGGACCCGTAACAACAATTCCTTGGGTTTCTCCACCAATTTCAAAGTCTAACGGAACGCAAGTCTCAGAATTAAGAGAAGGATGTCTTCCTTGATGAATACTAATAACTCTTTCATCCATTATTGTAGGACAACTAGCATTTTGTTTTTGGCTAAGTTTTCCTTTAGCAAAGATAAAATCTAGTTTAATAATACATTTAATACTAGCTCTAATTTGTTCATCATATATTAATATATCTTCTGATAGTGCACTAATAATAGCAGCTTCCTCTTGATACATATCAAGCTTCGTTTGAAAATACGTTTCTTGTAATTTAGTAGTACGTGCTGGTTCAATAAACACTGTTGACCCTGAAGATGACCTCCCCATAGCAGTACCAGGAACTTTGTTTTGAAACTCTTTTTTCAATGGTACGCACCAGTGCCCATCTCTATTCACAACAAAGTTCTCCGACATATATTTCATATTACTATCAAGGATTTGCTGTGTTGTAATACGAAGCTCTGGCTTCATTTTCTTAAGTTTACTTCTTAACTTAAGTAGTTTGTTTGTCGCTTCGTCGATTATTTCACCACTTCGTATCGAGCGATCAATATTTTCATATACTATATCTGGATACACAATTTTATTCATGTAGCAATCAAGATCATCGGAAGAGTTTTTCTTCAAATATTCCTTCAATTGGCGGCTTGATTTGAAAAAATCTCCTATCCTCTGTATATGAGTTGGTTCAACGAGAATTCCAGATTTCAACATTTCTAAAATTTCTATAATTTCTTCGATAGATGGTAGAGGAATTGGACCCGTTGTGTCTAACATTTTTCTTGCACTGCTTGTATCCATAAGTTGTTCTTCTAATTCTTCTTGAACCTCATACATTTTTAAGTTTAAAATTTGTTCTTTAGCTTGAAGTGTTTTTGCTTCTTTAGCTAGGTCCTGTCTTACATTTTCGAACCCAATAATTTCTAGTGTTTTATTCATAATATTTCCTTTCGATATATAACGATTCCAACACTAAAAATTTTCAATGAGGAAACTGTTATAAATTAAATTTTTTGTTAATTTCTTCTTGTACATAAACCAGATGCTTTTTTGTTAATTCAAAAAGAATTTCCATTTCCTTGTCTGTCAATCTTTCCGAAGCCTTTTTTTCAGCTTCATATAAAGCCCTAACTGTCTCATCTACGAATTTTTCGCCTTTATCAGTGAGATAAATTTCTTTTGCCTTATTGTTATTGTCAGATAACTTCACTATTAAAATACCTGACTTTACGAGTGAATTAATCGATGAATGAATCGTTTGTTTTGGAAGGAACAACTGTTCGCTAAGTTGTTTTTGTGTGTAGGGCTGTTTAGTACTCAATGCAGTTAATACGAGTAATGAGCTATTCGATAGGCCAAAGTACGTGGAAATATCTTGATATAATGCGTTGTATTCATAGTATAATAAATCAATTTGTTTATTTTTATCTATTTTTATATTTTTTTCATTCTTGTT
>JAVWLP010000046.1:3123-10039 GCA_036637915.1 Erysipelothrix sp. | reverse complement strand
GTAAAAAAGTGTTGATGAGATAAATATCTCACCAACACCAGATTTTAAAGAACCACTTAAGCGTCATACGAAGTGTAGGTGCTTTATTATAGTTGTTTAACTTAAACCGAGAATTTTTGTAAATAGGATTACAAAAGGTAAGGCAACAAATGTACGGATAACAAACACAAGTAATACATCTTTAAAGTCTTTCACAACTTTAGTTGAGGTTAATAGTGAAGCAATTTCCGACATAAACACTATCTGAAGAATACTCATTGCAGCAATAATAAATCGACTTTCAACACTCATGATGTTTTGACCGAGTATTACAGGTAAGTAGTTATCGGCAAATCCTGACATAATAGCACTTGCACTTGCTGCGGGTTCGGATATGTTCGTAACTTTTAATATGAGTTCGATTGGATATGAGACCCACTGTAAGATAGGCGTATACATCGAGATAATAAGAGCCAAAGTACCCCAACACACAATAATAGGTTGTAACCAAATTACATAAAATAACATGTTATTAATTTTACTTGTAAAGTTTTTAAGACTTACTTTATCTGCTCTTTGAAGTGCTGAGTTGTAAGCAAATGCAATTTTTGATTGATTGTTATTTTCTTGTTTTTTTACGGGTGAGATAGTTGATCCATCAACATAAGTATCGGGATATTTTGAAATTGGTGGAATTCTTACGCCGACCATAGCTACGATGATACCCACGAGTGTAATAACCAAGAAAAGGGTTGCGAAATGATCCATAATACCGAATACAGAACTTACTAAAACAATCCAACCAACACTCGATGTTGAGAATTGAGAACCGATAATTGCTGCTTCTTTGACAGTATAGTAACCTTCTTCAAAGAGGTTTTGAGTTGCGAGAATGGCTGCATTACCTGGCCCTACCCAAGCACTAATAATACTTACAGCACCCATTTCGGAGACTTTAAAAATTGGCTTCACAATAAACCCGATAAGTTCTCCAAGGAATTCCATTGCTCCACATTCAAGAATTAATGTTTGAAGTAGTAACATACATGGCACGAGAATGGATAATTGTGTTGCAAGGCCAAACATACTGGATCCCGTATCGGCAGATATAATAAACTCAGGACCAATATTAAAGTAAACCAGAACACAGATTAACGCTCCAAAGATACAATTGATGATGTAGAAAGGCGTTGTTGATAAAATATTTTTAAGAAGTTTATTATTTCGAATCCAATGGGGTTTTGCAAGGTAATCATACAATGCTCCTAAAGCGCTGAACACCATGAGTGCCATGATGATAAAGCGAAGAGGTTGTTCGAAGTTCTTGATGAAGAGTTTCAAGTAATAGAAGAGGACGGTATCCACAGTACCATTAAAGTCAAAAGGAATTAAGACGAGTAGAATACCAAGAAGTGTCCCTCCTATAAATACGACAGCATTTCTTAAGCGGCGTTTTTGCTCCATTTAGTTTGAACCCCCAAATTGGATTTGATTTGATAATTCTTTTAACATTGTTTTTGATTTATTAAGTTTTGTTTCTTCTTCTGAGCTCATAGGCATTGAAAGGGCGTTGTGGGATCCTTCGCGGTTAACGAGATTGGGTAAGCTGATGAAGATTTCTTCATTGTTATCTGTCAGTGTCATGCTTGAAACAGGTAAAATTACTGATTCATCACGGATGATTGCTTTTGCAACGCGTGAAATAGCGGTCGCAACACAGAAAGCATTTGGACCTTTCATTTCCCATACATCGAATGCAGTTTGACGCACTTCATCTTCAAGTTTTGTAAAGTAGTTATCATCAAGTTTGATACCAGTAAGGTCTGCATACTCTTGGACTGATAATCCTGCAATCGTTGTTTTGGACCATAAGACAACTTGAGAATCACCGTGTTCTCCAACTACAAATGTATTGATGTTTTCTGCAGATACTTTTAAATCACGTGATAATAGATATCTAAGTCGTGATGTATCAAGCATCGTACCCAATCCAATAACACGTTGGTGTGATAGACCTGAGACTTGATATGTAATGTAAGTTAGTAAATCAACAGGGTTGCTGACTACGAGTAACGTTGTGTTAGGACTGTACTTTAATATTTGCGGTACAATTGATTCTAAGATTTGCGTATTTTTTTGTAAAGGGACAAGACGTGACTCCCCAACAACTTCTGGAACTCCTACTGTAATCACCACAACATCTGAGTTTGCACTCTGTGAGTAATCACCACTGGTAACTTGAATCGGTTGGTTTAGTGGCATACCGTGCATAATATCAAGGGCTTCTCCAGTAGCTTTCTTTTCATTGATATCAATAAGAGCGACTTCATTCACCCATGATTCTTGTGATAATGTAAATGCGGTTGCGGCACCTACTGCACCTGCACCAATAACTGAAATTTTTGACATATTCTTCTCCCTCTTCCATAAACGGAACACTGTTCCAAAACAAAATAACACGAATAATCATAAGATTTTTCTCAAATCTCGAAATAATGAGAGTAATTTATGATATATTGAACTGAGAGAGATATTTTTAATCTACTATGTGAAATTCATGCACGAATTTCACGAATAATTGATATAGGAGGTAAGATGTTATGAGTGAGAACATTAAGACAATTGATAATGCATTTGATATCATCGACTTATTGGATAAGAATGAAAAGATGGGGGTTGGAGAGCTTTCAACTTCACTAGATTTACCCAAAACATCTGTCCATCGGATTCTAAAAACATTACATAATCGTAAAATTGTGATTCAGGATGATCAAGAGCGCTATACATTAGGATATGGAATGTATAAATATGCTCAAGGTATTAATAAACATAATTTATTAGTAAACTGTGCTCGTTTGCCGATGCAAGAGTTTGCGCGTAAGACAGGTGAGACACTGAACTTAGGAGTTCTTGTTGGAGATGAAGTTATTATCATTCACTCTGAAGAAGGGGAGTACTATTCCCTACAACCGATGCTGTCTGCTAATTCAGATTTAAATTGTTCGGGTATGGGGAAGATGTTCCTAAGTCAATTTGACAATGACTCGCTCGTAAATTACTTTAATCAAGACTTTAAATTAAGAACCATTAACACACTCACTACATTATCTGAGTATGAAACTGAAAAAGTTGAAATATTAGAGCAAAGACTTGCTTACGATAATGAAGAATATGAGTATGGTTTATCGTGTATCGCGACAGCTATCTTTGATAATGAGAGTCGTATCATTGCAGCTTTAAGTGTATCGGGACCTACATCGAGACTTCAATACAAAGATCGAGAATATCTTGCGGATATGCTTCTCGAGACAGCAAATGCGATTCACGACGATGTTATTCAAAGTATGTAATCTAAAGATTCTCTTATTGAGAATCTTTTTTAACTTTCTATCGCATTAACAATGGTATAATTTGCAAAGAGAGGTGGCGCATATTATGAAAACATATTTTACAGTTAAACGAATTGGTAAAACACATCCCTTAGTTCAATCGATGGAAGATGATATTGTACTGAGTGAAATTCAAATGGACTACAATACAATTATCATGAGTCCGGAGTTTCGTCGCATGCAAGATAAAACACAAGTCTTTCCACTAAGTCGTGGTGACTTTGTACGCACACGATTGACTCATTCCTATGAAGTATCGATAATTGCTGAGCAAATTGCGAGATATGCTCTAATTTATCTTAATAAAAGAAAACCCAATCATTATGATTGGGATGATATAGATCGTGAGAGGTTTGTTGAACTTGCAAAGACTGTTGGGTTAGTCCATGATATTGGGAATCCACCTTTTGGTCATTTCGGAGAAGAGTGTATTCGTAACTGGTTTGATGAAGGGCGTCGTAAGGTTATCTTCATGGATGAAAATCTTAACAAGGTCCGCCTGATGGATTACCTCAATCAATCACAGGTAAACTATCCGCTTTACGAAGACTTTTTAAACTATGATGGAAATGTGCAAGGACTTCGTGTTGTACTTCGTTCACATCCGTCCAGTGGTGCTCAAGGAATGAACTTGGTCGATTCACTGATTCATTCAATGGTTAAGTATCCTTTTGATTCTGAAACAGCTAAAAATAATAATCATAAGAAATTTGGATACAACTATGCTGAGAAAGACTTATATCAAGAAGTTATCACAAACACACAAACACTAAATCCCCGTCATGTTGTAACCTATATCCTTGAAGCCGCAGACGACATTGCCTATAGAACAGCAGATATAGAAGATGCGCTAAATAAAAGAGTCATAACTGTTTTTGATATCAAGCGCTATCTATCGAAGTATCTCGATTTAGAGAATAAATACGATGCTCGTATTTATGATTCCTTCATGGTCTTCTTTGATGATGCTGTAGGTGATGATGAGATTGCAGTAGAATTAGTGAGATTGTGGTTGTATGAAGTTCGTATTAATTTAATGAAACATGTTGCGCATCAATTTGCAGAAGATTTTGATGACATCATTACCGGTAATGTTAGAGATTACGAACTTACAGAACACTGCTACGGTAAGAACTTCTTCCTCTTTGCAAAGAAACTAACCCAAGAAAAAATCTATGATAATGATAGCGTCCTTGATTTAGAAGTCGCAGCCAAGGCATGTATGTATGACTTATTAGATCTGTTTGTAGATGCTATGATTGCCTATGATGCGAATATTACGGTAACACAATCAGACGGTAAAGTCGTAACATTAAAACCAACTTATTATCAAACTAAGTTAGTAAAACTGATACCACAAGAGTACATCATGACTTATGAAGAACAGAAGGTAGAGGGAGATGAATCCTACAATCTTTATCTCAGAATCCTTTGTGTTCTAGACTATGTTTCGAGCATGACAGATCGTTTTGCTTATGAAAAACGAAGAATTGTGACAGGATTAGGTTCCAGTCAATAAAAGAAAAGGGTGGGGAAAATGAAATTTAAAAGCATAATAAGATTTTTTAAAAAATATAAATTTGAATTAAATGTAATTGTTGGATTTTTTTCTGGGGTTATAGCAATATCCCTTTTTTCAGTTTATTGGAGCGTTAGAGAGAGCATTATATTAGATGCAAGCTTGTTTTTTATCTTAATCCTAATACGTATTTTTGTAAAAACTACAAGAAAAATCGGTTTTCATTTCAAAAGATTTATTGTGTTTTATATAAATTCTACAATGCTATTGGTGATTTTTAATCAAACAGATTTTAATGTTAATATCCTTACGATATTAAAAAAAACACCATATTTGTTGATGATAATTGAGTTACTACCGTTATTATTTCTTATGATATTTACTAACAAAGATATGAAAAATGATCTCCGACGGGGCGAACTAATAGAACCATGGAATTTTATTAATTCTAAGATTAATATTAATAAAAGGAAGTTTGTGAGTAATTCAGAAAAAAGACTCATTAGTTTGTTTATTGTTTTAATTTCTCTTCCTACATTATTATATGTGAGTGAACCAAATATTATGCTGATAATTCTGGTAATAACTTATTTCGTATTTCGTATTGCAAATGGATTCTATTATTTTGGAATGAATACTATTTTTGTTGGAATCAATGCCTTAGATTTTTTCGAAAAACCGTTATTAATACTCGATACTAGAGAAAAAATCTCTAGAAATAGTAGGGTATTTAAATTAGATCTTAGGAGTTTACTTCCACATAATTCTGACATATTGGAAATTAGCGCATCAAGTCATTCTATAAGCACTTGTAATATGAAAAGTAATCTTGAGGAACATTTATTCGATGAACTGTTTGTTTCAATCAATACAGAAAAGAGCGGAAAGTACTGTATTGAAAAGCTATCAATTAAATACAAAAACAGTGGAAAAGAATATATTGACGTATTTACAATAGAATTAAGGACAGAAAATGTGGGAGATGAATACCTTATTACCTCATGTTTAATAGTAGATTATTCTAGTACAAGATTGAAATTGAGAAAGTCGTTTAAAGAATATTGGATGAGTGTGCACGAGATCACAATAGAAAAAAATAGAAGACTCATTAATACATTAGGTAATTATTATTATTTTGATAAATCTGAACAAAAATCATTATTCCAAAGTAATCCTGTCGAAAATAGAAAATTTTTAATACATGATGATAAATTTGGAATAGGCAAAAGTGCATATGATACTCTAGTAGTAAGAGAAGTAAAAAAAGTTCCTATTCCAGTTTCTCTTTGGCAAGAAAACTATGAACATGAGATGTTATTTGTCTTGTTTAACAGAATACGGAAAAAAACAAAAATGAGAGTAATGTGGCCTTCTATGGAAACTCTTCCGACATTTATTGCTCTAATCACTCTTTTTTTATCTTTTTCTATATTTCTAGTTACCAAGAGAGATTTATTTCCAACTCTAATGAAGTATGATTTTTTAAAGGTGATATTTATCACTTATCCTGAACTATTAGTCCTTACTTTTGGAATTTTAGGATTTATGGCTTCAATTCTGTATGCTCCGGAATTTATGATTTATAAGAAAAATAGCTCAGAATACTATCAGGATTTTTACTTGAAGCAAATTAAAAAAATGATTGAAAAGAAGAACTTAGTTCTGATAATCGAGGACTTGGACAGATTAGATATTGAGACAGTAGAAAAATGCTTCAGAATGATTGCAAATTTGAATTATCAATTTAGGAACTCAAATAGAGTAATTGGAATACTTTCGTATGATGAAAAGGTAATAAGAAATATGTTCTCGAATAAATACCAAACTGCAACTCTTAATTCTGAAAGTACTAATGTGGATTACTATGATGTAATTATTGAGAAAATTGCGATTAAGAAAGAATTTAATAAACAGTCAGAGAGCTCAAAATTCAAACAAAAATATCTAGAGAAACTCCTCGATTTCTACTCTATGTGCTTGATATATGATCTGTGTATCCCTGAAAGTGAAATTGAAAAAATGAAGAATC
>JAVWLP010000046.1:0-3113 GCA_036637915.1 Erysipelothrix sp. | reverse complement strand
GTAAAGA
The DNA here is from genome assembly GCA_036637915.1 of Erysipelothrix sp. Lineage (GTDB taxonomy): Bacteria > Bacillota_I > Bacilli_A > Erysipelotrichales > Erysipelotrichaceae > Erysipelothrix. Next base: position 3,106 of record JAVWLP010000046.1, on the reverse strand, counting down.
GACAGTTATGAAAATTAATTATGCTAACGTCACTTTGAGAGATATAAGAGAAATAATTGAGGTCATGAGAAATAATTGCAATGAAATTGATTATGTGATGGATTCAGATGATGAGTTGAACGAATTTTTGTTGAATCTTAAAGAAAAAAGTCTTTCCTATATTATTTACATATAAAAAAATAAGGTCCTATCAAATGTGATAGGACCTTGTCATTTAATTTCTAAATTGTGCGTTATACAGTGCGAAGTATGCACCTTGTTTTTCCATGAGATCATCATGAGTACCTTGTTCAGCAATACCACTTTCATCAATCACAACAATTCTTGTCGCATGTTTAATCGTCGCAAGGCGGTGTGCAATCATCAAGGTTGTACGACCTTCTGATAGGGAAGTGAGAGACTCTTGAATAATTGCTTCAGTTTCAGTATCAAGAGCAGATGTTGCTTCGTCAAGAATAAGAATGGATGGATTCTTTAAGAACATACGTGCGATTGCAAGGCGTTGTTTCTGTCCACCAGAGAGTTTAACACCCCGTTCACCGATAACGGTATGGATGCCATCAGTCATGCCATCAATTACTTTCTCGAGATGCGCAAGTTTTACTGCGTGATCAATTTCTTCATCGGTAGCATTTAGTTTACCGTAAGCAATATTTTCTTTGATCGTCCCTGGGAAGAGAAATACATCTTGTTGAACAATACCAATTTGTGTTCTTAATGAATTTAGAGACAAATCGCGGATGTCTGTATCATCAATTTTAATGGATCCAGAATCAATATCGTAAAATCGTGGTAACAAATGGCACAGAGTAGTCTTTCCAGCTCCGCTAGGGCCAACAAAGGCAATAATCTCACCTTTATCTATTGTCATATCTAAGTCTCTTAAAACGGAAGTTCCATCGCTGTAAGAGAAGGACACGTTATTGTAGGAAATTGATTGGTGGATATCGTCAAACTCAATTGGATTCTCTTTATCCTTTATCGTAATTGGTTTATCAATTTCATCGACGAATCGTTTGAAGCCAGCAAACCCTTTAGGATAACTTTCAACCATGATGTTGATTTTTTCAATAGGACGCGTAAACACATTCGAAAGAAGGATGAAACCTACAAAGTTACCAGTGGTTATTTCGCCATTAATCGAGAAGTAAGCGCCAAACAACAATGCAAATAAATTCATAAGACGAATTAAGAGATAGTTGTAAGTAGAACTGATTGCCATTGTTTTATAGAAGGCTAGCTTAGATGTTCGATAGAGATTATTAAGTTTAGAAAATTTATTCTTCTCGAAATCTTCGTTTGAAAAAGCTTGAGTAACGCGAATACCACTGACACTTGCTTCGATACCTGCATTAAATTCACCAAGATTTTCATATATTTCAGTATTAACGCGTGTCATTTTCTTATTGAAGAAAACAAGTGCTGCAGTTATAAACGGTACCAGTATACCAGTAATTAATGCAAGTGTTGGGTGAATACGATACATTAGAATAAATGAACAGGTTAATGTCATCACAGTAATAAAGACATCTTCAGGACCGTGGTGCGCGAGTTCGGAAATTTCAAACAAATCTGTCGTAAGACGCGTCATTAACTTACCTGTTTTTTGATTATCGTAGTATTCAAAGGGTTGTTCTTGGAGGTGACTGAAGAGTTCATCTCTCATATCAGTCTCGATGTTAACGCCTAACATGTGACCAAAGTAAACGACGATGTATTGAAAAATAGTATTAATAATATAAAAACCTAATAAGCCAAGACATACCCACAGGACTTGGATTAAATTTTGTGAAGGCATGACTGTGTCGATGACAAAGTTCACAATCACTGGAAAACTAAGCTCCAATATTGCGGCAAGAGTCGCACAGGTGAAATCTAAAATAAATAATTTTTTATACGGTTTATAGTAACTAAAGAAACGTTTAATCATCTCATCCTCCTCAAATTACAATATCCCTATTCTACACGAAGTGAGCCAATAATGAAATGATATCAACCGTAAAGTTAGTGTATCACTCGGTAATTAGAATGATAGTTAGACCTAAATGAGGTTACGATTCGTTATATAAGTATGGGGATGAATCAACAAATAATATTTGCAGGTTCATATGTAGAGGGGATACTATGAAAATAACGATTAAAAAAGGAATGCTTGTCTTGCTCGTTTTAATTCTGGGAATTTTGTTTAGGACACAAAGTATCCAGGGTAATGCAATCACTCAAAATGAAATGAAACATGAAGATACTACAAGTCGCTATGAAACTGCTGAAGAACCGATTGTGATGGGGATCAACAAAGATCCGAAGCAACAAGAAAAATCATCAAGTTTTGAGATACTATATCTAATTGTAAATCTTGGAGTTGTTACGACAATTATTTGGGTAACAGAGAAACGAAAAAGAAGAAGTCAAGTTTGAAAAGCAAGGTACTTACATAAAAATAAATGAATATGATATAATCACACTAACATAACAGTAAGGAGCGTTTCTGATGAAAAAATCAAACACTACAATTTTATCACTAGGCATCAGCAACAATACCGCTGTTTTCTTTGATTTATCCCTTTAACATGGGATAAGTGCGTCCTTACGAACCCTAAATGCACAACAGTGGTTTGAAAAGAGGAACTAAAATGAAAATAATTAGAAAAACACCAAGCAATGTGAATCAACCTGTGGGAGACTATGCTCACATTACAAAGATACCTGCTGGTATGGATACTTATGTACTGTCAGGACAAATTGGCGTACAGGAAGATGGATCAATTCCGAATTCTTTTGAAGCTGAAATAACCCAAATGTTTGTAAATATCAAAGCAGTATTGGATACTGAAGGATTATCACATGAAAATGTAACAAAAGTGAACATATGGTCAGTACCTGAAATCGATTGGGATTTCTTTTATACAGAATGGAACACATTCTTTGAAGGAAACTATCCATCGATGACAATAGCATATGTCAAAGCATTAGGATTACCAGAAATTAATATAGAAATCGATATTTGGGCAGCTAAATAATCGTAAGGGTTCGTAAATAAAGGAGATGGAATAAACTGTACCCTATAGAATAGACACAAAATAAAAAGTCTATATCTATAGGGTTT
>JAVWLP010000045.1:0-10441 GCA_036637915.1 Erysipelothrix sp. | reverse complement strand
AATTGATAGAAGTATTCTTTTTTTATTAGGTACCGTGGGACTAGGTCAGTTCAATCTCTTGTAAGATAGTGTCTTTTCTTTATATATCATAGTGATCAATGTTACTTCTAAATTCGAGTGTTGGTATACCATCTTCAATCACTATTTTAGTTAAGCTTGTGGATAAAATATCTTCTTGTTCTCCTAAACGTTCAAAGTCATCCTTCATTAATTCTTGAATGATTAATTTTGATGTGATGCGATGACTTACAAGTGCAATTGTTTGACCTTGATGATTCTCTAGTACATTTTTGATGAATGGAGACACACGATCGTTAACTTCGAGGTAGGTTTCGCCATCAATAGGTTGATACTGAATAGGCTCTTTGAAAAAATTGTGCCACTGTTCAGGATATGTTTCATCAATCCAAGAAAAAGTTTTTCCTTCCCATGCCCCCATATTTATTTCTGCAATTGCATCAGATACAGCAAAATCTCGATTCGGAAACACATGTTCAGCGGTCTCAATAGCTCGAGGACTCGAGCTTGAGTAAATTGTATCAATCTTGAAGTCGTTCATTCTTTTTGCAAGACAATTTGCCTGAAAAATACCCTCTTCTGTAAGTGGTGAGTTTAAGCTACCTTGCATTTTTTTCTCTAAATTCCATACTGTTTTTCCATGTCTAATAATAAATATTGTAGTTTTCATTCAATACCTCCAGAAATAGTATAAATCACTCTATCAATATTTACGAATACATATTATAATAGTTGCATATATAAATTGTATGGGTGAAAATATGAATTTACATTGGTTAAAACTTTTTTATGTGGTTGCGAAAACAGGTTCCGTAACCCAAGCATCAAAGGACTTAGCGATAAGTCAGCCATCTGTGACAGCACAGATAAAAAAACTGGAACAAATGTATCATGTACGTTTATTCCAAAAAGAGGGAAGATATTTAAAACTTACAGCTGTGGGGGAAAGATTATATAAAGAAGCATCACAACTTTTCGAGGTGGATGTTCCTAAAATGGAATCTTTATTGAAGCAAGAACAAGTTCTTAGAATCGAAGGGAACTTTTTAGCAATGCACTTATTACTACCGGATGCATTGAGATTACTACGGAATCATAATCATGATTTAAAAATCGAACACAGTGTTTCAGGATCTAAGAAAGTTTTAGATTCACTTCGTCAAGGACGCTGTGACCTTGCTATTATTAGTTCTGATCAGGAGTCATTAAGTTTGAAGAATGTAGAAGCTATAAAAATCTTTGAAGATCAATTGATTTTAGCTTCGAGTTCAGAATCAGGATTAGAAAATCATCAATTTGTCGTAGCAAGTTCAGACTCTCATTTGCGTGATGTAGTAAACAGATTAAGTAAGGAAGAGTCAGGATCAATCGCGCTTGAGGTAGAGAATACGGGTGAAATTGTGAATGCTCTACTTTTCAATGCGGATATTGTTGGACTTGTTCCGTCTGCATTAATTAAACGTTATCAAGATGGACTTTACATTAAAGAAACAAGCATTAGTAATAACTATTTTATGTGTGTTAAGAAAAATCATCCGCAGTATCAAGAACTTGTTTCTTTCGCAAAACAAATTTCTGAAACCTTGAAGAGAAACGCTTAAACTTAGTATCGGATAAAAATTTAAAAAGGAAGACCTAAATTGAATTGAAGGTCTTCCTTTAATATACTTAGAAACTATTCATTAGTTTTGTCTTTCAAATCATCAAGTTGGATTTGAAGTGCTTCTATAGAGATGCTGAGCTCTTTGAGTAAATAAGTAAGAGATACAACGAGAAATACAAGACTAATAGTAAAAATAACTTTAGAAGCTAAGTATTGATGAAGCATTGAGAGGAGCATACTTATTGCAGCGGTAATAAACGATAACGCTCCACAAACTTGCATTTTTTTAATAATATCCATGCGTCGATTGAGATTGGTGATTTGGTCTAGAATTTGTTTTTGTGGTGTCTCTCGGTGTTTTTCATAAAGATCACGAATCAAACCAGCAAGAACAACAAAGCGGTTTGTGTAGGCCAGCATCAAGAGTGAAATTGCTGGGAAAACCAAAGCGGGTGTCTGTAATGTGAAATCCATAATAATATCTCCTTATAACTTGTTTAAATCTTATCATGTTTGAACTGAACAATTCAATTCACTTGGGTTGAATTGTAAGCGAATACTCATTAAAATTAACATGGATGTGGAAATAGAAGAAAAGAGGTAACATCTGTGAGATATTTAATCAATAAGTCTACCAATCCATATTTTAACTTGGCATTGGATGAATATGCTATGAAGCATATCGACTGTGATGAGGATTTCTTTTTCCTTTGGCAAAATGCACCAGCTGTGATTGTTGGTAAAAACCAAAATACGCTGGAAGAGATAAACTTAAAGTTTATTGAGGAAAATGGCATTAAAGTGGCTCGCCGTGTATCTGGTGGTGGTGCAGTCTATCATGATTTTGGTAATTTAAACTTTACGTTTGTTATTAACGTTGATGACCCTGGTAAGGTAAATTACAAAAAATATGTACAACCAATTATCGATGCACTTGAAGCAATGGGGCTTCACGCTGAAGCCTCAGGACGAAATGACATTCTTGTTGATGGTTTAAAGATTTCAGGTAATGCTCAACGTATGGCTAACGGCAAACTTATGCATCATGGCACCATCATGTTTGATGTTGACGTAGAAGATCTTGTTCAAGCACTTAATGTTGATCCAGATAAGATTACATCTAAAGGTGTTAAATCAGTTCGTTCACGTGTTACTAACATTAAAGAACATCTACCAGAGGGAACTGATCTAAACAAATTTTGGGATGAACTTCATTACTTCCTTTCAAATAAGGGACAAGATAAAGAAATAATCTTAACGGATGAAGACATTGCGAAAATTGAATTCGAAGCAGTGAACCGTTTCGGTACATGGGATTGGATTTATGGAAATTCACCTGAATTTAATCTAAAAAATGGTGCACGCTTCGCGGGTGGACGTGTTGAAACACTCGTTGATGTTGATGAAGGAAAGATTCAAGCAATACGTTTTATGGGCGATTATTTAGGTCTTGAAGATGTTGCAGATATTGAAGAAAGACTTGTCGGAGTGCGTTTTGTGCGCGATGACGTGTCAACGATTTTATCGCAATTTGATTTGAAAAAGTATTTCGGAGTGATTACTCAAGACGAAATTCTATCGTTATTATTTGATTAATTGTTAATGTGAAAAGATATTTCACAAAATCATTCATATTCATTGAATGATAACAGGTATCATGTTACATTTAATATGTATTATTAAGCTAAAACAGCTTAATAGGATATAGAAGGGAAATGGAGATTTCAATGGCACAAAAGAAAAAAAGTAATGTGTTGGATTTCGCTGCTCAACTCGAAGCAGTAGAAAAAATTTACCAACCAATCCAGATTCTTGATGAAACTGGGAAGGTAGTAGACAAAGATTTATTACCAGAACTTTCAGATGAAGAGCTTGTAGAGCTTTTCGAAAAAATGTTATGGTCACGAGCATTAAATGACCGTTCAACAACCCTTGCACGTCAAGGACGTTTAGGTTTCTTCGCACCTACAGCAGGACAGGAGGCATCACAAATTGCGAGTTATTTTGCATTTGATAAAAATGATGTTCTTTTCCCTGGTTACCGTGATATTCCTCAATTAGTACAACACGGATTACCACTTCATAAAGCATTTTTATGGAGCCGTGGTCACGTTGAAGGAAACAATTATCCAGAAGATTTCCATGCTATGCCACCACAAATTATTATTGGTGCACAAATTATACAAGCTGCGGGAGCAGGTGTAGGAATTAAAAAACGTGGAAAACAACAAGTTGCATTCACATATACTGGAGATGGTGGATCATCACAAGGTGATACATACGAAGGTTTAAACTATGCTGGAGCATTTAAAGCACCTGTAGTTTTCTATATTCAAAATAACGGATATGCTATTTCGACACCACGTCACGTCCAAACAGCAGCTCCAACTCTTGCTCAAAAAGCAGCAGCAGCTGGTATCCCAGGTATTCAAGTTGACGGAATGGACCCACTTGCAGTTTATGCAGTTTCTAAAGCAGCTCGTGATTGGGCTATTGCTGGAAACGGTCCAGTATTAATTGAAACACTCACATCACGTTTCGGTCCTCACTCATTATCAGGAGATGATCCAAAACGTTACCGTGATCAAGCAAGTTTCGATGAATGGGATAAAAAAGATCCACTTATTCGTATGAGAAACTTCTTGACAGAAAAAGGTCTTTGGACTGAAGAACATGAAGTTGAATTAATCGAACGTTACGATGAAGAAATTAAAGAAGCTGTTAAGTTAGCAGACGCTGCTCCTAAACAAAAAGTTTCGGATTTCTTAAAAAATATGTTTGAAGAACCAACAAATGTTATTGCAGAACAAATTGCACATTTTGAAAACAAGGAGGGTAACAAATAATGGCACAATTAACAATGATCCAAGCCATTACTGAAGCGCTTGACATTGCCCTTGAACGCGATGAAAATACATTAATCTTTGGTGAAGACGTTGGGAAAAACGGTGGAGTTTTCCGTGCTACTGACGGACTTCAAGAAAAACATGGTGAAGACCGTGTATTCGATACACCATTAGCTGAATCAGGTATTGGTGGACTTGCAATCGGATTGGCTTTAGAAAAATATCGTCCAATTCCTGAAATTCAATTCTTCGGATTCGTATTCGAAGTTATGGACTCTGTTGTTGCTCAAATGGCTCGTACACGTTACCGCTTAGGTAATACACGTCAAATGCCTATTACAATTCGTTCACCATTTGGTGGAGGGGTTCATACACCTGAGCTTCACTCAGATAACTTAGAAGGTCTTATGACTCAATCTCCAGGGATTAAAGTTGTTATTCCTTCAAACCCATATGATGCAAAAGGATTACTCTTAGCATCAATCGAAGATAACGATCCTGTTGTTTACTTAGAACACATGAAGTTATACCGTTCATTCCGTGATGAAGTTCCTGAAGGATACTATACAGTTCCTCTTGGAAAAGCAAATGTTGTTACTGAAGGAAACGATGTAACAATCATTACTTACGGATACATGGTTCGTGAATCAATTAAAGCAGCTGAAACTCTTGCAAAAGAAGGAATCTCAGCAGAAGTTATTGACTTACGTACTGTATCTCCTCTTGATATTGAAACAATCGTTGCATCTGTAAATAAAACAGGTCGTATTGTTATGGTTCAAGAAGCTCAAAGACAAGCTGGTGTTGGAGCTGCTGTTATGGCTGAAATTGCAGAACGTGCAATTTTATCATTAAAAGCTCCTATCGGACGTGTTGCTGCTCCGGATACTATTTTCCCATTCGGTTTAGCTGAAAACGACTGGTTACCAAATGAAGAAGACATCCTCGCTAAAGTACGCGAAGTTGTCAACTTTGATTAGAGGAGGCAAAAATTATGTCATTTATATTTAAAATGCCTGATGTCGGAGAAGGAATTGCAGAAGGCGAAATCGTGCAATGGTTTGTAAAAGAAGGCGATTCAATTAAAGAAGACGAACCTCTTTTAGAAATCCAAAACGACAAATTAGTTCAAGAAATTCCATCACCTGTTACAGGAACAGTTACGAAAATTCTTGTAGAACCAGGAACAGTATCACAAGTTGGTGATAACTTAGTTGAGTTCGCAGCAGAAGGACACGTTCCAGCAGCTGCACCAGCAGAAGAAACACCAGCACCTGCAGCACCAGCTGCTTCAGGATCAAGCAACTTTGTATTTAATATGCCTGATGTTGGAGAAGGAATTGCGGAAGGTGAAATTGTACAATGGTTTGTAAAAGAAGGCGACTCAATTAAAGAAGACGAACCACTTTTAGAAATTCAAAACGATAAATTAGTTCAAGAAGTTCCATCACCAGTTACTGGATCAATTGCTAAAATTTTAGTTGAACCAGGTACAGTAGCTACAGTTGGGGATGCTCTAGTTGAAATTGCAGCACAAGGACATGCGCCAGCAGCTGCAGCAGCACCTGCTCAAGCTCAAGCTCCAGTAGCACAAGCACCAGCAGGAAATGGTAAAACATTTGCTAATAACACGATTGCTAATCGTATTCTTGCAATGCCTTCAGTACGTCAATATGCACGTGATAAAGGTGTCGATATTACTGCAGTAAATGCAACTGGTAAACATGGACATGTTCGTAAATCGGATATCGATGCATTCTTAGAAGGTGGCGCACCAGTAGCTCAAACAGCACCAGTTGTTGAAACAGCAGCACAAGCTCCTGTATCTACACCAGCAGCAACAGCTCCTAAAGCAGCAGCTAAACCAGTAGTTGAAGCAGGTTCAGTAACACGCGAACCAATGTCACCTACACGTAAAGCTATCGCTAAAGCAATGGTTACAAGTAAAGCAACAGCACCACACGTTACAATCTTTGACGAGGTTGATGTTACAGCTCTTGTTAACCACCGTAAGAAATTCAAAGATGTTGCAGCATCACAAGATGTTAAGTTAACATTCTTACCTTACGTTGTGAAAGCACTTGTTGCTACAGTACGTAAATACCCAGTATTAAACAGTAGTGTTGATGATGCAACTCAAGAGATTGTATACAAAAACTACTATAACATTGGTTTTGCAGCAGACACTCCTCATGGATTGTATGTTCCAAATATCAAAAATGCAGACTCAAAAGGTATCTTTACAATTGCTAAAGAAATTACCGAACTTGCAGGTGCTGCAAATGATAACAAATTAGCATTGCCAGATATGCGCGATGGTACAATTACAATTTCAAATATCGGATCAGCTCGTGGTTTATGGTTCACACCTATCATTAACTATCCAGAAGTTGCAATTCTAGGTATCGGACGTATCGACAAGAAACCTGTTGTCTTAGAAGACGGGTCATTAGGAGTAGGTAATGTCTTAGCATTATCACTTAGCTTTGATCACAGAATTATTGACGGTATGACTGCTCAATTAGCGATGAATGAAGTAAAACGCTTATTAAGCAATCCTGATATTCTATTAATGGAATCTTAATCGGAGGAATAGAAAATGGTAGTTGGAGATTTAGCTTTAGAATTAGAAACAGTTGTTATTGGATCAGGTCCTGGTGGATATGTTGCAGCGATTCGTGCCGCACAACTTGGACAAAAAGTAGCAATTATTGAAAAAGATGAAATCGGTGGTGTTTGTCTTAACGTAGGATGTATTCCTTCAAAAGCATTAATAAATGCAGGACACCGTTACCAAGAATCAATGAACTCACAAACATTCGGAATCACAGCAGAAAATGTAGCAATTGATTTCGAAAAAACTCAAGCTTGGAAAGACAATGCAGTTGTTAATAAATTAACTTCAGGAATTGCTTTCTTATTGAAAAAGAACAAAGTTCAAATCATCAAAGGAACTGCATTCTTTAACGATACACACCAATTACGTGTTGTGAATGGTGAAGAAGCTCAATCATATACATTTAAAAATGCAATTATTGCTACAGGTAGCCGTCCAATTGAAATCAAAGGTTTCAAGTTTGGAAAACGTATCATTGATTCTACAGGTGGATTAAACTTAAAAGAAATTCCTAAGAAACTTGTTGTTATCGGTGGTGGATACATCGGTAGTGAACTTGCAGGTGTTTATGCAAACTTAGGTTCAGAAATTACAATTTTAGAAGGTGCACCTTCAATCTTGCCTCAATTTGATAAAGACATGATTAAACTTGTAACAAATGAATTTGAAAAGAAAAATGTTAAAATCGTAAACAACGCAATGGCTAAAGAAGCAAAAGAAACTAAAGACGGTGTTGAAGTTACTTATGAAGTAGATGGAAAAGCCGAAACAATTAGTGCTGACTATGTCATGGTTACTGTTGGACGTCGTCCAAATACAGATGACTTAGGACTTCAAGTTGCTAACGTTGAAACAAACGAACGTGGTTTAATCACAGTTGATAAACAAGGACGTACAAGTCAAAAACATATCTTCGCTATCGGGGATGTTGTTCCAGGACTTGCATTAGCTCACAAAGCATCATATGAAGCTAAAGTTGCTGCAGAAGCACTTTGCGGAGAAGATGTTGAAGTTGACTATGTTGCAATCCCTGCAGTTTGCTTTACAGATCCAGAACTTGCAACTGTTGGTTTAACAGAAAAAGAAGCAAAAGATCAAGGATTAAATGTTAAAGTATCTAAGTTCCCATTCGGAGCTAACGGTCGTGCACTTGCATTAGATGCAGGAGAAGGATTTGTTCGCCTTGTATCTGATAAAGAAACTGGACTCCTATTAGGTGGTCAAGTAGCTGGTGTTGGTGCAAGTGATGTTATCGCTGAAATCGGACTTGCTGTTGAAGCACGTATGAATGTTGAAGATCTCTCATTAACAATTCATGCTCACCCTACATTGTCAGAAACAATTATGGATGCTTCAGAAATTTCAATGGGATTGCCAATCCACATTTAATTCATTCAAATTAAAACGTTAAAGAGCACATATTGTGCTCTTTTTCTTTTACATGTAACAAGCGTTTTCATAAAAATATCACTTTGAAAGAAATTTTCAGAAAATGTCACAAATTTTTGATACAAGACGCTCTTTAATGCCACGTTTTAAATAGGTATTTTTTATAAAATTTAATACACTGTTTAATCCTTTGTTCACTTCAGAGAGGATTATAGAGCGCTCTAAGTAGATATTTAGATTAAAATTAAGTAAATGTCAACAACAAATGTAAAAATATGCATACACTTTCATAAAATTTACAAATGCTTACATTTTTATGATAAAGTTATGAAAATTGCATTGACATTTTTTCTGAATACTATATAATACATTCATACAGTCAGAACAATCTGTATAGGAAACAAGGAGGAGTAGTTTAATGAAAAAACTAATGCTTACATTATTAGCTTCATTACTCGTGCTAGCTGGATGTAGTTCCAAAGGGTCAGGAAATACATTAACAGTTGCTGCCCCTGATAAACTAAAAGGTGACTTTGTCGCTGGATTTAGTTCAGGAGCATACGATGCTTGGGTAATGAGATTAATGGGAAATCTAACAACAGGAGCTTCAACACACTATGTTGATCGCGCTACTGGAGAATACAAGGTTAATCCTACAGTTGTAGAAAACCTTGCAATCAAAGAAGGTGAAAATGGAAATAAAACATATTCATATACTTTGAAAGACGGACTTAAATGGTCAGATGGTGAAGCTATCACCGCAAAAGACTTCGTATTTAGCGTATTATTCCGTTCATTAGGTGAATGGCAAAATGTCGCAACTATGGATGCTGGAGCACAAGACCTACTCGGATACAAAGCATACCAAGAAGGTAGTTCAAAAGAATTTACAGGTGTTAAGTATATTGATGACAAACACTTTGAATTAACAATCGACGGTGCAAACCTTCCTTACTACTACGAACAAACATTCGCAGCAGTTACACCTGATCCAGCACATGCTTGGATGAAGGATGCTAAATTTAACGCAAATGGTAACGGATTCGATAATACAGCAGAAGAAATTGCTGCAGGTGTTAAGAACGTTGCTGAAAAAGAACGTTATGCTCCAACAGTTACATCAGGTGCATATAAATTCGAAAGCTTCAAAGATGATACAGCTGTTGTTGTAAAAAACGATAACTATGTAGGAAACTTTGAAGGCGAAAAAGCTAAGATTGATAAAATTGTAGTTCGTGTTGTATCTACAGATGTTCAAGTTCAATCCCTTGAAAAAGGTGAAATTGACATGGCTCCAGGTATGATCGAAGGAAAACATATCAATAAAGCTAAAGAATTAGACTTACCAATGCATACATACCCACGTAATGGATTTGGTAACATCGTATTGAAGGCAAATAAATTCCCTACAGACATTACAGAAGTACGTCAAGCAATGGGATTCTTATTAGACCGTCAAGAATTTGTTAACAACATTGCTGGTGGATATGCAAAAGTTGTGGATGGGCCTTACGGTTTATCACAATGGTTCTATACAGAAAACCAAGATGAGATTGAAAGCCAACTTATCAAATATACATATAACTTAGACGAAGCTAACAAATTGTTAGATAAAACTGAATTTATTTACGAAGCAGATGGTAAAACACCATTTGATGCATCAAAAGCAAGTGACACAGCAGGTTACTACCGCCATAATAAAGCTGGTAAACAATTAGCTGTAAAACACTTCGGAACTGAAAAGAACGACATTTCTACATTAATCAATACACAGTTGAAACCATCAGCTGCTAAAGTAGGTATGAACTTCTCAATGGATACAGGAGATTTTGCTACACTTGGAGATTACATGCAAGGACGTAAGGAAAATGATTATAACTCATTTAACTTAGCAACATCATTCACTGCTATTTACGATCCATATACAGGATTCCACTCTGACTGGGTTGGACGTGGTACTAACTGGTC
>JAVWLP010000044.1:0-12753 GCA_036637915.1 Erysipelothrix sp. | reverse complement strand
CTTTTGCTACTCCTAGATAGAGTAAATCTGATACAGCAAACATCGAGAATCGTGATGCGATAGAGCCAAGCCTTAGTTCCGATTCTTCTTGAGGAATATTTAGGATCATATCTGAATATTTCGTCAAGTCAGATCGCCCTACTTGTGTGATAGCAATCGTTTTTACACCTTGAGCTGATGCCATCTTTTGTGCGGTAACTACTTCTCGAGTCACACCAGAGTATGATATTGCAATAGCAACATCGCGTTCATCAGCAAAAGATAAAGCTGATATTTCAAGGTGAGCATCTGTAAAGTATCGAGCCTCTATATCAATTCGAATTAATTTTTGATACAAGTCTTCACAGACAACGCCTGATCCACCTACTCCAAAGAGATAAACACGACGTGCTTTCTTTAAGGCATCAATGGCTTCTTCAAGGATTGGAACATTAATTAACTTATAGGTGTTGGTAAATGTTCGATGATTTGAGTACAAAGCTTTACGAATCATCGTCTCTGAAGAATCATCTTCTTTGATAAGTTTATCAATGGACTCATCATCGTCATATTGATCTTTAGCAAGTTCAACCTTTAAGTGTGTAAATCCTTTATATCCAATTTTCTTAGAAAAGCGAACAACAGCCGCTGCGGAAGAATCAACTTCTTTGGCAAATCTTTGCGAAGAAAAATTAATAACTTCATCTTTATTGTTTAAGATGTAGTCAGCGATTTTCTTCTCTGTTTCTGTATAAGTATGCATATTCTCTTTGATACGATAAATACAGCTCATAGCGCATCCTCCTTAGTTGTTATTTTCTTGTTGGAATAGTTCTAAATCATATTTCTTAAAGAACGGGAAATAAACTAAAAATGAGATTAATATCAGTAAGAATGAAAGTCCCACTGCACGAATATCTCCAAGTGTCGATATAAAGATACCGATTGGAACGGGTAGCACCCAAGGCGCTACAATAGAAGGTATGGTAACATATCCTGAATAAAACGCAATGTATCCAAGCGCTGCACATGCGATTGGCGCTAAGTAGAACGGTAATCTAAAATGTTTGTTGTCTACAATTGGAACACCAAAGATAATGTTTTCATTGATATTAAACCAATTGGATACAATCGCTTCTTTTCCTAGTTCTTTCATATGCTTACTCTTCGAGAAGTAACGCATTGCAAGAGAGAGACCAAGAGTACATCCAGATCCTCCCAACCATACAATCCATTGGAAGAATGTTTCTGAACCAATATAAATAGCAGGTTGTTTAATAATAACTTGGAAACCATTGACGACCATCATAAAGAGCCAAAACGGTCTCAGTAACGTCCCAATGACACCCACACCATGAATTCCAAGTACCCAGAAAGAACAGATAAGAAGAATTGTAGCAATGACCGCAACCGGTGTATTCAGTAAATCAGTCACGAACATAAATGCATGTGGTATCACATACATCCAATCTCTTAAGACATATGTCATCACAAATGCTACAGAAAAGACTATTACTAACGGAAAGATACGATTCCAATAATCGACGACTGCTTGTGGCAGACGTTTTGATTTAGCTTTAAACTGATTTAATCCTTCTAAAAGAGCATGGAAGAATATTGCTAAAACACATGCAACAAACGGATAAACAGTTCCATATCCATTGGGAATATAGTTAGGTGCAAATAGTGCCACTAAGAATACTGTTGCATAACGGAAGTGATCGGTAACACCCTCTTCTGTTAGTTCAGAAGAAATTACATATGCGAATACTAACGCAAGTAGTAAACAGTAATATTGGTATACAGAAGCAAAGAAAATACGTAATTCATTACTTACTGTACCATACTGATCAAATTGATAAAATACAAAAATAAATACAGCTAATGCAATATTAATATAAGCAGATTTATTAATAGCTGCTTTAATTGCATTCAAATAACGGTTTGTTTGAACCGCTGAAACAATTTTTTCTAACATTTTAATACCTCACATCCAAGTACATCATACTTTATTTTAAAAAAAGAAGGAATAGCTTCCCTCTTTTATTTAATTGGAATAAACTTAATTTTCGTATCACGATCAATGTAATCGACCAATTCTACGTAATCAGGATGAATAAATCCTAATACATTGGTACGAGCATCCATTGGGAAGTCTTTCTTAGTGATTTGGATTTCACCACTATAGCGACCCGATAGTTTGTTTTCCATTGTAATCGCACCGCGTACACGGTATGAGTTATCAATCACATCAATGTTTGGCACACGAGGTGATAGGACACGAATTACGTTTTCTGATAAATCTTTACGAACAGTATGTTCTTTATCGTACATATCCTGTGCATTTTCATTAAAATGTGCAGGAATGGTCATAGTACGATCTTTCATATAGTTTTCAATATTTTGTAATGTTGATTCATGTGCTAATGAGTCACCGATTAAGATATCAGCAATACCACATTCATGAATGAGCTCAACAGCAGCAACATACGGATTTTTTTGACGATGTTGTTCAACTGTTGGTAGTCCTTCATAAAGTGGGAATCGTTTTAAACGATCTCCTGGCACAAATGCCATAATTTTAATATCATGTTTAATAAATACTTTGTTTATTTTATTGAAGTAATCTAAAGACAATCCAGTTTCAGTTTTCGGATAGAAATTATGAAGCACTGATATGTGAGTGAAATCGACACCGGCTGCTTTGGCATCGAGAATATATTGTTCATTCACAACACTAGCATTTAACATCAATTCAAAATCTTGTAATAAAGTTTTAACAATTTCAAAATCATCAAAACCGTAATCAAGACGAAGTGCTGTAAATCCTAATTCTTTAAGTGCCTTATAATCATTAGCTTCAACCCCTAATTTTTCAAAGGTTGCAGGAGAAATATCAGGAACTAACTCAAGTCCTAATTCCTTTGTTGTTTTTAAGAACTCAGGTAATTGTTTATCGAGTTGTGATAGATCTTCTTCTGGAATATGAAGCGAAGTAAACAAATACTTCGCTCCTATTTCAGATGCTCTCTTTAGGTACTCATAATCTAAATCTTGGAAATAGCTTGAGATTCCTAACATAAATTAATTTTGTTCTTCAGCTTCCGCAGCAGCAATTTCAATAAGATCGTTCTTTTCGATTGCTTTAACGAATGGGTAGAATACAAAGTACATAAATACCCATGCTAATAATACGTATGATAGAGCTGCAAAGCTACCGTTTGTAGCTAAGAATGTTTTGATTGGAGCTGGTGTGATCCATGAGATCATTAATGCAGGTACTGGCAACCAACCGATTGTTGTTAATACAATTGCAACAATTGCTAAGAATACATAACTTAAGATGAATGGAATCATCATTAATGGGTTTAACATGATTGGAAGACCAAAGATTAGTGGTTCACCAATGTTAAATAGTGATGCAGCAATTGATAATTGACCAAGTTTTTTCAAACGTGGTGATTTTGAAGTAATTAAGGACAATGCTAATGGGAATAAACCAATCCAAATGTAGTTGTCAATCCATACTGATGTAAATTTGTATGGTAGTGGTTGCATTGCTTGGAATGCTGCCAAGTTTTCGTTAGCCATTTGTCCCCAGAATGTACCAGCAACAGAGTTAACGATATTTGAACCGTGGATACCCACTGCCCATAGAATACGGTTTAAGAATGTTGTAACGATAACAACGATTGGGCTATCTCCAACTTGTACAAGTGGTGTAAAGATTCCTGCAATCATTTCTGGAATGTTCATGTGGAGAACATGTCCGAAGATCCACCAGAATAAGATTACGAAGAAGCTAGGAATTAAAGCAACAAATGATTGAGATACCATTGGTGGAACACCTTCTGGCATTTTGATAACCATTTTTTTGTTAACTACGAAACGGTAAATTTCAACAGTTACAATAGCAATAATTAAGGCAGCAAATACCCCGATTGCTCCTAAGTACATTGTTGGAACACCTGTGAATGAACCAGGTTTTTCTGCTCCTTCAACAATTGTTTTTACAGTTTGTGCTGGGTTTAGTAATAAGAATGATGCAACAGCTAAGATCATAGGTTGAACAATATCGTGGTTCTCACCTTTTTGCTTGTTGTAGTATTCTACTAATCCATAAGATGCAGTAATTACAGTATATAATGCGATAAATCCTGTACCAACGCCTGATGCTGCAGCGATTGTCCATCGGAAATCTCCAAGGAAATCAGTCCAACCTGGAATTGGGAATGATGCAACCAATAAAAATACAGAACCAATTACTAATAAACTCATGATTCCAAGTCCAGTACGTTGCATTACTTGGACATATTTCAATTGAGAAAACTTAATTAATGGTGGTGCAATTTTCTCTTCAATAAAGCGTGTTAAACTCTCCATTTTAAACTCCTCTTCCGCACTGTGAGTGCTTACAGTGGATATGATAGACCATAAAGAAATAAATTTCAAGTAATTTAACATATTTTTGGAATATTATTTCAAAGATTGTATATTTCATTGCTTTCCCGATCGAATTTTGCTAGAATATTTTCGTAGAAAGAGGTGCAATCTATGATTATTGTAAACAGCCCTATTATGCAAAAACAAATTCAAACTATCGTTGAAGGTCTTGATAACCCGAAAGCAACTTTCGTTAAAAAAGACGGTATTAAGCTCTATTTCGAAGTTGAAATGGAAGATAAAGAAGAAGCTTGCAAGCTTATTAAAGCTGCGATCAAAAAAGATCCAATGGCAGGCGCAATCATGTTCACAGTTAAACCTGGAGAATACGTATAATAGCTAGAAAACATTAAAAGAGGTTGCTTATTTATGAAGCAACCTCTTTTTTTTATGCATTTCTTTTTTGTGAGAATTCTTTGAAATAATACAAACTTATAGGAATTATAATGTATCCAAATATCATAGCGGTAATCGCTTTATAGTTTAGAACTGTCGTTCCCAATGCGGTTGTTTCAGAGAATTGACCTACCCAATCAAACTTAACCAATAAGAAAATTGTCAGTATTATTGAAATTATCGGTAGAACAACATCGGTTATTTTATTTTTTTGTGCATCAAGAATTGGTTCTTTTGATTTGCCTTTATAAAAGTAAATAACCGCTAATGGAACCATGACAAACTGAACAAATCGCGATATTGAACTGATAACCATAATACTTCCCATCTTATAGTCAAATGATATCGGTACTACAATCGCAACAATTGCGGTAAGTAGGAAGGCTCTAAGAGGAAAGTCATGTCCCGTTCGTTTATCAAAGAACTTGGATAACTGGCCTTCTTTTGCCATTGATTCTAAAACTCGTGGTGTGTGAAATGAGGCTGCAACATTAATACCAAACATTGAAACCAATGCGCCAACGATGATGAATCCCTTAATAAAGGGATTATCAAAGACAGCCGCTAAGATTACTACTTCTTTAGATGTTGCAAGTGCTACTGGATTGACCATCATTGCAATACCAACAATTGCAATGTAGAAAAATGCAATAATAATAATTCCTACAGGAATTGCTCGAGGTAAATTAATTTCCGGTTTATCCATATCTTGAGAGCCACTTGCAATACTTTCAAATCCAGTAAATGCATAAAATGCTGCAAGCATACTCATGACAAATACCGATACAGTCATCGGCGGAACGATTAAGGAGCCATCACTACCCGTTACTGTGGCAATTTCACTGAAATGATTTTCACCTGTTTTAAGAACAATCACAACACCAGCGATGATCGTAATTGATAAAGCGAGCAGCTTTCCTATTGTCGAGAGGTTACTGATAACAGTTAAAATTCTCGTACCCCACATATTTATAAATAACAAAATTAACATAAGAATTAAAAATCCAATTGTAATTGCTGAGTTAGTTGGTTCAATTTTAAATATATTTAGACTTGTTCTAACTACAGCTGTTGCCATAACACCCCATGCAATACTGGCTGAAACAAATCGCGTAATTCCAATATAGAATCCAGTCTTTTCGCCGAATGCCGCTTTTGTATATGCATAAGCTGCACCGCCCTTCACAACATACTTAGATGCTGATGCAAATGAAATTGCAAGTACGGACGCGAAGATTGCTGCACACAGGTAGACTATTGGTGTGAGTGTACCCGCTTGTTTCACAACATCAGTCGGAGAAATGAAAATACCCGAGCCAATGATTGAGTTAATCGTTAACAACACAATAGACCAATAACCCATTTTTTCAATTTTTTTCATATTATTACATCGCTTTCTTAATTAAAAGCTTGAATATTTTGTTCATTTCTTCGTTGTCTTTCAGCATCTCTGGATGCCATTGAACCGCCACTAAGAATTGATCGCCAGAATATTCAATTGACTCCACAACACCGTCTAGAGCACGCGCCACTGCTTTAAAACCAGGCGCGACTTCCCTCACAACTTGGTGGTGAAATGAGTTAACTGTGTTCTCTTTTCCCAAAATTGGAGCTAACCACGAGTTTTCTTCAATAACGATTCCATGAGTTGTAAGTGTAGGCGTTTGATTTTGATTATGCTTCAATATTTCATTTTCTGAAACAACATATGAAAGATCTTGTTCAAGACTTCCGCCATAGAATGTATTCATAATTTGAAGTCCACGGCAAACCCCCAAAGCAGGCAATTTCTTTTGCCTCGCGATTTCTAAGACTTTAAATTCAAATTCATCACGTACCGGTAGGATTTCGCCCAATTTTTGACGCGGTTGTTGATTATATAAAACAGGGTTTACATCATATCCTCCCGAAAGAATGATGCCATCAACCATATCCATTTGAGCTTCGAGCACATCGTTCTCTGTATTAAGCGGTAGCATCAATGGTACGCCACCATTACGAATGATTGCTTGAATATAATCATCATTAACATAAGTCCGTTTATACCCCGCAAACGGCGCTTCTTGCTCAAAAGTATAACTTGTTGTAACTCCAATAACTGGTTTTCTACTTTTCATATCTCCACTCCTTTTTACATATATCTTATTATACCCCTAAATAGTAACAGACATCTAAAAAATGACTTCAATATCCACTCCTTTTTCCACTACCTCTTGGGGTTTACTTAGTTTGGCAAGTTCGCCCTATTGATAATCCCTGATATGATTCATGTTCGTAAGACTGAACTTTGCCTCGACCTTCCTTCAGATACCGCCTCATGATGATCTCTCTTGGTATTGTCTAGTTTTCGCGGTTAGTGATTTCGCCCCACAGTGGACTTAAACCACCAAGATAGTTGTTTTGACCAGTACACAAAAAAAAAGAACTACGGAGAGTTCTTTCTCAAAAATGCGCAAGATGAATGTTTACATCTCCCTTAAGTATTTATTGATAAATAACCCCAGCATACTAAATGTGGAATCGTCAAAGGACGAAAACTGTTGTACTGACTTGGAAATTGCGAAATCAAGGTCATCTTTGGTTATACCTTCTGATTTCCAATTAAATCTTAGTCCTTTGGAATAATTAGGTAGATATCTTTCTAATTTTTTTAATGCATCTATTGCATTTATATTAAGATTGGGCCCACCCTCAAAAGATGATTGATGGAGTAAAAAGTAATATTCAATGCAAGGTTGAGATAAATAAGTTTCTGAATGTCTTAACTTTCCATTCATAATAAACTTATCATATTCTTTAGTATCGTTTTCTAAATCATAAATAAGAACGAGTTCTGAATGATGAATTCCTTTTTCTGCTGCATACCGTTTCAAGAAGGAACTTACCGACTTAATGCTATTTTTCTGGATAATGTCAATTTTAATATTTTTTTTATAAACAGATTTAACATATTTAATATAGTTTGCTTCTGTTTCCCCCTCGACAGCTACAACTAAAACATTTTGTTCTTTTTTTGTTCGCTTATCGATTACCCTTCTTTTTCTTGACATTACTTATCACTTACTCCATATTGCATCAAAAGAGTCTTTAACTTATACTCTGACGAAGTATTTGGATTGGTATTGAATGCATCTAAATTATATCTATTGGATGGTTTTTCGTACTCTCTTAATGAATAGTTGGATAAATAATCAATTTCTATAAATCCTTCTTCTTGTTTCTTCATAAATGCTTTATTTTCTTTAGGTATGTATCCATAATCCAACAAGTTGGCTTGATGCGTAGTGATGATAATCTGAAGCTCAGGTGACTTTTCAATCATTATTTCGAATAAATCCATTAATAAATTGATTAAATCAATGTGAAGTCCTGTTTCGATTTCATCGAAAATTAAAATTGAATTTGTCCCAATTTTACTAAGCGTCATTAAAATAATGCTCAAAATTTGTCGAGTTCCTGAAGACAATTCCTCTAAAGTAAATTTCGCACCGTTTTTATGAGTGAATTGAATGAAAACAGTATCCTCTTTATTTGAACCATCTTGCCGTACAATCAAATTTTTAGACAACAGATTTGCGAATAAATCTAGATTCTCGGACGTTAACTTTTTGTTCATCTCCCGTTTTTTTTCTTCTGGCAAATCAGAATTTGTTATTTGTTTAAGAGCTTCAAAGAGAAAGTTTTCCGATTCGGATAATTGTTGTGTATCGATACTTACAATATCTAAATCGGATGTTTCTAGGAATGCAGTCATTATTTGTTTTATCTGAGGTGTTTCATGATAAGAAAAAATACTTGGTAATAAATCTGTGTCATCTTTGTTTATGCATGACATAAAGGTAAACGAGTGTAGCATTTTTAAGAAACTCTTAATTACATCTGGTTGCTCCTTTAAGGAACGACAATGATTCACAATTAACTTATTAGCAACAAGATTATCGAACGTTGCAAGTTGATTCTTATTAAAGTACTTGGAATACTTTGAATCTGCTCTACCAAAAATCAAACTTTCTCTTGTTGATCCGTTAACCTTACTATACATCCATTCGTCTTTTACTATTTTTTGGTTGATTAATATTTCAAAACCGTATCGGATTTCATAGTCTTCATTTTCAAGGATTATCTCAAACACTGAATTTTCATTCGACCCATCAGGATAATATGGTTGCAGTTTCAAGTTATTATTAAGAATCATATCTATCGCTTGTTCTAATCCTTTAAACAAATTCGATTTTCCTACATTATTTTTACCATACATAACGCTCGTATTACTAATTTTATCCTTATGATAAACATGATAAAGTCCATCATTTTTAGATAAAGTAAAATCAAGGGTCACTTCATTTTTAAAGTTGTAAATATTCTCAACTGTAAATTGCTTAATCATATCCCACCTCTTTCTATCTTAATATACAGTAAAAACAATAAATTTTCAATTGAAAAAACGATTATATACGAAGTTGCGTATCAATTTCGATTTTCGAACTTTGTATCGGCGTTTTAGATAGCCGAAAATGAAAAGAATCCTAAACTAGGATTCTTAACTTTTTTTAATTATCGTTGCTTGATTTAATAACTTTGTTATTTTCCATATCATGAATAAGTTTTGTAGCGTTATTCACCGAATTGAAGTCTGGTTCCATAACGTACAAGTTCCAACCTGGCATTGAATAAGTTGTCTTGCTATAAGCACCCGTACCCTTAAGTTGTGCTGTCTGTACATCCCACGATGCAGGATTGTCTACTTGCATTTTAATCAATGTACGAAGTTCATTATCAGGCATACTTGTAACAACACTATCTGAAACAGAATCTAAGATTGAGTTAAAGTTTGTAATGATTGCAGGCGATGCTGCTTTGTTAATGATACCTTTAATGAGTTCTTGTTGGTGACGTCCACGATCTGAATCACCATTTGGTAACGATTTACGTTCACGAACAAATGAGAGTGCACGTTGACCATTTACATGGTTCATACCCTTTTGATATTGGTTTCCATCAAAAGCAGTAAATGTATATTGCGAATTCACATCAACACCACCCAATGCATCAACAATACGTTCAACCGAACTAAAGTTAACTTTCAAGTAGTAATCAATTTCAATATCGAGTAAATTCTCTAGAGTATTTACTGATTCCATCGGTCCATAAATTCCTGAGTGAGTCAGTTTGTCATAGGCACCTTTTGATGCAAGTTTAACGTGATAGTCACGAGGAATACTTGTCAAGAGCACTTGGTTTTGACGTGGATTGACAGTCATGATCATATTCACATCAGAACGTGCAACCGTAGAAACAGGTCCATAAGTATCAATACCCGTGATGAAAATTGAGAACGTTTCATCTTTAACGTTCACATCACGTTTCTTCACATTGCTATCTTCTTCGTATTGTACTGTTGCGATAACTCGTGTCTTTTGATCAAAGTCTTCATGTGATTCTTTAATAAGACCACGGTGCGCTTCACTCAGAAGCATGACTTGGTTCCTACCTGTGTAAAGACCATCCGCTAACTGATCATACGTTTTATAATCAACAGTTTTAATGTCTGACTTAAATTCTTTTTTAATGAGTTCTTGAGCTTTCGTAATACCTTCTTTATCAAATCCAGTATTCGCAGCAAACTCTAAATTTTTGACATCGTCAAATTTTTTATAACTACTGTCTTCCATAACAATTACAGAAATCAAGTGAGTATCTTTATCTGCCCCTGTAATTTTCTTTAGAAAACTGTTTCCATCAAAGACATATTTTGTACCTAAAATCATCGCTAAGCTCAGAATTAAACTTAAGATTTTTCCTGCATTAACGACACCATTCTTTTTAGATTTTAGAAGCATCAATCCGACTAATAAAAGCAGGACAGCAATTAATGCTACTACAATACCAAAGTATTTCATTGGAAGTAAGTTTAAACGGTAAAGTGCAAATGTAGTGAGAGCACTGATAAGAACTTGTAAACCAAAAATAAACTTAGCTCGAAATAGAAAGAATTCTTTATTTTTATTTTTCTTCATAATATCATCCTCAACTCCTAATTTTAAAGCATTTCTGTTCGAATGTATAGATACACCGAGCATTCACAAAGACTCACACAAACTTATTCGTTATGAAATGTACTATCCATATGAGTTCGTGAAATTCGTTCGTAAAATAAACGTTTATCATGTGTAAAGATGGTAACTAAGAAATGAATACCCATGACAAGGTAATAAACACCAAAAATTAATAAGTAAATAAGTGCTTGAATGCCATCTGTCAGGTCTACGTTAAAAAATGATTGGTAAAGATAAGAAATAATTGGGACTGCTTGATATACTAGAACGTAAAATAGTCCTGTACGAACTAGAATTTGCCACCCTCTTAATGATTCTTTTTCAGAGATCACTTTAATTTTCACGAGCTTCATACCTAACGTTTGTCCAGACATTGCATAAAGAAGCACGAAGTAGTAAATCATAAATAAGAGCACCTTCAAGACAAAGTCTGGAATGGCAGTTACTTGAATT
This sequence comes from Erysipelothrix sp., assembly GCA_036637915.1. Taxonomy (GTDB): domain Bacteria; phylum Bacillota_I; class Bacilli_A; order Erysipelotrichales; family Erysipelotrichaceae; genus Erysipelothrix. The sequence continues at coordinate 1,426 of JAVWLP010000044.1, read as the reverse complement.
GTACGAAGCGCAATAATCAAGATGGACGCAATGATTTGAATAATTGTTGTATCAATAAGTAACGCAACACCGCGACGTATATACGATACATGTGTCGATTTCTCGAAGGATTCTAAATCCAAAGCGGCACGTTTTGGGAAGAAAAAAGTCATCATTGGTGCAATCGCAAAACCAATAACACCACCTAAAGTATTCAGGAACAAATCATCAACATCAAAGAGTCGATAAGGTCCTGGATAGTATCCGTACAATCCCGTTAACTGTGTCACTTCAAAGAATAGTGAGAGCAGAAAAGACAAGCAAAGTGTCTTTTTAAACGACCAGTTGAAGTAATATCGACCATAGATACCAAATGGAATAACCATTACGATATTAAAAACAGGTTGTGTAAATACACCTTGGACAAGTCCTGCTTTAAGTGTGCTTATATCTCCCCACACAAACTTCGTATGTTGCATAAAGTCTCGGATAAAGCGACCGGGTTGAAGTTGCATCATTTCTCTCGTTGTTGTATGCACCGTACTCCTATCTGGAAGCGGCAAAATGACAAGGAAAAATGCAGACATCAAGTAGAATATAAAAGTATAAATTATAAAGGAACGAAATTTAGATACCGAACCATAACGACGGTACTGATAGATCATAAAAGGAATTAGAATTGCAAAAGCTAGGAACGGAAATACAAGCATTGCTGTTTTAATGGGTTGTAAATATATCCTCATCGCTAATTCCTATTTGCTTTTTTGATCGAGATATTCAGAATAAGTTCCTAAAAAGTCCTTGAGTGTTCCATCTTCGCAGATTTCTACGACACGATTTGCTGTTGTTTCCATAATTTGTTGATCATGTGATGCAAGAAGCAATGTGCCTGGGAAACGAATGAGTGCATTATTAAGTGCCGTGATTGATTCCATATCTAAGTGGTTTGTTGGCTCATCCATAATGAGGACATTACTTCCAAGTAACATCATCTTAGACATCATACAACGTACTTTCTCCCCTCCCGAGAGGACATTCACCGATTTTAGCGCATCATCTCCAGAGAAAATCATTCGCCCTAAGAAACCACGTACAAATGTCTCATCTTTCTCATCAGAGAACTCCATCAACCAATCAACAATACGATCTTCAACTTCAAATTCCTTATCAAACGCTTTATTGAAATAACCGTATTCAACAGATGATCCCCAGTGAACTTCACCTGAGTCCATAGGAACAGTCTCTGTAATAACATCAAAGAACGTTGTAATGGCAGTTTCATCCGAACTTACAAATGCGATTTTATCACCATTTTTAATAGTTAATGATATATTGTCGAGCACTTTACGTCCTTCAATTTCTTTAGATACTGAATCCATTGTGAAAACAGATTGTCCCAAGCTACGTTTTGGCTTAAATTCAATAAACGGATAACGACGTTTGGAAG
>JAVWLP010000043.1:0-12994 GCA_036637915.1 Erysipelothrix sp. | reverse complement strand
TAGTTGGTGTATGAGTATTTGTAATATCGTAACCTGTGATGTCTGTAGTATAGTTCGCTACTTTATCTTCAGTCACTGTATAGGTTATATCCGTTCCACTTTCTTTCGTATCAAGGTTTGCAAATTCATAAGTCCAAGTGTTTTCACTCTTAGTCCATGTTGGTATATTTGGAAGTTCTGTTCCATTTGCGTGGAGTTTAACCGTGATTGTTTCAGGTCTAAACCCTGCAGCATTAGAAGCATCATTCCATGTTTTCGTACCCGTTACTACCGTCGTATCGATATCATGAGTATTCGTAATATCAAGACCGTTAATGTCAGCTGTATATCCAGTTACTGTTTCTTCAGTAACTGTGTAGTTAATCTTAGTACCATTTGCGAACTCTGGTTGATTTTTGAAGACATAGCTCCAAACATCACCATTTTTTGTCCACTCTGGTGTTGCGATGACTGCTTCACCATTTTTATGTAAGGTGATTGTGATATCTGTTGGACGAATGCCGTCTTGGTTATCGTTATCAACCCATGTTTTTGTACCTTCTACATTAATTGTACTTGGAGTATGAGTATTGGTAATATCGTGATCTGTGATTACTGTAGTATAGTTTTCAACTTTATCTTCAGTCACTGTATAGATAATATCAGTTCCATTTTCTTTTACAGCTACATTTGAGAAGGTATATGTCCAAGTGTTTTCACCTTTAGTCCATGTTGGTACATTTGGAAGTTCTGTTCCATTTGCGTGGAGTTTAACCGTAATTGTTTCTGGTCTAAACCCTGCAGCATTAGATGCATCATTCCATGTTTTCGTACCCGTTACTACCGTCGTATCAATTTCATGAGTATTCGTAATATCGAGATCATTAATGTCAGTTGTATAACCTGCTACTGTTTCTTCAGTAACAGTGTAGTTAATCTTAGTACCATTTGCGAACTCTGGTTGATTACTGAAGACATAGCTCCAAACATCACCATTTTTTGTCCATTCTGGTGTTGCGATGACTGCTTCACCATTTTTATGTAAGGTGATTGTGATATCTGTTGGACGAATGCCGTCTTGGTTATCGTTATCAACCCATGTTTTTGTACCTTCTACATTAATTGTAGTTGGAGTATGGGTATTCGTAATAGTATAACCGGAGATACTGGTTTCGTAATCCTTAACTGAAACTTCATCCACTGTATATGTGATAGCAGTTCCGTTTTCAAACTTAGGAAGTTGTGGATAAGAATAATTCCATGTATCTTTATCTGTATTAGTCCAGATTGGGGTTGCTTTTACTTCATTACCATTACCGAATAACTTAACCGTTACTGTAGATGGTCGAATACCATCTTGATTTTTGTTATCATTCCATACTTTAGTTCCTGAAACAGTAGTCGTTTCAGCAGCATGCGTATTGGTAATGTTATAACCTACAACATCTTTTGTATAATTCGGTACAGTTTCTTCGTCAACGGTGTATGTTATTGCTTCTCCGTTAGCATATGTATCTAAATTAGCGAATGTGTAAGTCCAGACATTTTTCGAATCAACTCGCCATGTTGGAGTAGCAGCGATTTGTGTTCCATTAGCATACAATAATACGTTTACTGTATCAGGTCGAAGTCCATCTCTGTCATCATTATCCATCCATGTTTTTGTACCAGTAACAACACGTTTAGCTACTTCTCTGGAGTTAGTAATATTTTTACCTGTTACTTCAGATGTATAGTTAGCAACTGCATCTTCTGTGATTGTGTAAGAAATTACTTTGCCATTTTCTTTTTCAGGTACCCCTGCAAAAGTATAAGTCCAAGTATTTCCGTTTTTCACCCAAGTAGGTTCAAGGTCAAGTTTCTTACCATCTGCATGGAGACGAACTGTGATATCGGTTGGACGGAGTCCTTCTTTATTAGATGAATCATTCCAAGTTTTAGTTCCAGTAATATCAATATTTGTATTTTCTACAAATGTATTAGTAATGTGATAGCCATCAACTTGTTTTTGATAGTCACTGTTGTTACTAATTTCATCAACTGTGTATGTGTACTTCGTACCATTTGCATCTTTAACTTTTAGATCAGACCATGTATACGAGTTTGTACCATTAACAAGTTCTACTGGGGCACCCAATGGGTTCCCATTTTGGTAGAGTTGTACTTTAATCGTAGGGTGAATATCAGGTCCCCCTGCCCAAGATTTAGTAACCGTTACTGATGTTTTCTCATCCTTCGAATTGGTAACTTGTAGTGTGTTTGTTCCCTTGGCTACTGTGAATGGAATTTTCCCATCACGAACAACATAGCCTGTAGGAGCTTGCGTTTCAACAAGATAATATTCGCCACCAACAGCTAAGCTTGGTAATGTTAGATTTCCTTTTGAATCAGTCTCAAGGTTACTAAACACGAGACGATCTTTTGAATCATAGACATCAAATTTTGCGCCTGCTAGTTTTAAATTATGGTTGTTCTCATCAACTTTATCGATAATCACATCAGCACGTTCAAGATAGATTTTTGCTTCTGCTCCAGGTGCATCCATGTAAGTTGTACCACCATTGAATGTAACCGCAAAGTTGTTGTAAGCAAAGTCATTATCCTTAATATTTGGATCATTAGGAATTTGATGACTTGATACTATTTTTGCAGTGTCATTTAATTTTAGTGTTTTTCCTGACTTCAAGACAGCTTTAATCATCGTTACTTGACTGTAGTCTTGAACTGAACTTACCCAGTTAACACTTGGTAAATTGGACACATCACGAACTGGTTTATCAGTTGAATAATAGAAATCAAAAATATCTGAGCTTAATGGGCTTAGTAGTGGTGTCTTAAATTGTGAACCACGTTCTGTATGCGATCCATCGCTATTTGGAACAATTGCAACATCTCCTGGATAAGGCAAGACATTCACAACTTCCAATGATTTAATATCCGCAGGACTATCATTCACAAGACTCCATTGATAATCAATTTTACTACCTCGTGTTGCATCACGTCCTGTTGATGATGCGAAAGATGAATTTGATTTATCTGTAACGCGTACATCATTGTATGATGAAAAGACTTTAGGCGGTTTTACAGTAATTGAACCTTCTCGCAAATCAATATATTGTTTTGGGTTTATAGGTCTATTTTCTGCATTTTTAATAACATCCAACCATTCGCCATCTTTAAATGAATTATTAGGTTTTAATCCATCTTGCTTACCATCTACAACTGTTAGTTTATTGTTGTCATAAATATAGGCACCTTTAAATTTATATTCTGTTTCTTTTGTACGGTTATTGACTCGTAATTTAAGGAAATATTCTTGTTGATCATAACTCGGACGCCCAACCCCTGTAGATATCGGATGAAGTTCCTTTTTAGGTTTCGCAATGACCAGTGTCTTACCATTTATGTAGTTTTTTAGAGTTTTTATATTTGCAAAGGATTCATTTCCCTCTGTAATGACATCAAATCCTTCTGGAATGAGAAAGTACATCGTTCCATTTTTGGTTTGCGATTCATAACCAACTTCTCCAACCGAAGTAGCAGTCACACTTGATCTCAATGTAACGATTTCACCTGGAAAAACAGTATTTTTATAATTATCGCCATATGCTTTGACCATTTCACCGAATGACACTTTCGCATGCTCCAACATTACAATTGCCATGAGGGTTTTTTCAGCAAAGAAGTGATCTTCGATACCAGTATTACCAGCAGCTTTTGCTTCTATTTTTACATTTGGTTTGTATCGCATTTCAGGAGTCGCAGTATCAGAATAGAATAAATCTGTAAGCTCTTTAATTGAGGATTCCGTTATGTTAAAGGAAGCATCAGTATGAATGTTAGCTAATAAATCCATACTTCCATCAGAGGTATTGAGTTCCAATCCATTACCTGGATAAACGAATTCGATTTGAGAGAAGAATTTATTTTCAGTTGCTTTAACCCATCCTTGACTGTTGTAAGTTCCTTCTAGACTACTGCCAACATTAATTTCTTGTATTTCTGCAAGTAAAGTTCTGTTACCGCCGTTTACACCATAGACCTTAGTACCTTTAATTCTACTATTTAGCAAATTACGTTGAGACTCGCTGAGGTTTCCAAAGTAGTTAACTCTAAATCCGTCAGTAACAACAAAGTTCGGAACATCAATAGTCGATTTGATTAATACAGCACTATCGGCTCCAACAGAGTTGTCCCCTTCATTTTTTATTCCAGATAAGTTTTTGTGTGTAATTCTAAGTTTTAGATTTTCATTTTCAACATCTGCAAACTTCATTGCAATTTGACCATAACCTAAGTCATTTTGTTGGAAAGGAAGTCGAGAATTGATATAGTTGTTATTCTTATCCATGAAGTTTAAGTAACCATCAGTTGACCCGATCCATTTATCATTTACGATAGAGGATGTAACAAAAAATGTGTTTGTAACCGTTACGCGAGCAGGTCCTAAGTCATTTTGAGCGACCCCATTTTTCATTACCACAACCTCATAATCAACTTTAATATTCACAGGATTAGCTTGTGTATGATTCTTCAAATCGATTCCCGAGACATCAAGAGTAACTCCTGTTTGTGAGGTACTACCTACTTGAACGAGTTCATCGCGTTTAAAATCACGATAGTATCTTCCTGTAGATCCCTCTTTTATCCAAGCACCTTTTCCATCATTTACGACTTGATAGCCACTAGGAATTGTTGCGTAAACACGACGATCACGAGGATCAGTGTGGTTATAAATCGGTTCTCTCCCCGAAAGAATAGACACAGAAAACTTACTGTCTGTTCCTGCAGGAATTTTATCATTGACAACTTTTTCTGTCATATCATTGCTTTTATTGGATGCTTCATAGTTTTCTAAATAAGCTTTTCCTTTGATATCCAATTTATCACTAGACATTAACGTGTTGTTATTGTCGTATAATTCTTGATTAATTGTAATGATAGAATTATTAACCACATTGTCGGGAGTAAGTTTAATAACGACTGGTAAGGAAACATTAGTTCCACCAGCTAAGCTTTTCGTTGTGAATACTACAACCCAATCGGTTGCAGTTTCTTCAACTTTTGCACTCTTGTAGTATGCAGCATCAATCGTTACTGCATCTGGTTTCATTGATTTCACATTCGCTTTAGGAATGTAAATTTTGAAATATGAATCTTCTTTTACGACATCACTGCCAGTAGATGAAACAATGATTTGTGACCACACTGTAAGCGTGTCACCTCCCATGTACACATCTTGTTTATCATTTCCAAAGGTTAAATCAGTTGTGACATTTGCTGATGCAGCAGGGGCCATTAACTTCTCTTTGGACTCCTCTTTCACATCATTCTTAGTTTCTTGAATAACTTCTTGTTGTTCAGGAGTACCCTTATTGGTAAGAGGTTCTTCTGCTCGAACGAGAGTTTGAGTTGAAACAAGCGCTAAAATTAATGTTGTGAGTAAAACATTTCTCAGTCTCTTTTTCATATTATTCCCTTCTTTTTATTTAGACATTGTCTAAAAGTCATACATTCAATATACCTTTATCTATATTAATGGAATTGAACTTATTACGAAAAAAAGATGAAATTTAGGTGAACAATGTGTGTTGATTGTGAAGAAGAACTTTGTCACTTACATTTTGAATGAGATTGGTGGCATTCTTTAAATATGGAAAACCTGTTATCAGAATAGCAATGATAACAGGTTTCAACATATTATTTAATTATGATGTCAGTTCTCGCGGGTCCATTGGATACGTAATCAATGGATACACCGAGTTCTTGTTGTGCAAATATGATATAGTTTTGAGCATTAACAGGTAAATCCTCAAAATTACGAATTCCTCGAATATCTTCTTTCCATCCTGGTAATACTTTCAACACAGGTTTGCAACGTTTTAAAAGTGTTGTGGATGGGAAGTAATTAATTTGCTTGCCATCCAGTTCGTATGCAACACAAACAGGTATTTCATCTAAATAACTTAGGGCATCTACCACTGTAAAAGCAACTGATGTCGCACCTTGAATTTGACAACCGTAACGTGAAGCAACTAAATCAAGCCAGCCCATACGACGAGGGCGACCAGTTGTAGCACCATATTCGCCACCATCGCCACCATTTTTTCTTAGAGCATCAGCTTCTTCTCCAAAGATTTCACTTACAAACTCACCTGCACCTACAGCAGAAGAGTAGGCTTTAACTACTGTGATAACTTCTTTTATTTCATAAGGAGGAATACCAGCCCCTACACTTGCGAATCCTGCGAGTGTGGACGAAGAGGTAACCATTGGGTAAATTCCATGGTCTGGATCTTTTAGCGATCCTAATTGTCCTTCTAACAATATTTCCTTATGGTCTTTAATTGCATGATATAAGTAATCAAATGTATCTGCTACATAAGGAGCGAGTGCTACTTTGTAGTCCATAAGTTTGTTATATACTTCATTTGGATTGAGTGTTTCTACATGATATAGATTTTTATAAAGTACATTCTTAATTTCTAGAACCTTATCAATTTTCTTACGTAACACTTCTTCATCATCAAATAATTCACTAACTTGAAATCCAAGTTTTGCATACTTATCTGAATAGAATGGTGCAATACCTGACTTTGTAGATCCAAAAGCTTGATCAGATAATCGATCTTCTTCGAGTCGATCCAATTCTTTATGATATGGCATTACAATCTGGCATCGATCTGAAACCATAAGCTTTGGTTTTGGAACTCCTCTCTCAATCAGGGTATCTAATTCTGCAGTAAAATTCTCAACACTTAATGCGACACCATTACCGATAATGTTTGTAATATTTTGATGGAAAACTCCTGATGGCAACTGATGAAGTGCAAACTTTCCATATTCATTAATAATAGTGTGTCCCGCATTACTTCCACCTTGATAACGAATTACTATATCACATTGATCAGCAAGCATGTCAGTAATTTTCCCTTTACCTTCATCGCCCCAACAAGCTCCTACAATTGCTTTTGCCATAAATATTCTCCTTATAATTTAATTGATTCTATGGTTGTTTCAAAATTATTATTACTATTGATTTTAGGTTTTATCACATTCTCGATATAATCCCGCGTTTGTTCTGGTGCTCTTCCCACATATAACTTAGGATTACTGATTGCTTCCAGTTCTTCTTTTGTGAGATTGAATAGTGGATCTGCGGCAATACGTTCTAAAAGATCGTTCTTTTTACCTTCTTCTTTTACCATTCTTCCTGCAGCCATGGCATGACGTCTAATTTCCTCATGCAAATCTTGACGATTACCTCCTGCCTTAACTGCATTCATTAAAATGTTCTCAGTCATCATAAACGGTAATTCTTCATTAAGATGTTTCTCAATAATTTTAGGGTAAACAACCAATCCATCAGCGATATCTGCATACAGATTTAAAACACCATCGATCGCTAGAAATGCTTCTGGAATACTGATACGTTTGTTTGCTGAATCATCTAAGGTTCTTTCAAACCATTGTGTCGAAGCTGTGATAACTGGATTTTGAGCATCTACCATGACATACCTAGCAAGTGATGCCATTCTTTCACTTCTCATTGGGTTTCGTTTGTATGCCATTGCTGATGAACCAATCTGTGACTTTGCGAACGGTTCTTCAACCTCTTTTAGATGTTGAAGTAATCGAATATCATTCGAAAATTTAGTGGCAGATTGAGCAATCCCGCTCAATACAGATAATATTTGACTATCTACTTTACGAGAATAAGTTTGTCCCGAAACTTCAAATACGGTTTCGTATCCCATTTTATTCGCAATCATCAAATCACAAGTTTTGACTTTTTCGTGATTCCCATCAAATAGTTCCAAAAAGCTAGCTTGTGTTCCGGTAGTCCCTTTAGAACCGAGCAATTTCTTTTTACTTAATAAATACTCAACATCTTCAAGATCCATCATTAAATCTTGAATCCAAAGTGTACAACGTTTTCCAACTGTAGTTGGTTGCGCAGCTTGAAAATGAGTGAAAGCTAATGTAGGCTGATCAGCCTGTTCGAGAGCGAATTGCGATAGTATTTGGATAACTTGTATCATTTTTTTATGCACAAGTTCCAATCCTTCATACATAATGATGAGATCTGTATTATCGCCAACATAACATGATGTTGCACCTAAATGAATAATAGGAGCTGCAAGGGGGCATTGAACACCATATGCATAGACATGACTCATAACATCATGACGAACTTCTCTTTCTCTTGCCTGAGCAACTTCTAAATTCAAATCATCTTTGAATTTAATTAATTCTTCAATTTGCTCCGATGTAATCTTTAATCCGAGTTCCTTCTCAGATGCAGCAAGTGCAATCCATAATTTTCGCCATGTTTTGAATTTCTTATCTTCTGAAAAAAGATATTTCATTTGATCACCAGAATATCGTTTTGAAAGTGGTGAATCGTAGATTTTATGTGACATAAACCCTCCTAAAGAATAGAAAAAGGGGTAATGTGTCAATACCCCTTAGTTAAGAATCATATGATGCTTTCAGACATTTTCAGTAAAAATACTTTTTTATTTTATTTTATCTGGTTTTCGATGTCAATTAATTGAAAACATTTTTTTATTTTTTTACTCTCGGATTAAATAATCAAATGCTCCAAGTGCTGCGGTTGCACCTGAACCCATTGAAATAATGATTTGCTTGTAGGCACTATCGGTACAATCTCCTGCAGCATACAATCCTGGTATACTTGTAGAACCTTTTGAATCAACTACGATTTCACCAATTCGTGTTTTTTCAACCATATCTCCCAACCATTCTGTATTTGGCATGAGACCGATTTGTACGAAGACACCTTCAAGTTCAACTTTTTCTTCAACACCTGTTTCACGAGATTTGTAGGACAACGCGTTAACGTTGGAATCACCATGAATTTCAGTTGTTTGTGCATTTGTTACAACAGTAACATTATTAAGTGAGTGGAGACGTTTTTGAAGTACTTCATCTGCTTTTAGTTCTGGCATAAATTCCACAACCGTAACATGTTTCGTAATTCCAGCAAGATCGATTGCAGCCTCAATACCTGAATTTCCACCACCAATAACTGCAACACGTTTGTTCTCAAAAATAGGACCATCACAGTGCGGACAATAAGCAACACCTTTGTTCTTGAATTCTTGTTCGCCAGGTACATTGACGTTACGCCAACGTGCTCCCGTAGCAACAATAACAGTTTTACTTGTAAGAACCGCATCGTTATCTAATGTAATTTCGAATTGGCTCGTTTTATTCAAAGATTTAACTGTTCTAGATTTGATAATATCAACAGGATACTCATCAAGATGTGCTTCCAGTGAACGAGCAAGTTTAGGACCTTCAGTATATGGTGTTCCTATAACATTCTCAATTCCCATGGTTTCAAGAACTTGTCCTCCCATACGATCAGTAATCATTGCTACACGCAATCCTTTGCGTACTGCATAGATTGCGGAACTTGTTCCTGCAGGACCGCCACCTACTACAACAACATCGTAAGGTTTCGTAATATCTACATCAATTTCTTGTGCGCCGACAATCATTTCGAGCATATCATCAAGTGAAGTTCTTCCACTTGCAAACTCTTCACCATTCATGAATACAGTTGGCACGGCCATAACAGCACGATCCTCTATTTCTTGTTTAAACATACCACCATCGATTGTTGTATGAGTAACTTTAGGATTTAAGACTGCCATAATATTGATAGCTTGAACAACATCTGGACAAATATGACATGATAAACTCATATATGTTTCAAAATGACATTCACGATCGATAGATAAAATACGATTTTTTACCTTCTCTTCTATCTTTGGTGCACGTCCGCCTACTTGAAGTAGCGCAAGAACAAAGGATTCTAACTCGTGTCCCAATGGAACGGCAGCAAATACAATCCCAGAATCTTGATTTCCTTTATTAATCATAAAGCTTGGTGTTCGCTCTAGTTTTGTTAATTCTAAACTGATTTTAGGAGAAAGTGCCTCAACTTCTTCAACAAATGACTTCAATTTTTGTGAAGCTTCGCTTTCGTCAAGACTTACCTTAAATGTAACATTGTTTTCTAACAATTCTACATAAGCTGTGAGTTGTTTTTTTATTGTTTCATCTAACATTGTTTTGCTCACTAAATTTTCCCTACTAAATCAAGTCCTGGAGTAAGTGTTTCTTCTCCTTCTTTCCATTTAGCTGGGCAAACTTCATTCGGATGTTTACGCACGTATTGTGCTGCTTTAACTTTATCAATAAGAGTACTTGCATCACGACCAATACCGTCTGAGTTAATTTCCATAGCTTGAACAACACCATCTGGATCAATGATGAATGTACCACGTTGTGCAAGGCCACTCTCTTCATCTAAAACATCAAATCCACTTGTAATGACTTGTGATGGATCACCAATCATAATATATTTTAGTGTATTAATGACATCTGAATGATCATGCCATGCCTTATGTACAAAGTGTGTATCTGTTGAAACAGAATACACTTCAACACCTAGTTTTTGAAGTGCTGGATATTGTTCTTGTAAGTCAGCAAGTTCAGTTGGGCATACAAATGAGAAATCAGCAGGATAGAAACATACCACTGACCAATGACCTTTTAAGTCTTCGTCTGTAACCTCGATAAATTCTTCATTATGATAAGCATTTGCTTTAAATGCTTCAATTGTTTTTCCAATTAATGACATAATTTCCTCCTCTAACGGTTTTCACCTACATCTATTTTCATACAACTCAACGATATTGTCAATGATAATCATTATCATTTTTCTTTGTGTAACCTTTCACATCAATCTGGTGTCCATCTTTAATGATTCGTGATATTATTATCTAACTAAGGAGTACATTATGGACCTCAATACATATGACTATGTCTTCTCATCTCAAAACTTATCAGTAGCAGAAAACGATCAATTCCTAATAAATTCCCTACAGAATTTTGATCCCGAGTTTTCTAAAGAAAAAATAACTAGAGATGCATTTGGAAAACCCTATATTATTCATAATCCTTTCTATTTCTCTCTATCTCACTCAAATGACCTTCTTGTGATTGCATGCTCGTCAAGTCCAATTGGTATTGACTGCGAGTTTCATAAAGAAAGAAAATTCGAAGCAATTCGCAATCGTTATTATACAGATGAGGAACAAATTTTCGCGAAGAATAGTATTGAAAACTTTTATCAAGTTTGGTGTCAAAAGGAAGCACTTCTAAAAACTATAGGTATCGGTATTCGGATTGACCTCAAATCATTAAACTCATTTTCATATCAGCCGGATTTCGAATTCAATCACAAACTATATAGCTTTGCTCCCTTACTTACACATATACATCTTATGGACAATTACACTGTAGTTATTAATCATACAAAACCTCTTAAAATTATTTAAGAGGTTTCTTTTCATAGTTGAGATATACAAGTTGATTCTTACGATAGCTATTTACAAGATTAAGAGTTAGAGATTCATCCATATTTTTAAACAGTGGAATTCCTTTTCCCAGTAATATTGGTGCTATGGCGATAATGTATTCATCAATTTCATTTTTTTCAACAAGTGGTTTCACGATACTGCTTCCACCAACAATCCAAATATCAGAATTATTATCTAATTTTATGTCTTTAACCACATCCGATACATTTTCATTTAGAAATGTAACACCTTCTGCAGGTTTAAAATTCTGTGATGTTAGCACGTATGACTTACTATCTGCATAAGGATATACATCTGCAAGTTCTTCAGTTATTTGACGGTAGGTCACACTTCCCATGATGACATTTCCGATGGAATTATAAAACGTATCGTACGAATCATCAACTTCATCTTGAGGAAAGTGATTCAACCATTCAATTGATCCTGAATCTGTAGCGATATAACCATCCAAACTGATTGCAATAAATAATTTAACTTTTGACATAATGTTTTCTCCTTCTCTACCTTCCTATTCTATGATAAACTTAAATAAAACATAAGAGACAAATTTTGTATTTGTCTCACGGAGTCTCATTATGACAATATCAACTAAAGAAAGAGTTTGGAATGAAACACTAAAAATGTTACTTGATGGTGATGATTTCGATGAGCTTAACGTTCAAGATATTTGTGATAAATCCAATATTCACCGTTCAACCTTTTATCGTATTTTTGATGATAAATATTCCTTATTCGAATACGGTATCGATACATTATGGCAAGACTATTTCTCATCACATTCACCAGAAATGATTATTAAACCCTTTACGTTTGCCAATCAATTCTTTTCGCATAGTATTGCAAAGGATTTAATTATTTCACAGCAAAAACATACATACTTTCTTACAACTCTTAAAAAGTACACACTTTCATCTTTTGAAGCTTCTTTAAAACACTTTATTAATGATGACCGTGACTTTATTGCCGCATATCTCGTAAATACGATTGATTTCATTGATACTTGGAATGACGCCTCGATTCAAAAATTGTCAATTGACGGGTGTGATAAGAGATATTTAGAAATTGTCTACACGATCCTCAATGAATATTGTCATGATGTTACCTCTTTATATTTATGAATCAAGATGACCTCATCTGCAATTTCTACTAAGTCTTCATCGTGAGTTACGACAACCAAAGTTTTCCCTTGTTCTTGAAGATATTTTAACAATTCAAAAATAACCTGTTTATTTTCTTCATCTAGACTTCCCGTTGGTTCATCACATAAAACTATTTGACATGGTTTAAGTAGCAACCGAGCAATCGCTATACGTTGTTGTTCTCCACCGGAGCATTCAAATATTTTTTTATTTTCAAAGCCTTCCATACCAACTTTTACCAACGCATCATTTATGAGTTTATTCTTATTTTTTTCTTTTACATGTTCTAAAGCAATCATAAGATTGTACTTCACACTTTTATTATCAATCAATGCGAAATTTTGGAAGAGGTATCCAATTTCATTTCTCAATACTTCAGTAGCTTCTTTGGAAAAAGGTTTTACATTATCGTGTGAATTAATTCTTACGCTACCCTTATCTGCACTATCAAGTAACCCC
>JAVWLP010000042.1:0-13762 GCA_036637915.1 Erysipelothrix sp. | reverse complement strand
AGTAAAAAAGTGTTGATGAGATAAATATCTCACCAACACCAGATTTTAAAGAACCCTTAAAAACGTTTCCTAAATCAGGAAACGTTTTTTTTAAATAAGAAAAGAGTACATGAATTCATGTACTCTTTTCTTATTTAATTGGGTTTACGTAAATTCTTGGAACAGTATAACGAATCAGACTAATCAATTCATTAATAGATTGTTCTGTAATTTGAATGTAATCATAGATGGTTTGATCTTCATGTCCAAATATCATAACCTTGTCTTCAACTTCACAATCAATATCAGTAACGTCAATCATAAATTGAGACATCGCAATATCACCTGTAATGAGGCAGTAATGTCCATTTACCATAACGCCACCACCATTCAAGGAAAGACTCTTCATGACGCCATCACAATATCCTGCAGTGACTGTCGCAAGCTTCATATCTCGTGTCGCGGTAAACGTACGTCCGTAGCCAACGAACTCACCCTTCCTAATCTCTTTAACCATGCAAATACGCGCTTCCATGCTAAGGACTGGTTTGTATCCATCATGAAGGGATTCGTTTAATTGTGAGGGGTGATAAAGACCAAACATGACCATACCACAACGAACTGCCGAATACCCTAGATCACCAAAATGAATAATTGATGGGCTGTTTTGCATGTGGGTTGTCTTTGTATCAATGCCCTCTTCTTGTAATTTTTCAAGAACTTCATTAAAGCGACGAATTTGATTCTTTGAAAACTCTGTTGCATCGCCATCATAGCTTTGTGCTTCAACAAAGTGAGAATAGATACCAGTGATATCTAAACCATCCAAATCATAACAAGAACGAACTTCTTCATATGTTTTGAGTCCCAATCGATTCAATCCCGTATCAACTTTAATATGACCTTTGATTTTCGTATTATTTGCTTTAGCAAAAGCATTCAGTTTATGAGCATACTCCATATTGATAACAGCTTGTGTTAAATCAAAATCGATAAGATATTGAAAATTAGATTCCAGGGTCGCTCCCAAGAGAATGATTGGAAGTGTAATTCCATCATTACGCAAATCAACAGCTTGATCCACATCAAGAACCGCTAACATATCGACACCTAATTTTTCGCATGTATGGGCAACTTGTGTTAAACCACATCCGTATCCATTAGCTTTAATTACTGAAATAATTTTTGTTTCAGGTTTCAATGTTTGACGTAGAAGTTTCGTATTGTGTTCGATAGCTGCTTCATCAACAATAACATTTACACTATCTATCATAGAATATCCTCAACCATCTTAGCCATGAGTTCTGTATATTCGACACCAACATTTTGTAACATCATTGGGTAACGAGAATTTTTGGTAAATCCTGGCATTGTATTCACTTCATTCAAATAGAATTGATCATCTTTTGTTACAAAGAAGTCTAAACGAGCAATATGACGGCAATCAAGCAGATCAAAGATAATTGCTCCTTGGTTACGAATTGCATCTCTTAGCGTCTTTGGATAACTCGATACGCGAAGTGTTTCGGTTGCATGAGGATGATATTTTTCTTGGAAATCAAACACAGCTCCTGTAACATTAACTTGATCTACATCACTAATGATGAATTCATTCTTAGTTTTAAGAATTGATAATCCCACTTCAACACCATCGATATACTCTTCAACAAGAATTTTACTATCGTATTCGAATGCAAACTCACATGCTTTATAGAGACTTTCTTCATCCTCAACGTAAGTAACACCAAATGATGAGCCTTCACGCGTAGGTTTCACGATACAAGGATAATTAACATGAGCCATATCTAATTCCTCAATATTATGAATTGTTTGATATTGCGCCATCTTAATGCCATTGCTTTCGCATACAGCATGTGTAAATGCTTTATCCATACATAGTGATGATCCTAAGACATCAGACCCTGTAAACGGAATGTTGGCACAATGTAGTAGACCTTGTACGTGTCCACCCTCTCCCATTTGTCCGTGTAAGACTAATAGTGCTCCATCTAAAAGTACTGGTTCTTGAGTCACTAGATTCATAAATCCCGGTTTATCTAAGTTAAAGGTAAGTGCAAGCTCCTGACAGCTTGTAAATGTCATCGCTTCAAGTTCTTCTGGAGTGAAGTCCCCAACATTCCATTTTCCATCTTTAGAAATATAAATAGGAACACATTCATAACGATCATGAGGGAAGTGTGCGAGTGCAGATGCTGCACTGGCTACTGAAATATCGTGTTCGCTGTTTACTGATCCAAATAATAATCCGATTCTTTTTTTACTCATCTTACTTGTCCTCTTTCATTAAGCGTTCTAGTTGATAAGAACGTGACCCTTTAATAAGTATCATCACCTGTTGATGATAGTATGGCTTCACCCGTTTTTCGAATGATTCGTAGATGGAATCATTAATAAATCGATCTTTGTCATAACCATACTTGTTAATGACCATCTCAAACTCAGGTCCAAGCGTCATTACTTTCACAATATTAGGATACTTTAATACCTCATCCAATACTTCTTTATGTGCTTGTTCACTCTGGCTTCCAAGTTCTACCATATCCGATAAGACCGCAATACGTTCTCCTTCATATTGGTATTCAGAGAGAAGTTCAAGTGCATATTTTGCACTCACTGGATTTGACTTATAAGCATCTAGGAGAACAAGAGATTCAAACTTTTTAACAAGCTCCGTTCTTAGTCCTGTTAGTGCAACATGATTGAGACCATTTTGGATGGCATCCTCACTGATACCTATCTTTTGTGCCAATCCAATGACACCAGCACAATTTGATGCTTGATGACCACCAATAAGATTACATGTATAGTTTTGACTATTAACTTTAAATGAAATACCACGGTTAGACGATTCTACATCTGATACAACGAGTTCATTTGAATCTTCATAACCAAATGTATGAAATCTAGAGCCCGCTAATTCGCGATAAATTTCAAAATCTCCTTGATAATATGCAAGATCATCATTTTGAACATGATCAAAGATTTTGAATTTTTCTTTAGCAATGTGTTCAATACTATCAAAGTTTTGCATATGTGCAGGAGCAAGACTTGTAACGATTGCGGCATTAGGTTTCACAACTGACGCCATTAATGTAACATCACCTTCGTAGTCCAAACCCATTTCGAATATTCCATATTGTGTGTCTTCATCCATTCTAAATAGATTGAGGTATGTTCCAATTTCAGTATTCTGATTTTTATAAGTCGCTACTGTAGTTCCCAATCTCGAAAAAAGACTCTTCAAAATATCTTTCGTTGATGTTTTTCCATTACTTCCTGTTATTCCTATGAAGAAAGCATTCAATGTATCACGGTAACTTCTTCCAAGCAGTCTTAATGCTTCTAATGTATCCTCAACGATGATTTGAGGTACATCGATATCTAACTTAGAAGAGACGATTAATGCAGTAGCACCATTATCAATGGCCTGTTGTGCAAAATCATGACCATCAACACGTTCCCCAACAAGACAAACAAACAAATCGTTTGGCTCTATAAATCGAGTGTCGACTTTGATTCCATCAACGAATACTTCTTCTTGACATGTTCCTTGTACCCATTGGGCAATTTTTAATGTGCTTAATTTTTTCATACAGAATGTTTCTCCTTCAATTCTTCTAATACATCAAATGCATCTCGTGTATCACGAGCAGTACTGTGATAGCGTCCAAACAATAAGAGTAACAAATGAGCTTCAGCCCATTGTTCTTTTGGAATCTTTCTCATTAACTTGGTTTCTACTTGCTCAACAGAGTCATTGGGTTTCGCCAGTTTCAACCGTTTTGCTACACGTTCAATGTGCGTATCAACAGCAATAGCGGGAATCTTAAACCCTTCTGATAATACAACGTTGGCAGTTTTACGTCCCACTCCAGATAAAGACATTAGCTCTTTCCGGGTATGAGGCACTTCACCATCAAATTCATTAACGATTTGTTTTGAACACTGAATGATAAATTTAGATTTATTACGATAAAGACCAATTGTTTGAAGATATTGTTCAACATCCTTCACGTCAGCTTGAGCTAATGCTTCTGGCGTTGGATATGTTTCAAATAATTTAGGTGTAACTTTGTTAACAGCTGCATCCGTTGTTTGCGCCGATAACACGACTGCAATTAAAAGTTCAAAAACATTTTTATGTTCTAACTCCCCTTTAACATTAGGATACTCCATTCGCAATATATCCAAAATTTCTTCAGTCTTCACACTTACACCGTCTTTTCTTTTTCGTTATTAACTAAAATTGAATTAATATAATTCATTGATACTTTTTTATAAATAATTGCTGCACGCAAGGCGTCCAAGATGTTCTCTTCGGAATACTTCGATAGCCATCCATTCAACATCACGAGTTCATGTTGAGATAAGAGTCTACCAAATTCAGTTTCAAACACTTCGAAGATTCCTTGATCGACATAATCATAAACCACACCTTCTTGAAATACACCATCAATACAAAATTCAAGACCCATTCCTTCAACTTTAATAGTAAGGAGTTCTTGGCGAACAAGATCATGTATTAGCTCATCAATCTTATTCATTTCAATTCCCGTTCTTTCTGACAAGACCTCCAATGTGATGGGATCATTCTGTTGATTTAGAAAATCTATCATCAACAACATAACAGTTTGTAATGGCGTTAATTTAAGAACACCCAGATTATCTAAAATCCAATCTCTACGGTTAACATACGCTTTATTCCACCACATTTTTATTTCCTCCTACTTGAAGTAAGACATCCAAAGTATCGACATCTACAAACAATTCAAGTTGACGATTTTTAAGAACATAAACAAGTTTATCTTTATAAACTCCATAACTAATATTCTTTTCATTCATCCCATAGCGTGTTGCGATTTCACTAACTTTTTCTTTACTTACTAAGTCATGTTTTTCTACTTTTGATAAATCTTTATTGAACCATACGATAAAGGATGCATCTGCATCTTTAACTTGGGCAATATAATAGACTTGATCATATGAAAAACGATTCAACAATTGCGCTTCATCATATTTCATTGTGTCCATCATTGCTTCTAAATATTGTCTATCTTCTTTCTCATACGCACGCGCAGGTCCGCCCACAAATCCGACATAACCCAGCCATAATACGAGGATTAAGAGTATCACAAGAAGCAGTGATCCAAAAAATGATTTTAATACGTTTTTCATATTTACACCTCATACATTATTTTATCATATTTACACTTACGATTCATGAAAAAAGAAGGGGTTTCCCTTCTTAATTTTAGTCACTTAATATTTAAGCAATTTTTCGTATAAATAAGATGTGAATCTCTTAACTCCTATTTTTTCTTCTTTAAGATGATTGTATAGATAACGCCTGAAATTACTGCGATACCTAGAGTAGCTGTGGAAACAATTGCGACAGTTTTTGATGTGCCACTTGTGTGGTCGAACCCTACAAATGCTTTTTCAAATACAAGTCCATCTTCATTCTTTGTTTTGAAATGAAGTCTCTTTTCTCCGCCATTCATGATTCCATAGAAGACTTCTCCGTCTTCTGCAGTCCATGCTTTATATTTATTATTCATGACAAGAGTTGTAGATACTTCTGTATAACGCGATTCAAAGTCTACCGTTTTTTCAGAATACTTCTCGGTATTTAGTGTTTCTTTTTGCATTGCTTCAGGAGCATTCATAACAAGTGCATAATTCGTTCCAGATTCTAACAGAATTACTTCTTCACTAGGCTTATTTGATTCATCAAGAAGATGCCATGATCCATTGTTATTCTCATCTACTAATAACTGCATTTTTATTGCACCATTAACGAAGAAATAACCCATCCCGCCTTCGATTTCATATTCTTGACGTTCGAACCCTAAAGCTTTCATATTACCATCTAGTTTTTCATCATCTAGAACTGTTAGCTTCTTACCATCAATTTCTGTTTTATTAACGACAGGAATTATACGTGTTAATACAATTTCATAATCCTGAGATATCTCTCCTGATTTAGCATTCGCAGTAATTGTTTTTGATGTTTCATCTGCAGCAAAATCAATTTCTTTATCATATGTAAGTTCGACACCATCAATTGCTGGTATTAATTCCAAACTGACACGATCAATATTTTTAGGTAGTTCATAGCTATAGCTAAATGTTCCCTCTTGAGTTCCGAGTGTTTCCAAAGCAACACCTTCCATTTTTGGAGAACGAGACGTAATCTTAATTCCATCAACGAGCGGTATTTTTTGTCCAGCCTCAAGTTGCGCTTTCTTCTCAGCTTCTTCTTTAGCTTTCTTTTCTTCTTCTGTTAGATCCTTATCTGGTTTGCTTGTACCAGGTTTTGATGTCTCAGGCTTTGTACTACCACCGTTGTTATTGGATCCACCATTTCCATTTCCTTCACCACCTGTATCAGGTTTAGTAGTTTTATTTTGAACTGTAGTATAAACTTTTGTTTTTAAGCTAAATGGATTCCCTTGTAAATCTTCCCCAGAAATATCGATAGTAAACGAAGCATCTCCCGCTGAATTAGAGCTTACAGAGGTAGAAAATGAAGGGCTACTCGCAGTACTTTCACCTGTATCTGCATATACTTTTGTATTATTTGCAGATGCGACACCTGAATTATTATTAGTAATTGATCCTTGAAAAAAACCACCGGGAGCATTTGTAGTTATGGATAAAGTTCCATTATTTCCGAGTGTAATTGTTCCAGTCACAGATGCTAAAGCTGATGCAGCATTAATATTCGTTGGAATCAACATTAAACTCATAAAGCTAACTAATAATATTTTCTTTAAATTTTTAATCATTGGAATCTCCTAATCCTCTATTAATTTTATTCCTAGATAATGGCGTTTGATAGCCATCATATCAAATCCGTCTACTACTCCATCTCGATTTACATCTGCGGCTAGTAAAGCATCTCCCTCTAATATTTTTATTCCTAAATAATGTCTTTTGACTGCCATCATATCAAATCCGTCGATGACCCCATCATTATTCACATCTCCGCGTTTGTAAGTTGGAGCTTCTTTTTTCACTTCAAAATAAGAAGCAGGAACATAAACCACATCTTTACCATGGGTTGCACCTTTTTCACGACGAACAGCTTCAGGATAGTTATAGAACTGGAAGATTTTCCCATCTGTATCAAGTAAGTTATCAGAACTTATCTTATACCAAATATTTGAATTTCCAACTTGTGTTCCACGTACTTCTTCTAAAACAAGTACCGATTGATTTTTAAATTTGAATTTCATACCAGTCGCGTATTGACTGCTTGCTTCAGGTCTTGTGTATGTTGTTACTGACGAATCTACATTTTGTAGATTTTTAATTGTGAAACGTCCGTAGTCTTTATTACCCGTAGCTCTATCCAGTGCTAAATAATGTGCTGCAGCTTTTTCACCCCAATATGCATCGGAAGCATAACGTACGTTCATTCCCGATTCTTTATTACCTAAGAAACCACCGCGGTAGTTACCCTCAGTTGAATCTAAGTAATGCCAGTTTAGGAATCGTGTATTATGGCTGTGGATTGATTGATCAATACTTGCATATTTGTTCGCAGCACCAGGGTATTTATCATAGGCTGCATGACCAAACAAGTTATTTCGGTCTCGTGCTAGATAACTTCTTCCCCAGTTACTTTCATGAATACCAAGTGCAAAAGTCATGGCACCATTAGTACCATATTTTATTCCTTGGTCTATAAAGGAACTCTCATTTCCATACAACATGGATTGATTTCTAGGAACATTATCATTGGATGGGTTTGTTACGTTGCTTGTGTAACCATTTTTATTTAAGAAACTTCTTAAATCATCTGCGGTAATTTTTGATGGGGCTCTATAAGGCAAGAATTGGAAATAGTTATAGAAAGGATCACTAGGATTTACAGAATTCTTAAAAGTTCCTTCTGCGTAGTCCTTAATCATAGTTCCTACTTCTCGATAGAAATAGTGACCATCATAGGAATAGTAGGTTGTACCTTTCGATAACTTTGAGGGAGCGACACCATTATTTATAGTTGAATAAGTTTTTTGATGAACGCCATTACTAATATAGTGAATCAAATCTCCATTATCATTCACTTTATAGTGTGATATACTCTTTGCTTCATCAATCTCATAAACTGAAAGTGCGTCTTCAGAGATCCATCCTTTTACTCCAGCAATCACAATATGATAACGTCCATTTTCTTTACCTAATACTGCAGCATCAGGATTATATCCGACGCTTGTATTTAAGTAAGTAATGACACTTCCAGATGTAGAAGTAGTATAAACATTATAGTTATCTAAATCATTATTAAATGCTCCAATACCTACTGTAGTACTGCGGCCATTGGCTGCATTAAGAAAATAAGGGATGAATGCGTTAGGTAACAGAGAACGATCTACAACCGGTTCTTCTTTTAAATCTTCTAATACTTCGGGATTAATGGTTTCCTCAGGAAGTTCAATTTCCTTAGTTTCTTCAACATCTTCAAAAGTAGTTTTAAGGTCTGGGTTAATCATAAACCCTCCCTTTTCATTATCTATTTCATTGATAGGTATAAACTTATCTACTTCATCAGCACCATATGCCTCTTGCTCTTCCGAAGCAAAAACACGGGATGATATTCCGCTGAGTAGGAGTGTTCCTGTTATCATCAATAAAAAGATGCGCTTGATGTTTTTATTTCTAAATTTTTTCAATGTAAAGCCCCCTTATTACGCAAGTTAGGTAAATTATATCATAATAGCTATGTGTTTCGCATTTATGCTACAAAAATATGTTAAAATGTCATAAGATTGGAGAGGATATTATGACAACAAATACGTTAGATCAATCAGAATCACTAAAAAATATCACTAAATTAAGCTTTAAAGAAGAAATGTGGAATTCAATCACTCATGGCGTCATGGCAATAGCACTCTTAATCGTTTACCCTTATGTCGCAATCCGTGCATTTA
The DNA here is from genome assembly GCA_036637915.1 of Erysipelothrix sp. GTDB lineage: Bacteria > Bacillota_I > Bacilli_A > Erysipelotrichales > Erysipelotrichaceae > Erysipelothrix. Next base: position 4,826 of record JAVWLP010000042.1, on the reverse strand, counting down.
GCCAAGGTGGCACTGCCCTTGCGGTTGGAGACTCAATTTTCATACTTTCATTATTCTCAATGTTTCTAGGCTCAACATTGTATCACGCAATGCCATATGATACAGAACATAAATACGTCTTTAGAATCCTAGACCACGTGTTTATCTTCGTAGCAATCGCGGGTACTTATACACCTATTGCTCTTACTGTCTTACCACCTGCACTTGGATATACAATTGTTGCACTACAATGGGCAATGACTTTATTTGGAATATTCTATAAAATATTTTCAAAAAAAGCAGGATCAAAAGTTTCACTCATTATATATTTAGTAATGGGATGGATGGCAGTGTTCTTAGTTCCGTCACTTATTAAATCAACATCACCAATGTTTATAGGATTGTTAATCATGGGTGGAGTAATGTATAGTATTGGTGCATGGTTCTATGCACAAAAAGATCGTAAGTACTTCCATACAATATGGCACATCTTTATTAACCTTGCATCAATTTGCCACTTCGTAGGTATCGTATTTTTTATGATTTAATCATTGGTTAAACAATATTACTAACCCCCAACATCGCAACGGTGTTGGGGGTTTCTTTTACAGTATGATATTTAGTTGTTCATTTACTTGTAACTTATAGTCTTTTGCTAACATTTCTCCATAAAAGTAACGAATCGTTATCCCAATTAATAAATTATATATCGTGTTAATCAAGGACGATGTATCACATTTATAATATTTTTCTTTTAAATCAAGATAATCCTTAAGATCATTGAGATATTTATCATCAAAGTTTATAAATTTATTTTTCATATCATTCATATCTACATCTTCATTTGCAAGAATTGTCATAACTATCTTCCAAGTTGACTTATCAATATCAGTGATAAAATCTAAATGATTTGTTATCACTTCTATAATACTATTTTTCACATCTGTTTTACTTTCCGCTGAAATATCATACTCTGATTTAATGCTAACGGAACTACTCGTAATCAGCTCAAGGAGGATTTCTCCTTTACTTGCAAAATAATTGTAGGTTGTCCCAACTGCGATTCCTGCATGTGCGGAAATTGCAGGCATGTTAACATTATTGTATCCATACTTTGCAAACAATTGCTGCGAAGCATCTAAAATTGCATTACGTGTCTTTTCTTTTTTTGATTTTCTCATTATATCACCATATATATGGTACTAACCGTTTCGTTTTCTTCTCATATTCTATAAATGCTTCGCCATATTTTTTTCTCAAATAATTATCCGCATTTGGAATATAAGAAAGAGTAAATAGCAATGTTAATCCTATTGGAACTAAGATTGCATATACGTTCATAGTTAGTAGCGCAAATCCTAACACCCAAAGTATATCACCAAAATAGTTAATATGAATTGAATATTTAAATAAGCCACCAGTATACAGCTTCCCTTTGTTAGACGGATCATCTTTAAATGGCTTTCTTAGCAACTCTGACATTGTATTTATTAGACTCCCTATCACGAATAGTGCATACCCTATAAATAATACCACAGGTGAATAAGTAGAACTGTATAACGCAAATAGTGGAAAGCCAATATAATAAATTCCAAATGCGCAACTATTTCCAATTGCTTCTTTCCAACTAATTCCTCTTGGTAACCAAACAAACATCATGAGATTTAACCGTATAAATGTTAGTACCAGCGCAAACCATAATGCAAAATAGACATTAGGGTGGAACTCTCCCTTGTTTAAGATGTTCAGATCAACTACTAAATAGACTAGTTGTATAAATAAGATAAATAATTTACTCTTATTAGATTTTTTTTCAATTCCGTACATAATTACCTCCAAATAATGAATGCATTCATATTTTAAAATGAATGCATTCATTTGTCAACTTTTTATTTGGTAAATATCTTCTACGCATTGGATAAAACATAAAAAAATCGCTCTTCATCTGTTCCAAATTATATTGAAATCTATTCATCTCATTGATTCAATCTGTTAGCCTAAGATATGTCGATACATTCCATCATAATCAAGAATGAGATTGCAAAGCTCATGATTCTCAATTTCATTGCTTGTTTCAACACGAAACGACTATTTATAATAACTACTTATTTTAATTTTGAGTACCTTACACATTCGTTGAAAACTCCACCCATGTTTATAATGAAGTTCTTTCATCGCTAGATATTTTACTTCTTGTTTCGTTTTTGAGAGTATCCTCTCCCTTCGATTTCCTCCACTTTTTTAATAGAATGTTCTCGTGTTCTTTAAGTTCGAGCTGTCTTTCAAGTAGTTTTATTTTACGTTCTAATCGTTCTTCCTTACTAAGCTGCTTCTCTTGCTTTCTTTTGCCACGCTTATCAAGAAGATCATCATCGCTCAGTTCATCATACTTTTTCACCCAACTAAGTAATGTCTTAGGAACAATTGATAATTCTTCTGCTATTTATTTTGAACTTTTTATTTCGTTCAAATATTCATTAACTGCGTGTTCACTTATTTCGGATGGATATATATTCTTTCTACCCATAGAAAAAGCTCCTCCTTTTTGTAGTACCCGATTTACCTAAATTTCGAGTGGTTACTTTAGGGGAGCTTATCAATATTTAGAACTGTAATTGTTCTATTATTAATCATTATATGGAGAAATCTCAAGGATTCTATCAATTTCTTTCTTTCTCATCTCATAATAACTCTTATTGTACAATTTTTCAAACAATTCTAATTGCTTTTTGAACTGAACTCTTCTTGAAGAATACCCTGTCTTTGACGTATCTTTATCCAATTTAGACGCACTTTCTGAGATAATTCGTTTTAAAACTAAGTAAACTATAGGTTCCATATATTCACTTTCAACATTCCGAACTATTCGACCTCTTTCCATATAAATATAGTGAAATTTATCATCATCAAAAAAAACAAACTCGCCTTCACCAGGTGAATTCACTGAGTTTCTAAAGAATGGAAATTTAACCTCCTCAGAATCAACAATACACTTAGCGCTCTGTAAAATCTCATATTCAATTTGCTTTGTTTTATCAATATCCATATTTAGTCAAACACCTCTACAATCCATCCTAAATCCAATAATTCTTCGATAGTGTAATCAGATAAATACTGAGTTCCCAGACCTGGTTGATTAAACCAAGGTGCAATCGGTCCCATCTCAACCTCGAAAGAAACTAATACTTTGTAGCGATGATATTCTGCTCCTTCTGAGAATGGTGGTAACGCTCTCTGTTCAAATGGCATTCCATCTGGAGAGGTATAGTTCCCGTATATTCCACCAAATCTGTCAATTATCATGCCTTCATCAAGTGACCCATTCATTGAAACCCCATAATAGAAGCCGTTTGTGTGAATATTCCCATTCATTCCAGGATAGATCACATCTCCAGTCAACTGGTTGAAATAATCAGGATTATCATAAACACCTTTATATTTCAAATATAAATCAGTGTCAGGAGAGTAATTCCAACCATTAATTTTAATCCTATCTTCCATAGAAAGACCCGCACTGACCTGTTGGGTCCATTTGTTGTATCGAATCACATCATCCTCAATAGACATCAAATCAGAAAAAGATAAATTATTTTCCTTCAAGTATTTCATCAGGTCTTCATCGCTCATCTTCGCTAGGTCAATTTCCCCCATATTAGTTTTTGCTTGGTCGATATCTCCCATCTTAGTTTTCGCGATTTTATTGTTTTTATACGTTCCAAAATCTATGGCAGCATTCATTCCTAATGCAAATCCTGTGCTCCACAGAACTTCATTTATAGATTTTCCACCGTATTTATATGAAACAAATCCAGTTCCTAAATCTAATGCATAGTCAGATACTCGTGTTACATTCTGTACCGTACTACTATTGAAAAATGATGCTGTACTCTTTACTAACGTAGAGGCACTATCCGATTTCGCGAGTGCTCCTGAAACCAAGCCTACGCCTCTACCTAATGTTACCATAGATGCTACTGCTTGTAACCCTGCTGTCCACTTTTCTTGATCATCTAATGGTCGGCCTGTCAGCCAATCTTTTTCAGTAAAGAACTCATAACTTGCTTTCCCTACTGAGTAGATACTTACTACACTGGTTCCAATTCCTAAAACAAGGGGCAAGGATAAGGGTCCCAATGTAAGTACAGATGCAGCCAACACGACAACTCCGATTGCAGTCATGACACCATCCGCAAACTTTTTAGCACTATGCCACTTTAAGTCTTCGGTACCCATTATATATTGGTACTCACCTAATGATCCTTGGTAGAAACTTCCGAACGCTTCTTTAAATGATTGGTAATCATTCTTATCTTTTAGTTCTAGATATTTTTCTTCACTTATTATTCCTTGTTTCTTACTCTCTTCTAGAATTGAAGACATTCTTGTATTCATGTAATCGCTGATTGTGGGAATATTTTTGATACCCTCTTCATCCAGGATTTCATCAAGTGTCATGAACTCTTTAGTAATATACTTCGGAGGATTAGCGGAGTCGATGTCATATCTACTTTGAGAGTAATCATCACGCTCCACATCTTTTGTGTAGTACTTTGATTTAAAGTCTTCTCCTTCTCCGACATTCATATTTCTCAAGACTGTTTCAAATCCTTCTGTAAACTTAGAGTCAAAAGACCGGATAACATTTTCTTCATAACTTATATAGTCTTTGGCTATTTGGCACATTCCTTCTCGTGCTTTTTTAAGTCCAGACTTACTGAAGTTACTCCCTTCTCGAGTACGACAAGCACTGACTTCTGAGACGTAATGTGAGAGTCCATGGTCAAAGGCATAGTTGAGTATTTCCTGTAAGTCATCATGTGTGTTCGCACCCTCTGCATAATAAGCAC
>JAVWLP010000041.1:0-14040 GCA_036637915.1 Erysipelothrix sp. | reverse complement strand
ATTTTCTGTAAGTACTATTGATTCTGGTTTTTCCATCGTTTACCCTCCGGTGTATCATTACGTTTGTTTGCTTCTTCCTCAACGAACTAAAATATCGAAAATATTAGATAAACTTTAGCAGATAATTGAAAATCAAAATATCTACTTATTTCCAATAAAAAACCTCGTCGCAATAAATGTGATGAGGCAATCAAAAATAGCAAATATTAATGGTGATCAACACAAGATTTTTACAATTTGAGAAGCATATGATCTCTTATTCTTCTGAATCTTTGTATGGACAATCAAAGACAAATTTATCTTCATCTTCAACAAGGACTCTTCTTAGGTCACCATCAGCAATGTAGTCATTGTCATGGAGCCATTCAGCAATCCCAATGTGAACATCCTCAAATGTATCTGCAATTACTCGAATCATACGTTCTCGTGGTTCAGTTTGTATAAATTTGATAATCTGAGAATCATTACCTGGGTTTTCAACGGCAACAAATAACTTAATATCTACAAGTTCAACTCTGTTTTCAGAGTCGTAACCAATTGTAAAGTTATATTCAGGATTACGTAATTTAACATTTTGTCTCACAAGTTCTTTTCTAAGTGAGTTTAGGGCTTTTAGATCTAATTCTCGAGAAAAATCAGGAATGGTCATTTCCATAACTGCAAGCCACGTTTTATCGAGTGAAAATTTTTCTATTGTATACGGCATAATTTTCTCCTTTTATTAATTATAACATAAAATAATAGGTTTCAAGGAAGATATAAAATTGCAACGTTTTTTATATTCACTTTTGAAGCTTAATTGTCCACAATATTTGAATATCTGTGAATGTTATCGTCATTGTATCCTTAAGTATATTCATATTTTATATACGATGGTTCTTCATTTGTGGAAAGAAAAAGAAGTGCAAAGCACTTCTCTTATGTGAGGTCATTAATCATGATGAATACGAAGAGTAAAACCATGATTGCAAGACCAATAAACATGATTACATTTTCGAGTTTTTCTGGTATAGGTCTTCTGATTATCGACTCAATGATAATTAGAACCGCTCTACCACCATCCATAATTGGAATTGGAACTAAGTTAATAACTGCAAGGTTAAGCGACAATGCAGCCACTAAGTTTAAGAAGAATGTAAATCCTGAGTTTCTGATTTCTGATGTTACTTTAAAGATACTAATAGGGCCACCAACTGAAGACAAACCAATACCCTTCACAAGCCTTGCGAGTAAGAACACAAGTTGTTGAATCAAGAACATCATTTGTGACCAAGCTACAGGAATCGCTTCTAGAATAGATAGTGATCGGTATTCACCGGGCTCAGCTACAATTCCAATAACATATCTTACTTGATCATTTTCTACAATTTTTTGAGGGCTCAATTGAACCGATTCAATCGTTCCTTCGCGATCGACCGTGACAGTCATTTCACGACCTTCATAAGTAGTTACACCTACGAGAATATCTTGGAAAGTCTTTGGTTTCACGACAGTACCATCACTGAACTTAAGCTCAATGATATGATCTCCTGGTAAAAGGCCAGCTGTTTCTGCTGGATATCCTTCTTGAACTGAGGCAATCACCGGTTTGGGTGAATCAACAGTACCATGGTATGAGAATAAGCCCCAGAATATCAGGAACGCAAGAATAAAGTTCATGGTGACTCCTGCTAAGATAACAATGAGTTTTTGCCAGTTCTTAATACCTTTCATGGTTCTTTCAAGGGGAACATTCATATCCTCTTCGCCTGGTTCACCAGCCATGGATACAAATCCACCAAGAGGTAAAGCACGAATACTATAAGTCGTTTCCCAGTGAGGCTTCTTCACTTTCCAAAGTGTCGGTCCCATTCCAATTGCAAATTCTTTACAGTATACTCCAAATTTCTTAGCAGCTAATAAGTGTCCAAGTTCATGAATAAGAACAATTATTCCCATCACAAGGACAAACATCAGTACATTAAATAAAAATGACATAGACAGCTCCTTATACTAAGAATGTCAATAAGACATTAAATGTGAAAAATGCAAAGATTACGGAATCAATTCTATCTAAGACACCACCGTGACCTGGGAAAATGTATCCAAAATCTTTGATATCAAAATGTCTTTTAATCAAACTGAAGGCTAAATCTCCGAACTGTCCCATTACTGGAATCAACAGGGATGCAGCAATAATAATTTCTTTGGACACATAAGGTGTGATCCAAAGAAGACCAAATGTTAAAGACAAGGCAGCTGATACAACATACCCAATAACAGCACCCTCGATTGTTTTCTTAGGAGATATTCGTTCAATCAACTTATGCTTACCGAAGAATCGACCACCAAAGTAGGCAAAGGTATCAGTAGCATAGGTTGCAAATAGAATATATCCAAAGACAAGTTTATCAAGTGCCAAGACTCTTGTAATGGATTGTAGCGTTAGAATTAACATCATCACAAGAATATATATATAAGATACATCTTCAAACTTAAACCACTCAAACGTTACAGTCATGCTAAATAATAACATTATTAATAACATTCCAAATGTGGGAACACTTGTCCATTTAATAATTCCACCAATCAAAGTCGCAATCACAATAACAACAAGAACGATTGGTTTTAAGTGATCTTTATTTAAATTATAAATTTCATAAGATCCAACTAATACAAATGCAAATAGCAATAGAAAAAGAGCACGATCACCTAGTAATAGTGCTATGGTAAAAGCGCCTATTAATCCTATTGCTGTAATCACTCGCTCTTTCATCTACAACCCTCCAAATCTGCGATTTCTTGAATCAAAATCAACAAGACACGCTTCAAACTCGTCAGGTCCAAATTCCGGCCATGGTTCATCGACAAACATCAATTCTGCATAAGCAAGTTGCCATAGCAGATAATTAGATAATCGTTGTTCTCCACCAGTTCGGATAAGAAGGTCAACATCTGGTAAGTCTTTTGTATCCAAATATAACGAAAAATCTCTTTCACTAATATTACTGATGCCTGAATCTGCAATTCGGTTTACTGCACGAACTATTTCATCACGAGATCCGTAATTAAGAGCAAAATTAAGTACAAGTTTATCATTATTTTTAGTACGCTCCACAGCGTTTTCCATAACTTTTCGAGTACGTTCAGGGATTTTAGTTAAATCTCCGATTGTTTCAATGCGTATCCCACGTTCCATGAGTTCTTTAAGAAATTTCTCAAAGAAAATAGCTGGCAATTTCATGAGGTAATCAATTTCTTCCTGAGGACGTTTCCAGTTCTCAGTAGAGAATGCGTACAAAGTAATAACTTCGACACCCATGTCTAATGCTCTTAATGCAATTTCACGAACGTTTTCACTACCATAGTAATGTCCGAAGGAGCGAGTCTTCTTCTGTTTCTTCGCCCATCGTCCATTTCCATCCATGATGATAGCAACATGTTTACATGACTCCATATTAGATTGTCATGATTTCCTTAACTTTATCTTTTGAGATGTCATCAATTTTCTTAATGAATTCATCAGTAAGTTTTTGAACTTCATCAAGTAATGAACGTTCTTGATCTTCTGACACATCTTCCATTCCTTTGACTTCATCGTTTAAATCACGACGAATGTTACGAATTTGAACTTTAGCTTCTTCAGCATATGTACCTACTGATTTAGAAACATCTTTACGTGTTTCCTCAGTTAATTGAGGTACGTTGATACGGATCAATGAACCATCATTTTGAGTTGGTAAATTTAATCCTGATTCATTAAGAGCATGCTCAATATCTTTCATACTTGAAGGATCGAATGGTTTAATTGCTAATTGACGTCCTTCAACGACTGAAATAGTACTAATTTGCTCTAAAGGTGTTGGTGAACCATAGTAGTCAACATTAACACCGAAAAGAATTGCTGCACTTGCACGACCTGTACGAAGTGTTCCTAAACGGTTTTCAAAATTGGTAATTACTTCATCCATCATTGGACGACCATCATTTTTTACTGAAAACATTATTTTCCTCCTCTTGATACGCGAGTAGCTACTGCCTCGCCTTTTACTGCTTTAATTATATTATTTCTTTCATTCATATTAAATACTAATAGATCAATATTATTGTCCATGCACATAGAAGTTGCAGTTGAATCCATAACTTCTAATTGTTCTTGTAGTAAATCCATGTAAGATAAACTATCATAACGTAATGCATCTGGATTCACTCTTGGATCTGAATTATAAACTCCATCAACACCATTCTTAGCCATCAAGATTACATCAGCTTTAATTTCTGAAGCTCTTAATGCTGCAGTAGTGTCAGTAGAGAAGAATGCTGATCCAGTCCCTGCTCCAAATACGACAACGCGTCCTTTTTCAAGATGACGTACGGCACGACGAGGGATAAATGGTTCCGCTACTTTAGTCATTTCAACAGCTGATTGAACACGTGTTTGAACACCGTGTCTTTCAAGAGCACCCTGAATTGCTAAAGCATTGATAACTGTCCCTAACATACCCATGTAGTCTACTTGGATTCGATCAATTCCAAGTTCTTCAGCCATACGTCCACGTATGAAGTTACCGCCACCAACAACTACTGCTACTTCGACACCGTCTTCAACAATAGTTTTGATTTGGATAGCTAGATCGTCTAAAACTTCAGAATCAAAGATTTCCCCATCTTTAGATAAAGCCTCACCACTAAGTTTTAATAATACGCGCTTATACATGTTATGTACTTCCTTTCAAAAAGGACACGCTAAAGTGTCCTTATTATAAACTATTAAATTTGTGAAGCTTTAGCAACTTCTGCTGCGAAATCTTCTTCACGTTTTTCAATACCTTCTCCAACAGCGTAACGAACGAATGTTGTTACTGAAGCATTAGCATCTTTTAATACTTGAGATACTTTTGATTTACCGTCTTTAAAGAAGATTTGATCAACAAGTGAAATATCTTGCATTGATTTGCTTACACGGCCCTTGATAATTCCTTCGATAACTTTCTCAGGTTTGCTTGCAAGTTCTGCATCGTTTTTAACAATTTCAACTTGGATATTGTGTTCTTTTTCAACAATTTCTGATGGAATTTCAGCTTGTGATACGTATGAAGGACTCATTGAAGCAACTTGCATTGCGATATCTTTAGCAAGTTCTTCGTTAGCACCTTTCACAACTGCAACAGCTGAGATTTTTCCACCCATATGGATGTATGAACCAAATACTTCATCATCTGCTTTTTCAACAACTGCAAAACGACGTAAAGTAATTTTTTCACCGATTGTTGCTGTAGCTGCTACAACTGCATCAGCCACGCTTTGTCCATTCATATCTAAAGCTAATGCTGCATCTAAGTCTGCAGGATTGTTTGCTAAGATAACATGTTCTAAGTCTGATACTAATTTAACGAATTGATCGTTTTTAGCAACAAAGTCTGTTTCTGAGTTAACTTCAATAATAACTGCTTTGTTACCTTCAACAAGAACACTACTTGTTCCTTCAGCTGCGATACGTCCGGATTTCTTTTGTGCACTTGCAATTCCTTTTTCACGTAACCAATCGATTGATGCTTCGATATTGCCGTCATTTGCTTCTAAAGCCTTCTTGCAATCCATCATACCTGCACCAGTACGTTCACGTAATTCTTTAACTAATTGTGCTGTAATCATTTATTTACGCCTCCACTTTTTTTTCTGTGTCTGCTTTAACAGTTTCTTCAGCTTTTACCTCTTTTTCAACGCGTTCGTTTGAACGGTTATCTGAGCGGTTGTCACGGTAGTCGCGGCCACCAGTACGTTGTTGACGACGGCGGTCATCACGTTTACGACGTTCGTCCATACGTTGACGACGACGACGGTCATTTTCTGCTGCTTGTTGTTCAACGTTAACAATAACGTCTTCCATTGTAATATCTTCTTCATCTTGATCTTGATAAGCAACTTGTAATACGCCACCTTTAGGTTCGATCATAGCATCTGCCATAACACCTACAATTGTACGGATTGAACGAATTGCATCATCGTTTCCTGGGATTGGGAAATCTACAACATCTGGATCACAGTTTGTATCAACGATACCAAATACTGGGATACCTAATTTACGTGCTTCAGCAACTGCGTTAGCATCTTCAATTGGGTCTACTACAAATACTGCATCAGGAAGTTTTTTCATTTCCTTGATTCCGCCTAGGAAGTTTTCTAAACGATCTTTTTCTTTTAATAATAATGAAACTTCTTTTTTAGTGTAAACATTGATTGATCCACTATTTTCCATTTCTTCAATTTCAACCAAACGACGGATTGATTTTTGAATTGTACGGAAGTTTGTTAATGTACCACCTAACCAACGTTGGTTAATGAAGAATGAACCACTACGTAATGCTTCTTCAACAACGATTGTTTGAGCTTGTTTCTTTGTACCAACAATCAATAATTTTCCATTTTTCTCAGCAATATCGCGTAATGCTGCGTAAGCTACATCAATCTTATCTTGTGTTTTATTTAAATCGATGATGTAAATACGATTTTTAGCCGCATAAATATATGGCTTCATTTTTGGGTTCCAACGGCGTGTTTGATGACCGTAATGAACTCCACTTTCTAATAACTTTCTCATTGTAACTACTGACATGAGTAAATCCTACCTTTCCGTTACTCCTCCATCATTTCCGAATGTAAGCAACTCTTTCGAGCACGGAGCTTACAAATCCATGATGTGTGTAATTGGTGTCTTTGCACCATTGATTATTTTAACATATGAAATCCGACAATTCAACTAGATAGTGCTTAAATATGTAAGGTAGCTTCACCTTTTTACCTAATCCCATTTCTTAAGTAATTCAAACAAAGCCACATTTTTATAAAAGACTTCTTTACCAACTTTGTTTTCTGTTAACACTCCAATTTCAACCAATTCCTTTAAAATTGTTGTAGCAGTGGTCCTACTGACATTTAAGATTTCTCTAAATGTTTCATTCTTAGTAACAAAATTATAAAATAATGCTGCAGTAATTTCTGAGGCATCTCTTTTCGGTAATTGTTCTTTAATATTATTATTAGTTTTATCCATGCAACTTATGAATTCATCGATAAATTGAACTGTGAATATCGACATTTCCTCCACTGCTTTTAACATATATATTACAAAATTTTCAATATTATCTTCATTTTTTTGAACATCAGCTAAAAGTTGGTAATATGAATCCTTATTTTCGTTTATGTATTTACTTAGATATAACAGTGGCAAGTTTAATTTGTTTTGTAACCTTAGATATGCAATGTTTAGTACCCGACCTGTTCTACCATTACCATCAAAAAAAGGATGAACTGTTTCAAATTGATAGTGAATAATTGCCATATTAATTAACGGATCGTACTTTTCGCACGGACTATTAATGTAGTTTTCTAAATTTTGTAAATAGTCTCTAATTTCAGATTCATTTTGAGGTGGCGTATGGACTATCTCATTTGTTTTTTCATTTTTAATTACAGTTCCGCTTTGATTTCGAATAGCACCTTTGTTCGGCTCAATAATGTGATGAATTTTTACGATATCATTCGTTGTTATCATTTCTCTTTCTACAACAATTTGATCTGCGCAGTTAATTGCTTCTTGATATCTCAAAACTTCTTTTGCACTTTTATTCTCATTTATTAAAGAAGCCTCATTATAAAGTTCATCGTAAGTTGTAACTATATTTTCAACTTCCGACGAGCTTTTTGCTTCACCTAGAGATATAGCATTTAAAATAATATTAGGGTTAGGTAAAGTTTTTAGAATTCCATTCAATTCACCAATGCTGTTACTTGCCTTATTGAGTTGAAGTAATACTTTTACAGTATTTAAATCTTTTTCAAAAGGTAATTTTCTCATTCTTTGCTCCTTTTTATTTCTAGTAATATGCGATCATAATCATTCTTCTATGATCAGCAACGCAAATGCTTTTATCATTTTTAATCACTTAGCAATAATGTGACCAATTTTCACTGTTTTTTAATCACGTAGTAATAACGTGACCAATTTTCACCATTTTTTAATCACGTAGTAATAACGTGACCAATTTTCACCATTTTTTAATCACGTAGCAATGACGTGACCAATTTTCACCGTTTTTTAATCACGTAGCAATAACGTGACCAATTTTCACTTTTTTTTAATCACTTGGTAAAACAAACAATTTTAGCTTTTTCTGACATATAGCAAGTATTGATAATCATATTGCTTATTTAGTTTTCTTGATTATCTTCTCGAACTTCTTCTACTTCCACTACTTCTTCTACTACTACTACTTCAATCGTTTCTGGTGGTGTCACTATTTCAATGTCGTCAACCACAACAGGATTTAATACATTATCTTTAAGTGCTTCAGCTTTCTCAATTTCTGAGTATACTTTCGCTTTTAAGTTCATAATTTGTCGATTCAAGCCAAACCCAGTTCCAGGAAGGACTTTCGTAATCTTATCGCAGTACTCACGTGCTTGCTTGTAATCATGACTAACCAGATATAATTGAGCAAGTGCTGTGTTGTATGTATTCTTAGATAAAATTGATTTAGGTTTTGCTTCAATGTTTTCAATGCTTTGAATCATATCCAATGCAAGTGATTCATGTTCTAAGCCATTTTCTTTTGCATCACCTTCATATTTTTCAAAGATTACTGTATATTCTTTACGAAACTTTGTATCCACCATAAACATAATAACTGGGATCATGAGGTACGCTATCACTAACCCTAAGATAATATAAATATGTACTGGTTTCAGTCCTAGTTGTTGGAGGAGGTTAATCCCTACCATAGCAATTATCATGGTTAACATCGCTGTCAATATTGATTTAAATCCGCTTTTCTTCATTCTAATTTCCCTTCATGCTTCTTATAAGCAAAATTCTCGGATAAACTGATCTAGTCTATCCAAACCTATTTCTAATGCTTTTATATTCGCTCCATAAGATATTCGTGCAAACCCTTCGGTTCCAAAGAATATTCCCGGAATAATAACCACACCAAATTCATCGGCGAGTTGCTTACAGAATGTGTATGAATCCATACCATATTTACGAATATCTATAAATATATAGAAAGCTCCTTCAGGACGGATATAATCGACATCCATCAATGCGAGTCGCTCAAATAGATACTTTCTACGATGATTGTACTCATCTAACATAAACTGAGTATCAACATCCAATGCAGTAATGGCAGCTTCTTGAATAAATGTTGCCACGCCTGTTACTAAATTTTGATGAAATGCGTTCATTTGCTTTATGATATCTTCTTTAGCAACGGCATAACCGATGCGCCATCCTGTCATTGCAAAGGTTTTTGAGAAACTTTGCACAAGAATTACCCGATCAATTGTAGATTCATAATCTCGAATTGAAGGATAGTCTCCCTCATAAATCATTGAACGATAAACTTCATCAATAATGACATATAAATCTGGATGTTCTTCCATTAAACGATGTAACGTAATCATACTTTCTTCATCATAGACAATTCCCGTTGGATTGTTTGGGGATGCTAAAACGATAACTTTAGTATTATCTTTAATATGTTTTGAAAATTCATGATAGCGCAATTGAAAGCCATGAATGGAAGTATCATAGTTAGTTACTTCCGCTCCAGTTATGAATGCCTGTGTAAAATATAGTGGGAAACAAGGGGTCGGGATCATAACATTATCTCCCTGTCCCAACAATACTCCCATTGCAAGTATCAGTGCTTCAGTCGCACCATTAGTAATAATCACGTTCTTCTCAGTATATGCCTCAAACGAAGACATTGATTCCAGTTTCGCAATTTTCTGTCTTAATTCATGATTGCCACATACTGGTGGATAATGAGTATGATTTTCATCTAATGCAAGTTTCAAAGCATCTTTGATTTCAGGCGGTGTATTAAAATCTGGTTCTCCAATTGTTAGAAAAACACAATCCTCTTTATTTATATATTTTTCTGAGAATTCACGAATTCCACTGATGTGTAATGTATCAACGAAGTGTCTCATCCACATACCCCCAATCGCTTAGGGATTCAATGGCGATTAATTCTACATCCTTTCCTGCTACTTTAATGACAGTCTTTCCAAAAGGATTGCTTCTTTGATCATTCCATGAATTAAATTGCCCAAATAAACGAGCAACAATCGTTGCTATCCATAGATATTCTTCAGAACGACCTACCACAATAATTGCATCAGGTTCATGTGAGATAATCCATTCACGAACCGTGTTACATAATGCAGGATTTTCAACTTCATAGATATCCATAATTTCTTTTGATTTATGGCCTTGACGCAAATCGTAAGTAAGGTAATTCTCTAAATTTACCGCTCCAATTTCGCCATCTGCTAACACTAAACATTTCTTCTTCATGACACTACCTCCATATAGACTAATTTTAACACAAATTGACCTTTTTCGATTCTATAGATTAATTATTCTATTAATATGGTATATTTATACTATTGAAAAGGTGGAAATATGAAACGGATTTTACTAACAACATTACTATTTATATCATTAACAATCAGTCCTATCTTCGCAAATTCAAATCCGCAAGATATCATTCCAGTAAAAAATGTACATATCGAAAGCGATAACTATGTACTTATGGATCGTGAAAGTGGGCTTGTACTGACATCTAAAAATTTAGACAAGCAAATACACCCAGCTTCTATCACTAAAGTACTTACAACAATCACTGCACTCGAAATGTTAGAAGGCACTCCCCTAACTACGACATACGAATTACCTCAAAGTATTTTTGATGGTCTTGACCCTATTGCTTCTGTTGTTGATTTTAAACCTGGTGATGTCGTAACTTTAGCAGATATTCTTCACGGTATCATCTTACCGTCAGGTGCAGATGCCACACGCGCAATATCCATGTACTTAACAGGTACTCCTGAAGGTCTTGCAGTCAATATGAACGAAAAAGCAAAAGAAATTGGTATGACCCAATCCACCTTTATTAACACAAGTGGACTTGATGATTCTCAACACCTCTCAACCGTTTATGATCTTGCTTTACTTGTTCAATATTCTCTGAAGAATCCACAGTTTAAAAAACTATATACTAAAGTAGAATATACAACCACACCTACCGCAAAGTATCCAAACGGAATCGAACTCACTAATAAATCACTAAAAGATGCCCATGAGCGTGGCTTTGAAGCCATGTATGGTGCCAAGTCCGGCTATACTGAACTTGCTCAAGTTTCTCTATCTTCTGTGGCGTCTACTCCCACTGGTGATCTCATCTTCATTAGTACCAGTGCTCAATCTCATAAAGATATGAAAGAAAATCCCGCAGTCACCGATGCAATTGCAATGTATCAACGTGCTTTCAACGATTTCAAACGAACCGTTATTATTCCCCGAGGAAACATCATTGGTGAAATTCCCATTGTGCACGTTGAAAATCGTTATCCTGTTTCTTATGAAAAAGACATTATTTCTTATCTACCCAAAGGTGTAGAACGCTCCGATTTACAGTTTAAATTAACGCAAGCAGCTACGGAATTTCGTGCGCCCGTAGAGGCCAATTCCGTCCTTGGGACACTTAAAGTTGTTTACAATGATACCATCATTTTCCAAGATGATATCATTAACAAGGAACCCATTGAAGCAAGTGTCGAAGTTATTGTACTCGAGTTTCTTCAATCTATGGGAGGAATCATTGGGATTTCTATTATTGCATCCGGGATTGTATTTTACTTAGCTATGAAGTTTCAAAAGATTCGCCGAAAGAGCCATCCAAATAAATGGCGCGATGCACAAAACAAAGCTGATATTGATGAAAAAGACAAGGAATTATAACCTTGCCTTTTTTATAAACTAAGTTTTACAAAAAATACACCTAACAAATATAACAATATGCTACGATACTTCCAGTAGTAATGGGAGAGTGTAGTTATGCTAGAACAAAGAAGAAAATACTTAATCTTAACATCAATCTTATTTATAGTTGGCTTTATTTTGTATGGGATACTTGGAATCATTTCAATCCAGTACGACTTTGAATTCATGAATATTAACAATCCAATTCTCAAAGCCCTTGTTATCGCTTTAGTTGGTGGATACTTCTTATCCAGCATCATGTCGGGAATCATTGTTGTCTCACGCTTTATATCAAAACGTACATTCAACCAAAAGATTCTCCTCGCAATATTTTTCTTTGTTCCAATCTATATGGTATTAATGGGAGCATTCTATAGTATTCCCTACGGAATATATAACTTCATACAATATCGAAAACTAAAGAAAAATCCATACGCATATTAAAAAGTGCACCTCTACTAATTGGTTTTGGCCAACTAATGAGGTGCACTTTTTTATTCTTCTGATTTAATTTCTTCAAGTAATTTAACTTCTAGTTTAGTAAGTTCACGGTTTTCAATGAGTTCTGGTCTCATTTTCAATGTTTTTCTTAGCGACTCTTTAAGTCGATAATTACGAACATTCTCGTGGTGACCACTTACGAGTACATCAGGGACTTCCATTCCTTCATATTCGCGAGGTCTTGTATAATGTGGATATTCAAGAAGACCGTTGCTGAATGAATCATCTTCATGAGATTCCTGAGTAATAACTCCGTCCACAAGACGAATCACTGAGTCTGCCACAACCATCGAAGCTACTTCGCCACCCGTTAAAACATAATCACCAATAGATAATTCCATATCCACATAAGAACGAATTCTTTCATCGAATCCTTCATAATGTCCACATAATAGAATAATATGCTTTTCCTTAGCAAGATCATAGGATACAGATTGTTTTAGTGTTTTTCCTTGTGGTGTCATCATCACAACTAAAGAATCTTCAGTACGTGTTGCTTTGATTGCATCAACCACGGGTTGACACATTAACACTAGACCAGCACCACCACCGTAGGGATAATCATCCACACGATTGTGTTTGTCTTCCGTAAAGGAACGCATATCCACAACTTCAATTTCAATAATTTCTTTCAAGATTGCCTTTTTAATAATAGAAGTTTCTACAAAGCCTGTAAACATTTCAGGAAAGAGCGTTAAGATACTAATCTTCATTACAAGCCTTCCATCCAGTCTACATCAATTCTTTTTTCATCAATATTAACTGCAGCGATGAATTTCTCAACGAATGGAATGAGAATATCACGCTCTTCAGCTTTAACACGCAAAATTGGGTGAGCAGGCGTATCCATTACTTCAGTGACGATACCAAGTTCAGTATTATTTGAGAAGACATGGCAATCTTCAAGGTCTGTAAAATAGTATTCATCTTCAGGTAATTCATGCATCATTTCTTTAGAGACGAAAAGTTCTCCTTGATGAAAGTGCTCCACATCATTAAGTGTATCAAGTCCCTCAAATTTCACAAGAACAGAACCTTTATGGTTTCTCATAGATTCTATAACAAAAGGATACGACTTTCCTTTGAGTTCCATCGTAATATGATTTCCTTTTGCAAAGCGTTCTTTGACAAAGTCAGTTTTCGGCATTATTTTTACTTCACCTCTAATACCAAAAGGCTTTTGGATAATTCCAACATTGATTAATTCCATACTAACCTCCAAAAAAAGGATGTAACTAATACATCCTTAATAAGATTCAAATTTAATTGAAATTCGTTGATCAAGGACACGGGATCCAATTGCCATTGTTTGACGTATTGCATGCGCCATAACTCCTTGACGACCAATTAAACGTGCAATATCAGCACTTTCAGCATATATTGCGAGAATCACTTCTTTTTCATCTAAGCTCGGTAACCTCTTGACACTCAAACTCTTTTCATCTTCCACTAATGGAAGAACTAAATCATAAAGAATATCTTCAACCGGTTTCATAATTATTTAGTTAATTTTGATTCGTGGAAACGAGTCATGATTCCTTCTTTTGAAAGAATACTACGAACTGTGTCAGATGGTTGAGCTCCTACTGATAACCATTTCATTGCTTTTTCTTCGTCAATTTTAACTATAGCTGGTTGAGTAACTGGATTGTAAGTTCCGATTACTTCGATGAAACGTCCGTCACGTGGACTAGTTGAATGTGCTGCTACGATACGGTAGAAAGGTTTTTTCT
>JAVWLP010000040.1:2523-14203 GCA_036637915.1 Erysipelothrix sp. | reverse complement strand
ACCATGAACGGAATCGTTAAGTGCTTTATCGTATGTAATTCCCATTCCTTCTGAAATTACTTCTAAGATAGCTTCACGTGTTCCGTTATCATTTTCACCAAGTCCTGCTGTAAAGACAATTGCATCGACGCGGCCGAGTTGCAATGCATAAGCACCAACATATTGAAGTACGCGTTGTGCATACATTTTACGAGTTAAAATTGCACGTGGATTTCCTGCTTCAATACCTGCCTCGATATCACGAGCATCACTGGATAATCCTGAAATTCCAGCCATTCCTGATTTCTTATTAAAGATATCAAGAACTTCTTGTGCTGTAATATCTAATTTACGCATTAAGTAAGTAACGATTGCTGGATCTAAATCTCCAGTACGTGTACCCATCATAACACCAGCAAGTGGTGTGAATCCCATTGAAGTATTTACACATTTACCGTCTTTAACTGCTGAAATTGAAGCACCATTACCTAAGTGAAGTGTAATTACATTTGTACCTTCATTAGTACGTCCCATTAACTCAGCAACGCGATGTGATACGTATTCATGCGAAACACCATGGGCTCCATAACGACGAACTTGTAAGTCTGTGTAATACTCGTAAGGAAGAGCATACATGTAGATTTCTTGTGCCATTGTTTGGTGGAATGCTGTATCAAATGTAAATGTATGTGTAGCATTTGGTAATGCTTCTTTAAATGCGCGGTAACCAATGAGGTTTGCTGGGTTGTGAAGTGGTGCTAAGTCAGCAAGTTCTTCTACTTTAGCAATTGAATCTTCATCACAGATTACAGATCCTTGGAAGTATTCACCGCCATGAACAACACGGTGTCCAGCTGCTACGATATCTTGTAAATTTGAAACGATATTCTTTTCTACAAGACCTTTAAGAACTAAGTCTGCTGCAACAGAATGATTAGGAATATCAAGTACTTCTGTATCTTTCTTTCCATCATACTTGAAAGTGATAACACCGTCGTTTAAACCAATACGTTCAACGATACCACTTACTAAAACCTCTGCATGAGGCATTTCTAACAATTGAAACTTTAGGGAACTACTTCCCGCATTAACTGCCAATACTTTATCCATTATTCTATTCTCCTTTTTTTATGAATTCATCAAGTATTTGATTCACTCTTGAATCATTTAACTCATTTAATTTATTAAACAATGTTTGATACCTCTTTGCAACTCCAAGTTTTTTTTCATAATCTTCAAGAAGATTACTGGTACGATTTAAGTTATCATATACGGCTGCACGAGATATCTCTTGAATATCTGCAATTTCTTGGTAGGACAGATCTTCATGATAATACATACGAAATACTTCTTTTTGTTTTTGTGTTAGAAGTGGCTCGTAATAATCAAACAGTTGATTTAATAATATTGCTTTCTCAAAGCTCATGGTTGTATACCAATTGGTACAGATATGCTTGGATATCAAAAGGTCTTAAATCATTAACTTTTTCACCCAAACCTATGTGACTAACTTTTAAACCAAGCTCATCTTTAATGCTTAATAAGACGCCACCTTTTGGCGAACCATCCAGTTTAGTCACAATTAGCGAATCAACGGGAGTGACTTCAGTGAAGACACGTGCCTGGCTGAGTCCGTTTTGACCAGTATTACCATCAATTACTAAATATGTATGGTCAATACTACCTGCCTCGCGCTCAAGAACTCGCTTCATCTTTTCAAGTTCTTTCATCAAGTTAACCTTATTTTGAAGACGTCCTGCACTATCACAAATCATGACATCAAAGTCACCCTCTTTTGCATAGCGAGCTGCATCGACATAAACAGATGCAGGATCTGCATTTTCTTTACCACCTACAAAATCCACACCGATTTCATCAGCCCAAACTTGTAATTGGCTACTACCTGCAGCTCTAAAGGTATCACCACCAACAAGTAGGACCTTTTTGCCATCTTGATGGTATTGCGCAGCAAGTTTAGCACAAGTAGTAGTTTTACCAGAACCATTGACGCCGACGACAAGTATTGTATTCAAGCGTCCTGGTTTCACTTCATATGGTGCAACATCATCACCATATTGTTCTAAAATAATTTCTACGAGCAATTCAAGCGATTCCTCTTGCGTCATATTAGACTTAACTTTCTTTCGGAAAGCCTTAATAATCTTCTGTGCACTTTTTAAAGAAACATCCGATTGGATTAATACCGCTAGTAGATGATCATACCAAGCGTCATCAAACTTCGGTTTACCCATAAACATTTCTTTTAGTTTATTTCCAAAGGTTGCTTTTGTCGGTTCAAGACCTGTTGTGTATAATTCTTGATCTTCCTTGTTAGAGAAAGATTTTTTTAATTTATCAAAAAATCCCATTAAGCTTCCTCCTTGTCTTTCAATTCAATTGCTTCATCTAATTTAACTCTTAACATTGATGAAACACCTTTATTAGGCATGGTTACACCATAGAGAACATCACACTGTGACATTGTTCCAGGACGGTGTGTAATGACGATAAACTGTGTGTCATCACTGAAGTTCTTAATATAGTTTGCAAGACGCTCAACGTTAGCTTGGTCAAGAGCTGCTTCCACCTCATCAAAAATACAGAGTGGAACATGTCTTGCTTTTAGAATTGCAAACAGTACAGAAATTGCAATCAAGCTCTTTTCACCACCAGAGAACAATCGAATGTTTTGCACTGATTTTCCTGGAGGTTGAACATCAATATCAATTCCTGTATTTAGCAAGTCATTCTCATCCTCTAACACAAGTCGCGCTTTACCACCACCAAAGAGCGCTCCGAATACTTCAGGTAACTCTTCGTTGATACGATCAAACATTTCTTTAAACTGTTTAACCATGATTTGGTCCATATCTTCAATAACTTGAAGTAACTTATCACGTGCTTCCACGAGCTCTGCAAGCTGTTTTGATAGAAACTCATATCGTTCGGAAGCTTCTTTGTATTCTTCTGGCGCCTCCAGGTTAACATTTCCTAAGGCACCAATATCACTACGAAGCTTCATTACTTCTTCACGACTCAGTGCAGAATCTTCATCATAGACATTTTCCATTGCATAATCAAAAGTCATTTGATATTCAGATGATAAACGTTCTAGCCCAGTTTCCATCTTAGTTCGTGATTTTGTAATCTCAAGTGATCCTTGATGAAGTTTTTGCGTATATTCGTTTAACTCTGAACGATATTGACGCAACGACATTTCTTTTCGTTGAACTTCATTACCAAGATTCAAGCGTTTTTCTCTCATAAACGAGAGATTAGATGTCAATTCATCACGTTCCATATAAATACGGTTTAATTGTGAAACAACATCCTCACCAATACTAACCTCATCTTCATGATCATCCAAGTTAAGTTCTTCTAAATCAGATTTTAATCGATCGTATTTAGCTTTTTTCACATCAAGAAGTGGTTCAAGTTGCGCTAAAGAAATGCGACGTTGCATTAAGACTTCGTTAGAATCTTTAATTTTTGTCTCGAGTTCATTACGTCGATTTTCAGCAAGAATTAATTCATCCTTCTTTAAAGTGATTTCTGCTTCAAGCTGAGTTTTATCTTTCTTCAGGGTTAGCATCGATTGACCTGAGCCTTTTGCTTTACCACCAGTCATCGTACCACCACGGTGAATAACATCACCGTCCAGTGTAACAATCTTAACCTGATGATTTAAACGTTTCGCTAAAGTATTTGCTGCCTCAATATTAGAAACCACACATACATTACCCAATAGACTTTTATTTAGAATGTCATAAGCTTCATCATTTTCGACAAAATCGCTCGCAATACCCAAATAACCTTCTACGTGATTTGCAACCGTTTGTGCATCATCACTAACAAAACGATTTCGACATGAAGTAAGCGGAATAAAAGTTGCTCGACCTGAGAAGTTTTTCTTAAGGAAGTTAATCGCGTTAACTGCCGCTTTATCGTTTTCAGTAACAATATGCATTAACGAACCCGATAACGCAGTAGAAATTGCGATTTCATATCCTTCCTTCGCAAGCAAGATACTTCCAACCACATCATGAATACCAAACAATGAATTTTTGTTATTCATAACGGCTTGAACACCAGCTTGCGCCTCATAAGGTCTTTCAAGGCGATGGTTAACCAAATCAAGTCGATTTTGTGCTTGATTGATATGTGATTGTAAACTGCTAACTCTTTGATTGCGTTCAGCATTCTCACGGTTTGCGTCATAATTTGATTGAACAAGCAGTTCAACTTCAGCACTCAGTTCTTGATGCCGCTTCAAACGATCATCATATTCTGTTTTAGCTTCTTGAAGTTGAGCTCTGAGTTCCATAGCCTTAGCTTGTTGATCCCCAACTTCTAATGTATATTTACGACGTTCTTCAATTTCAATCTTACGTGTTTCAAGATTTCCAATCTCACGAACCATTTCCATCATTTTTTCTTGATATTTCACGATGTCCTGGTCGATTTTAAAAATGACCGAACGTTTCTCATTAATATCGTGGTCGTAGACACCAATGTTTGCTTCAAGACTTGCAATCTTTGACTCTAAATCATATAAGCCAGATTGTGTTCCTTCGATAGCATCTGAACAAAGCTTAATATCATGACACAATACAGAAACTTCAATCGCTTCGAGCATGGCTTTTTTATCACGATAGAGTTCTGCTTTTTTTGCAGCTCTTTTTAAAGAATTAACTTGTCTTGAAATTTCATCAACAATATCTTGCATCCGATCAACATTCTCTTTAGTTCGTTCGAGTTTGTTGATGGATTCAATTTTACGTTTCTTATATTTCGATACACCCGCAGCTTCTTCAAAAATTACGCGACGCTCAATAGGCTTTGCTTCTGCAAAATAACTAATCGTACCCTGCGAAATAATCGATAATGAGTCACGACCCAATCCTGTATCCAGAACTAAATCATGAATATCTCTTAAACGACATGGAACTTTATTAATTAAATATTCTGATTCACGTGTGTCTCTATAGAGACGACGTGTAACCTCAACCTCTTCATATTCAGAGTTTAATGCCTTATAGGTATTATCAAAAACTAATGTGACTTCGGCCAAATTCACTTTTCTACGAGTTTCAGACCCATTAAAAATAACATCAGTCATACTGGATCCCCGCATCGATTTGACGGATTGCTCACCCAATACCCAGCGGATAGCATCACTAATGTTACTCTTACCACAACCATTAGGACCCACGATACCAGTAACGGGATCCTCAAAGTTTATGACAACACGATCAGCAAAGGACTTAAACCCCTGCATTTCAATTTTCTTGAGGAACATAATAACCCCCATTCTTAACTTTAATATTATATCTTATCTACAGATACATTGAAAGTTTTAATCTTGCTTTATCCACTGTTTGAACACTTTTTAACAAATATAAAGATTTTCAGACTCATTATTTATCAATTTCCGAGGCAAATAATCAGAATATCAATTCATTTAACCGCTTCACCAAAAATAATTTGTATGCGCTAACAAGCTACTCATAAGTGGTTATAATGACCGTTGACAACCTACCGAAGGAGTTAGGTTGTTGCATTCCTGTCATAAACGTGATAATCTATCCTATGTAAATAAGGAGGATTTTTGCAAACTATGCGAAAACGAATTGTTTTGATTGCATTCACATCAATAGCAGTTCTCTCACTATTTGTTGTCTTATACGATCAATTTAAACCCAAAACGAATGCTTTAGCACGTACAGCGACTACAACCGATAATGTTATCGCAACATCACAGTCATTCAGTGATGTGTCCAACTATTTTAAATCGAATCCTGGAACCCATGTTCTCTTTGTTAGAGATTCAAGTTCAGATTCTGATTATGTTGTCGATAACCTCTTATCACCACTCGCTCACGAGCACGAAGTTCGACCTACTCCCAACATTGTGAGTGTCGACATGAGTGAAACTAAAGATTTATCCGTCACACGTTTAAAATCAACACTAGGCATTGAAAAATACCCAGCGTTTGTACTTGTTACGACAAATAATGAAAAGAATTCATTCAGCGTTGATTCAGTGATTGAATATGACAAGAAGAAACCTTTCTCAGTCACAGACTTAAGAAAATGGTTCTTCGATAATAAATTATGGACTGGACCTTACGGAGACAAATAAGTCTCCTTTTTTTATGTCCATTCATTTAAAAATCAATGACTAACATATCATTTTCATCAAAACACCAATCTTTTGAATATGCAACTTCCCAATAATAGCCATCTAAATCCTGAAAATAACCGCTATAACCACCCCAAGAAACTTCCTGAGGCTGTTTCACTATGACACCACCAGCCAATTTAACACGTTCCACAATCTCATCCACTTCAAGTTTCTCTTTCACATTACATGCTAATGTGATTCCCGAGAACATCGATGCATCTCTTTGAGGTGGATTAATAGCATCAATGTCAGACGCTAGGTTTTCAATTGGGTACAATTCTAACTTACTTCCTTGATTATTAAAAAATACAATTGCCCTACCCTCATTCGCGAATGTTTCAAATCCTAATGACTTATAAAATAACAACGAGGCATCAATATCAGATACACCCAAGCAAATCAAATTTATACGATTCATAAATTTCTCCTTTTTATAATTATATAACAAAAAACAACTATAGTTTAATAGCTGTTTAAAGTGTTTTAAGATATTCCGCGCAAATCAAAGCTGATTTTTCACTTGCTAAACCAAGATAGGTTTCAAAATCCATATCATTTCCTTCAACATGTGTTACATCACTTAAACTTCGTAAAACGATAAAATCCGTTTCAGTACGTTCACATACCGCCGCGATTGCAGCTGCTTCCATTTCAACACAAATAGCTTCAGGGAAGTTTTTCGCAATAACTGCGAACTGACTTTGATACTTGGTAATAAATTGATCGCCTGAAACGATCAATCCCTCATGGTACTTCATTTCAAGTTTACTAAGTAGTTGAGTCGTTTGTCGTCCATGTTTTGCACTCGGTGTGAAAGCGAAACGAGGATCTGTTGGTGTTTCAGGTCCAATATCTAAATCATGATATTGAAGCTTTGTTGCCACGACAATATCCCCTACTGTTTGATTTTCTTTCAATCCACCTGCGGAACCAATATTGATGACAAGATCTGGATTGAAATGATGAATAAGTGTCGTAGCAGTGTAAGCTGCATTAACTTTACCAACACCTGATCTTGCGACAACGACTTGCTTCTCACTTAGGGTTCCTTCAAACAATTGAACATTTTGAAAAAGTCTCTCTTCAACAGTACTCATACGTGTTTTTAGAGCACTAACTTCTTCATCCATAGCTCCGATAATTAAAATCATAGTGACTCCTTCGTTGCAATCAAGCGAACTTTCTCCCCTTCATCAGTAATTCCATCTTTATCAAAATCAGTTAAGACTCTAACGGAATAACCCTTTTCTTTATAAGCATTAATCAGGATTTCAGGATTGAAAACCCACTGATAAATAGCATCAAATGTCCCATCAAGAAAATTGATGACATGAACTAAATGTTCGCCTTCTACTTCAATTTGATAGGCATAATCAAAAGCATCCGTTGAACCTTCTTCGTAATAATCATTACGGAATTCGTTAAGTCGAAATGGGTGATGACAATCAAGAATGATATGATCTGACAATTGCGTTGATACGTCAACAAATTTCATAAGATCTTCTTCATTCAAGATATAATTAAGACTATCACCGATGCAGACACAGTTATCATATCGTTTTGTATCTGTATACTCTAAGAAATCGCCTTCTGAAACTTTACCTTTGAGATCAGGAAACTTTGTTAGTGTTGACGCAATCATTGTCTCGTCCAGGTCAATTCCTACAACATCGTATTTCTGATTTAATCTGGATAAAATATCCCCTGTACCACATGCTAATTCAATAATGGAATGTCCAACAATATTATCAGACACATATTTGTAGTAAGCATCCAATCCTTCATCATTTGTGAACAATGCATCATAGTAATTAATCATTAATAATGTACCCCTGATAAAGTTTTTCAAGATTGTAGTGTGTTCTTTCTTCTGTTAAAAATAAATGAACGACGACATCACTTGCATCAATTAAAATCCAAGTTGATTCACGTTCTCTTTCAACATGCTTCACAGCATAACCTTCTTTTTCTAATGCTTCAATCACGTCATCTGCAATGGCATTAATTTGACGTAAGCTTGGTGCATCAGCGATGACAAAAAAGTCACAGAGTGAGTTTTCTCGTTTGAAATCAACGACCACAATATCATTTGCTTTTTTATTATCCAATGTTTCCGTTACTAAATTTAATAATTTACTCATGATTCCTCCTATTTAAATATGATTCTTGTGAATCTTTTACGGCTTTAAAGCCTCTTCTAATATCTTTTTTCGCAAGCTCAATGAAGGGTTCACTATCATAACCTCTTCCACGCTCACACTTATCGGCAATATACAATAACATCCCAAGTTGCGTTGTCGATTTCCCATTCACATGCCCTTGAATCGCTTTAAGAACATGTTTATTTCGCACGTAATACCTTTGACTTAACTCAGATGATGCTACGAAGGCATGATAAAACGCAGGGGGTAAATCAATTTGGTTCGAAAAGTTTGCTTGTACAGAATGCCATAATCGATCTTTATCATCATCTTTCGCAAGATCATGCATCATTGCTGCGAGTAAAACATCTGATTGGTTCATACGATGACTTTTAGATATCTCCAAAGCACAATCAGTGACTCTAAGCACATGTTCGTATCTATACTCACTAACTCTATTCTTAAGAATTGAGTCTAGATAGAGACCCTGTGTCATCATATAATTTAGAACGCACGGACTCGTATTAGTACTTTCACCGTTTCTAATCTCAGTAGAACTGACCTCAATAACGGGACCCTGTATTTGTGGATACTTATGATGTCCTACTGTTTCAGTTCTTTTATACACGACAAATTGAACTTCTTCTATAAGTTGTTCATAGTTTTTCCACTCATGCATTCTCGGTAACTGATCTGAACCAATAAGCCAATCAAATTGAATGTCTGAGTATTGTTTTTTTAATGCAAGCACAGTATCAATTGAGTAAGACGGCGATGGTAAATGATTTTCTATATCGCATAGTTTCAACTTCCGAAACGGTCCAATCATCAATTGTATCATCGCTTGGCGATGTTCAAATGATGTTCCTCCCGATTTAAACGGACTTACTTTAGTAGGTATGAACCACACCTCGTCAGCTTGACGTTGTTTAAGCGCAGCCTTCGCAACATCAAGGTGTCCGTTGTGAATGGGATCAAAGCTTCCACCAACCAAGATGACATGTCTCAAACTTTAATGCGACCTTTCGAGGAATAACGGTAAAGAACCGCAACACGACCAACTTTACTTACAAGTTCACAAGCAAATTGATCAACAAGTTGATCTACAACTTCGTTAATTGTGATATCTGCATTCTTTTGGATTCCTACCTTCACAAGGTTATGTGAGACAAGTGCTAACTCAAAACTTTCAAGAACAGTTTCCGTTAGACCGTTTTTACCGATTGATACGACGGTGTTTTCATTGTGAGACAAGCGTCTCAATTCTTTCTTTTGATCTTTATTTAACATTAGATTATTGCCTTTCTCATAATAATATCTGCATCTTCATCGAAATACGTACTTAACTCTTTAATGTCTCCTTGAATTGATATAAAACCAATGTCAAAGATTTCAATATCTATTTTATTTCCACTTACTGGCCATTTTCTCATTTTGTATGATGGGTTATCGATTTTAAAATCCAAATTCAAAGTGAGATTTTTTTCAACACGATCAGGTTTGACACGTTTGATGTCAAAAGGTAGATAAGAAATAACATTGATAGTCTTCTTTGGATCAACAGTGATTGCTCCGATGTTTCCAATCATTAACGATTGTTTTTCATAAATTTGAAATACAGCAGGCTTCAAAGTCTTTTGTGGTGCAAGTTTCACAAGATTTTCGTCATCTACTTTGTCAAGTAGTTTTGTTTCCACACTTAATCCTGGTGTATCAAAGACATCTACAAATTCTGTCTCAATGTGCACAACATCAGCTGTTGTTGATGCAACTGGAGACACTGATAGTTGATCTTTTTTTAAGAGTGCATTAAGAAGAGACGATTTCCCTGCGTTAACACATCCAACAAATGCACAAGGTGCATCATCAAGGTAAGGTAGTAGTGGTTCAAGTGTTTTGTAACGTTTTGCAGACACAAAGATTAGGTCCATAAGACTGACGTCTGTATCTTTTAGAGCTCGCATAATCGACTGAGAGAGTTTTCCATCGGATACAGATTGTGGGAGTAAATCTCTTTTATTAACTACTAAGACGACATTTTTATGTCTAAGCGAACGTAGAAGTCCGGGATGAAGTGATTGATTAAGGTGCATAATATCTAAGATCCAAAAGATGTGACCTTCGAAATTCTCAATGAATTCAAGTGTTGCTCCATCATCAACAACAGCTTTTACACGCTTGAAATCACGATAATGTTTGAGTCGAAAGCAAGATTGACATAGATCATTATCAATTGAATTTACATATCCTCTTCCCTCTTTATCTGTCGATTGAAGTACACTACCACAACCAGAACATTTTTTTTGATTCATTTATAGTTTCCTTTCATAAATTGCTAACATTAATAATATACCACATATAGTACTTAATGTTTAAGTTTTAAAAATAATAAAGTCTGGAGTTCTCCAGACTTTATCGGTATAGAAATAGGGTTTTTATATATCTAACTTCATCGGAGTATCGTGCAGTTCCGATTTAACACTTGGTTTCGCAACAACTGGAACATATACTGGTTGATGGACAATAACAAAGTCTGTTTCTGTTGTGGCCGTAGAGAATGTAGCATCTAAAGACATAATTGCAACATCTTTGATAGCAAGTGTTGAGAAATGATCATTGTATAACATGATATCATCTTGGATTCCCCCTACGATTACATCTTCAATATAATGAGGATTACTCTTCACAACTTTGACGACTAAGTTTCCTTGTGTCGCACGGTTATTAATAGGAAGCTCTCCTTCTTTAATACGTTTAAATTGACCACGCTCACTCATGATTACGACATCGCTTTCATTATGGTGCGTTGCTGAGCAAGATACGGTATCACCTGTTTTTAACTTAATTCCGATAATTCCCTTAGCTTTAACTCCTAGAGGAGAAACATCATCAAGTTCAATTCGTATTCCTTGACCATTACGCGTAAACATAAGCAGATGATCTGATTCATGGGCAATGTGTGCTCCGACTAAGGTATCACCTTTTGCAAGTTTCATAACATCATAAAGTTTGTTGGTACGTTTAACTTCTAAATCTTCAATGAATGTCTTTTTAATCATCCCAGATGCTGTAGTTGTGACTAGCACCAGATGAGTTTTAAATGTCTTCAAAGTAAATGCTGAAACAACGCGTTCATCAGGATCAAATTTAAGATATTGGTTCATATGTGATCCAATATCACGCCAACGTGCCTCTTCAATATCATGAACAAGAATAATCCCATAACGACCTTTTGTAGTCATAAACACTAAATTATCGATGGTTTCAACTTCTCCAACAAAGATTGGAACATCATCTTCTTTAAGTGCAAGAACTTCTTTTTGACTTGATCCATAGGAACGCAATGATGTTCGTTTTAGATATCCATCTCGTGAAA
>JAVWLP010000040.1:0-2513 GCA_036637915.1 Erysipelothrix sp. | reverse complement strand
AGTTAACATAACTTGCTCATTTGAAATTAAGCTTAAATGATCAACTTCAAGATCAGAAATTTCATCTTCAATCGATGATCGACGAGGAGTTTCAAAATCATTTTTAATTTCATTAAATTCTTTAACTAGCATCGCATTTAACATGTCATTATTAGTTAGGACAAGGTTTAGCTCTTCAATTTCGTTGGCTAATTTAGCGAACTCATCACGAAGTGCAAAGATATCTGTTGATGACAAACGATATAATTGCAAGTCTACAATCGCGCTTGCCTGCTCATGTGTAAAACCAAACTCTTTCATGATATTATCTCGTGAATCAGCACGGTTATTAGATTGACGAATGACTGCAATTATTTCATCAAGAATTGATGTTGCTTTCATGAGTCCTTCAATAATATGAATGCGTTTTTCTTTTTGAGCTTTACGATACGATGAACGAGCTAGGACTACTTCACGACGAAACTCAAGATAAGCATCCAATACTTGCATGACCGAACACACTTGAGGTCTACGATCAACTATCGCAACCATGTTAGCATTGTAGTAAACTTGTAATTCAGTATGTTTGTAAAACAGGTTAAGAATCGACTGGGCATCAGCATCACGTTTACAATCGATGACGATTCGAAGACCATTTCTATCCGATTCATCACGAACGTCCATAACATCTCCAAAGCCTTCATTTGCTTTAGTGAAACGAAGTTCATCAATTTTCTTTACGACATTGGATTTAATAACTTCATAAGGCAACTCGGTAATTACAATTTGCTTAAGACTTTTGTTTTCCACAATTTCGGCACGCGCTTTCACAACAACACGACCGCGACCCTTAGTAATAATATCGCGGATACCTTCTTTTCCCTGTACAACAGCACCAGTAGGGAAGTCCGGACCTTGAATAATATCAAGGATATCATTATCAGAACATTCAGGATTATATAATCGATGAATTGTAGCGTCCATTACTTCAGTAATATTAAATGGCGGAATATTGGTTGCATATCCTGCAGCAATACCTGTCGCACCGTTAATGAGTAAGTTAGGATAACGTGCAGGCAATACTGATGGTTCTGAGTCGGTATCATCAAAGTTTAAAACAAATGGAACGACATCTTCATCAATGTTATCAAGTAGTCGATGCGAAAGTTGTGATAATCGCGCTTCGGTATAACGCATCGCTGCAGCCGGGTCATCATCAACACTCCCGTTATTTCCTTGCATGTCAATGAGTGGTTTATTGTACTTCCACTCTTGAGACATACGAACCATAGCATCATAGACCGATGAATCACCATGAGGATGATAATTACCAATTACAAGCCCTACAGTCTTTGCAGACTTACGGTAAGGTTTATCAAAATGGTTACGGTCATTATACATCGCATAGAGAATACGTCGTTGAACAGGTTTAAGTCCATCACGGACATCTGGCAAGGCCCGATCTTGAATTATATATTTTGAATAGCGACCAAAACGCTCCCCAACAATATCTTCAATGGGAAGTTTGATCAAAGCATCATGAGACATGTTCATCCTCCTCTAATGTAAACGCGACATTTTGTTCAATCCAATTTCTACGAATATCAACCTTATCGCCCATTAGGGTTGCAACTCTCTTATCAGCTGTCAAGAAATCATCGATTTGAACTTGGATAAGTGAACGAGAAGCGGGATCCATTGTAGTTTCCCAAAGTTGATCTGCATTCATTTCTCCTAACCCTTTGTATCGTTGAATTTCGATTTTACCATACTGTTTACGGAATACTTCAAGTTCTTCTTCTGTATAACAGTAATGCGAATTCTTTCCGGATTTAACACGGTAAAGTGGTGGTTGTGCAATGTACACATATCCAGCTTCGACCAACGGTCTCATATGACGGAAAAAGAAAGTTAATAATAAGACTTGAATATGCGCTCCATCCGTATCAGCATCGGTCATAATGATAATCTTATTATAGTTACTATCCGCAACTTCAAAATCTTGACCTACACCTGCTCCGATACAATGAATAATAGTATTTAATTCCTCGTTCTTTAAAATATCTTCAAACTTAGCTTTCTGAGTATTAAGTACTTTACCTCTTAATGGCAAGATTGCTTGGAATTTACTGTCACGACCTTGTTTAGCCGATCCTCCCGCAGAATCACCCTCGACGAGAAATAATTCATTTTTATTTTTATTTCGAGTTTGAGCATTCGCAAGTTTCCCAGATAGGATTCTTTCGATACGATTTTTCTTGCCCGAGCGCGCTTGTTCACGCGCTTTACGAGCCGCTTGACGTGCATGAGAGGCTTTTTGAATCTTAGTCAAGATCATTGATGCTTGTTCATGATGTGTATCAAGATAGAACGGAAGCTGTTCAGATATGATCGTATCGACAACTTGTCTTGCAATTGGAGTTCCTAATTTACCTTTAGTTTGTCCTTCAAATTGCAATAAGTGTTCAGGGATACTCACAGAAATAATGACTGAAAGTCCTTCTCGAATATCGCCACCTTCAAAGTTTTTATCT
>JAVWLP010000039.1:11412-14288 GCA_036637915.1 Erysipelothrix sp. | reverse complement strand
TTGTTTTGTTTTTATTTACTTGAAATTGACGTTTCCTGTTCAGTTTTCAAAGACCGTTGCATTCGTTATTTCCTGAATGCCTTACTATCATACAATGATAAATGACGGAAGTCAACAACTTCCGTCATTTTATTTAAATTCTTTTACTGAGAAGTATTTATCGAAATAATCATGAATGATTTCATCATCAAATGGATAGCCTTTTGTCTTTGCAAGCCACATGAGTCGATCTTTTTCTTCTGTAACAATATCTATGATTTCAGAAGGATAGTTCATTTTCTTTTGATGAACTAAGAATTCATCTTCATCCAAAAGAATACACTTCCCGTCCGGGAATACTTTAACATCTAAATCATAGTCAATATTCTTGAGTGCTTCGCCATCAAAGACATTAGGTGAAGCAAGATTACAATAATAGTAGACTCCTTTATTCCTAATCATTGAGATAACGTTATACCAACGATCGAAATAATAGAAACAAATTGCAGGTTCTCGTGTAAACCAGCGTCTACCGTCTGATTCAACAACCCATGTTTTGTAAGTAATTAACACTACTTTTTCATCATCAACATCTAAAACTGTCCCACTTGACCAAGTCCTATGTAGTGACCCATCATGTTTGTAACTTTGTATGTAGATGACTTCTCCAACTTTTGGTACCACAGCGACACTTCCTATCTCATGTTATATTATACACAAGTTTTGCACTGCTATCACATTAAGTTTTACTTAAATTGAGTTTGAAGTCTCGGTTTAATTATCATAACAATTATAAAGCTTAAGATTGTAGTGGGAATCATGTAAGTAGCATTGTACACCATGACGCCTTTTAAAACGTTTCCAGTATAGTACTCTGAGAAGAAAAACCACCCCGAAATATTATGAGACATAAATCTTACAAAGTTTGCCACAATAACTCCTAAAGGCAACTCCATTTTTCCAACTTTAGGAGAAGGAATGAGAGATGAAAGGGAATATGCTCCAAATGCCACGATATAATCCGTCAAAAATTGAATCGGGTGAATCATAACTGGCGCTTTAATCATAAACTTCACGATAAATGATAGGACTGCAACGATTAACGATTTACCAAGTCCCAGATGGTAACTTGCAAGTATTAAAGGAATAACACTCAGTGAAACACTTCCACCTTGTGGCATTTGTAGTATTCCAATAAAACGTGATACATATTCCAATACAGCATACAACGCAACATACATTGCGATTAAAACCAGATCCTTTGTTTTCATAAAAAAACACCTCCATATATGAGGCGCAAGGAAAAATAACCTTGAACTCCCTACGCTAGCTCGATCTAGATCAGGTGATAAGGGTTTTTGAAATTCAATCTCAGCCTAAAGGCTCCCCTGTTCACACATCTATTATACATGCTTATGCGCTTTATGAAAGTGTTTTAGTAAATATCATTTTGTAATCTAAGGTAGTCAATCATTTTCCGATATGAGATACCGTAAATTCTATGTCCATCCATTTCTTCATACAACATCAACGGTGATTCCCATATTTGTTTGGTTAAATGTTCTAAATTAATATCGTAATCTAAATATTTTTTTAATGTTTGGTCTTGAAGGCATGTGTTTTTGCAAATAGAAACCGTTTGACTTGATGCGAATGAATATTTAGCTTCGTAAATTGAATGAGTCTTCCCTATTATTAGGATAGTGGCATTAAGGTCATACAGATCATTAAATAGCGATTCCGGCCCATATGGAAAATCCAACTCAAAGGGTCTTGAAAAAAAACGACTATAGTGACCAATCGAGGCCATCATTAATGAAGGATGATTTACAAAATAACAATCGTCTTTTAAGGTCATCAGTTGTAGCATTTTTCCTGCAGAAAGAACGATACGTTCTTGATTATTTAAAAATGGACTTTCTTCAACGGAATGGATAGATTGATTGAAATTACAATCTCCCATAATAGAGACTGTCCCTTCAGGCATCATTTTTAGGAAGATATCGAGGTAACTTCTTGAATAATGTGAAAGAACATTTTCACCTTCATGAATCAGTAACGTTCCATCACGATCAACATCTAAACGCTTTAAGAGTTTCTTAATATTAAGTTCTAATGCATCCATTACGATACCCCCTTCCTAATTAATCTTGAGTATGAGCTAATTTGCTTGCTGCTGATGCAGCAATCGCCCCTACTATATCATCTAAAAATGTATTACATTGCTTCTCATGATCTTCGTTAAGAACGCCAATAATCCCTGGTTTAACCTTGTCGATATAACCATAGTTAGTTAGCGCAATTGATCCATATAAATTACAGATTCCATAGGCTAATACTTCATCAATACCATACAACCCCATGTCTGTAGCAATTATTTCCTCAATCGCCTTACTACCAAACTGTTTCTTCTCAACTTGAATATCAATATTAATTGCTGTCAGTAAAGCGTGTTGAACTTCACGTTTGTGCAAGACACTGTTTACATAATGCAAGATATCAAGTGTTTCAATGTCCTTGACATAATCTTTCTGTAGAAATATAACACAATCAACAATGTCGTTTAATTCGACCCCTCTTTGGTTCAGTAATTCAACACATTCATTATAATGCATAGTAAAACCTCCATCGTTATATTTTTAATGTACAAATATTATACCTCAACCACTCATTAAAATATAGTTAGGCTTGTTTTATTATTTTATAAATGATGTAAAATAGAGATAGAAAAGGAGATATATTATGAACTACAATGAATTATTAGATCAATTAAACAGTCTTAGCCTCGCTATCACAACCATGAATTATGATGCATTAACAATTGCGCCACGTTCTGGTGCTAAATATAGAAACAAAGCAATGAGTATCCTCTATGGAGAATACTTCAACATTATGAC
>JAVWLP010000039.1:0-11376 GCA_036637915.1 Erysipelothrix sp. | reverse complement strand
ATCCTTCAAGAGAATAAAGATTCTGATAACGACATTATTTGCCTAAGTGTTAAGGATCAACTCAAAGGGCTCGATAAAATTAGAAACATTCCACAAAAAGAATTTGTTGCATTCGAGAACTTAAAAGCTGATGCTCAACAAACCTGGGAAGAAGCTAAAAACAACAATGATTTCTCAGTTTTCGAATCCGATCTTCAAAAATTAGTAGAAACTCAAAAGAAAATGTTAACATATCGTAACGACGGACTTATTCCATACGAATCATGCCTCAACGATTATGAAGAAGGATTAAGAATGGAACATGTCGAATCATTCTTCTCAACATTAGAGATGGATTTAGTTCCTCATATCGATTCAATCATTAGTGCCCAAGGGGAAAAACCTGCATTTTTAACAGAGTTCGTATCATTTCAACAACAAGATGAAATTACACAGATGATTTGTGATCACCTTGGTTATGATCAAAGCTTCGGTTATGTCGGCCATGCCGAACATCCTTTCAGCAGCACATTCTCAATTAACGACTCAAGAATTACAACGCACTATTACGAGAATGATTTTACATCCAATATTTTCTCAATTATTCATGAAATTGGCCACTCAACTTATAACCATCAAGTGAATCCTAAATTCGAAGGATACCCTCTTGCTGATAACATGAGTATGAGTATGCATGAATCCCAATCACGTTTCTTAGAAAATATGATTGGCCGTAGCAAGGCATTTTGGACACCACTTTATCCACAACTCCAAATCATCATCCCTGATGTTTTAGGAAATGTAAGCCTCGACGAATTTATTTTAGGTATCAACTATGTCGATCGCTCACCAATTCGTATTGAAGCTGATGAAGTTACTTATCCACTTCATATCATGGTCAGATATGAGATTGAAAAGAAACTCTTTAATGAAAACCTTTCAACAAAAAATCTTAACATTGATTTTGCCAATGAAATGAAAAGACTTTTACACATCAATCCTGAATCAGATAGTGAAGGCGTGCTTCAAGATGTACACTGGTCTGATGCCTCTTTCGGTTACTTCCCAACCTATGCTTTAGGAACAGCATACGCAGCACAATTCATGCACGCAATGGAAAAAGATCTTGATGTAACGGCATTACTCATCGAAGGTAATATGAAGCCTATCTTCGCTTGGTTAAAAGAAAATATCCATCAATATAGTGGTATGTTCACTGCACAGGAAATGCTTAAACGGGTAAGTGGAGAATCTTTCAACCCCAATTACTATGTGAAATATTTAGTAGACAAATACTCAGATCTTCTAGGCATTAAATTGGCATAGTAAACACTTCTTTGATAAACTTTAGTTATAGAGGAGGAATTGTAAAAATGACTTATAAATTACCAGAATTAAGCTATGCATACGATGCATTAGAACCACAAATTGATGCAAGAACTATGGAGATTCACCATACTAAACATCACCAAACATATATTACAAATTTAAATGCAGCTCTTGAAAAACATCCAGAAATTGCTGACGAGGATCTTGTAAAATTAATCAGCAATATTAATGAAGTACCTGAAGATATCCGTGTTGCAGTTCGTAACAACGGTGGAGGACATTTAAACCACTCAATGTTCTGGAATATCATGTCACCTGAAAAGGGACAAGCACCAGAAGGTTCATTAAAGGAAGCAATCGATCGCGACTTTGGATCAGTTGATGCTTTCAAAGAAAAATTTGATGCAGCAGCTAAAACACGCTTCGGTTCAGGTTGGGCATGGTTAGTTGTTAATGCTGACAAGAAATTGGAAGTAATCTCAACAGCAAACCAAGACAACCCTATTATGGATGGTTATACACCAATCCTAGGACTTGACGTTTGGGAACATGCTTATTACCTAAACTACCAAAACCGTCGTCCGGACTACATCAAAGAATGGTTCGAAGTTGTTAACTGGAAACAAGTACAAGAACTTTTCAACAAAGCAATCTAATCAATTGACTGGCTTAGCCAGTCTTTTTTTTACATTCACTCATTAAATTTGTTATGATAAAAAAATGAATCGAGGATGGATATGAAAAATTATAAAGCATTAATCTATGATATAGATGGCACAATTTTAAATACACTTGAGATGAATATGATACCTTTGCTAAAAATCATTAAAGAAGAGCTTAATGAAGATTGGGAATATAAAGATGTCCTAAAATTTGGTTCTTATCCAGGTATTAAAGTAATGGAAGAACTTGGTATTAAAGAAATTGAAGAAACTTACGCTCGTTGGGTAAGGTATGTTAACGAATATGAATTTGGAGCGGTTCCCTTCGAAGGTATAATAACACTTCTTAAGCAAACATCGCAGTGTGGAGTAATTCAAGCAGTAGTCTCCTCTAAAACACATGATCAATATCAAATAGATATGATCGACTCAGGATTAGACACCTACATGACCACTTGCGTATTACAAGAGGATACGACTAATCATAAACCACATCCTGCCCCCCTATTAAAATGCTTAGAAAAACTTGATTGCAATGCTAGTGAAGTCGTTTATATAGGAGATTCTCTCGCAGATTATTTAGCCGCTAAAGCTGCAAATATAGACTTTATCTATGCTAAATGGGGTAGCGTATCTGACAAAGGAATTACTCATCCCAGATATGCTTTCGACAATCCTCTAGAGATACTAAAAATAATCTAAATAAAAAGCAAACCGAAGTTTGCTTTCTTTAACGATCAATAATCATTTGTTCATATCCAAGATATGTATAACCCAATCGTTCGTATAATTTTTTGGCAGAAGTATTTGATGGAGCAACTTCCAAGCGGAAGCGTTTCACTTCTGGGAAGATCACCATTAAGTCATTGAAGACTTTGGTTCCATATCCTTTACCTTGAAAGTCATCATCAATACTCAATTCTTCAACCCAAAGTGACATTGCGCCAACTTCAGTCGAATACATCATCGAGCAAAGGCAATAGCCGCAGGTATACCCATCTTCTTCAATGAACCAGCCAAATGCCGAATCATGGTTTCGGATATAATCAAAATTCCTTTCAAATATTGTTAGATCAGGGTCTGTAAAACTAGCTGGACCCGAATGAAATTTCGTTGCCAAATCGATATATTTTTCTAAATCATTTTCTTTAAATTCTATTAATTTCATATTTCCTCCATTAAACCACACGTAAAGTGTATGCAATAATTGCTGCAGCCATAGCTACATTTAACGATTCAAATTGATGAGTTTCAATTTTTACGCTTTGGTCGCATAGCTTAAGTGATTCCTCTGATACACCTTGTCCCTCTGATCCGAGAATAATTGCTATTTTTTCATCTTTGATTTCAGATAGAGGAAGTGTATTATCACCTAAGTAAGTTGCATAAACAGTGACACCATCTTTTTTAAGTAACTGAATTGCATCTTTAATTTCCATTCGAATAACAGGAAAATGGAATATTGCTCCTTGACTTGCTCTGATTGTCTTATCATTATATTCATCAACAGAATCCATAGAAACAATAACAGCATCAAATCCAAAGCTGTATGCAGTTCTTATAATGGTACCTAGGTTTCCAGGATCTTGAACACCATCACAAATAAAGAATCGCTTTCCTTTTTGATAATGGAATACTGGTTTCTCTACAAGTGCAAAGACGGAAGATCCCGATCGAGTCGTTGATATCTTCTCTGCAATATGTTCTGTTATTTCTATATCAAACGATGAATCAATGCCAATCGATTGCATAGTGCATCCAGCATTGCGAGCTTCTTGAAGAAGGTGTTCTCCCTCAAGAAGTAATTTACCTGAACTATCGCGATATTTTTTTTGACTCAGTTTTAACCATTCCTTAACTTGATCATTTTTTAGCGATGTAATTTTCATTATTTTGATTCCAAAACGTGGTGGCAACGATTGCAGAGTCCATCTTCATGAACATCTTTTACAACATTCCAACAACGAGGACATGTATGACCTTCATAGGCTTCAACAGAAACTTCATA
Organism: Erysipelothrix sp.; assembly: GCA_036637915.1. Classification (GTDB taxonomy): domain Bacteria; phylum Bacillota_I; class Bacilli_A; order Erysipelotrichales; family Erysipelotrichaceae; genus Erysipelothrix. Next base: position 7,398 of record JAVWLP010000039.1, on the reverse strand, counting down.
GCCCATAACTTCAGTAAGTGTTTCGTCTACAAAATCGACATGAGAGACAATGAACCATTGTGCAACATGTTGACCAAGAACATTTTCTACAGTTTCTTTAACTTCATTTTTAAGATGTAATTTAACATTAGCTTCCAGTGATTTTCCAATTACTTTTTCAGCACGTTTTTCTTCTAGTGCTTTAAACACAGATTCTCTCACTGCTAACAATGTTTCCATTTGTGTTGCTTCAGTTTCACTGATAATGTCTTCACTCACTGCGATAAAGCGCGTTAAATGAATACTTTCTTTTTCAGGCTTGAAGATTTGGTACATTTCTTCAGTTGTATGAACAAGAATTGGTGATAAAAGTTTTAAATACATATCGAGTGTTAAATAGATTACTGTTTGAATTTCACGACGTGCACGATCATCTTCTGCATTAAGGTAAAGGATATCCTTAGTGTAATCCAAGTAATAAGATGACATTGTATTAATCAATGAGTTTAATACTGCTGTTGTCGCTTTTTGGTAGTCAAATTGCTCGTATGCTTTTTGAGCTTCACGGTTTACGCGAATTGCATCATTTAAGACATATCGGTTCATTAATGACATTGATTCTACAGAAACTGCATGTTTATCGAAGTCAAATCCCTCAAGGTTTCCGTGCATAAATCTGAACGTGTTTCTTATTTTACGATATGATTCACTTACTTGTTTTAATAAGTCTTGTGACATATTGATATCTGAATGATAATCAACACTACCTACCCAGAGTCTAAGGATATCTGCACCTAATGTTGAAGTAATTTCATTTGGGCTTAATCCGTTAGATTTAGATTTACTCATTTTTTCGCCACCATCGAGTTTTAAGAACCCGTGAGTGATAACGCGTTTATATGGTGCAATACCATAAAGTGCTACTGAGATAATGAGTGAGGAGTTAAACCAACCTCTAAATTGGTCAGCACCTTCTGCATAAGCATCAACAGGTAGTGGTGTTTCGTTATGATTTAAAGCTGCAGTATGGGATGATCCAGAATCGAACCATACATCCATAATATCTTTTTCTTTAGTGAATTTACCATTTGGTGAATTAGGATGTGTAAACCCTTCAGGAAGAAGGTCCTTCGCTTCTTTTTCAAACCAAATATTTGATCCATGTTCTTCAAACAATTGAGCGACATGTTCAAAGACCGCTTCATCAATAATTGGTGTTTCATCCTCTGCATAGAAGATAGGAATTGGAACTCCCCAAACACGTTGACGTGAAATCGTCCAGTCGCCACGATCTGCAATCATATTGTGCATACGTTTTTGACCCCATTTTGGATACCACTCAACTTTATCAATTTCATCTAAGATTTGTTGACGAATACCATCAATTGAAGCAAACCATTGAGTTGTTGCACGGTAGATGATTGGTTTCTTAGTTCTCCAGTCATGAGCATAACTGTGGGTAATCCAATCAAGTTTTAGTAACGCGCCTTCTTCTTCAAGACGAACAGTTACAGCTTTATTAGCTTTTTCAAAGAACATACCTGCGAATTCTCCAGTTTGTTCATTTAAGTGCCCTTGTGCATCAACAGGTGCAATCGGTTTGATTCCGTATTTTACACAAACATCAAAGTCTTCTACCCCATGGTCAGGAGCAGTATGAACACAACCAGTACCCGCTTCATCAGTAACATGATCACCATTCAATACTGGTGAAATACGTTCATAAAGTGGGTGTTGATATGTAACATGTTCGATTTCTAATCCTTTAAAGGTTTTTAGAATTCCTTCGTTTTCTAAATCAAGTTCCTTAAGAACTGCTTCAACACGACTTACTAGCATAACCATATTACCTTTAGCTGTTTTAACTAACGCATATTCCATATCTGGATTGACTGAAATAGCAAGGTTTGCTGGGATTGTCCAAGGTGTTGTTGTCCAAATTACAAGTTTAGTTCCTGCATCCAAAACACCTTTACCATCTACAACATCAAATGCAATATAAATTGCTGGGTCTTTACGGTCATAATATTCAATTTCTGCTTCAGCAAGTGCTGTTTCACTCGATGGTGACCAATATACTGGTTTTAACCCTTTGAAAATCATGCCTTTTAATGCCATTTGAGCAAAGACTCTAATTTGTGTTGCTTCATAATCTTTAGTTAAAGTGATGTAAGGGTTGTTGTAGTCCCCAATTTTACCAAGTGATTTAAAATCTTTCTTTTGAATAGCAACTTGTTCCAAGGCATATTTTTCGCATAATGCACGGAACTCATGAATTGGCATTGTTTTACGATCAACACCAAGTTTTTGGATTGCAGTTTCAATAGGAAGACCATGAGTATCCCATCCTGGTCTAAAAGGTGTCTTAAATCCAGCCATAAACTTAGTACGAACAAGTAGATCCTTTTGAATACCATTAAGAGCATGCCCTAGATGGATATTACCATTAGCGTATGGAGGTCCATCGTGCACAACAAAAAGTGGCGCACCTTCCTCTTCACGAACAGCCATCATTTTTTCGTATAATTCCATTTCATCCCATTTCGCTTGTAAAACAGGTTCTTTTTTATTTAAATTGCCACGCATTTCAAATTCAGTTTTTGGTAATTTTAGTGTATCTTTGTAATCCATATTTTTCTCCTTTAATAAAAAAACGTCCTTAAATTAATAAGGACGTTGATAACGCGGTACCACCTTAAATTCATACACAGATGTGCATGCACTCAGAAGCGTTAACGCCGCATTACGTGTTTTCTACTTTTAATTTCAAAAACAAGCTCACAAGTGATATTAAACTAAGCTCATCTTCGTTTTCACCAACCACGAAGTCTCTACTATGAGTTATTAATCTAATGTGTCTTGATCATTGCCTATTGAATTTAGATTTGGGCTATCTGGAAGATCTAATCCATCCAGTACCATTTCTAAATCTTTAATTTTGTCTTTCAATTCATCACGAAGTTCATTTGATTCGTTTGATATACGAGCTATTTCGACTAGGACCTGACGAGATATTGACATTGCTTCTCTAATTATCAAATCTGCATTTTTTTGAGCCGTATCTACGATGAAGTTTGCTTCACCGAGTGCACGACGGGACATTTCTTCCGCAGCTCTTTCCCGCACAGATATTTCACTGGCAAGCTTTGAATAACGTTTCTTTTGAAGATCTCGCTGTTCAAATAAAGCCTCGATTTGTTCTTTGTAGACTTGATTTTGTTTCCGTAAGAGAGCCTGTTCACGAAGTAAAGTCAGTATGTGTTGATCTACTTCAAATCTATCATAACCTTGGCGAACAATTCGGAAATTCGACTTATTTGTCATCCAAATATTACGAATCTAAATCTTCAATGTTCATGCTGATTTCACCTTCAACTCCAATAGTTTTAGGTGTACACAAAATAACATTGTGACCAATCTTTTGAATTGATCCATCTAATGCAAAGACTACTCCTGTTAAGAAGTCAATTGTTCTTTGTGCATAATCTCTTTGAAGTCTGTGTAAGTTCACAACTGCTGCACGTTTTTCTTTTAAATAACGTGCTACTTCTTCAGATTCTTCGAAAGAACGTGGTTCAAACAAAATCATTTTTGCATCTGAAGGAAGTTTAGGTGTTACGCTGCCTTGTAGCGTTTCATAATCACTCAAGCTTTCTACCTCCTCGTCTGTTAATTCAAGATATTCGTCATCTTCTATAGGTGTGAGAATATTTTTAAGTTTGTCTTTAAAGCTCATCATCAAACCTCCGTTTCGATTATTATATCATAAAATATGGATTTACAGTACACGATTTTACTCAACTTCTAGTAATCCGTAATCACCATCATGACGCTTGTAAACTACTGCAACACCATTTGTTTCATCATCTGTATAAATGAAGAATGAGTGGCCTAACATTTCCATTTGAAGAATTGCATCATTTAGATTCATAACTTGTGCATCAATTGTCTTTGTACGAACAATTTTTGCTTCTTCTTCTTGATCATTTTCTTCGATCATATTAATGAATGCTGCAGAGAGACTTTCACGGTTTTTACGTGATAATTTTGTCTTATGTCTACGAATTTGATCTTCAAGTTTATGAACAACTTTATCAAGAGCTGCGTAGAAGTCTTCATGTTGAACTTCTGCTCGCAATGCACCAATTTTGGAGTTCACAGTTACTTCGACTTTTACGCCTTCTGGATAAACATTAACCACGACATTAGCACGCCATGTATCATCAATTTCAAAATATTTATTTAAGAAATCTAATTTATCCTCAACTGCTGCTTGCATTGCTTCTGTAATTTCTACGTTTTTTCCATGGATATATACTAACATATTATATTGCCTCCTTATTGTGTTCATAAATACTTCCATAATACTTCATTACATCCCCTACGGGTCTTCCTGTATCATATTGACGATTTTGTAATAACAAATCAAACGAAACAGACTCACCCTTAAGAAAACTATTTAATGACTCTATGAGAACAATTCCTTGTTCTACAGATTGATCATAGATTTCAATAAAACTCAAATGCGATACATCCTCAAGATTTGTAGGATTGCTCCACGCCTCTTTTTTTAAATTAAGGACATCGTATTCAGCATCTATATTCGAATTCACAACATGGCTGGAATAAGCCCACGGTTTTCCTTTATAGTTCTCATACATCTTGATTACGGGAGTTTTGATGTTATGAGGATCAAATAGGAACCTGAGTGTCGTTTTAAATGAACAAATGCAAGAATCAACAACTGATGTACTAATATGTATATCAAACACAGTTTTCAAGATACTTTGGTAGAAGGTCGATATAACACGACGTTCTTCGTCGTCTACATCTACAAATTTTTCAACATTGATATCTTCTAATCGTCTTTGTTTAACATAGAGTACCATCAACGAATCAAGCATTGACTCATATCTAAAATGCCAATACTGTGTTTCTCTGGCAATCTCTCCACCTCGATAAAAAATAAAAGGGTGTCCAAGAGAGTCTAAGGACCAATGCATAAAATGTCCTGCGAGATAAGCAGTTAAGATTTCACGTCGACGCTCATCTTTAGTTTCTACAATTGTTTTTGCAGCAGTATTATAAAAATCATTGATATGACGAGTATGGACAGTTTCACCATAACCAGTAACTATCCGATTCTTATTTTGGTCTTGCCACGGTAATACATTGTAGTAAAAGAAAAGGTCCGGCCCATTGCTTCCAAGTAAATACGCTCTTGGATGATTATTAATTGCCTTTTGGACATCGGACTCTTCTAGTTTGTTATAAACGTCGAGTGCCATCAGTCCATGAGTTATCACATTTGGTATGACGGCCACCTCCTTTTATATATTATAACAAATTTATTTTATAAATTCATGGTTTTAACGCAGTTTTCATATTTGCAAAAATCAGAATCGAGTGCTTTAGCTACTGCTTCATTAGTAATGCATCCTGCATAGGTATTTAAACCCTTTCTAAAGCCTTCATCACTCTCCATAGCTTTTTCTAAACCGACGTTAGCTAACATCAATCCATATGGCAATGTTGCATTACCTAATGCAACGGTTGAAGTTTGTGGAACAGCACCTGGCATATTCGTTACACAGTAGTGAACAATTCCTTCTTCAATGAAGATTGGATTGCTATGAGTTGTTGGTCGACTTGATTCAAAGCAACCTCCTTGATCAATTGCGACGTCCACTAAAACAGTTCCTGGTTCCATTATTTTCAGATGTTCTTTAGTCACAAGTTTCGGAGCCTTAGCACCTGGTAGAAGTACCGATCCTATAACAACATCCGCCACTTTCAGTTCTTCTTCAAGGCTCTTAGAATCACTGAAAATCGTATTGATACGGCCACCAAAGACATCTTCCATGTATGCAAGTCTTTCAAGATTACGGTCAAGGACACTTACTGTAGCACCGGTTCCTAACGCAGTTTTTACTGCACTCATCCCAACAGCACCACCACCAATTACCACAACATGACCACTCTTAACTCCAGGAACTCCTGAAAGTAAGATACCTTTTCCACCATATGTTTTTTCCAAGTATTTTGATCCTTCTTGAATGGATAAACGGCCTGCAACTTCAGACATCGGTTTTAAAAGTGGTAAATGATGCAAATGATCCTCAATTGTTTCGTAAGCAACACCACTAACACCGCGTTCTAAAAGTGCATCAGCAAGTTGTTTGTTACTTGCTAAATGAAGATATGTAAAAAGAATTTGTCCTTTTCGCATTAAATTATATTCTTCTTCAATTGGTTCTTTTACTTTGACAATCATTTCCGCAAGAGCCCAAACTTCTTGTGCACTGCCTAAGACCTCAGCTCCAGCTTCACGGTACATTTCATCTGTAAATCCGCTCCCAACACCAAGTCCGTTTTCTACGATAACACGGTGTCCTTTATTAACATATTCGAATACATGTGAAGGCATTAAACCTACACGATTTTCAAAATCTTTTAATTCTTTGACTGATCCAACTATCATAATTATAAAACCTCCTTCAAATGGGTCAACAATGCTTTACGATTCCCTCTCCAATCACATAGAATGTCACTTCCACGATGAATGATGTTATCTTCAAGAAGCCACACTTCCATGCCTAATTGTTTCGCAATCAAATCCTCTTCAACATCATTACCAATCATAAGACATTGATGAGGGTTCAATTCACATATCTTAACAATTTCGTGATAGTAATTCAAATTTGGTTTACAGAAATGGCTGGATTCAAAGCGAGTAATATATTTAAAATCACTTGGTTCCAATCCTGCCCAACGAATTCTTTTATCGGTCGCAAGTTGTGGGAACATAGGATTCGTAGCCAGAATAATTTCATAGCCCTTATCCTTTAGATAGCGAATAGATTCAACCATTTCATCTGAAATCTTTGTCACCGTCTCCACAACATCATAATCTGATTCATAATAGGCATCTAATCGCGGTTCTAGTTCTTCAAAATTCGGGATATCTAAAGCCTTTTCAAAAGCTTCGTAATACACATCTTTATTAATACGTGTTGGATTATTATCCTTCACCATAACATGTGCTGCTGACCACAGTGCACGCCCCAATATTTCCGGTTCCACCATATCACTCACAGATTGAGTAATAGAGGTTATATAGGCTCGTTCAAACGCTTGTGCATCCATAGGCAATAACGTTCCATCTAAATCAAATATTACTGTTTTTATCATTTCCTTAACCTCCATTTAAACAAAGTATAACACAGGACAAAACTCATTGTATAGAAACACATTCTCATTCGAACTGGCATTGAATTTCAACGCTTTTTTTGTTATAGTTTGAATAAAAGGAGGTATTAGCCGATGGAAGATCAGAGTTGTATCTTCAAAAGTTGCACAGAGTGTTCTCTAGATGATGATCCTTTGGGTTTTACCTCATGGATGGTTTCAAACTGAGCT
>JAVWLP010000038.1:0-14546 GCA_036637915.1 Erysipelothrix sp. | reverse complement strand
AAAACCTGGTGAAAGTTCATTATAGAAACTGTATGGATCTGCTTTTTCAACATAGGTTCCATCTTCTTTAAAAACACCAAATTTGTACATATCCCATTCTCTTAATTGAGGAATAAAGAACTCATAAATTCCTGAATCACTAATTCTATTCATCCATTTTTCATAGTAGTTCCAGCCATTGAATGACCCCGCTACGCTAACTCGCGTAGCATTGGGAGCATAGACCCTAAAGGTTACACCCTCATCACTAAGGTGCGCTCCAAAATAGGTATACGCACGATTGTGAGGGTGGTGGCAAAACGATTCAACATCAAACTTCATAAGGTCTCCTTCATCCAAAGATTGATTTAATCTTGAGGGCACTTAACACATTCACCCTTTTGAATAATAACTGGATTGTCGGCAGTACCACGAACTTCTGCATTAGGTTCGATAGTAGCTCCCTTCTCCACAATAGCATACTCAATAACTGCATTTTGACAGATATGTACACCTGCATGAACAATACTTCGAGCAACATGTGCCCCTTTTTCAATCATACATTTTCTAGAAACAATTGAAGATTCAACGGTTCCATTAATAATACATCCTGTTGATATTTCTGCATTATGCACCGATGCATTTTCAGTATAATAGGTTGGAACACCACTCTTCGAACGTGTATTGATGGTGTTACTTCCCTTAAAGAGTGCATTTAAGTTTGCTGTTTCAAGCATTGACATATTAGCACTGTAATAAGCTTTTGATGAATTAATAATTTCAAGATACCCTGCATATTCATACATACAGGTACGATATTGAAGTGAGTAACCACGAATAAGTGAACCAATATCTACATACAAGTGATTCTTTTCAGCATGATCAAAGATATCAAATAAAGTATTCTTATTAATAAGATAAACATGACCATCAATGGAATGCTTAAGATTATCATTGTGACTTGAAATCATAACACCATCGAGGTAATCATCTTCACTAATGCTGTAGTATTCATCTGCTTTTGATGACCGTGTTTTTTCAGTAGGGATTGATTTATAAGCAATCGTAATTTCTGCATCACGTTTTCCATGGAAGTTTGTTAATGCTTTAACATCAATGTTATGAACAGCATCTCCTTCCATAATTAATACGTATTCTGCTCCAGAACGATTAATAAAGGTCCGTTGATTTTCATAGTATCCTTCTTCTGGTTCCAACATTAAGTAGTCAGCAAGCTTTCTTCTTTGTTGTGAGAATGTAAAGATACCACCACCAACAGCGCCATCCAAATCCCATTCTTGACCACTACGAATATGGTCATAAATTGAACGTCCACTTTCTTCAATAAAAATAGCCACTGAATCAATATGTGCCGATGCTATGGCTGATAAAGAGAAATCTATAATACGATAACGACCTGCGAAAGGTAACGCTGCAATTGGTCGATGTGTTGTAAGTGGGTGCAGTTGTGTTTCATGTCCAGCTAAGTTAATTATTGCGCATACACTATTTTGTCTCATATTTTTTTAGCTCCTACAATTTCATGATATCCGATTACTTCAATAGCTTCTGGAGTACCGATAACTTTAGAGCCATCAGCAATTTGCGCACTTTCGCCAATAATTGCGTACTCAACTTGTACATCTTTTCCAATTGAAGCGCCAGTCATCACAATAGATTGTGATACTGTACTGTTTTTACCAACTTTAACATCTTGAGAAATTACTGAATGTTCAACCAGCCCATCGATATAACATCCGTCCCCAATCATCGCATGTTTTACCATTGCATTACGGGTAATGTATTGTGGTGGCGAGATTGTTACCTTCGTATAAATTGGCCAATGGCTGTCTCTAATTTTTAAAGTATGGTTCAAATCTAGGAATTCCATATTTGCTTCCCATAAACTTTCGATAGTTCCGACATCTTTCCAGTATCCTTCGAAGCCATAGGCAAAGACACGTTCTCCATTCGCAATATATGCAGGAATAACATTTTTTCCAAAATCTTCCATTGTACGATCAGTAGCTTGATCATGAACAAGAAGCTCACGAAGTTTTGGCCAATCAAAAATGTAGACACCCATTGAAGCTAACGTTCCTTTTGGCTCTTCTGGTTTCTCATGGAATTGAATAACACGCCCCAACGTATCAGTTTCCATGATTCCAAAACGAGAAGCTTCTTCTAAAGGAACATCGATAACTGCGACCGTTAATGATGCTTCATTTTCTTTATGGTATTCAAGCATTGCTTCATAGTCCATTTTATAAATATGATCTCCTGATAAAATCAGTACATAATCTGGATTCTTTGAGTCAATATAGCTAATATTTTGATAAATAGCATTTGCTGTTCCTCTAAACCATTTCTCACCATCTTGGCTGGAGAAAGGTTGAAGAATTTTCGCGCTACTATTTCGTCTGGAAAGTCCCCATGATGCGCCATTTCCAATATGTTCGTTTAATTCCAGAGGTTGGTATTGTGTGACTACCCCGACATCTAACACATTTGAATTTGCACAGTTACTTAATGTAAAATCAATAATTCGATATTTCCCACCAAACGGTACTGCCGGTTTCGCTGTTTCTTTGGTCAATTTACCCAAACGCGTCCCTTGGCCTCCCGCTAAAATCATTGCTACCATTTCATGTTTCATTTTCAATACTACCTCCTGTAGTACACAATCATGCGCAGCATACACCCCTCAAATTATTTCGAAAGTAAAACAATTCATCTTTAAATACAAGATAGAGTTTTACGTGTCTTATTGAAAAAACACTAAGTTATCGCCTCTAAATATGAAAAAAAACCATTCTAATATTATTTTTTCGCAGTAAACTCCTAAAAAATAATTTGTAAAATGGTTAGCTCTAACTTATGACTAAATTATAACGAGGATATAAGTTTTTGTCAATTTTAAATTTTGTTATTGTGAAAATATCATCAAAATAACACATAACAAAAATTTATAGATTCTAAAAGTTTCTTATACTCTTTGTTTAAGCCTTTAACAAGCTTTTATAAACTAAGATCTTTGAAGTATTCAATCTGCCACTTTTGAGTACGGGTAGCGGTTGCATTCAAGTCTTTTTCCCAGCTTGGGTAAACGCGTATTGCCATCTTCCCTTTTTGTGATTTTGTCTTTAATATGCCATGTTGTTTCAAGGCTTCCTTAGGAAAAATGAAGATACCTTTAAGATTTCCATCAATAATACTAACAAGTGTGATATCTGCCGGATCATCATCACTAAATGCCTGATTTACATTCAGATTATCTTTCTCATAGAACGCCACAAAATAACCTTTTTTCTTTGGTGTTTTCTTGGCAAGACGGCTTCGATATATTTTTCTTTCGTACTCAAATCGAAACCCTTCATACTCCTGGTTTTGATTTTCTTCAATTAGAGTAAGATTTATGTCTTCCTTGATTGCTAATCCTTTATAAATATTAACTGTTGAAAGCATTCATTTCTCCTTACGACGATACCATCGATCTATGATTGCGCCACCCACTAAAGCAATTATAGCTGTAGCCCATAAGACTGGCCAACTAAAGAAGCGATCATGATTTTGTGGTGCAACCCATAAAAAAGATATCACAAGATAAATTACCGCTACAATAATACCGTAATAGAGTCGGGATTTTTCAACTTTTGATATTTTTTTCATACTCGTATTCCTCCTCTTGTTTCTTCGCAGGTACTAAATACAGTAAGAAGCGGTAGCTAGATTTCTATCAGATTTAATGCTAGTAAGAGTGGATACGTTATTTTAATTTATTAAATAGTAATACTAGAGTGATTGATTATTTCGACTCCTTCGCACATTACGATAGTGATTATAGAAATGAACCGCAAGCGTCTTTAATATAATAACAATAGTGTAGATAAGCGGCAGCGTAAAAGATGCCTGCCATGTGATCGAAAAAGACTGATTTTTATAACATGCAAGTAAAATATAAAATATCCAAACTATAATTACACTAATAATATCAGTTTTTAATCGTTGTTTGATCATAATCTTATCCTTCCTTAATTCTATTTTATCACAACTTTATTCAACATGTCATGATAACCTCTATAAAGAAAAAACCGCTAAAAGCGGTCTTCCCAATCACCTCAAGAGATAACGATATTATATGCTTGTGCGTCTGGTGATTAATTTAAGTATAACTTAATCTTTAAACAACTATGTAAAAATATCGTGAAAAGAAGATGAACATTTAGGGAAATAAGCCCTTACACTTAAGTTTTAGTCAAAAAAAAGGTCGTGAGGGGATTTACGACCTTTTTAAACATCCATTTATTATATGTTTGGATGACAAACACATTCTATCAATTTTAATTCTTAAGTCGGTTTAAATGTTACGAAACATTAAGTTTATGTCATAAAATCATTATTAAATATAATGATCTAAGGGATTTTGAGAAAATGCCATCAGTTCATTATAGACACGCCAATACAAAAGATGTTCAGGTTTATTATTCAGATCAAAGGTAGTGACTAATTGCAAATAGAACCTTGAAACATCATGATCCTTCAATTTAATCCATTTGATATCATTTCGTTTTAGAACATTACTAAATTCATAAGGTAACACACTGACTGAGTCATAGGCTGCCACGTGCTCAACAACTACCTCCCAGTTTTCATTTTGATAGACAATATTAGGTTCAAATCCTAACTTACGACAGCGATTTGGAATTTCATTTCCTACGGCGTAATCTTTTGTAACCATTGAAAATTCACAATCTTTTAAGTCTTTAAGAGTAAGCTCAGTACAATTAAAAAGCGGATTTCGATGAGATACAACCACCCCAACATCATAGTAATAACCTTTTAAATAGTTCGCATTACTCTCAAGTTTCGGAAAATATACAGGTTGAGAGATAAGTGCCATATCGATTTCACCTTGAATCAACATACTTTGAATCTCTTTGGATCCTCTCTGTACAAAAATAAGATCATATTGTTTATATTTCTTTCTAAAGCTTTCAAATGCATCCATGTAATTAATCGAGGATAGTGTCGTCAATCCAAATCGAATTTCTCGACGGTAAAGTTCTGTTTCAGTTTTTAGCGATCTTTCAAGACGCGCAAAGTTTTCAATAACTTCTTTGCTTCCTTCATAGAGAATTTGGCCACTTGGCGTCATTTCAATACCATGATTATAGCGTTCTAACAATTGTATTCCCAGTTCTTCTTCTAGCTGTTTGATACTCCAGCTCAAAGCAGGTTGGGTAACATGCAAAAGTCGCGAGGCGGAAGAAAAACTTCCTGCCTCAACGACTGTAACATAGTATTTTAAATCCTTTACATCCATAGACAAACCTCGTTATCTTTTGAAAATCTGTACCGGTTCTTCATTTGAATAGGCACGATATCCTCCGAATGCAAGTGCTTCAAGTTCAAATTCGCGAGGATACACGATGATGGGACCCAAAAATTCAGTCCGTTGTGAAATCCAATCCATAATGCGTTTGGATCGTGCAAATCCGCCACTAATTACAATGCCGTCAATCTTTCCGTGAAGTACAGGACTGAGACTTGCAATTGATTTTGAGATTTGATAAGCCATTGCTTCTAAGATATAAGCGGCTTCTTCATCACCTTGCTCAATTCGTTGTTCAATAATTCTTACATCATTTGTATCAAGATACGAAACCAATCCCCCGATGTGTCTCATTTTCTTGATAACGCTTTCTTTATCTTCATTATAGCACAGATTCATAAAGAGTCGTAACGGTAATCCACCACTTCTCTCTGGAGAGAATGCACCTTCGTCATCTGAAACAATATCAACCATTCTCCCTTTTTCATGAGCTGAAACTGTGATACCACTTCCTGCATGAACGACAATTAGATTTAAGTCTTGGTAAGGACGGCCAATTTCAGAAGCATAATTAATGGCAGCTGCCCTTGAGTTTAACATATGTCCAATACTCTTACGATCTATCCCCTTTATCCCAGAGGGTCTTGCTAGCGGACCAAATTGGTCTACTGAAATTGGGTCATAAATGTAAGCGACACAATCCTTAGCTTGATCGACAAACTTTTGAGCAATCGAAGCTCCTAAATTTGCAGGATGAATAACTTCGGATTCATTGATCAAATAATCAATCAACTCCGGTGTTACCGCAATCGCTCCCGCATCGACGGGTGGTAAAATACCACCACGTCCTACAGCAATATTTATCTCAGTTGGGTCATACCCTTTCGATACAAGATCGTCATAAATTGATTGGTATCGATCCTCCAATTGATCTTTCATTGTTGGGTACTGAGCAATTTGTTCTTTCGTGTACTGAATTTCATCTTGGAACAATTCGACATACTTATCAAACAAGGCAAATTTTGTTGAGGTTGCTCCAGGGTTAATACTTAAAATTAGAGTCATATTTTTTTATTCCTTTCAGCGATAAAACAAGAAAGTAATATTGAATTAATTTTTTCATCTTCCATCGAACCACGTGATGTCAGGATGATAGGAACTTTAGCTCCTTGAATGATACCGGCCATCTTACCATCAGTGAGTAATGTTCCTGCTTTTCCAAGAATGTTACCACTAATAATATCTGGAACAATTAGAATATTCGCGTCTCCTTGAATCTTTCCTTTATACTGTTTCACATCCACAGCTTCTTTAGAAATAGCAAGATCTAAAGAGATGGGTCCTTCCAAAATGGCATTTTCCCATTCAAGTTGTGCTAGTTTTTCTGACTCAAATGATGATGGTATTCTTTGATTGGTATGTTCTGCAGCATCGAGTAACGCAACTTTGGGAACATCAATACCAATAGCATGAGCGACAGAAATTGTATTTTCGATGATTCCAATCTTTTGTTCATAAGTTGGATAAGGAATCATACCTCCATCACTTACAAAGTACATGGCATTGCGATGGGGAATTTCTGTTAAAGCAACATGGGAGAGAACTTTTTGTTCCCGTATCCCTGTTTCTTTGTTGACCACAGCTTTCAATAAGTCACTCGTTTGAATAAAACCTTTCATAATGAGTTCAACCTCACCCTTACGAGCCATCTCAACTGCTATCTGTGCTGCTTTAACGGGGTCTTGTTGGTCAATAATTGTATAAGCGGTATGAAGTTCGCTATCTACCATTAGCGTCTCAATTTCATTTTTATCTCCAATAAGAATGGGTTCAATATAACCACGCTTTGCTACATTATCAACTGCGAGTAAAGCACTGGCTTCATGAGCACATACTAATGCAAGTTTCTTTTTTGTTATTTTATTTCTAACGAGTACAGCTTCAAGTTCAACAAAATTCTTCATAATCACCTCTACTGTACATCAATGAAATAGTCTTCAGATTTAACCATTTTCTTCATATTAACAAAGACATAACGGAATAAGAATGCGAGTGCAACAGGCACTACCACGAATGTAATCGTTGCACGAAGGATATTAGGGAATGTCCAACCACCTGCTAGGTTAATAGCATTAACGGGTCCAATCAATCCACTAATTCCAAATCCTGCTGACATTGGTGTTCCTTGTTGTCCTAAGATAGCACATACAAGACCACTTATTGCTGCGTTAGCAAGAATAGGCATCATAATCTTAGGTTGCTTGATAACATTAGGCATTGCCATTTTTGGTGAACCAAGAATTAGGGCAATGTTTGTACCGACTTCATTTGATTTCCAACCTGTAATGGCTAGACCAAATGCAGCAGCACAGATACCTACGTTTGCAGCACCTGATCCTACACCTGCGAGGTTTACAGCAAGTGCGATACCTACTGTGGATAGGGGTGATACAATCATCATTGCAAAGATTATTGCCATCAGCACCGACATAACTATTGGTTGTAGATCAAGTAAATAGCTGATTCCGAATGCTACAGCACCCGTAATTTTTTGAACATATGGCAATAAAATCAATCCCAATCCACCTGCAACAATTAATATAAGTGTTGGTACAAGTAACATGGTATACGCTTTAAAACGGTTACCAAAGTATAGAACCATAATCACGGCTATCGTGGCTGTGAGTGTCATATTAATAATGTCGCCACTTCCTTTAAATAAGAAACCGTCTGCCGTAAGCTTCCAAGCACCCGATCCCATTCCAGTTGCCATAGCAACCGAAACTGTTTGAATCGGTGTAAACTTAAACATCATAGAAATTGCTACCCCAACTGCAACTCCCATCATAGTCATCGCAAGTGCTGTTGCATTTAAGACAAACTGACCTTGCGGAAATACAGGTAATAATGCTTTAAACAATTCATTAAGTAATGCACCAGGAATTAACACAACTACGGATCCTACTGCAACACCATTCAGAATTTTCATTCCAAATCCTTTTTCGAATATTTTGTTTTTCATAGTCCCTTCTCCTATATGTGTATTGGTAATCCAAGAGCTAATTCAGATACATCCATTATCATTTCACCAAGTGTTGGATGGGTATGAATGATTAATGAAATGTCTTCAACTGTGAGGTTGGATTCGATGGTCATCGTTAATTCTCCGATTAACTCACTTGCATGTTCTCCAACGATTTCAGCACCAATTACAGCATTTGATTCTTTTTCTGTAATGATGCGTACAAATCCAAGCGTTTCATTCATTGAAAGTGCACGTCCGTTTGCTGCATATGGGAATTGGTATGCTTTTGCATCATAACCAGCTTCCTTCGCCTGTTGTAAGTTATGACCTACAACTGCAATTTCAGGTGATGTGAAGCAAACCGCTGGTATAACACTGTAGTCAAATCCTGCAGCATGTCCATTGATAACCTCTGCAACCACTTTTGCTTCATAAGACGCTTTATGAGCAAGTGCTGCTCCAGGAACAATATCACCGATTGCGAATATAGTTTCTACAGATGTCCGACCTTGATCGTCAATTTCAACTAAACCACGATCCGATACTTTCACATCTGTATATTCAAGACCAATATCATCCGTATTCGGACGACGTCCTACAGTAACGAGTACATAATCAACATCCATGGATTCGATTTTACCATCCGATTCGTAGCTGACAGTTACTGATTTTTCATTATTTTTGGCTTCTTTAGCTAAAACATTTGTTTTAATCGTGACACCTTTTGATTCATAATCTTGTTCAACAAATTTCACTAAATCTTTTGAGAAGTTTGGCAAGATTTGTTTAGAACCTTCAAGAATTGTGACTTTGGTTCCAAGATTTGCGAATACATTAGCCAGTTCACATCCAATATATCCACCACCTACGATAGCAAGTGATTCTGGAATGTGATCAAGATTTAAGACATCCGTTGAATCAAGAATTCGTTTCCCAAATTTAAAACCTTTAATTTGAATTGGGCGACTTCCTGTTGCAAGAATACAGGTATCAAATGTATAAGTTTGACCTGTATCTTCAGTAACAACACGTATCTTAGTATTATCAACAAAGTGAGCCTCACCTTTTACAATTTCTACTTTATTCTTTCTTAATAAAGCCTGGATACCTTGCGTTAGTTGTTTCACCACTTGGGTGTTTTTCCATTCTTGAGTCTGTTTCATATCAAGCTCTGGTTTACCAAGTTTCAGTCCGTATGGGTTCCCTTGAAGACTGCGATGATAGTTTTCACTTACGTGAATCATAGCTTTGGAAGGTATACAACCAACGTTGAGGCATGTTCCTCCAATTTCGTCACGTTCAACAATTGTGACTTTTTGTCCTAACTGGGCAGCGCGGATTGCTGCGACATAGCCACCAGGGCCACTCCCAACAACCACGCACTCTAGATGTTTTGCGAAATCTCCAACTACCATATTTTATCCCTCCAATACAATCTTGTTTGGATCAGATAAGACTTGTTTTAAAGTGTCTAATGCTTGTTGTGCTTCAACACCATCGATAATACGGTGATCAAATGTAAATGATAACTTCATCATTGGAGCGATTTCAATTGCGAGTTCATCATTTACAAATGTATCCATTTCAATGCGAGCAGTTCCTAAAATACCGACTTCAGGTGCATTGATGATTGGTGTTGAATAAACACCATCTTTGGATGATCCACCCACATTTGTGATGGTAAATGATCCGTTCATCATGCTATCGCGAGGCAATTTTCCTGCTTCTGCAAGACGCGCATTTTCTTCAATTTCCTTGGAAATTTCAAATAGATTTTTACGATCTGCATTCTTAATGTTAGGAACAACAAGTCCTTGCGATGTATTTGTTGCGACACCAATATTAATGGCATCTCGGTATACAATCTCATCAGTTTTTTCATCTACATAAGCATTAAAGATTGGGTAACGTTTTAACATTGTTACTGCTGCTTTTACAAAGTATGCTGTATAGGTTAATCGTACATCATGTTCTTTCGCATATTCTTTGTATGCTTCACGATGTGCTACAAGTTCTGTAGCATTAAGTTTTGAAAATACAGTGACGCGAGGAATGGTTGATGTAGAATGAACCATTGCTTGCATTGTAGCTTTTCGAATTGGTGTCATCTTCTCACGACGTTCACCGCCCGTTGCCTGGATTACTGGCGCCTTTGTAGGAGTAGTTTGTTCCACTACTGGTGTCTTTGCTACGACTGGAGTTTCACCACTTAAATATCCATCAATATCTTCACGAGTTACAGTATTATTTTTGCCTGTAGCTGTAACTAAGTTGATATCTACATTCTTCTCACGTGCGTATTTACGAACGGAAGGAATTGCTTTGGCTTTCTGGGCTGATTTTTCTTGTTTTGGAGCTGGAGCTACAGGAGCAGTTGCTTCTACCTTTGTTTCCGGATCATGTTCTTTATGATCCTTATCGGCAGGTACTTCACCTTCAACTTCAATTTCCAGTAAAGCTTGTCCTACTTTAGCTATTTCATGTTCCTCAACTAATAGTGCTTTGACCTCTCCTGCGACAGGTGATGGAACTTCGATTGTAGTTTTATCGTTTTGAACTTCAAAAAGTGGATCATCAACTTTAACGATATCTCCTACTTTCACATCCCAAGCAACAATTTCACTTTCGGTAATTCCCTCTCCTAAATCGGGTAATTTAAATTTGTAGATCATACTTCCTCCTAATAATTTTCTGTTAGTTTGCGTGCTGTTTGAGCAATATCTTCAGCATTTGGTAACCAAATACTTTCTGCTTGTGGGAATGGGTATGTTGTATCCGGAGCAGTAACGCGAGATACAGGTGCTTCAAGTTCTAAGAATAAACGTTCACTCAACTCTGACATAACATGACTTGCAACACCCGCCTGACGTTGTGCTTCTTGAATTACAATAACCTTACCTGTCTTCGCAACAGATTCTCTTAGTGTTTCGATGTCTAATGGAGCGATGATACGTAAGTCAACAACTTCTGCGTCAATTCCTTCTACAGCGAGTGTTTCTGCGGCTTTTTTTGCTTCATTAACCATAGCTCCGTAAGCAATTAACGTGATGTCACTTCCCTCACGGACAACATTTGCTTTATCAAGAGGAACTTCGTAAACACCTTCAGGAACTTCCATTTTTTCACCACGATACAATTTTAAGTGTTCCAAGAATACGACTGGATCATTACTCTTGATGGATGAAATTAAGAGTCCTTTTGCATCATAAGGGTTTGATGGAACCACAACTCTAAGTCCTGGCATTTGTGCCACAAGACCTTCATAGCTATCCGAGTGAATTTCTGGTGTTCCAACACCACCACCAAATGGACTTCTTAATGTAATTGGGCAATGAAGTTGTCCTGCAGTACGATATCTCATACGTGCCATTTGATTAGTAAGTGAATCAATTGCTTCTGTTACGAATCCAAAGAATTGAATTTCTGGGATTGGTCTGAAACCTTCAACACCCAAACCAATAGCAAGGCCTAAAATACCTGATTCAGCGAGCGGTGTATCAAAAACCCTTTGATCGCCATGCTTAGCTTGAAGTCCATCAGTAGCTCTAAAGACACCACCGTTTTTCCCAACATCTTCACCAAATATCAATGTTTTATTATCTTGTTCTAACATTACATCTAACGCATCGGTAATCGCTTCAACCATATTTTTGTTAGCCATTGTTATTGATTCTCCTTTTCTTTATAAATTTCATATTGTTCTTCTAATGCCGGTGGCATGACTTCATACATATTCTTTAAGTAACCTGAAACAGTTTGTTTCGGTACATTTCGAGAATCATCCATTGCTTGTTTAACTTCTTCTTGAGTTTTCTCAATAATTGCTTCTTCTTTTTCTTCTGTCCAAAGTCCTTTTTCTGTAAGATAATTTCTCATCCGAATTAATTGGTCTTTAGGACGCCATGCCTCAACCATCTCATCATCACGATAACGTTTTGGATCATCACTTAATGTATGTGGTCCATAACGGAATGTAAGAAATTCAAGGAGAACTGGTCCGTTTCCTTCAATAGCATAATCACGTGCTGCACGAGTTGCTGCGTAGACAGCGAATGGGTCCATACCATCAACAAATAGATGTGCTATACCAACACCAATTCCTTTTTGAGATAATGTTTTAGCACGTGTTTGGAATGAACGTGGTACAGAAATACCAAATCCATTATTTTGAGCGATGAAGATTACCGGTGCATCATAAGCTCCCGCAAAGTTAATTCCTTCATAGAAGTCACCTTGTGATGTACCACCATCGCCAATATATGTCATAGCAACATTTTTCTTATTATTTAATTTTAATCCGAGCCCAACCCCTGCTGCTTGGATAATTTGTGCTCCAATAATAACTTGAGGTGGGAAGGATTTAATTGATGAATCATAACTGAATCCATCAGTATGTCCGTTGTACCAGTTAATTGCCTTACGTGTTTCAACACCATGACGAATCATTGGAGGAACATCACGATATGTTGGTAACAACCAATCACCTTGTTCTAAAGCATATTGTGAGATTAATTGACTTGCTTCTTGACCTTCAGTAGGTGGTAAGTTACCAACAATTCCTTGACGGCTCAAGATACTTACACGTTTATTGTATTCACGACCCCAAACCATGATCTCCATCATCTCTACTAATTGTTCATCAGTAAGTTCAGGCATATAGTCCTTATTAACAATTTTCCCCGTTTCGTCCATAATTTGAAATGGAACCTGCTCTTTATTTGATTCTTTAACGATTTTCTTGTAGTCTATTATTTTAGTCATACAATGTCCTTTCTCTAATTTTAGGTAAACTAAAAACAGTACAAACAATCAAAACTTTTTCTGTGTACACGGTTTGCATATATATGATGTTAGCGCTTTCATCTTTGCAACTTCATTATAGTATTCTATTGAACTTCTGTAAAATAGAGATGATTTTTACCTATAGAATTTTTTTATAGGTAACCGTTGTAAAGGGTCTGCTAAGAACTAAATAATAGGATTTGTCACACAAACGTCATATTGAAGTGTTATCATGTATAATGTTAATGATATAAAAAATAGAAAGATTAGGTAGATTATGCGTAAGAATAAAAAGGTTTTATACCCTGTTGTGCTCGTTCTTCTATTCTTATTACCTTTGAGTGGTTGTGCTAAAAAAGACTTTACTCAAAGTGATGGATTAGATGATAACGGATATTGGAAGAAAATTACTGCGACAAACTATGTTGATGTGGAGCCCTTCAAGAATTTAACAATTCCTCATGAAGTGCATGCTATCCCCGATGAGCTTGTTCAACAACAAGTTGACTATGCATTCAATAGCCTCTCTTCGAGTGTTAAGGAAGTAACCGATCGTGCTATCGTTGCTGGTGATAAAGTGAATATTGACTTTGTCGGTTCAGTAGATGGCGTCGAATTCGAGGGTGGTTCAAGTAAAGGTGCTGTCGTTACAGCTGGGAGTCAAGAATTCATTGATGATTTCTTAACACAAATTATTGGTCATACTCCAGGAGAAACCATGGACATTGTTGTTTCATTCCCTGATGAATATCCAAGCAACACAGATCTTCAAGGTAAAGAAGCACACTTTGAAACTAAATTGAACTTTATTGCAGAAAGTGAAAAAGTTGAAGTAACTGATGCATTAATTAGTGAAAAATTCGGAACACTTGGTTGGAATACTAAAGCAGAACTGGAAGAAGGAATTCGCACACAACTTCAAAAAGAAGCTGAGGAAAATTATGTAAAAGAACTGCTAGCAAACTCTGAAGTTAAAAAAGATATTCCTAAATCCGTAGCGAAATATCAAGAAGAATCCTTAATAGCTGTATACAGTAACTATGCTAAAAGCTATGAAATGGAGACTGAAGACTTTATCAAACAATATCTTAAAGTTGAATCCAGTAAGGAATTAATTAAATCTCATGAAGAAGATCTAAAGAAAAATGCTATTTTCTCTCTAGCAATTCAAGTCGTTGCTGAAGATGCAGGAATTAAAGTAACTGATGATGAAATCGAAACATATCTTGGTGCAGGAACTACTGAAAAGTATCAAGAAGAATATGGAAAACAATTCTTAAAACGAACAGTCTTAACTCAAAAAGTTGTGGAACATATTGTTGAAAACGCAACCTTAGCTGACGCTTAGACAACAAAAAAACCAAAGCACGGAAGGTAGTGACCTAGTTAGGTAAGACACATATAAAAAGATTTAGACTGGGATTTTGG
>JAVWLP010000037.1:0-15360 GCA_036637915.1 Erysipelothrix sp. | reverse complement strand
GAGCCGTGACTCTAAATCAATATTGGAGTTCACCAACACTAGATTTTCAAGAGCCGTCCTTTCACTTTAATTATTCTACAGTTTCTTCTACAGGAGTTTCTTCAGTTGTTGTTTCAGGTTCTTCTGGAACAACCTCTGGTTTAGGTTCCTCATACTTAAGCGGGATCATAACGAATTCCTTATACGTTTCGATACGATTAAAGCTTTTCCATGTTACAAGTATCTTAAGGTTAACTTCTGGATTGGTTGTTTGATCACGAACCAGTGAGATCCCATTTCCATACTTCGCATCTTCTCGAGCTTGATTAGGAATCATACTTACCTTATCTTCGAAAACTCCAGATGTAACCATCATTTCTTTATTGAGAGCTACATCTTTAGTATCTTCTACTACAATGATTGAAATATCATACATTGCTACCCGTGGGTTATCAATGATTACTTGATACTTATAAGTACCATCGCTTTCTTTTTCAATCTTAGCTTTGACATCAAAGTGTTTTGACTTAGAAGCAAAATCATCATTATCTAATACTGATTGGTATAATGACTCATACTTATTCAATTTTTCTTTTTGTAATTTGTCTTTTCCTGATGTACATCCTGTTAAAAGGATAGCAACCAAGATAAATAATACGATTTTCTTCATAGGACACCTCTTCAAAAATTATTATAGCACATGATTAATAAGATGATATGTTTTCTTACCACGACGGATAACAGTAATTTCTTTACCAATTGCATTATCCTTGGCAATCATAAACTCTAAGTCTTTTACAACTTCTCCATTAACACGAATAGCTCCACCTTGAATTAATTCACGGGCTTCGCGTTTACTGGAAATAATTTTAGTATCAACGAGCATTTCCACAATGTTTTTATCTTCATTAACTTCAATGACAACATTACCTGCAAATGCTTGTTTTAGTTCAGATACTGATAGATTTTGAACATCTCCTGAAAAGAGTGCCTCAGTCATTCGCATTGCTGAGTCAAGACCATCTTTACCGTGTACAAGCTCTGTAAGTTCTTTTGCGAGTTCTTTTTGAGCTAAACGAAGATGAGGTTCATTCTTAAATGATGTTTCAATTTCCATAATTTCTTCATATGATTTAAAGGATAAACGTCTCATGAAATCCATGACATCTTCATCTGATGTATTAATGAAGAATTGGTAGAAAGTATACGCATCGGTTCTTTCTGGATCAAGCCAGATATTTTGACCTTCACTCTTACCAAATTTTGTTCCATCAGACTTCATAATAAGGTGTGATGTAATTCCATAAACTTCAACTTCTGATCCTTCAATCTTACGAATAAGATCCGTTCCACTTACAAGGTTACCCCACTGATCTGAACCACCAATTTGAAGTTCAACATTGTGTTCTTTGTAAAGATGTAAGAAGTCAATCGATTGTAGAATTGTATATGTAAATTCAGTAAATGAGATTCCTGTACTTAAACGTTTCGCAATCGTATCTTTTGCAAGCATGTTGCTGACGCTAAAGTATTTACCGTAGTCACGTAAAAAGTCTAAGGTCGTCATTTCTCCGAGCCAATCACGGTTATTTAAAATTTTGACTGGGTTATTGTCTGATGATAATACTGATTCTATTTGGTTTCCAATTCCTTTAACATTCTTTTGCAAATCTTCTTCAGTTAGCATTGAACGTTCTGTTGTAGGACGTGGATCCCCTATCATCCCTGTAGCACCCCCTACGAGCGCAATTGGATGATGTCCTTGCATTTGGTATCTCTTTAATAAAATGAGTTGTTGAAGATGCCCTACATGAAGTGAATCTGCTGTCGGATCAAACCCACAATACAACACTACTGGTGTTTCCAATCGTTTCTTCAAATTCTCAAAGTTAGTCACATCCTTGACTAATCCTCGCCATTTAAGCTCATCTAAAAAATCCATAAATCCTCCCTTTAATAATTTTGTGTATCAAATAACATTTTAATTTTTAAATAGTAACGTTGCATAATGTCTAACATACATGTTACTGCAAGAAGCGTTGTCGCATCATGCGGATAAATATATCCTGAAGTACAGAATTTATCCAACTCCGACCATTTGTCTTCTTTAAAGATTAAATTCTTAGATAAGAATTGAACTTTAAGAAGTGCTTGTTCTCCATTATGTAATAAGATTGCTTGATCATCATGACGACTCATGATATAAAGCTGTGTCGACATAATTGATTTATTTTTTTGTAAGAATGGTACATATTGGTTAAAGACTTCACGCATTCCATTTTGCATGATTCCATAACGTTTTGGATCTTCTTTCAAGAGATTGTGATGTTCAAATCCTTCAGCAAATTTCTTAATTTGTTTCGTAATATCAGCATATCCACGTGAATTAATAAATCCAAACATAACAATACTTGTCATGAACACAGTATATTGATACGACTGTTGATTTAAAACAGCACGTTGAATTTTACTTTGTACTTCTTCTTGGAAATGATAAATATCCAGAACACTGTTTGAATTTACTGAGAAGATACGGTGCACTTCATCTTTATAAGCACGAACGAGATGAATGAATTTTTCAAAGTTCATTTGATCATTGCTACCCTTATAGTTAGGACCATACATTCCAAATCCTAATTGTTTGGTAAATGCAGAAACATAACCATAAACTAAGATATTAGAAAGTATTGTTTGTTTATCGCCTTTAACAATATACCCTTCAACACGTTTTGTATAATTATCAATATACTTAGGATCTTCTACAATTTCATCCATTAATTCTTTTAACGGTGTCTTATAATACTCATCCAAACGTTCTGCATATCCAAGTGATGAGCGAGTCCATGCTTGATTTTTATCATAAACTTCTGCATCAATTGCGAATCCTAATGGATGATGATCTTCATAATGAATCATCGTATCCTTAATGCTTTTAGCATTTTCCTCTAATTTAATATAGAAAATTAAACCTTCAGCATCGAATGTATAGGACCACGACTCCATATTAAATCGCTCCCACAACTCAAAAAAGATTGTGAAGACCGCATATGAAACGACATTGCGTTGTCTATCATCACCTGCGAAAGAACCACCCAGTACAAGCAATGATCCATCTTGATCATCAATCATACTTTTCATGATACTTACTCGCTTTTGACGTAGTTCGCGAATAGATTCCGATGTTAATTGAACAATATTCATAGAATTACCTCTTTCAATATACTTATTCTAACAGAAAATATGCAAATACGATATGAATTATCACAAAGTATCTGAAAATACCACTGACTTTTTACTTTTGTGCCTGATATCGTTTCATTAAGATTATGGGAATAATCATTGTTACTCCCATAACCATAATCGTTGCCTTGACGCTCATGATTTCCATTAAGTACCCTGAGAGGATTGGTGTCACAATAGCAGACAACCCAATTGTCATTGATACCGCCACCATTTGCCCCGATGAACGCAGACGTGGCGGTACCTCACGGTACACTAAATCTTTTTGTGTAATAAGAATTAATGGGAAGGTAATGCATTGGAGCAAGGTGATGAGATACACATGGTATACCTCTGTGACCAATCCATATAGCATGAAACGAATCAACATAACAATAGAAGCAAATAACATTAAGTTACGACCTTTATACTTAAGGAGTAATCTTCCACCCAAAAATAAAATTGGAAGCTCAATTAGAGCTTGAATGAACCACTTCACTCCAATAGATTGAGCATCGCCACCCAATTCTAAAATCAATTCCGTTACAGTAATTGAATCCGCATTGTAAACGAAGTAAGTAATGAAATAAACAACGATCAAGATGACATAATTTCGATTGGAAAAGAGTTCACCAATGTCTGATAACTTGAGATTTGTTGTTTCAACTTTTGTAGCATCTTCAAGAAATAACGATAAAAATACAAGAATGATACTAAAGATTGCAGCCACAATCCCTACTACATCATAACTATAGTTGACAATGAGGTACCCTGTAAGAAGCGACCCTAATGCCCATCCTAAAGAACCTAGAGCTCGAATCAAACCAAACTTATCAAAGAGCCCATCAACTTCTAAGACCCACGTCTCAAAAAAGCTTCCTAGAACACGAATCAGTCCTCCCGAAAATCCAAGAAGAACTAAGTGAACCCAAAAATTCTTTGCATCAAAATGATAGAACAAGTATCCACTGGCTGCGAGAATTAATGTAAAGAAGATAAAGAACTTCTTTACAGTTCCATATCGATCTGATAGATAACCTGTAAGAATTTGCCCGAGCATTCCAACGATTGCGAAATAAGCTAGAAGGAATCCTCGTTCTGAAGATGAATATCCAACATGAGTTAGATAAGGTACAAACTGTGTATAGAGAAATGAGTGCGACAAAAAGACCACAAACATTACGACACTAAATTTAACTGTTTTACTTTTCAACATGAATTACCCCTTTGTTTGTGATGATTGCATCTAAGGCAACATCGTGCACTTCCTGAAAATCTACAGCGACTTCTTGGAAGTCATAGGCAATACCAATTTTATAAGGATTAATGTTCTTGAGATATTTATCATAATAACCTTTGCCATAACCGACGCGATATCCGCTTCGATTAAATGCAAGCAATGGCACAATCATTAAATCAATATAATCAGGGTTTGTTAAATTTCTCGCAACCGGTTCTTCAACTCCAAAATGTCCAGGTTCCAGTTGTGCTAAGCTTTCAATTTCGTAAAAGTTCATTAATTTATCTTCAATTTTAGGAACAGAAACTTTAATTTTCAACTCCAACAGTGTTTGAATTAAACGGTGTGTATCGACTTCATCATTAAAGGACACATAGATACCGACATGATGTGCCTCACGCAGCACATTCAAACATGCATTATAAATAGTTGTTTGATAACTTCGAACATCAGCACTTGAGAGTTCAAATCTTTTTTGTAACATTTCTTTTGCGATATCCTTTTTTAACATGATACTCACCCCTAACACTAATTGCTTCTATTCTATCAAATTATGAACGTAATAGGTATTAAATTTAGTGCTTTTTACAGTCCCTTCGAAACAAAAGGATGATTCTCAAAATCATCCCTTTCGTTCATAGCTTCTTAGAGCTTATTATTCGTCAATTTTTATAGTTTTTAATATTTGATTTGCAATCATCTGGTGACCCTTTTTATTGGGATGTACACCATCTATTTTCAAGTAAGGTTTAAAATTCAAACTATCCTCCATCATCGGCACAAATTCCAGTTCATGAGTCTCTGCATAATTCTGAAGCAGTCTCTCAATAGTCAGAAGATGATCTAAATTCATATCATAGTTATAAACATCTTGATTATGAACCTTATAGATTGGTGGTGGCCCGATTAGGACTATCTTACATTGTGGACTCCTGTGACGAATTTTGCTTAAGTGCTCTTCCAAATCTTTAATAAATGTATCCTCACCTTGCCACACATCATTCTTAGAGTCATTGGTTCCCAATTGAATGAATACTCTTTGATATTTGTGGTTGACGGCCTTTTCCCAGTTAACATAATCCATAATACTCCGTGGGTTGTTTCGACTCAAGGTCGCACCATTAACTGTTAGACCATAAAGTATAAAACTGTCTTTGTAAGCTTCTTTAAGAATGTTTCGATAAAGATGTTTCTTTTGACACATTGCAAGCATTCCAAATCCGATGCTATCACTAATTAAAAGGGCATTGCTGTGATTATCATCAACCTTAGGAAATGGATGAACATAATCCATATAATAATAAAGTATCCCCTTATACGCAGCCCAAACTAATACAAGGGCGATAATTATTCCAACTAGTATACGTGCCATTAGCGATGCAACCTCTTACTTACTTCAAGTCTAAAATTTGAATAGGATATCGAAATCATGATGATCACAATAAGGACTGCTCCCGTTAATGCAGTGACACTGGGCCATATTACAGGAGAACCATGAATCAAACAAACAATAATTGGTAACAAATTTAAGCCAATCATAATAAGAACATCCGATATTTTATCCTGATATTTATCACGATTCAGAAGTAAACTCATCATACATAACACGGATACCATTGATCCCATGAGAGGAAAAATAAAGACAATTGACCAACCTATAAATCCATTCATTGCATCAATCACAATACACATCACAACAAAGAATATATAATTATTAATAATTCTACGACCAAACTTCTTGTGTTTATTAAAAGTATCAAAAAGGAATACGTTAGCGTACAGACAACTTACCACAACAATCGGACTCCATAAAAAAGAATTAATATGTAACGTAAGTAAATTGACTACGATTGATACAATTGAGATTACCAGCATTAATAACCGTGATATTTTTCGAATATTAAAGGTTTCTTTACGAACACTGGGTGAATACTCTACATATTGAAAAGCACTCTCACCCGCTTCACCCACTGTATGACCACAAAGAGGGCATACGGTATGATTATCGTAAACATTTACCTGACAGTGTTGACATTGTTTCATCTTAGGATTCACCCCATTCATTGTCATAAACAGCAACTTCTAATTGATACTGTTGCGATAGTAACCTAAAAAATCTACGTATCACAGCATTATCAGTATTTCTATTGATAAAAGAAACAGTCATCTGATTCCCATAAGTAATCACTCCACAATTGATGGGACTTTTCTTAGTTGGGTACAAAAGAACTTCCATTCCAAGTATTTTATCTTTCATCGAATCAGGCATTTCCACAATCCCTACATTCGATAAGGTTACAGTCTTCGTATTTTCTCCCAGAAAAATAGACGCAAGATTAATAATACGGTTTTTAATTTCTAGAGGTACAAAGGCTGCACCAGGTATTTTCTCGTAGGCAACATTGTTTGTGATAATACTTTGCAGTGAATTTGGACTCAGCTCAAACTGTAATTGTTCTTTAACTGATTCAATAACTTCACCACTTGTTAGGTTGTCTTCCCACACTACCCCAACATTCGCAACACCAAAGAAATTGCTCAATGTTTTGGACTCAAAGTGCTTTCTTAAGTTAACAGGGATTGAAACCACAATCGGTTTGGCCTTACTTTGATCGGTTTCAATTGCAATGGCTTCAATTAGCGTTGCCGTTAATAACGTCGTAATAGAGACACCCAAACTTTTAGAAAGTTGGTGAATTTCATTTACCTTAAGTTGACCATGAATTGCACTATTACCACCATTTTGATAAGGATAACCTTGAATGTGATACGCAAATGGAAGTTTCTTCTTCACATTAAAGTGGGGACGATAGTTCTTTAGATAACTGTCCTCATAATCATTTCGATTCAAAGAGTCAGTCGTGCGAACCTTTCCTTGCGAATCACTTCCTTCGAGATAAAAGAAAACTAAAGACTTAAGAAATTCCGTTGCCCCTGTCCCATCTGTGAGAGTATGAAATACCTCCACTGAGATTCGGTTTTTTCCGTATAAAATTCGAATTAAATCTCTACTGTATTCAAACTCAAAAGGTTTACATGGGTAATCACTTTCCAAGGAAACCTGAATTGGTTCATCTAAAGAATTAAGATAGTTCCAAAACACACCTTTTTTTAGTTCAACCATGTACATTGGATAACATTCAAAGACTCTCATCGAAGCATTTTGTAACTGTACTCTATCAATTTCATGATCTAATATCATACTGACACGAAACACAGAAGAGTTTTTAGAATTCGCTACCGCAGGAAATAAGTTTGCGGAGTTATCGAGTTTATACCATGAATTTTTCATTAAACACCTATATTTCTATCTAACATCGTATAGACAAGTATATACATTTGTGTAACACAAATGTCAAGGGAAGGTCTATCAATCACATTGAATTCCCAATATACACTTGAACAAGATACTGCCATTTTAAGATACCGATAATCATGACTTCTTGAATTACAATTGAAGGATTGCAGTGATAGGAGTCCTTCGCTATTTTTTTGAGTCGTTCAGTAGCTAAATCGACATCCTCAGGCTTACTTTCTACACACAAGTAAATCCCCTCAGGCAAAAATACTAAAGGCACCGATTCATCATACGTTTTACAAACTGCATAAAGGTTCGGTTTCTTCTTATCGAAATAAATACCAGCTATATTTTCAAATTGAAATTTTTCTCTAAATTTAGATCCAAGTTGCGAATAGAAGCTAGAATGATAATTCTCGAGATTATTTAAATTAGGAACATCATCTGTATCAGATAACAACAATGCTCTTCGAGGATAGTTTTTCTCAATGGGCTTATCTGCTTTTATATATTTTTTTGATTTCTCAATGAAATCAGCTTTAGCACGACTGATTTTATCGCGACTTTCAATGAGACGGTTTATCTTTTCTTCTGCCTATAACTCCGCTTCATTCATAAATTCAATGACATCATCAAAGATATCATAATCCAGTACATCTTTAATTCGAGCAAGTGAAATATCCATTTGTTGAAGTGATAAGATTGCTGTCAAGATTACTAAATCTTGATCTGAATAATAGCGATAACGTGTGTCAGAATCAATCTTCGAAGGCGCAAGAATACCAATACGGTCATAGTGTCTCAATGTTTCAGTCGTTATTCCCGCAACCTTCGCTGTTTCACCAATGGTATAAAACTTCATTTGTTTCACTTCCTATTCTTTGATTTATCGTAACATGATGGCCTCCATCACTCAATAAAATGTTAGGGAATTTAAAATAGGTAATTCAATCGGGATTATTCTTCTCAAAGAGTCTGGATTAAAATTGGGGATCTATTAAGTTATAAGAAAGAAGGGTATAAAATAATTTTAAACATAGAAAATGTTGAAATTGAACATGATAAAAAATTAATTCAATTGTCTCTTAATCTTCTAAGAAAGTTCCCTGAGATGCATGAGAAAGTTTCTAATATCTATCATTGCACAATACCTACTTATAGATTAAACCGTGATACAAAATAAGTATTAATCGGTTCACTATTTACTCAAAAACAAATGAGACTTAATTTCTAATAGTAGACTGCGCTACTTTTTTTATAAAACAAACACTAAATACAGATATGTACTTAGTGTTTGTTTAAAAGATTACCCAACAGAACCTTCCATTTCCATCTTCATAAGTTGATTTAATTCAACGGCATATTCCATCGGAAGTTCACGCGTAAACGGCTCTAAAAATCCGAGGATGATGGTCTCTGAAGCTTGTTCTTCAGAAAGACCACGACTCATGAGATAGAAAAGTTCTTCTTCTGATATTTTTGATACCCGTGCCTCATGTTCAATAATGGAGGCATTAGTTTCCACAATATTAACAGGCATGGTATCACTCATTGAAAGTTGATCCAAGATTAAAGTATCACATTCAATCTTAGTTTTCGCATTGGTTGCATTTTTATCATGGTGAACCACCCCACGATAGTTAACGACACCCCCATTACGAGATACTGATTTAGAAATGATTGTACTTTGCGTATTGGGAGCCTTATGAATCATTTTCGCTCCGGCATCTTGCCATTGGTTCTTACTTGCCACTGCAATTGAAATAGTCATACCTTTTGCATACGGACCGTTAAGGATACAAGATGGATACTTCATTGTCTTATAAGCACCGATGTTTCCATCAATCCATTCCATAATGCCATGTGCTTCGACCATTGAACGTTTCGTTACCAGGTTATAGACATTACCCGACCAGTTTTGAATGGTTGTATAACGGCATTTAGCATTCTCATGAACAAATATTTCAACAACAGCTGCATGCATTGAGTTCTTAGAATAGATAGGTGCTGTACACCCTTCAACATAGTGAACATCAGCCCCTTCATCTACAATAATTAAAGTTCTTTCAAATTGCCCCATTTGTTCTGCATTAATTCTAAAGTAAGATTGGAGTGGTTTATCAAGAACTACACCTTTCGGAACATAAATAAACGATCCACCAGACCATACTGCAGTATTAAGAGCAGCAAACTTATTATCATTATAAGGAACAAGTGTATTAAAGTATTTCTTGACGATTTCAGGATAATCTCTAAGTCCTGTATCCATATCAAAGAAAAGAATACCCTTATCTTCTACTTCCTTAAGCATACTTGCGTAAACAACTTCAGAATCATATTGCGTTGCGACTCCTGATAAATATTTTGCTTCTGCTTCGGGAATTCCCAATCTCTCAAATGTATTACGAATTTCTTGGGGAACATCATCCCAGTTTGTTTCTGCACGCTCACTGGCGCGTAAGTAATAAATGTACTCATCAAAGTTAACGCCACTAAGGTCTGCGCCCCACTCCGGCATTGGCATAGCTTCAAACGCATGGAATGCTTTGAGACGTAATTCCAACATCCATTCTGGTTCTTGTTTGATTCGAGATATTTCACGAACCACGTTTTCATTTAAACCTTTATCAAATTCAACGACTGCTTCAACGTTATCATGAAACCCATATTGGTACTCTTCATTGGGTAAACGATCGCGATCGGTTATTTTTTCTTCACTCATCGGATTCATGTCCCTCCTCAATTATTTGCACAGCACCACGCCATCCCAAAGTCGCACACGTTATGCGATTTGCCTGACGCCCTACATTTTTAAAAGCTACAGCTTCCTGTAAGAGTTCCTCGTTATAGGATTCAAGGTGAACCATACGATTAAACTCAGCAATAATCATTTCTGCTTCTTCAACTGTTTTTCCTTTTAAGAGTTCAGTCATAATTGAAGCGGACGATGTCGCAATCGTACAGGCTTGACCATCAAAACAAATATCTTCAATGACATCATTCACAACCTTTACTTGAATCGTAAGGTCATCAATACATGAATCAGTACTGACTCGAGCATGAGGATAGTCTGATTCTGTTCTTTTATTTCTTGGATTTTCATAGTGATCCATAATAATTTGTCTTAAAAATTGGGGATCATCAAAATAATTCATATTATCCCTCCTTATATATAGAGATCAATGCATTTTTCAAGCGTAATAGTACGCATTGCCTCTAAGAATTGTGAAACTTCTGCTTCTGTATTATAGAAATACAGAGACAAACGAATGCTTTTTTCTGCATGTAAGACACCATTGAGCATCTTCGCACAATGCTCACCTGATCTCACATACACTTTTTCTTTGTTTAAATAGGCTGCGACATCCTGAGCGAAAATCCCATCTACACTAAAGGACACAATAGCCGAATCCGATTCAGGGTTATAGACTTTCACATGGTCCATCTCAAGCAGTCCGTCAATTACTTTTTTATGAAGCGGATCTACAATTTCATGAATTGAATCCATTCCAAGTTTGCTTAAATAGTCTAAGGCCGCTCCAAATCCAATAACACCTTCAATATTGGGTGTCCCCGCTTCAAATTTTGCAGGCGCTTCTTTTAAGACAACTTCACCACAAGCATTGAATCGAACATTAGAACCTCCGCCATGTGCAATAGGATTCATAATCTTCAAGAGTTCAGGTTTACCGTAAAGTACACCGACACCTGTAGGTCCCAGCATCTTATGGGCAGAAAACGCATAGAAATCAACATCCAGTTCATTCACATCTACAGCCATATGGCCAATAGATTGCGCACCATCAACACAAAGTACTGCGCCAAATTCATGAACAATTTGTCCAATATGTTTAATATCGTTAATATAACCAAGTACATTTGAGATATGAGCAATTGAAACAACCTTTACCTCTTCATGCATTGCATTACGTAATGCAGTTTCCGTGATTCGTCCATTTGCATCTAGTTTTATGAATTCAACTTTAATACCAATGTCTTGGGCTAAGGAATACCATGGCAATGTATTGGAGGCATGTTCTGATTCATTCAGTAAAACAACATCTCCAGCTTTAAGGCACGTTTTTCCATAACCATACGCCACTAAATTCAAACTTTCACTCGCACCGGATGTGAATACAATGTTTTTTGCATCGGTTTTAATGAAGTCCGCAGTTTTTTGTCGCGCTGCTTCATATTTTTGGCTCGTGATAAGTGATGTTTCATAATCTCCCCGATGAATGTTTGAACTGAGATTTTCATAATAATCCGTTACAGCATCGATTACACACTTAGGTTTGAGTGTCGTTGCTGCGTTATCGAAATAAGCGATATCTGGATGTTTCACAATAAAAGGAAAGTCATCTCTTATTCTTGCCATTGGTTATTCACCTTCTCCATAATTTCTTGAACCAGTGTTTCTTTAATTCCTTCATCATCAATTGCATCAACAATTGGCATGAGGTATCCTGTAATAATTAATTTCAACGCATCAAGACGCGTTAAGCCACGTGATTGAAGATAGTATACTTGTTCTTCATCAGGCTGCCCTACAGATGCAGCATGCGATGCTGCGACATCATTTTCATCAATCAGAAGCATCGGATAGACCATTCCATGAACATTCTCGCCAAGATTCATAATACGACTCATTTGATGAGTTTCCGAACCACTATTACCTTTTGAAATACTACCAATAATTTCAAGCTTCAGTTTCGCATTATCAAGCACAATTGCATTACAGTTTACCATTGCATAACTTTTCTTCGCTTGATGATCCGCTGTAATCTTCCAATCAAGTTTATCAAAAGCAACCACAGCACCTCTGAAATCAACATGTGAACCGATTCCACAATACTCAATATGTGTTTGTTTCTTATGGTTACCCAAAGACATTTCACCGTAATTCGCAACAAAATGTGCATTTTCATTCATGATAATATGCTCATTCACTTGTAACGCATCATTACTATGGTTTATCCATAAATACTTCCAATTACTATTTTCACCAACATTTATATCTAAGGTAATGTCTCCAGAACCCAAAACTTCTAAATAGACAGTTCCTTGTGTATTAGGAAGAATTTGAAGTGTTACTGAGATATCATCACGAACAGTCACTTGAAAGTGATTTAAGCCTTCACTAAGACTTATTGTTTGTGTTTTATCTATATTTCGCATTTTATTTACCTACACGATCACGAATTGCACAAGATTCTAAAGCGATTCGTTGTTTGTATTCCTTCTCGGTCTCAGCAGGTTTCGCATCAATCCAATCGTAACCATCTTGATCAATCTTCGTTACAAGTGTCGCATCTGAAGTCAAGACAATCTTCCCATCCATCATGACATGAGTATGGGTTGGACGAATCAACTCAAAGAATCTCTCATAGTGACTCACAATGATGAGTCCCATTTTACGTTTATCTTGTTCTTCTTTTAAGACACGAGCTACAAGACCTAAAGCATCAATATCTAGACCTGAATCAATTTCATCGAGCATCGCGAAACGAGGCTCTAGAAGAATCATTTGAAGTATTTCATTACGTTTCTTTTCACCACCACTAAAGCCTTCATTCAAGAAGCGGTGTGCTAAGTCTTCCTTCATCTTCAATCGCTCAACACTGGTTTCCATTGATTTTACAAATTCAAACAAACCAATAGGTGACTCACGACGTGCATTCATTGCAGACTTCATAAAATCCGAATTTGTTACTCCTGAAACTTCTTGAGGATACTGCATTCCTAAGAAAAGTCCCAACTTACTTCGTTCATCAACTTCAAGTTCTAATACATTAACATCATCAATGAATACAGACCCTTCTGTTATTTCATAGCGTGGGTGTCCCATGATAGCGGAAAGTAAGGTAGATTTTCCATTACCATTAGGACCCATGATAGCATGAATCTCATTTTCATTTACCACAAGATCAACGCCTTTTAAGATTTTTTTACCTTCAATTTCTACATGAAGATTTTCAATTTTCAATTGTGCCATTTTTCTTCATTTCCTCTCTGATAATCGTGAATTCATTATAACACAAGATAATTTTGTTTACCTTAGTAACTCCGTGTAAAATACACTGATATTATTGCATTGGGTTTGTAAATAACCTATAATTAAAAAGATACAAAGGAGGAATCTAATGATTGACAATTTAAAAAAATATTGGTTTGTCATCGTTATTGGATTAGTTTTCATTGTTGGAATCGGATATTATAGCTCTCAACAAATGAATTCGGTTTTAAAAGGTAAAAAAGTCGACGGTAAACATGTCGTATCAGAAATTTCAGGTGTTAATTATTTAGCTGATGACTTATATACTGATGTAGTAAAACAAAACGGAAATGGCGAACTTTATAAGTTGTTTGAGAAAGAAGTAATTTCTTCAGTTCCAACAACAGATGAAGCAAAAGAATATGGTGAGAAACAGGCTAAGGCTTTAAAATCACAATTCGCAGAAACAGGTAGCAAAGGATTAAAAGAAGTTGAAAACTACCTTAAATCAATGGGCTACAAAGATATTAGTGAGTTAAATATTTTCTTTGAAAATATGCATAAAAGAGATAAATTAGTTTTTGATTTTGCTGGTGAAAATGAAGCTCTCTACATCACACCATTCCTTAATCAAAACAAACCAAGAATTGTGAAACACATTCTTGTGAAAATGGAAGATCCTGCAAATCCTACTGAAGCTGAACAAGCTAAGATGGATGAAGTTATCGCATCACTTAATGCAGGTGAAACATTTGATAAAGTGGCTTCAGCAAAATCAGATGATACAAACTCCGCACTTCAAGGTGGACTTGTTGGTTATGTTGATGTTACAAATACACAATTAGTAGCAGAATTTAAAGATGCTTCACTCGCAGCAGAAAACGGTGTTGTAACTGACTGGGTTCAAACAAACTTTGGTCGTCACCTAATCTTAGTTGATACAAGCATTGATAGCTTGAAAGCAAACGATGATTTCGTAGCTGCATTTGAAAATGCAAATCCTACAGTTGGATACAAAGCAGTATGGAAACATGCTCAAACTCTTGATATCAAATATAAAGATGATGCAACAAAGCAAAGTCTCTTAGATTTCATGGGAATTAAGGAGGGCGAATAATGAAGAAGATATTAGCTGTATTACTTACATTATTAATCCTAACTGGATGTACTGATGCAACTGCAAAGATTTCAAATTCAGAAGAACTTGTAAATGTTAATGGTAAATCCATCACAGATAATGAAGTCTTCGGATTAATTAAGAATGCTTACGGTACACAAAAAGTATTACAACAATCACAATCACAACTTGTAGAAACAATTTCTGATGAAGAAGTTGATGGTGAAGGTCGCAAGATGTTGGAAGAATACAAGAAAACATTTGGCGATGAATTCGAAAAACTCTACAAACAAATTGGTTATGAAACTGAGGAAGCATACTACAAAGATAATATTCTTGCTCAATTAAAAATGGTTAAACTTTTAAAGAATGAAATGGAAGCTGATTTCGATACACTGGTAGCTGAAAATAGCCCACGTAAGATGAGCATTCTTCAAGTTGATAATGCAGATGATGCAGCCAAAGCTCGCGAACGCATTGCTGCTGGTGAATCAATGCAAACAGTTGCTCTT
>JAVWLP010000036.1:0-16473 GCA_036637915.1 Erysipelothrix sp. | reverse complement strand
AAAGGGCTACGCCCGCATATGAAAAACCACCAGCTAAGCTGGTGGATATTTATTATGTTGTATCTAAAAATTCAAATAACGACTACGCAACCTTAATATATTCATTATGGTTGAAGCTATAAATGTAGGCTTCAATTGAATGATTAGGATAAGCTTGTTTTAATAGGTCATAATAATCGCTTAGTTGTTCTGTATAGCGGTCGATTATGGTTGACACATCAGCCCTATCACTTTTGTAATCAACGAGAATAACATGACTATCATTTACGGCATAGAAGTCGATAACACCTGATTCAAAGAGACTGATGTAAGGTGTTTCGTGATAGAACTCTGTATAGTTCTTATAAATGTCTTGAGTAAATGGGTGAGTATTGTATCGTTTCAATATTGATTGAAATCTTGGTTCGTAGCCACTGAGTTGCTCATCAGTCCAAATCGTATCGGGCAGTATTTCCATCGCGTTATGGAGGGTTGTACCATACTTCATACCATCAAGGGATACGAAAGAGAGATCAATCGGAGTATTGGGTAAATGTGGAGAAAGCGGAATTTCTTCAGTGAATGAACCAACAATAATATCAGATACTTCTTCCTCAACTATTTGGTCATAACGATTCGTTGGGATGTCTTGCGCAGAGAGAACTACTACTTTAGTTGCGTTTGGACTTGCTGCAAGCAGCAGGTCCATTTTGCGTTTATGATTAAATAGTAAATCGAATGATAGTGGGTGTCTTGTAAATTCTTTTACGACATCCACCATGACTAAATGCTTTTGAGGACGTGTTAGTGCAACATAAAGGAGTCGGAGACTTTCCTCAAGCTCTTCATGATTTTGATTAAACTCAATTACATTTCTTAAGATGTTCTCTTCTTCGCTACGGTAAGGAAGACTAATGTGATTGAGGGCAATTCCGAGTTGATCATCGGTAAGGAGTGTTTGATAGTGATCACGAACTGTGTGTCCACCCATTCCCCACAGGAATACAATTGGGAACTGTAATCCTTTAGATTGATGGATTGTCATTACTGTTACTATATCCGCATCCTTATTTAAAGGCGATGCTTCACTTGATGTATCCTTTTCGATTTTTTCTACAAATATTAAATATTGGCTAAGTGTAGGCGTTCCAGCACTCATGAATTGTTGCGTTTTTTCAAGTAGAAAATCCAAGTTTGTTTTATCTTGTAACGAAAGGCTGTTTAAATAGTGATTATTCAAGTTTATGATTTCCTGAAGAGTAATCATAATATTTTGACTTTTCCACGTTAGTTTAAAATGTTGAATCTGTTCATGAATGGCAGGGAAATCAATGCTAAGGCCCTGATATAGAGAACCGTGATTAATTTTCAAGAGCGCTAGGTCGTCGTCAGTTAAGTTATAAAATGGTGATGTGAGGACATACGGCAAGTAGTATTCACTACCTGTCTGAACAAAACGTAGAAGAGAGAGCACATTTTGAATAATTTCAGAGTTGTAAAAGCCACTTTGGTCATCAATGTAATGAGGAATTCCTGCGTCTTCAAAAGCTTTCTTGAGATAGCTCTTGCTACCGTGAGAACGAACGAGAATGGCCATATCACTAAACTTATATCCTAATTCGTGGTAGTGAATAATTTGTTGCGCAATATATTGGGCGCGTTGTTCGTGAGGTGATTCAGGATAGTAATCATCACCACGTTCAATGATATGAAATTCAACCGGATGTGAATCTTCTTTTTGTTGGGGTATTCCAGTATTTACATGATCATGTTCATTGTATTGAATACCATAGGTCAGATTCATGAGCTTATCGAAAACATAGTTATTGTAGGAAACAATATCTTCTTTGGAACGATAGTTAAAACTTAAGAAGAGATTAAGTGCTGCTTGATCATGCATAAGATTTTGCATGATGTGTGGCTTCGCGCCACGGAAACGATAAATCGATTGTTTCACATCACCCACTCTAAAAATATTATGGCCGTTTGAGATAAGTCGGATAATTTCATCTTGGTACTCATTGGTATCTTGAAATTCGTCAACCATAACCTCTTGATACTGGGATTGAACGAGATCAGAAATGATACCGTTTTGTGATGTTAAAATTTGTAAAGCTAATGATTCAAAGTCATTAAAATCCAGACAATTATTTGTGGTTTTGAGTGACTGATAGTGATCGAGGTAGGTTGTAGTCATTTTGAGTAGACAGGCGATATCATCATATTGCTTGTTTAATAATTTGATGTGAGCATCCAGCGGCTGGTGGTTTTCCACCAATGTCTTGATTCTGTCGGCGAGTTGCTCGCGAAGTTCAGTATACGTTTCGTTTTTCCCATCTGGAATTATTTTGAAGTTTAAGACATCCACCAATGAATCATAGAATGATGAGTCATGATTTTTAATTCTTACAAGAATGTCGTTAATATCTTCAATTGCTTTAAGACAGGTTTGAGCCTGAGTCTCAAACTTCATACCTTTTTTATCTGTTTTGTCATAATCTGAATCGATAACACTTACCATCTTCATTAAATCTTGTTTAAGTGCTTCGAGGGGCCTTTCAAAACTGAGTACGAAAGCATTTTTAAACGATGTTGGTAGATCACCAAAACCTTGCGAACGATAGGTACTCAATACCGATTCTATCTCTGTCTGTGGGTTCTTTTTACCAAGTAACCATGTGGCAGTTTGATAAATTGCATTTTCGAGAGCTGAGAAGTTTAAGGGATTTGAGTTGAAGATATTCAACATTCTCATTGTCTGTTCTTGGTCTTCTCTCATAAATTGGTTGAGTGTCATTTTCATAGCTTGTTCCTGTAGTAAAAGTGCATTCGCAGGATCTAGAATAGATTCAGTACGACTTGGATCAATTCCTAGAATATAGCCATAATTCTTTACAATTGTGAGACAGAAAGAGTGAATGGTCGATATTTGGGCAGTTTCCACAAGAGTTATTTGTTCCTCTAAAAAGGTGGAAGGAGACACAGTGTTTTCTTTATTTAAACTTTCTAGTAATCGTATTTTCATTTCAGAAGCTGCAGCTTCCGTAAAAGTCATTGCGCAAATTTCGTCAATACGAACGCCATCTTGAATAATTCGCTTCATCAATCGAGCAATCAAAACTGTCGTTTTTCCCGCTCCAGCAGATGCGGAGACCATGACATTTTGCCCAAGTGCATCGATAGCAGCTTGTTGTTGAGGATTAAATTGAGTCATTAGTGTCATCTCCTTGCTTAAGATTTAAATTGGGGTCAATTTCAAATTCTAAACGGTCTGCATCAATTACTCCGTTGAGTATTTGTGTCGTAATTTGAGCATAAACCTCAGTTAGTAAGTTGGAAACCTTTATGAAATCATAAGGTTTTCTGAAGGTACTAATTTCGCCACTCTTCAATTGTCTCAGTCCACCATAATATTCTACATTTTCAAAACTATCATCGGGAGACTGGAAATACCAGCCTGAGTATCGTTTGTTTTGCTTCCAAGCTTCTTCGGGATTATGTTCAAGCGTCACTATGCCACCTGCTGGTTTAAAATCACGGCGATTTATTTTATTGTTTTTATCTGTAAAACCAAAATAGAAGACACCTAAGACATCTTTATTGAATTTACGGTGCCCAATCATTGCATAGGTTAAAAGTTGAAGTTGTTCTCCGGACTGAACCCTTTTTTGTGCAAGGGATTGTGCTGTTGATTTGTAGTCTACAATGAGAATATTGTCATTATTTACATCGATACGGTCAATAATTCCTTTTAGAGTGATTGAAGGAAATAAGGAACTGTCCTCAAATTGCTTCTCACTCATACTTGGTTCAAACTTGGAACTAGTAATTGAGTTTAATACGA
Source organism: Erysipelothrix sp. (assembly GCA_036637915.1). Taxonomy (GTDB): domain Bacteria; phylum Bacillota_I; class Bacilli_A; order Erysipelotrichales; family Erysipelotrichaceae; genus Erysipelothrix. The sequence goes on along the minus strand of JAVWLP010000036.1, from coordinate 12,650 downwards.
AGTTTATGTTTCGATCCATCATTTCGTCATTTCGCTTAAATATGAGTTGAGACTTTAAATCCCGGGGAGAAAAGCTTTCCTTAATGACATGAAGATCTTGAACGTCTTTATCAATGTGTAGTGATTCCATGATGGCATGATTAAAGGTGCCGAGAATGAGTGGATTAAGTGCAAAGGGTTCTGGCTTCTTTAGTTTAAGACCACGTTCAATGAAAAATTGATACGGGTCCTGGGTATAGAGTTGAAATGAAGAGATAGAACCACGAATTCGTCCATCATCTAAGAAGAGCGTTTTCGCAATCTCTGGTGATAAACGATGGGTTGTTTGCTTTCTAGATAGAGCTTGTTGGATACTCCAAGGTAATAAGGAGATATTGTTTTGTTTACAAAATGTATCGACAGGATATGAAGGTTCGACACTTTTACCTTCATAAGTTGAAGATGAAAAAGATAATGTTAGGTTGTCTGAAATATTGAAGATTCGCATCTGCTGAGCTAAAGTATCCTGAGTTCGCTTATCAAGTGTTGGATATTCAGGAACTTTATTAAGGTAAGATTCATCAATGATTCCTGTGCGTGATGATGTAACTGGAAAGGTCTTAGCGGTTAAATTTAATATATATAAATTTTCTACAGGTTGAAGTGGGAGCTGACTCATATCTATAAATTGGATCGTGTTTAATTTAGCATTTGCTGATTTTAAGTTTTCAACATATCTGTAGAAAAAAGGCAATGTATCTTCATTGTAAAGAGTCAGAGATTGCGTGATTAATGACTTTAGCGGTATAAGATTTCGCATAGGATAGATGTTACAGAGTGTATTGTAAGCTACTATCATTGCTTCATCGATGGATGACGCGTGAATCGTTTGAAGAATAGATTGTACCTCTTCAAGATTTTCTGAGACATTCGCATAGTGACGATAAAGGTCACGTGGCCAAGATTCATCAAGTACAGGAAAACCGCTAAGAATATCACTGAGTTCTAGCTTGAAGTGGTCTATAAGAAGTAAATAGGATTCAAAATTATAAAAATTTAATGCATTGCTTTGGAGTACGTTGATCAATTTTTCAGTCGATGGATTAAGACTGTATTCAAAGAGTGACTTAAAATGTTTAGATACGAGAACTTGATTATCATCATAGAAATGATAACTAATGCCATAACGAGGAAGAATACTCTCAATTAAAGGAAGAGCAGCATCCATATTTGGCATGGCTACAACTGCAGATTCTTGCTTCTGTAGAAGGATATCTTGAACTGTTGCTTCAATTTCTGTACGGAGGTTTAAGGCAACACGATAACGTATTGATTGTGGCGTTTGTGATGGTACTTCAACTATAGACAGATTGTGTAATCTTAAGAAAGACTTTTGAGCATAACTAAGACCGTGTTCATAAATATTGAAGGATCCTTGGGGAACTTCAGGTTTAGACAGATATTCAAGGACTACTAAAACACAAGCGTAAATATCTCGTTGAAGTGGCGTATCCTGAGGTAAATCATCTGGATTGATATTGTAGAGAAGAAGTTCTTTACTAAAGTTTATCAACATATCGATTGTTTTGGGAAAACCAATAATCGAGCTTAATGTTGATATTTCAATCGTAGAGAGAGCGTGAAAAATATCAAGTTCAAGTTCTCTACTTGAGGTTTGCGGATTAAAGAAAACAAAGTCAAAATCACGAACCATCATATTGAGAAGATGTTTTTTATTTTTAAGCAACTCTCTCTTAAGTTCCTCGTGGTAATGTTGTGGTGCAATTATTGTATTAATCATAACAATCCTCCCTTTCACTATATTATAGTGTATAAATTGAAGATGATGGTATAAATACTTTAATATTAATGTGAAATATGTCAGAATGATAAATGATGCTAGGGGGGGGATTTTATGGCGTTATATGATATTTTAAATGAATTTGAAAAAAATGAAGGTGAATTGTATCCTTGCTTTAACGGATATCTCGAGGATTATCTCGCATTGAATCCAGAAGAAGAAAGTGTTTTGGATAAGATCCAACAATTGGATCCGCAATGTCGTGTTCTTACGAATTATCCAGTTACCGTAAATAAAAATTTGGTATCCAATAAAATTATTAGATATAAAGATATCTATAAGATACCACAAGATAGTCTTAAAGTTTCTTATATTTTGTATTCGAAGACTTTCTATCATGATGCCGCAATCGTAATTTATGATGGAAGCTATTATGAAGCGAAAGGGTGCTATTATGCAATGACGGAGCAAGGAGCTCTCTTAGGACCCTTTCGCAGTCGTGTTCTTTTCTTATCTCTAAAAGAGGCAGATACACTATTAGCACTCTATGAAATTATGATATTGAATCGGACTCCGATTCAATCACTTCAAAGGGAGCAAAATCGTAAACATTACGGAAGTAGTCAAGAATTTTGTGAAAATGCGACACTTGAAGCAAGTCATTTGTTAGAATGGGCTAAAAACAGTATCATTGAAGAAGCAGAGAGTCGCGAAAATGTGATTCATGAAGTTGTGGGACGTTGGTTCTATTTAAAAAAAGCAGTCTATGTTGAATATATGGGAGATTCTGACATTCTAAAGAATGAAAATGAGAATGACATTGATATTCATCGTAAGAAAGCAAAGGAATCAAGTAATAAAGTCCAATTCATGCCATTTAGCGAACTATGGAGGTTGGAATGAAATTAGTATCGTGGAATGTAAATGGTTTTAGAGCAGTAATGAATAAAGAGTTTGAAGCATCGTTTGCTTCGTTAGACACAGATGTTCTGTGTCTACAGGAAATAAAAATGCAAGAGGGTCAGATAGATTATGAACCTGAAGGGTACCATGCATATTACAATTATGCTGATAAGAAAGGTTACTCAGGAACTGCTGTATTCTCAAGAATAGAGCCACTTACAGTCAACTACGGTATCAATATCGATCATCACGACACCGAAGGTCGTGTTATTACATGTGAATACGAATCATTTTATCTGGTATGTGTATATACTCCAAACTCACAACAAGAATTAAAACGTCTGGAGTATCGAATGCAATGGGAAAACGACTTTAGAGCATACCTAATGGAACTTGACGCGACAAAACCTGTTGTATTATGCGGTGACTTAAACGTTGCTCATAATCCAATTGATTTGAAAAATCCAAGTGCAAATCGAAAAAATCCAGGATTCTCTGATGAGGAAAGAAATCAATTTACAAACTTGTTAGAGTCCGGTTTTGTAGATTCATTCCGTCATATTCATGGCAATGTTGAAGAACGTTATTCATGGTGGAGTTACCGATTTAATGCTCGCAGTCGTAATGCGGGATGGAGAATTGATTACTTCGTTGTATCTGAGAAACTAAAAGAACAAATCAAAGATGCAGAAATATATGATCAAATCTTAGGAAGTGATCACTGTCCAGTTATGTTAGAGCTAAATGTATAAAAACTGAAAGCGCATTATTTAAACGAGTGGGGAAAAGAATCTCTGCTCGTTTTTATTATTATTAAATAATAAAGCTAGAATAGTGGAAAATGTGGTGGTGTGTGAAAGCTAATATTTATCAGAAATTTGAGTGTGATAATAACAATTGTTGCTAATGTATGTTATACTTAATCTCGTGTGCTAGAAAAGAAGTAGGAATATAAATGACATTTAAAGAATTAGAATTACAGGAAGAAATAGTAAGAGCAGTCTTGGAAAAAGGATATGAAAATCCAACTGATATTCAATCGGAAGCCATTCCAATTTTGCTTGAAAACCATGATTTATTGGCGCAATCACAAACAGGGACTGGTAAAACAGCAGCTTTTGGATTGCCAATGCTATCAAGCATTAACCGTGAGGATAAGAAAATAACACAAGGTCTTGTGTTATGTCCGACACGTGAATTGTGTATGCAAGTTGCAGATGAAATGAGAAGCTTTGCACGATACAAACAAGACATTAAGATTGTTTGTGTTTATGGTGGAAGCCCGATTGATAAACAAATCAAAGATATTAAACGTGGAGTAGACATTGTAGTCGCAACACCAGGTCGTTTAATGGATCACTTACGTCGCCGTACAATCCGTTTAAATAATTGTAAACACGTTGTATTAGACGAAGCAGATGAAATGTTAAATATGGGATTCATTGACGATATTATTGAAATATTTTCATATCTACCTGAACAACGTCAAATGGCTTTATTTTCAGCAACAATGCCTAAAGAAATTATCAAACTTAGTGATGATTTCTTAGTTAACCCTAAGAAAATTGCTTTATCACGAAATAACTTAACCGTATCTAGAATCGAACAAGTTTATTATAATGTTGAATCAAATCAAAAAATTGATCTAGTGAAGCAATTACTCCAAATTCATCAATCGAAAGGAACCATGATTTTCTGTAATACTAAGAAAATGGTTGATGAACTTGCAACGCAATTAAATAAAGCGGGATTCCCTGCACTTGGACTTCATGGTGACATGAAACAAGAAATGCGTTCAATGGTTATGAACCGTTTCCGTCAAGGAATGGTATCAGTTCTTATCGCAACTGATGTTGCAGCTCGAGGAATTGATATAGACAGCATGGATGTTGTTATCAACTACGACATCCCTCAAGAATTAGAATATTATGTTCACCGAATTGGACGTACAGGTCGTGCAGGTAAAGAAGGGTTAGCAATTACTCTCGTACCACGCCGTCAACATTACGCAATTCGTCAAATCGAGCGTTTATCTAACTCAACAATCACTGAAAAACCATTGCCATCAAAAGAAGAATTGAATGAAGTATTAGTTCAACAACTTCACCAAGATATTGAAAAATGGTCTTCAGAAGAACAAGGTAAACTCTTCTCAATCGCTTACGAAGGACTACAAAAACGTGGCGTTACGCAAGAAGAAGTTATCATTGCATTTATTAATAAAACAATTAGTGAATATAACCTTGAAGCTATTAAGGGTAAATCAGGCGATAAACAAACAAAAAATCGTACTGAAATCTCACGAATTATGCTTTCAATCGGGAACAACGATGACATCAGTGCTGCACACATCGTAAGTGGAGTTGCCACTGCAACCGGTATTAAAGGTAGAGATATTGGAAAAATCAAAATTTCCGATTCAACAACTACTGTTGAAGTCCCACGTGAACATTTAAAAATGGTCATGGACAAGATTTCAGGAATGACAATCAATAACATTCGTGTTGAGTCACAAATTGAAGACGAATTTGCAGTCAGCGAAGGACGAGGCGGTCGTGACCGTAATCGTAGTCGTGGACGCAATGATCGTTCACGAGATAATCGTAATGATCGCAATCGTGATAATGACAACCGTAACAAAGACCGTCGTAATGATCGCTCACGCGATCGCAAACCACGCAGTCAATCACGCGGAAGGTCTAAATAAGAAACAAAACCATCGCAAATGTGATGGTTTTTCCTTTAATAGCGTGTAAGTGTTCCAGGACCTGTCGCGTAGTTTATGATGACTTCTCCCCTGGATTCATAATTAAATGTTATTAAAATAATGTTGTCATTTCTCTTCGATTCTTTTGCTATTTGCCATGTAGTAACTGTAGCACTAACTTCCGAAACTTCTTGAGTCGTAATGTAGTTCTCTTTATCTAACAAATACTCAGTGTATTCCACAATTTCTTCTTCAGACAGCTCACCACTTTTGTATGTTAGCTCAGTAGAGCGAACACCATCTTTTTGTGAGCTATCGGTATAGGTGATAGTTTTCTCGCCAATTACAGAAAAAATTGATGGGATTGAATCGTCGTTTATGTCTATTGTTTTGGCAGTAGGAGATGCACATCCAGCAAGTAGAAGTAAACTCAATAAAATTATAATGTATTTTTTAATTGATTTCATAAGTAACCTTCGAAAAAGAGTATAACTTATCTCAACGGATTCAAAGTGATAAGGAAATGAAATAGTTTAAATCGAGAAAGATTAATAGATGTATTGCTTGTGAAAAAGTATGTTACAAACCAAAAAAACAAAAAAGGTCAGAAAACGAAGATATCGCTTTGGAAGTGTTTCCTGTTAAAACAGGAGAAAACTTCACAAAAACGATTATATTGTTGAGAAGTTTGTGAAATCGAGCTCATACAGTGCGAAAAAACTTGAGAACGTATTGACCAATGATAGCAGTAACATTACAATGGTAGTGTATTCGTAGGAGGAATAACATGAAGAAATTATTTGCAGTCTTACTAGTAGGGATGCTAGTTCTAACTGGTTGTGGTAAAAAAGAAGATACTAAAAAACCAGAAGAAAATGCAGGCGGAGCCCTAAAAATCGGAACAGGTATTGTTGTCGCAGCTCAAGAAAATAAAGCTGGAGAATTTGAATCAAACGTAACTTATGCTACAGTCGTATTAGACGGAGATAAAGTTAAACAGGTTCAAATCGATACAAACCAAAACAGCCAAGCTAAAGATTTCACAGCAACTATCAAAGAATCTAAAAAAATTCTAGGCGAAGCTTATGGAATGAAAAAAGCTGGTTCAAAACTTGAATGGAACGAACAAATCGCTGAACTTGAAAAATGGATGGTTGGAAAAGACCTTGCAGAAATCAAAAAAGCAGGCGATAATGCAGACGTTAAAGCATCAGTATCAGTAAATATCGATGGTTACATTGCATCAGTTGAAAAAGCAATTGCAAACGCTAAAGAAGTAAAAGGACTTGCTAAAGTAGGTTCAGTATCATCAGCTTCAGTTGCAAAAGATAAAGTAGAAATCGATACAACAGTTACTGCAGTTGGATTTGATAAAGATGGTAAAGTAGTTTACACATTTATTGATCAAGCACAAATCAGTAGTACTGACGAACTCCGTACAAAACTTGAAAAAGGTGCAGATTACGGAATGAAAAAAGCCGGTTCAAAACTTGAATGGAATGAACAAATTGCTAAATTCAACGAATGGACAATCGGTAAAGATTTAAAAGCTATCCAAGGTGCTAACGACGATAAAGACGTTAAAGCTACAGTTTCAATCAACAAAGATGGTTTCGTAAAAGGAATCGAAGCAGCTCAAAAAGCAGCAGTTGAAGTTAAATAATTTCATATATAAACCCTAAGCCATGTTAAGTCATGGCTTTTTTCATGTGAAGAAAGCTAGCGAATTGACGAGTGTAGTAAATACCCCGTATGATTAAAGTAAGAAAAAGGGAGGTTTTTAATGAAAAAGATAATAGTCGTACTGGGAATATGTTTAGTTCTAAGTGCATGCACGACAAAGAGCAATCCCGAAGCTAAGTCACCTGTTGACACCAAATCCGTGAAGCTTAATATTAACGGTCAAATCAGTGAGTTTGATGTTGTATCAGGCCCTACTACAGGAAAAAAAGAGGGTCCGAAGTTTACTGGTGCGGACAAAGATGCAAAGATGAAGTGGTCGGGAAGACCGTCGGAAGGAGTTTTAGTAGGAGACTATTACTACGATTCATTACTCTTTGACGGTAGTTATTTAGCGATTGACTCAGTGATTAAAGATGGAGATAAAATACTCTCGATACGATTTGATGAAAAAGCACCTGACAACTATTATGATACGACATGGAAAAATCAAACTAAAAGGACTTCTGGATATGCAAATTGGCAAATGGCGAATGACAGAACTAGCATTTCCTTAGTAACCATTGTAAATGCAATGACATATCTAGAAAGTCAAGTTATTGAAAAAAATTCAGTAAGTGGTGAGTTTAAATCTCCTGATGGATCATCTAATAGTGTGAATAACGGATTTGTTCCGTTATTAAAACAAATAGAACCAAAACTAAATCAAAAATCAACGCAATCCATAATATCGGTGACACGTGATTTAGGAGAAGGGATATTTGGTAGTATGCAAGTCGTATACGATAAGAGCTCAAATAATATTGTAGATTTTCATTATGACGAATATTTTGCGGATGAAAAAGATCAAATTAAAGACGAAACGCTTAAAGAATTTTATCGTCAATCTAAGTATCAATCTCCTTATTATAAAGAAAAAGAAAGTGAGAAATTTAGTACTGGAGTTGATGACTATCGAAGACTTATAATAGGTGAGCAAGAAGTGGTAGAGTCTTCACAATTTGGAGATGGATTTAATAGTATTGTGAAAGAAATTAATATTCTTCGCAAGTAGTATGGAAAAGCACTAAGAACAATATCTTAGTGCTTTTTTTTAGAAATAGGTAAGGCTAACTTTGAGAGTCTACTTGCTTTTCTTTAGTTGTCTCAAATTAGAAGATCGCTTTGTTTGTTTTAATGCATCATTATTTGCAGCATATGTTTTTTCGGCAGAATTGAGATTTTGGGGTTCATAGAATCGTGTATCTTTTAATTCATCAGGAAGATATTGAATTTTTCGCCAAAGGTCGGGGCGGCCGTAGTCGTACTTATCTTCATCATCAATGCCAACCGCATTGAGTCTTAAGTATTTCGGTACTTGATGAGCAGTGTTTCGAATTGTTGACAAGGCTGCATCGATTGATGCTTCACCTGATTTTGACTTTGGGGATAGTGCACATTCTATAACTACAACACTGATTGGAAGACGTGCTTCAGGGAAACCTATTTTCCGTGCTGCTTCAAGTGCAGTAACGACGCGTGCACATAGTGCAGGATTGGCAAGACCTATATCTTCATAGACTGTCGCAATCAGTCGTCTTTCAATGGAGTCGAAATCGCCAACTTGAATAAGTTTCGCAAGATAATAGAGAGAAGCATCGACATCGCTACCACGGATTGATTTTTGAAATGCAGATAACGTGTCATAATAATTGTCACTATCTTTATCCATCGTAATGTTCATTGATAAAGATAATTGGCCAAGATGTTCCATTGTAATTGTATCAACCATAAATGATTTTGAAGCTAGATCTAAAGCATTTAGCGCAAACCTTGCATCGCCGTTTGCAGAACGAGCAATCGAAGCAATAACATCTGTATCAATTTTGATACGGTCTTCAAATGATTTCGCTGCACGTGTTAAGACTTCTTCAATATCTTTCTGAGTAAGAGGATAAAATTCAAAGAGATGCACGCGCGAACGGATAGCGGGGTTGATTGAAAAATAGGGATTTGCAGTCGTTGCGCCAATCATTGTAATCAAGCCGTTTTCAATGTGTGGTAAGAGGATGTCTTGTTTATCTTTATTGAGGCGATGAACTTCATCAATAATGACAACTAAACCTCGACTCATTTCCGCTTCAATGAAAAGTTGATCAAGTTTCTTTTTGTTATCTGTGACAGCATTAAAAATACGGTAAGGTCGATTCAATGCTTCCGCAAGTGCCATCGCAGTAGTTGTTTTTCCAGTACCGGGAGGACCGAAAAAGATCATTGATGGGAGTTCATTATTGTTGATTAAATTTCTTAAAATTTGATTTTCACCAAGAATATGTTTTTGACCGATAATGTCATCAAGAGAAGCAGGTCGTACTTCGAAAGCTAAGGGTTTATTCATAATTATCACCTCTATTTATTGTACCATGTTTCATGTAGAATAAGAGAGAGGTGATTTCATGCAAGTTGTAATACAAAAGGTGAAAAATGCGAAAGTGACAGTGGATAATCAAGTTACTGGGTCAATTCAAGAAGGATTTGTTTTATTAGTGGGTCTTGAGGATGGAGATACGTTTGCGGATGTCTCTAAGGCAGCTGACAAAATTGCGAATATGCGAATCTTTGAAGATGGGGACGGAAAAATCAATGAAAGTATCCATCAACATGGCAAAGAAGTATTATCAATTTCCCAATTTACATTAGCGGCAGATGTACGTAAAGGCAACAGACCAAGCTTTACTCAAGCCATGCATCCTGATGAAGCGCGAACGTTGTTTTCAATCTTTAATCAACAGTTAGAAAAACAATCGTTGAAGGTAGAAACAGGAGTGTTTCAAGCGCATATGAATGTTGAACTGAATAATGATGGTCCGGTGACTATTATACTTAGGGTTCGCGATGGAAAGGTTTTATAAGGTATGATATTATAAAAGACGTTAATGGGAGGAAAGCGATATGAAATTAGATGGATTTGAAGTATCGAAGAAAATTAAAAACAACTTAAGAACTGAGGTAGAATTACTTATAGAGCAGGGGAAAAGAGTTCCTTGCTTAGCCGTAGTATTAGTGGGTACCGACGCTGCATCTCAAACTTACGTAAATTCAAAGGTTAAGCAATGCGAACTGGTTGGCTTTGAATCTCAAGCGTATCTTCTTCCTGAAGATACAAGTTTAGAAACTTTATTATCATTAATTTCAGATTTGAATCAAGATGACCGTGTTGATGGTATTCTTGTTCAACTACCCCTTCCAAAACATCTTGATGAAGATATCGTTATTAACGCATTAAGCCCTTATAAAGACGTGGATGGACTTCATCCAGAAAATGTCGGATTACTCGCATTAGATCAACCGCGATTTATACCCTGTACTCCTAAAGGAATCATGACCTTATTAAAGGAATATGACATTGAAATCTCTGGGAAAAGAGCACTTGTAATTGGGAGAAGCCGATTAGTGGGCAAACCGGTAGCGTCACTTCTTATGAAGGAAAATGCAACCGTCACAATTGCGCATTCAAAAACAACAAATCTTGAATCATTGATAGCAGAAAATGATATAATAGTCGTGGCAATAGGGAAAGCACAGTTTATAGAAGCATCCATGATCCATGATAACCATGTTCTCGTTGATGTTGGAATTCATCGTATTGATGGTAAAATTGTGGGTGATGTTCAACCAGGGACTTATGAAAAAGCAGCCTACGCAACACCTGTTCCAAAAGGAGTGGGTCCGATGACTATCGCAAGCTTACTAGAAAATACAATGGTTGCCTATAAATTAAAGGGAGAATAGTATGGACAACAAGGACTTTAATCTTGGTGATATTGTGCAAATGAAAAAAGATCACCCTTGTAAAAAATCACAATATTTTAAGATTGTTCGTATGGGTGCTGATATTAAAATAAAGTGTGAAGGATGTGGTGCAGTCATTATGATGCCACGTCATGAGTTCGCTAAGAAACTAAAAAAAATAATTGAAAAAAGTGAGGATTAATCTATGGCATTAACAGCTGGAATTGTTGGTTTACCAAATGTTGGTAAATCAACGTTATTTAACGCAATTACGAAATCACAGGTAGAAGCTGCAAACTATCCATTTGCAACCATCGAACCTAATGTTGGTGTCGTTAAAGTAAACGACCCACGTCTCGATACGATTCGTGAATTTATTGAATCAAAGAAAATTATCCCAACAACATTTGAATTTACAGATATTGCGGGACTTGTAAAAGGAGCTTCAAAAGGAGAAGGGTTAGGAAACCAATTCTTGTCTAATATTCGTGAAGTTGATGCGATTGCGCATGTTGTCCGCTGTTTTGCTAATAGTGACATTGTTCATGAGCATGGTATTGTTGGAGATCCAATTTCTGATATCGAAATTATTGAAATTGAACTGATGTTAGCTGATTTACAATCTGTAGATAACCGTCTTAATAAAGTAGGACGTAAGGCTAAATCAAACGATAAAGAAGCAATGATGGAACTTTCGATTCTTAATCGTGCTAAAGAGTTATTAGAAAATAATAAACCATTAAGTGAATTATCATTGACTGATGAAGAAATGAAAGTGGTAAGAACATTCCATTTCTTAACAATTAAACCTGTTATTTATGTTGCGAACGTTGATGAAGACAGCCTTATGGATGTTGAAGGCAATGATATGTATCAACAAGTAAAAAAATATGCAGCAGATCGTGGTGCACGTGTCATTGCTGTATGTGCTAAAGTTGAAGAAGACTTATCGAGCCTTGAAGATGAAGAACGTGATATGTTCCTCCAAGATTTAGGCGTGTCAGAAAGTGGTTTAGATGTTCTTGTTCGTAACTGCTATGATATCTTAAAACTTCGTACTTTCTTTACTGCGGGACCTCAAGAAATTCGTGCATGGACCTTTACTGAAGGAATGAAAGCACCGCAATGTGCTGGCGTTATCCATACCGACTTTGAAAAGGGATTTATTCGTTCTGAAACATATAATGTTGAAGACCTAGCTGAGTTCCACAGTGAACAAGCAATTAAAGAAGCTGGAAAAATGCGCTCAGAAGGTAAAGAATACGTTATGAAGGATGGCGACGTCGTTCACTTTAGATTCAATAACTAAACCTCACATTCGTGAGGTTTTTACTTAGGAATTTATTTACACGAAGACTGTATTTTATAAAATACAGATTATGTTATAATATTAATTAGAGATAGAGGAGGTATTCCCATGAAATTAGTATTAGCAATCGTATCTAACGATGATAGTTCAGTTGTATCATCATCATTAAATAAAGAAAACTTCCAAGTAACGCGTCTAGCAACAACAGGTGGGTTCTTACGAGCAGGAAACACAACATTAATTATTGGTGTTGAAGATGACCGTGTTGACGCATGTTTAGAAGTAATCGGAAATGAATGTAAAAAACGTACTGAAGTGGTTCCTTCGACAGCTTCTTACGATATTGGACGTTATGCATCGTTCCCAGTCGAAGTCCAAGTTGGTGGTGCAACCGTATTTATCTTAGATGTCGCACAATTCCATAAACTATAAAAAATGACCTTATAATGGTAGTGACCTAGTTAGGTAAGACACATATAAAAAGATTTAGACTGGGATTT
>JAVWLP010000035.1:9582-17025 GCA_036637915.1 Erysipelothrix sp. | reverse complement strand
ATATTCCAAATAATAAAACTTAAACCTTCTCCTAATCCAAAAAGCATGGGTTCTGATAGGTTTATATCTAGTTGCTTCAATAATGTACCTGTTGCTGTCGATTCACAGTGATTTCCAATGAAAGGCTTCACGTTATTTTTCATGTTATCTGCTTTCTAACATCCACAAAGGGATGCATCATAAGTAAATTTTAAATCGTGATTTATATTGCGTCAATCAATATTATAAGCAAAAATATCATTCGTGAGGTAAAACAGGCTGAAATTTAAGAAGTTCACAAATACTTGCTTAACAAGCCACTTTAGGATACAATTATAAATATTACATAATATACATTATGCGAAGTTAATTATATAACAATATTACCGGGAATCCAACAGAATCATAATGATTAAATTAATTGGCCATTATGTCACTAATACTAAAAAAATACAATTTCTGCAATATCGCAGCTTTTATAAGTTATTAAACCACTATTTGCACACTTTTATACCTTCTGTAACTTTACTTTGTTCAACTTTATGGATACAATATTATTATTGAACACTTAGTTATCAATGGAGGAAAAATAATGCAAGCACTAATACTCGCCGCTGGACTCGGCTCAAGATTGGGTAATCTAACAGAATCACAACCTAAATGTATGGTTGAAGTAGATTCTGTCTCTATGATTGAAAGAATGCTACGACAATTAGATCATCGTAATTTCACGAGAATCGTAATTGTTGATGGTTACAAGAATGATACTCTTGAAGCCTTTATCAAGGATATGAGCATAAAAACACCAATTCACTTTGTTACGAATGAAATCTATAATAAAACTAATAATATCTACTCATTAATGTGTGCTAGAGACTATTTTGTTGAAGAAGACACTTTACTTTTAGAGTCGGATTTAATTTTTGATGAGCACCTGTTAGATTTGATTCTAACAAGTCCCTACAAAAATGCAGCTTTAGTTGATAAGTATAAAGCCTGGATGGATGGTACTGTCGTTCAGATTGATGAAAATGATGGTATTACAGATTTTATTGGTAAAAATGACTTTAATTACCTACAAAAAGAAAGCTACTATAAGACAATAAATATCTATAAGTTATCTCAAAAGTTTATTCAAGACGTTTATATGCCCTTCTTAGAAGCACATATGCAGTCTGTTGGCGTAAACAGTTACTATGAGAGCGCATTTAAATACATCGTCAATTCAGACGATTTTGAGTTTAAAGCAGTCGTTAACAACGGTATTAATTGGTATGAAGTTGATGATAAGCAAGACCTTGACATTGCTCAAGTGATGTTTGCATCAGATATCACAAGAAAACTCGAGTTAATGCAACGTCGCTTTGGTGGTTATTGGAGATATCCTACGCTTATTGATTTCTGTTACTTGGTCAACCCCTTCTATCCAAATCAAAGACTTTTAGATGAAATTAAATCAAACTTCGAACGCTTAGTATGCGATTATCCTTCAGGAATGGGTGTGAACACCCTTCTTGCAGCCAAACATTTTAAACTAAGAGAGAATCAAATTGTAATTGGAAATGGTGCAGCAGAATTAATTAAATCATTAATGGAGAGCCTTGAGGGAACTATGGGTGTAATTACCCCTACTTTTGAAGAATATCCGAACCGTTGCCCTCACCTAAATTTAATCCATTTTGATACATCGAAGCTAGATTATCAATATCAAACTGATGATATTATTGCTTATTTTGATGATAAAAAGCTCGATCACTTGGTACTTATTAATCCTGATAATCCTTCAGGAAACTATATCAAAAAGAAAGATGTTTTAAGACTTCTTGATTGGACATCGAACAACGATATTAAACTCATTCTCGATGAATCATTTGTTGATTTCGTAGGTATCGAATCTCATGGAACGCTCTTGCAAGAGGATATTCTTGATAAATATCCAAATTTATATCTTGTGAAAAGTATTTCCAAATCTTATGGTGTACCAGGATTTAGACTTGGAATTCTTGCGACATCGGATAACGATACAATCGCGTTTATTAAGAAAGACGTCTCAATTTGGAACATTAATTCATTTGGAGAATACTACATGCAAATCGTAGATAAATATACTAAAGATTTCGCAGGAGCAATGGATAAATTCCGTAATGTTAGAGCCGAATATGTCTATAATTTAAACAAAATACCTGGTATCAAAGTCTATCCTTCCCAAGCAAACTATATTATGTTGAAGATTCAAAACGGTAAAACTGCACGTTATGTTACTGAACGTCTTCTTGCCGATTATGATGTGTTTATTAAGGATCTTTCCCCTAAATCAGGATTCGAAGGCGAATACCTTAGAGTAGCTGTGAAACGTCCTGAAGAAAACAACCAGCTTATTAATGCATTAATTACAATAATGAAAGAAGCTTAATTATGAATATTAAACCCATTAAGAAGAGTTATATCAATATTAGTGGCAATATCTATGATCCTGATTTTATTAACCTTGCAATTATTAATGACGATTGTTTAGCGTTTGATGAGCGCACTCGTTTTCTAAGTAAGGAAAAAAAGGACTTTCTAAACGCTCAAAAAATAATAGCTTATCCAGATGTTATTTATATAAGCGAACACGATGGCAAATTTAGTCTTATTTGTGATGTTTCTGTTGATGATTACCTAAATAGAAAAATAATTACTCATGAATTGATTTTACCGGATACGGTTCAAGGCATGTTAAGTAATGTTAAGTTATACAATGCAGAAGCTGCACCAGTTTTATTACTTAGTGAATCAAAAATAGATTTTAAAAAATATCTTAATGACCTAGAGCATGATTCTGTGAGTGTAGATCCATATACTCTACACATTTTCACAGGCGAATCTGCTAACGCTATCCATAAGGATTTAAAAAAGATACCTAAACTAACTGTTGCTGATGGACATCACAGACTTTACACAAGTTCGTTATTAGGTAGAAAATCAACCGTGTTTAGTTGTATTGTTCAGACTGAGGACGCTAATATTCACCCTATTAATCGAATTCTTCCCAACATTTCCGTTGAACACTTTGAAAGAGCTGATAAATTCATAAAGAATCAATTTCAATGTGTTGAAACTTCTGATCCAATATTGAAAGGACAACTCCGAATCACATATCGCGAGCATTCTTACGTTGTGAATTTAATTGATCTTGAGTCGGATGCATTTTGGAATAATGATGTTTATCGTTTAAATACGCAAATTCTATCACAAGCTTTCGGGGTTTTTGATACAAGTCTTCTCGATTACTATATCTGTCCTAATCAATGTAAAGAAAATTTCAAACACAATCAAGATGCGGTCTTAATTGAGATGGCTCCAATTACAATGGAAGAGTTCCTTTTCATAACAAATAGAGAAGCTGTTATGCCACCGAAATCTACAGCGTTCTCTCCAAAGTTCCCCTCTTTCTTAATATTTAAGAAATACTCAGACTAAAGTAAAGACTGGCTTATATTAAGTCAGTCTTTTTTGTTCAATAGATTATAAGCAATAAGATTTATTCGAATCTATAAATATTAGAAAATGGAATGGTGTTGTCCATAACTTCTTCGTAATTATTCCACCCTTCTGTCAAATATACTAGTTTATTATCACTTGTAATGAAAAATGCTTTATCTTCTCGCGGATATTCACATTTCTTGAAGGCTCCGCCAGGATTGCATTCAGAGTAGTTTTTAGTAATTAATGTTTTGATTGTATCAGTATCGTGTTTTTTAGAAACTGATTTTATCATTAGACTTGATGTTATATCATCAATTTTCAGATTGAGGTGAGCTAGTACTTCTTCATTTGTCATTCTATCCCCTGTTTTTTTATTGAAAACTAAGGCACTGTAGGATGACTTGATTCCTTCTAAATTATGAAGCGTTAAATATTTATCCCTAATTATAATGGAAATGGTATCTTCGGTTTCCGCATAATCTGCTAAGACAAAAGTATGTCCCGTTTGAGGATATTCTTTTTCTTCTTCAAGATATGTATCGATTAAAGCAGAGTAATCCTCACCGTGGACTTTAGAATGTACACCTTTAAAGTTAAATACTATTTTTTCAAGAGTGTAGTTTGTTTTCCCATTTAAAAGTTTAGGTAAATAATCAGGAGTTTTTTCATCTTTGTTCTCTTCAGTAATTTCATCAATCTGGATTCCATCCAAAGTTTTACCGTCTCTGATGACCTCACTATAGATGTAGTCTTTTGATTCATCAATCTTTTCAACAACAGTAGGTTTTGGCTTTTCTGGTTCTTTTGTATCTTCTGTTTCTTTTTTAGAACATCCAGCCAGAATAATTATAAGCACTAGAGAAAAGCTAATCAGTCGTTTCATAAAAAACTTCCTCCTCTTTTTCTTTATTATATCATGTGAATCACCTTGTAAAGTAATACTAAATAAAAAAACGCGAATTTCGCGTTTTTTATGGTTTTATATATGCAAAACCTTCATTTTGTTTCTTAATTAATTCATAGACGCCCGCAGGAACGACTTTAACACCCTCCACAAGATCTTCTCCACTAATATGATGTGCAACCATAGCATTGTTGCAAGCAACGACATTAACGCTTGGAATCAGCTTAGAAATCCTATCATTATTGCCATGTCTTAAAAGGTTGATTGCTTCTCCATTGACTAAAAGTTCAATAGCTTCGACATCACTTTGTAACTTAATCAAATTAATGATATTAGCATAACAATGATCAAATCGCACGGATTCTGATAAATGAAATATAACATTCATAAAGAGTACCTCCTACGCTCCTATTGTAATTGACCTTTCACGAATTTACGAGCAATTACCACAGCTAGGATCCCCGCACCTAATTTACCAAGCATTACTGGAACAATCAGGTTAGGTTGGAAGTTTGCAGTAAATGCGAGATGGTCTCCAATTAAGAAGGCTCCACAGACCGAAAATCCAATAAGAGATACGATATCACGATCATCCATAGAATCATCAATCATCGAGAACAAAGCAATCACGTTTGTAGTAGCAGCAAGAATTCCTGTTGCAAAATTACTTGATAGATTCATTTTCTTACTTAATTTTTCAATTGGTTTTGATGCGAATTTTTGAATGAGATAAACCATTGGGAATGCCCCACATAGCATCATACCAATATAACCAGCTACTTCTAGTGCTCTATTTTGATCAATTGAATCAGCGATGATTGGATCGAAAACCCATCCACCAAATAACGTTGAGAACACTGAAGTGAAGTATTCAATAACCACTAATGTAAATACAATCTTAGTAAAAGCATCTACAAACTTACCAAATGCTTGAAACCCCCGAATCATAACATTTGAGTTCTTCCATAAACCGAATGCTAGTAATGAACACACAATTATAAGAGGAATTAGATTGATAATGATTTGTTGGAACGTCATTGAAAGGACTATGGTTGCTGCATTTGGATCTGTTGATACTACCTCACGAATCGCAGGATTTGTTAGCATAATCATGATACATGATATAAAAACTCCTACTGGAATGGTAATAAAACCAATCATCATACCCAAAGAAAGTTGTTTGTGGAATTTTTCTTTAACAATCTTTAATGCAATAGGTAAACTGAATACTATTGTAGCACCAGCCATATAACCTGTAGTTGTCGCAATAATCCAAGCTTCCTTAGTTTGAGCTAAAGATTCAGCAAGTTGATACCCACCCATATCTACCGCTAGTAGAGTTGTTGCTGCAATTGCAGGATCCGCACCGAATAGTTTGAATACAGGTCCAATACCCACTGTTACCAGTTTCGATAAAATTGGCAGTGATGCCATAATACCAGCAACCGGAAGAAAGATACTACCAATTGCATTAATTCCTTCCATGAATTGTTGGCCAAGTTCAGATTCAGGTTTCACAATTGAAGCAATACAACCTGCAGCTGCACAGGCCATAATGATATAAATTATTACTTTACTAACAATTATCATTAATGATCACCATACAATTCTAGAGTATGATCAGCATATTTATGAGAATAGTCATACCAGAGTTTTAAGTAGTGACCTACCATAGAACCATTTGATTCTTGGAAAATTGCCCATTCGAACCAATAGTAAGATGATAATGCCACATATCCAAAGAAGTGTCGACGGCGTTCATCCGACATTGTTTCACCTTCATAAATATCAAAGATACGATTCGCATCATCCAAGGTATACTCAGAGCAGGCAATGAATGTCCCAAGATCACAAGCTGGGTCATCGTTTCCCGCATATTCCCAATCGATGAGATACATACGGCCATCCTTAAATAAAATATTAGGATCATAAAAATCACAGTGACATAAGACAGCTTCGACACCATCTGACTCAACAAGTTCGTAGACACGTTTCATTTTTTCATTTAATTCATAGTAATCATTAAATTGTTGTTCGCCAAGATGGTTAATTTTACCATGGAACTCAAGAGCTCTTTCCCAGATACCGAAATCAAAATCACCTTTGATTTGCAAATCATGGAAACGTTTAATTGCTTGAAGTGCCGTTGTTACTTCCGTTTCATCATTATAGTCTAATGTATGAGAGTCCATAATATAGTACGAAACTTTCCATCCTTCGACAGGATCAACAAAAATAAATGTATCATCCAGTCCGTACTTCGCAGCAATTTTTTCAGCAAATGCTTCACCATCACGATGAATATATTCGTCTGTACCTACACCAGGATGACGGTAAATATAGTACTTATCTTCTACCTTAAAACGAAATGATCGGTTTGTTAATCCGTCATTCACGAATGCTACATCGCTAATGTCAGTGACATCATGATTAATAACTTTTTTAATATTGTTAAAAAACTCTTCGTATCCTTCTATAAAAAAATTAGAAGTAGTTGTTACTTCGTTAAAGTCATCACTATTTTCAAAGAAATTTTCAACTGTATTATTATTCTTTTTTAGATATTCCTTTAATGCTTCTTGTTTCATTGAGATTCTCCAATCTGTTCAACATTACTACCATTTTACTATTTTTGAACATGAATAGCAATAAACAAATGTTTATGGGAATAAAAAATAGAAGCATTGCTTCTATTTAATCTTATACATTGTATATGTTCCTGAGTTTACAACTTGATCTTTACCGTCCACAACTTCAACCTCTACGACACAAATTTTGTTGGTTCGACTCACGACTTTAGCGTTCGCCACAATGTAGCCGGAATTAACTGCTTTCATAAAGTTGATGTTTGCATTCAAGGTTACATATTTATCACCATTGCTGCGCGCTGCAATACCTGCTGCAGAATCAGAAATAGTGAAATAGACTCCGCCATGAAAATAATCATAATAATTAGTAGCATTCGCATTATAATCAACACGTACACTTGCTTTATCAATACCTGCTTCCACAACTGAAATATTGTTGTGATCCATAAAACTGTTATTCATCATCATATTAAATACCTCTATTCTTAATTTTTAAAACTATGA
>JAVWLP010000035.1:8206-9572 GCA_036637915.1 Erysipelothrix sp. | reverse complement strand
CTATGAACCGGAGCGGGGATTCTGCCACCACGATTAATAAATGCATCATTGTTATAGCGATTTACAGGCATAATTGGAGCCCATCCTAGTAAGCCACCAAACTCTATCGTATCACCAACATCTTTTCCAATTACTGGAATAATTCTTACCGCTGTAGTTTTGTTATTGATCATTCCGATTGCAGCTTCATCACCTATAATTCCTGCAAGTGTTGATGCCGAAACATTACCTGGTACAGCTACCATATCAAGACCTACAGAGCACACACATGTCATTGCTTCAAGTTTTTCTAAGGTTAATGCGCCAATTTCTACTGCATGAATCATGGCATGATCTTCGCTAACTGGAATAAAAGCACCCGATAGACCTCCTACCGACGAAGAAGCCATAATGCCACCTTTTTTTACACAATCATTTAACATAGCTAGTGCAAGAGTAGTACCAGGAGCTCCTGGTTGTTCGAGTCCCATTTCTTGGAAAATTTCACCAATACTGTCCCCTACTTCAGGAGTAGGAGCTAATGAGAGATCGATAATACCAAAGGGAACTCCAAGACGTTTTGAAGCTTCAAGAGCTATTAATTGACCCACTCGTGTAATTTTAAACGCAGTAATTTTAATTGTTTCGCACAATACTTCAAAATCTTTATCATGCACTGACTCCAAAGCAGTTTTCACAACTCCTGGTCCACTTACGCCAACATTAATAACACAATCGCCCTCATTGACGCCATGATAAGCACCAGCCATAAAAGGATTATCACTCACCGAGTTACAGAATACCACTAATTTAGCAGCACCAATACAATTGCGATTTACAGATTGCCTTGAAGTTTCTAAAATTGTTTCTCCCATCAGTTTAACCGCATCCATGTTAATACCATGTCGCGTTGAACCAATGTTAACACTCGCACAAACACGATCTGTCTTAGAAAGCGCTTCAGGAATTGAACGAATTAATGTTTCATCAGAAGCTGTCATGCCCTTGTCAACAAGTGCTGAGAATCCCCCAATAAAATCAACGCCAACTTTTTTAGCAGCTTTATCAAGTGTTTGAGCAATCGACAAATACGAATCAACCTTACATCCCGATGCAACAATTGCAATTGGTGTAATGGAAATTCGTTTATTAACTACTGGAATTCCGAATTCTTTAGAAATTTGATTTCCGACGGCAACAAGATCTTTAGCTTTCGTTGTTATTTTGTTATAGATATTTTGATTTAAAACATCGATATTACCTGATACACAATCCATAAGACTGATACCCATTGTAATCGTTCTAACATCAAAATTTTGTTCGATAATCATATCATTCGTTTCAAATATTTCTTTACTTGTAATCATAGCTGCCTCTATAATCTATG
>JAVWLP010000035.1:0-8196 GCA_036637915.1 Erysipelothrix sp. | reverse complement strand
TTGAAACAAAGATATCTTCGCGTTGCACGGTAATTACAACACCCAATTCTTTGGCAATGCTTTGAATGTTTTCATTAATAACTTCAAAACTATTCAATGACGCCTGCGTATCAACAATCATTAACATATTAAAATAGTCGTTCACAATCGTTTGACTAATATCTAAAACATTAATATTCTCCTCGGATAAATATTTACATACATTATAAATAATCCCGACTTTATCTTTACCTACTACTGTTATAATTGTTTTCATAGTTCTCCTCAACTCACCTATTTTACCATATTTAATGCTTCAAGTGCTTTTCCGGAATAGTTTCGAGCATACTGATATTGATAAATGCTGTACATTCCAAAGTTTTCTCCAAGTGACTGTTCATATTGTGACCACAATGCCCAAAAGAAGCCACAAAGAGCTACATAAGAATAATACACAGCTCGCTCACTATCTACTGCTTTTCGTCCAAGATACACGTTTAAAATCTCATCCACTTCTGATTCTTCACGTTTTTCATAAACAGCAAACATTGCGACATCAAGAAAAGGATCCGCCATGCCTGCGTACTCCCAATCAATAATTACAATATTCCCACTAAGATTACGAATGAAATTACCCTCAACCGGATCACCATGACATAACGTTATTGGACGATCCATGATCTTAAGTTTATTATGAATTGAAACAATGTTTTTATTTACTTGTCTATAGTCCCGATACATAATAGCATCTCTTCGAACACAAAGTCTTCTTAAATTTTTAATACCACCCATGATATCAAAATTGTACTCAACCTTTATATTTCTATCGTGAGCATTCTTTAATGAAGTAATCTTTTCATCATCAGTAAGTGGTTTGTCTGATGACGCACCAACAAATTTGGAAATCTTGTAACCTTTATCCTGATCTAAAAAGATAACAGAATCATTCATCTTAGAAATACCCATCGCTTCATATATTGCATTTTCTTTAGAGTAAGATACCAGTGTCTCTGAACGTCTTCTTGGCAATCTAATACAAAACTTTTCTTCATCAATTAAAAATGAATACGTTTCATTAGTAACACCTCTTTTTAATACATTAATTTCAGATATCGATGCTAAATTAATATCTAAACTGCCTGAGATTAATTCTTTTATTTCTTTATCAAGATTGTTAAGATACGTTGTATCAAATTTTTGGACATCTTCTAAACTCTCAAATTCTATGATTTGATTTTCATTATAATAACGCGCATATAATTCATATTCTTTTGTTCGGTTTATAAATATTTCTTCCCAGAATAAGTAACGTGAACTTTTCGCAATTAAATCTTTATTCATGTCGATAATGAGCTGTTTTGAGAAAGCCTCATTTACAAATACAGGTCCCTTCATGATTAATCCATTCTCACCACCGTACTGGATATTATCAACTCGATCATGAGTACCCACATTCACAACCCAAGCATTCGTCGCATTAATTGAGGCAACTGTAGCACACCATGAATTATATTCGAAAGTAGAAAATAAATTATCAGACATGAAAATATCCGAGTCCAAAATATATGAATTTTTAAGTTTTGATGCGACACATCGCAAACTAAGAATATTATTACCATGAGAAAAATTTTCATTATAAACGAGTTCTACTTGGTGTTTGTCTACAAGATATTCAAATGACTCTTTCGCATATCCTACCACTACCGTGATAGATGTAATACCTACTTTTTTTAATTGCATTATTTGACGTTCAATTAGAGGGATTTCGTTAATTTCATACATGCCTTTTGGATAACGATAGTTGATATATGTATCTTGAGAGTTAATACCTGCGGCGAGAATTATCGCGTTATCAACTTTATATTGATTCAAAAAATCATAAGCGTGTTCAGTTAAAGAATAGTCGGGAAAGGACATGTATTTTTCTTCTACAGCTTCGTTAATTAATGAATTAATTTTCCCCAAAGAGAAATTAGTTTTATTTTTAAAATCTCGTTGTGATTTGAGTTGAGGATTCATCGCTTTAATACGTAATAAATCGAACAAAGCTTGTTTCATAAATATATCTCCCATTCTTTTGCTACAACTACTATATCAAAAAAAGAATAAATTTGAAGTATAATTACACTTCTTAATAATAAAAAAATACTTTATCAGCCTATTTTAATGTTATCTAGCCAAATAAAAAGAAACAGCGGTTGAGTTTAACCACTGTTTAATAAATAATTAGTCTTCTTTTACTCTTACGTCACGGTCCAGGAAGAGTGGTTTTCCGTCATCTGGTCCACCATGGATGATACCATCCTTAATCTCTATTCCAGAAATAACCCCTGGGTAAAGTGTTTTTGTTTCCTGACGTAATGTTTTAAATAGTGAATCATCTTCATAAATATATGAGAAGACAGCAGGCATTACATCCTGAATTGTTTGAATAGGATAGCGTTTCGCATATGACTTATCTGGCCAATGAATCGCCAAGAATGTTCCAAATCTATCTTGAATGTCATCGCGAGTTACTTCTGAGATGTCATAATCATCGTTAAGACCTACGCCATTTTTAGTTAAATAAGCACCATGGTCTCCTGCAACGATAACGATTGCATCACGATTTTGAAGTTGAATTGCTGCGATATCATCACGCATTTCCTGATTAGCAAGTTCAAGACGTGCTAAGTGAATTTCGGTCTCATTTGGTAATAATACACCTGAATTTTGACTATGGCCTGGATAATCGCCATGGCTATGCATGAAGACAGGTTTTTCACTTTCTTTCGATAAAACCGCACGTTTCGCAACTAAATAGTCAGCGAATGTCATATCACCAAAATCAACATCAAATCTAAATTCACCTTCTAAGATTGCATCTCTAATAATTTTATTAGGTGCTTTTGAAGTAGATGGTTCAGGATAATGGTAATCATACTCTGGTTGGAAACCAATCGTAAAGTATTGGTTATCAAATACAGTATTAGTATCATAACCAATTCCTTGTAAGCCAGCACGTGAATTGTTTTCACCTGCTAAAGCTTTTCTAAATGTTGCTTCATCATCAGCTAGGGGTTGCATATTAAGCATACGAGATGTGGACGTTAAGGAAGCATGTCCAATGGAATACGTTCCATCATAAATTGCGAATCCTTCATCTAACAAGAAATTGACTTGATCTGAGTTGTCATGATTGTACAACTTGAAAGTTTCTTGGTTAGAATACGCATCATAAACCAGAATAAAGATATCAGGTGTGTGTTTCGGTGTTAAATTAGCTGTCGCATCAGCAAGATTGGATTGGACACTTGGATCAAAAGTATTAACACTATCTTTTTGTTGAATAAACTTAAATCCAGATACTCCAGCATTCGCAATGCACAATACAACTGATAAGGTAATCAATATCGATTTCTTATTAAAGAATTGTAATATAACTGCACCTACGCATAATACACATAAGATTAAGAAGATATAAGCAACACGTGTTGTTCTGCCAAAGCTTGCCATATTAATCAAAATATAAAGGAAAGCCATACCAACTGATGTCGATAGATATTTCGCAATGACTGGGCTTAGAAGCCAAGGTATAATCACAACGACCACAATCGAAATGAGTGCAAAGTATCCAAATACAAGTATTGAGGTTCCAAAAGATAAAATAGATTGGTTCGCAAAAACATATTGCGCGATTGGTGTCATTGGTAATGCAATCAACAGCATATCTTTAAGTTCAAAAGCTTCTTTTTGTTTCTTAAAACTGAATTGGCCTTTATCTTTAAACCATATAAGTGCAAGACACACCGCAAAGAGTGCAATTGTCACAAGAACTGTTGGCGCCATAATTCTTGTAAAGAACTCTTGATTCAATCCTTGGCTTGGAAGTAATTTTCTTCCAAGGTAAATATATGCAACCAGCATCCCACTTGCAATTCCTAGTTGAAGTAACATAGGTGCATTAAATACACTTCCAAATACGCGTTTAATCCATGATTTGGAATTCTTGTCTGCATACTCATCAAATGTATAGTCATCATTCAATCCATTTGTAAGTGAATCTAGTGGTGTCTTTTCTTCTACTTCTACTGAGACATGCTTGAGTTTAGCCTCAATAAAGTTCATACCGCGTTCTCTTGATTCTCCTGGATATTTATCCAGATCCAGCATGGCTTGTTCATCGATATCTGCTTTGACCGTAACTTTTTCAATAACATCATCAATAATTTCAACGATATTAGGAAGGTCATCACCTGTTAAAGTTTTACCAATAACATTTAATAATTGAATATCCCAGAGTTCATCATCAATATCGATTGCATCTTTTCCACGTTTTTCGAATTGTGAGTGAAACGTAATAATTGGTTTTTTAAACAAGGTAAAGAAATCAAAAATGATTCCTGAGAAGTCACTGATCATTACATCTGCATGAGCCATAGCCTTCAAGTTTTCAGTTTCACGATCCCAGACACGGTTTTGATTCGCTGGATACTTCTTCATCAGATGATCCATAACTTCAACATCAGACACAAATGATTGTGGATGAGGACGAATAATAACATTGAATTGGTCGGCCTCTTCCAGCTTGCCTAATAGTTCATCACCGTATTTCGCAAGTAATCCGTGTGATCCCCAAGTTGGAGAAACAAGAACAGTTGTACGTTTATTTTCAAAATATGTATATTCATAGTGTTCCTCATCAAGTCTTTGACGAAGAACATCTAAATATGTATGACCGATAACTTTGATTTCTTTTTCTTTAATTGGTCGTTTCGACTCAAGTTCGCGAATAAGTCTTTGATCCCCTTCACCACCAACAAGAATACTATCGTAATAGTCAGTTCCATACGATTTATAGGTAGCACAACTACTTGTTGAATGAGAGACATGGATG
This sequence comes from Erysipelothrix sp., assembly GCA_036637915.1. Classification (GTDB taxonomy): domain Bacteria; phylum Bacillota_I; class Bacilli_A; order Erysipelotrichales; family Erysipelotrichaceae; genus Erysipelothrix. The sequence goes on along the minus strand of JAVWLP010000035.1, from coordinate 3,341 downwards.
TAATGCTTAACAGATTTACTGCGTTTAATTTCAAGTACATCCAATCCCGGCGTTGTCATCACAACTACATCAGCTTTCAGTCTATTCAAAGCGAAGTATGCTTCACGTCCAGACCCAATATACATGGCTTTAACACCCTCAATATTGGCTTTAAGTCCAGGATCTTCAAGGTCACTTGTAAAATAGTATGCAGGAATATTTCTCTCTCCACATTCTTCGATAAGCGGTCTAAAGACATTCCAGTACTGTCTTCCTTCTGAATAAAAGACAAGTCCATAGGATTGTGACAAATCGAGAGCTTCTCCCTTATCACCACCAACTCCAAATTTACGATAAATAACACCTTTAAGCATAAAGAAAGCAACAGAAAATAACGCGATAGTTGCCGATATCAACATGCTTCCAGTTCCTGGATCAATATATAAAACTAACATGTTACCCCTCCTACTGATAAAGCATTTTTCTTTTTAGCATCAATTTTAGCATAAGCAATCGTTTTAAAGAGACTGAAAATATTATTACATGTCCAATAAACAAGTAAGCTTGATGGTGAATTGTAAAGAACAACTAAGAAGAATACAGCTATCACGATGATCGTAATTTTTTCACTCTTACTCATATCTTTAGCATAAACATATCCTGACATGAGGTTGATTCCTGTCATCACAAACGGAAGAATATTTATAGCTAAGCCACCTAACACTAATAATCCATCCGGTTTCGATAAATCGGATAGGAATAAAAATGAAACACCTTCAAATCCTGTATAATGCGATAAAAATGCATAAGCACCCATAAAGAATGGAATTTGAATCAATAAACTGACCAAACCTCGTAATGCATAAGCAGGATGATAATCATTGAGACGATACACGTTATTTGTATACAAATACAACTCATATCCCTTATACACACTCTTGAATTCGTCAAGTTTTGGTTTCATTTGTAACTGAGCATTTTTTTCCTTCTTTTCTATTTTATCAGCAAGATGATAAAACGGAAAAAGGATGATATTAACGACAATACTTAAAATGATTAATGACATACCATGATTATGGACCATCCCCTGTATCCATAAGAATATATATCCGATAAACTGAGCAAAAGGCTCAACAATAAAATTCATATTATTCCTCCATAATTCACTCATATTATTATACTATAAATGTTAGCGATTGCATCACAATTTAGTTATTCTATCGTCTGATTAACGATTTAGTTGTATCAACTTGGTTTCCGTTAGAAGTATACTCAAAGTACACATTGGGATAATATGCTTTTCCTGTCATTCCCACGTGAGCAATTACAGTATCTTCCGTAACCCTTGTTCCAACTCCAAGTGAAGATCCGACGCTAAGATGTGCGTAAAGTGATTTGTCACCATTATCATGAGCAATCACAATATACTCACCCAATCTGCCAGAGTCATATGATTTTTCAATAACTTTTCCTGACGCAACTGCATAAACATTACCAAAACTACCGTTCTCATTTGATTTATCTCCATAAGTAAAAGAAATACCACGATGGTTATCACTGCAATTGAAGCCACAGAGTACCTCTCCATCAATCACTGGCCAATAGAGAGTCTGAGGAGTATTTTGGGGTTCTTCTTTTATTACATTCTCATTGGGTGTCCTCTTCACTTCATGATTGTCCTTGCTCGCAGAGTCGTTTTTATCTTCAACCTTAGGAACTGGAACATCACTCTGAAGATCAGAAAGCAATGCTTCCTCATGTTTATTTGAAACATTATCTACTTCGATTTCTTCAGATTTTTTTTGGTCTGAAGCGATAGATTCATCCTCCACAACTTCTTGTATCGGACTTGCAATAGGAGTCTCTTTATCGATAGACACAGCTTGAACTGGAATCATCACTCTAGAGACATTAAAAATAGATACAACAATCAAAACAACAACTACCGAAACAAACACCTTTTGGCGGCGATTCATTTTTTTATTTCTCATTATGTTTTCAATCCTATCTTTCACATCACTCGCATTTGAAAATTCCAATCCCATGACATTTCTTGACACTTGCGTAACTTCCACAACATTCAAGATTAACAAACCATAGTCTTTTCGAGAACCTTGATCCATCGAAGATACTATCACTTCATCACAGGACTTCTCCATAGCAGAAAGCAAATCACGTTTTAGTAAGAAGAAAAAAGGATTGAACCAGTTTACAATGTGAATCAATTGCGCAATGTTTTTAATCAATGTATCTTTTCGATTAATATGTGTCATTTCGTGCAAAAGGATCAATTCAAGTTTATCATTACTTCTTAAGTATTCGGGAATGATGATCATCGGTTTCCATACTCCGAACACAAAGGGACTCATTTTATCATCAATCCAGGCAATTTTATAAACTTTTCCATTTGATTTAAGTGAACTGATTTCATAGATTCTATTTTTGAAGTTTGTTTTAAACTCTAGGTACTTCATTAGATAGACACTCGCTAGAAGCAAAACCCCCATACTATAACTTGCAGCAATAATATTCTTCATTGAAAAGCTAGTTTCTTTAGAAATTTCACCCGTGTCTGAAGACTCAACTTTAATTTCTTCAAAGCGTAATTCATCAGTCTCGAGTGAATTTACGGTTGGAATGTGATTTTCGCGAACATCAATTGGATTCAACGAAAAACCCGACTCAACAGGCGGCAAAATAAGTGATACTGGAATCAAAAATACCATCATTGACATCAAAAAAATGTTATATTTTGCGCGCTCAGATAAATGCTTCGATAATATCACAATCATAAGCTTTAAAGCTAGATAAACAAATGTCCCCACCACCGACATCATTAAAATTATTTGGCTCATTGGTTCATAATCCATTCTTTAAGTTTATCAACGTCTTCTTGTGTTACATCTTCGCTCTCAATGAGAGATGTAACAAAGTGATTCATAGACCCCCCATGAATTGTATCAATAATCTTGAATGCTTCATTTGAACTGTATTGATCTCGTGCAACAACCACCGTATAAAGATTGAGACCGCTATCTTTAGATACCGATAGAAATCCTTTTTTTACCAAACGCTGTAAAAAGGTTTGAATGGTTGTGAGTTTCCAGTCTCTCTCGCTTTTTGAAATTTCTTCCGATACTTCCTTTAAACTCATTACATTATTACTATTCCACATTGTTTGCATAACAAACAGTTCAGACTCGCTTAAGTTTGTCATTAATCTACCCTTTCAGTACGTATCCACCCTTCATACTACACAGTGTAGTATGGCATGTCAAGAAAAAAACACCCATCAAACAATGAGTGTTTGAACTGACCTAGTCCCACGGTACCTAATAAAAAAAGAATACTTCTATCAATTC
>JAVWLP010000034.1:0-18429 GCA_036637915.1 Erysipelothrix sp. | reverse complement strand
TCAAATACCAGCTCTTAACTTTTTTTATTCAGTACCGAAACTTTAGGTCAGTACCGTTAATATTTCTTCTATTTAAGAATTATCATTTCACTAACATCATGCACAGAACATCGATCTTCGGGTTTTGGATAGGTCATGTAATCGCCATAGATTCCCGTTAACATAGCATCATAACTTCGAATCACCGGAAATAGGACACCTTCAAACTCCATATCAATCGTATCTTCTAAGTCTGCACGAGTAATTATCGACCCTTCATACTCACGATCCGTGAAGTTTAATGATAAACCATTACAATACTCAGATCGCCCTTCAAATACACGAGCTTCTTGTTCCATTTTTTTATACCACATAGATAAGAACGGATTGATTCTTGCGAAAACTCGATTAAAGCCATGACAAACAGCTTTAATAACTTTCTTAAGCCCTGTATCTCCGGCTTGCGGATGTGTAAACACAAATGCAACAAACAAGTTATGATAATGTTTGAGTTTTTTTCGTTGGACACTTTTTAAAACTTCATCATTGGGTACTGTATCGAATGGGAAAATATCAATCCATACACCCTGTTTAATACCGAGGTACTCCGTTGATTTTTCAGGAAGGAGTATTTTATTGCTACGAATTTTACCAAAACCATACCAATAGTTCTTTTCTCTTTCATGATTTACAAAACAAAAATCATCATTCAGTTCTTCATCAATGATTGTTAGGAAGCGAGTATACTGTTCCCTGCTCATCATGATATCAACATCATCATCCCATGGAATGAATCCATGATGCCTTACAGCACCAATTAAGGTTCCGTAACCTAAAGAATATTTTAAATCATGCTTCTTACAGACACGATCAAATTCAATTAAAATTTTTAGCTCTTCCGCTTGTATCGCATTCATATTATTGCTCCATTATCTTTTTATACAGATTTAAGTAATTACTAACCATATTAGCACGATCAAATTGAAGTGCATAATTTCTTATGACTTCATCTTCTAGGGTTTCAATTGCCCCACTTACAATTAGCTCATGAAGACGCCTAACATTCCCTGCTTCCACAACGAATCCCACTTGTTCATTCACTACTTCAGGAACTGCAGTTTGATCATAAACAATGACTGGTGTTCCGCAAGCAAGAGATTCTACAGTTGTAAGACCCATAGTTTCTTCAACACTTAAGTTCAACATAACATATGCTTTTGAATAATACGAAACCAGTTCTTCAATATTATTGGTGCGTTCAATTCCAACAATTTCAGAAGGTAAATTCGCCAATTGATCTTTATTGAGTCCTATAAGAACAATTTGATAATCATCTGAAAGCAATTTCGATAAAGCTATAAAATCATCATACCCTTTACGTTTTTCCCATATATTAGACACACCTAGGATAATTTTTTTATCCGTAGATTCTTTAGGAAAAGGTCTGAATAGGTTCAAATCAATACCATTATAGATTCTTTTAACTGGATATTTTTTAAGAAAGGTTTGTTCAGTTAAGTTCTTCAACCAATCGGAAGGTGTAACCAGTGTCATATTTCGAACACCAGTAAATGCATCTTTCTTTTTGTAAAAATTTCGTTCTTGAGATGATGTGGCACGGTTTTTCGGATAGGTGTTGGTATCGTTACAAATAACACATCCTTCATCCCACTTTTTGCACCCATCATACGAAAAATAAGCTGAACTACCGCTGAATGACCAACAGTCATGCAAGGTCCACACTATTTTGATGGAAGGATGATTTTTCAGGTATTCAAAAAGTAAGAATACATTGAGGTAATAACCATGAATATTGTGAAGATGAATGATATCCGGTTGAAATGTTTCGATTTCTCGAATTACTTTTCGTGTAACTTGTGAGGAATGCATACCATGACGTCCTAACAATTGTGACATTACTAAGTGATATCCACTGGAAAGTTTATTCGAAATATTCACAGTATCTTTTTCATCACGTGCTTCGTGTCTTCCGTAAACCATTTTGGCCTCATGACCTGTTTCGATAAGACCTTGATACAAGTCTCTCACTATTTTACCCGTACTACCATAATCAACAACAGAGTTTACGAAGAGAACTTTCATACTTTCTTCCAAACATTTCTGTTGATGTAATCTGTATAAGAAATAATAATGCGTAGCACTTTTTCAGAGACATTAGGCATTGAGTAATCAGAGACATGTCTTAATGTCACAACTTCTTGAGTTTCAAGTACTGCAAGACCTTGTAAGATGCGTTCTTTCTCTAAGCCAACCATCATCACTGATGCTTCTTCCATTGCTTCAGGACGCTCGTGGGCCTCTCTTAGGTTTAATGCTTTAAAACCAAGAATTGATGATTCTTCACTAATCGTACCACTATCACTCAATGTTGCTTTTGAATGGAGTTGCAGACTGATGTAATCATTAAAACCCATAGGTTTCAAAATTTGAATTCGAGAATCAAATTTGATGTTTCTTTCGTTTATCATATTTTGTGTTCGAGGATGGGTACTTACAATGATAGGCATATCATAAACACGGGCTATTTCATTTAGACTTTCAACAAGATTCATGAAGTTTCGTTCAGAGTTGATATTTTCATCACGATGTGCAGAAACTACAAAGTATTTCCCTTTTTCAAGTCCCATATCTTTAACGATAGTGGTATTCTTGATATCTTCTTCACGTGATGCAATAACTTCAAACATTGGACTGCCTGTTTTAATAATACGATCTGCTGGAAGCCCTTCTCTAAGAAGGTACTCACGAGCAATATCACTATACGTTAAGTTAATATCTGAAATATGATCGACAATCTTTCTATTTGTTTCCTCAGGAACACGTTGATCAAAACAACGGTTTCCCGCTTCCATATGGAATACTGGAATATGCATACGCTTCGCTGCAATAGCGCATAGGCATGAATTTGTATCACCCAACACTAAGAATGCATCAGGTTGAACTTCATTGAGAACGGGTTCAATATTAATTAATATATTTCCTATTGTACCAATTGGAGCTCCAGTTGCAGTGTTTAAGAAATAGTCTGGTTTTCTTAATTTGAAATCTTCAAAAAACACTTCATTGAGTTCGTAATCATAATTTTGGCCTGTATGAACAAGAATATGTTCAATGGCATCGGACGTTTCCAATCTTTGGATAACTGCGGACAAACGAATAATTTCAGGTCGTGTCCCTACAACTGTCATAACTTTTAATTTTTTCATATTAGACCTCCAAATAGTACGTGTCAGCATTTTCAGGATCAAACACTTCATTGACCCACATTACAGTAATTAAATCTTCATTACCTGTGTTAATAATATTATGTGTATACCCTACTGGGATATCCACAACTTCTAATTTTGTACCTGTTACGTTATATTCAATAACTTCTTCGGTATAGATATCACGAAATTGAATACAACCAACACCTGATACCACAAGGAATTTTTCATTCTTAGTATGGTGCCAGTGTTGCCCTTTCGTAATCCCTGGTTTAGATACATTAATCGAAACTTGGCCTCGATCTGACGATTTCAAAAATTCAGTAAAGCTTCCTCTTTCATCAGTATGAGATAACAATTCGTAGCTAAACTGATCTTTAGGTAAATAACTGAGATATGTTGAGTATAGCTTCTTAGTAAATGGATCTGCCATATTCGGAACATGGAGTGTTTCTCGAGATGCTTTAAATGATTCGATAAGTCGTGCTAAAGCACCCAATGTAATGGTTTCGTTTACAGGCACTTCACACAGATAATCACTCTTCTCCGTTATGTTAGGTGTTCCATTGATACAACGTATCAACTCCGAAACAACATCATCAATATATTCAAGTGTTAACACAACATTTTCATCGTTGATTTGGATCGTTTCACCATGAGCAATTTGGTGACACCACGTTGCAACCACAGAATTATAAAATGGTCGACACCATTTCCCAAACAAATTAGAAAAGCGATAGATGTATACAGATGACCCATTGGATTGACCATGTTCTAAAACAACAGCTTCGCCTTCCCGTTTACTCTTACCATAATCATTGTCCAGTGTTGCTTGAATACTACTTGAAATAATCAGTGGTGCTTTATTATTAGCTTCTTGTAGATAATGACACAAAGTTTCGGTAAAACCAAAGTTTCCTTCGTAAAATTCTTTTGAATCTTGAGGACGGTTAACACCTGCAAGATGAATCACACTGTCGCATATTCTAGTATATTCTTTCAGTGTTTCATGACTATCGTCACGGTCATACATAAAAACTTCATAACCAAGATTATGAAGTTGACTGCATAGATTCTTACCTACAAATCCTGATGCACCTGTTACAAGGATTTTCATACATTAAATCCTTGTAAGTCTTCTTGAATTTCATAAAGAGATTTGAGCTTGTCTTCAATCTCTGAAACGGAAAGTCTGTAGGTGTTGTGTGAATTGTATTCATCCAATCCTTCTTGCTCTTCCCCTTCAACAAAATATTTGTCGTAGTTTAAATCACGTTGATCCATTGGTACACGGAAGTACTCTCCAAGATCTTCTGATTTTACGAATTCTTCTTTAGTTAATAATGTTTCATAGACTTTTTCACCATGACGCGTTCCGATAAGACGTGTTCCTACTTGTTGTCCTGCAACGTTTTGAATGGCTTCTGCTAAATCTTCAATGGTGCTTGCTGGTGATTTTTGAACAAAGATATCTCCAGGTTGTGCATTTTCAAATGCAAAGAGAACAAGATCTACGGCTTCATCGAGTGACATTAAGAAACGTGTCATTTTAGGATTTGTGAGTGTTAATGGTTTGCCATCACGAATTTGATCAAAGAACAACGGAATAACGGAGCCACGAGACGCCATAACATTTCCGTAACGAGTTCCACAAATTGTGGTTCCTGTTGTTTGAGCTAATCTCGCTTTCGCAACAAAAGTTTTTTCCATCATTGCCTTTGAAATCCCCATAGCATTAATTGGATAAGCCGCTTTATCAGTTGATAGACATACTACTTTTTTAACGCCTGCATGAATTGCTTCCTCTAAAACGTTATCGGTACCGATAACATTAGTTTTAACAGCTTCTACTGGAAAGAACTCACATGAGGGCACTTGTTTAAGTGCTGCAGCATGGAAGAGGTAATCTGCCCCACGCATTGCATGGATAAGTGTTGAACGATCACGAACATCACCAATATAGAATTTAAGACGATCATCGTTAAATTCTTTACGCATGTCATCTTGTTTTTTCTCATCTCGAGAAACAATTCGAATCTCTTTAACATCTTCTTTTAAAAATCTACGTACGACTGCATGACCAAATGATCCTGTACCGCCTGTTACTACAAAAATTGAATTTTCAAACATAAGTTGCTCCTTATAAATACTAAATTAATTTTACCACAAATTGACGATAGGTTCCTAATTATGTGTGAGATACCATCATCTATTGTACCGATAAATATTTAGCTGAATATTTGTTGCCATCAATCAAATCGTATTGAATTAAATGATATAAATCGACCAATTCCTGTTGTTTCTGAGAAAGTTTATCGTAATCAACTGGACTGTTTGCTTCATGAAGATAATAACCTGTTGGATGAATTGCGAGAATTGATTCATTCAGAGACATTAACATGGCTTGATATGGAGAAATCTTCACGCTTGCAGCCTCAAAAATTAAATTTTGTGTGCTAGTTAGTGAAATCATGTCCAAATTCTCACCACTTACTTGTGAGTTTTTAAGATTAGTGACCATAATATAGGGTGTTTTATACTTTGTAATGGGATCATTTACATTCAATATTGGACCATAAATTCCAGGAAGATGATCACCATATAAGAAGAGAATATATGGTTTTCCCACTTCATTTAACTCTTGAATAAATTCCTTCGTGACAAGATCTGTTTCATGAATGCCTTCAGTGTATGAAATAAGCTGAAGTTTCTGTTGTTCTGTTAGGTTATCACCTTCATATTGATACGGTGAATCAATGTACGGTACATTGAATGGTGCATGATTTTGCATCGTAACAAGGTGTGCATTTAACGGCCTGTCTGCTTGTTCATAGTGCATCAAGAATTCATTGTAAATGGAACGGTCTGATATATAACCATACATTGTGAATGGAGAAGTATTTTCCATATCACGTTCAAAGTAAGAATGATCAACTCCAAATTTTTCGTATGAAGATGTTCTCTTAAAGAATCGCGAACTATAACTATGGATTGCAATTGTTTCTCGGTTGTCAGAACTTGCAGCTCTAAATAATGAAGGTAAACCTTCTCGATCACCTGTGAAAGATTGAAATGCTGAAGAAACAGTTGGACGTAAGGAACCATAACTCATTCCTGTAATCAACTCATACTCAGTATTAGGAGTTCCCCCACCGTACACAGGCGACAGCATGTGACCTGAAGCAAGTTTATCACTTGGATCAATTAGGTAATCTAGCGGACTATTCGGGCTTATGATGCCATCAATATCATCAGGATTAGAAAGTGTCTCACTTAAAATAGTAATAACATTAATATCTGAAAAATCCGAGCGATATCTTGAAACATTGACGTGATTCGCTAATTGAATATAAGGAACCATGGCTTCGTCAATAAGTTCTTCACTGTAATTATCCGGCGGCGTAATATTTTCTCCAGTAAAGTTAAGAATCAAACCATTCATAAAACCATACTCTGTATAGTTGGACATTTGATCCCAATCACTGTATTCCGAATACAAATTAAATGTGTTCGCCAAAGAATGGATTGGTGATCCAATATAGTTATAGCCAATGATAAAGTTTATTTGCACAATTAGAAAAACGATTGCGCCAACTTTTGCTAAGAAGTCCCATGATTTATAATCTATGAATTTATAGTTAGGATAAAGACTGTTGTACCAAAGCGTAGCAGCAACTAAAATCACTAACATAACTGTAGAAGCAATAATCATAATGAATTGATGTTTTGTCATCATATTGAGTAAGTCTGGTATATTTTTCATAAAACTTAGGTCACTTGGAAAGATAGGTTCCAATAGCATATTTAGTTTCATCACATTAGTGACAGCTAGCAATAGCGTTAAAGCACTGATAAAGACACCTGCAAATAAAAAGTTATTAAACAATAAGAGAATTGTATAAAATAATACCAGTAATAAACCCGTGCTAAATAGGTACTCAGGAATAGCTCCTGATATTGACTTAAAAACATCAATGAAATTAAACTCAAGAAGACTTGCAGTCATGATTACTTGAAAAAATAAGACGAAAACAAGCGTAAACTTGATACTTTTAAATGTTTTTTTATTATTCATTCATCCACCTCGAAAATTAAAACTCATTTATAACCATTATACTATTAATATTTCTCAAAGAAAAATAGCCTTTAACCAGTTAAAGGCTATAATACTAGAAACCAAAATAAATAAACGGATTATAGCTTGAACTGATTGTAAAGACAATCGCTATAAAGAATACTATAATCAAGCTTAAATGTCTAACAAAATAGACAAAAGTTGTATCAGGAATGTTTATTTTCTTCCACCAAGGAATGGCGAAGAGGATTGCTGGAACAAAGTAAACAAGGTTAACCAGTACCAGATCACCACTTTCCAATAATTTTAATAAACTTACTGGATGGTAAACAAACATGACATTGAAAAAGCTCGTGAGTTGAGATAGATCAGTAAGTCTGAAGATAACCCATCCAATCACCACAATCACAAATGTGAGTAGCCACTGAAGAAAGCCTGGCATACGTTTAATAAGAGTTCCTAAGAAGTACTTCTCAATAATAAGGAGAATCCCATAATACAGCCCCCATAATATGAAGTTATAACTTGCTCCATGCCATAATCCTGTGAGCATCCAAACAACAAGTAAGTTGAAGATTTGTCGCAGTAATTTTACGCGGTTTCCCCCTAGTGGAATATAAATATAATCTCTAAACCACAAGGATAAAGAAATATGCCATCTACGCCAGAAATCAGTAATTGATTTGGCAATATACGGAAAGTTAAAGTTTTCAGGTAAATCAATTCCTAACATTTTAGATATTCCGATTGCCATATCTGTATATCCTGAGAAATCAAAATATATTTGAAACGTATAGGCAAACGCTGCAATCCATGCGAATAGTGTTCCTGCATCAGTTGCACTTGTTTTATAAATCGTATCAGCTAATAATGCCATTTGATTCGAAATTATAACCTTTTTTCCAAGACCAATAATAAAACGCTCCAGCCCCGCAGAAAACATTGAAAGATTTGATTCTCTAGAATCGTAGGAATCCATCAGGGGCTCGTAACGTGTGATCGGACCCGAGATAAACTTGGGAAAATAACTCAAGTAAAACAGAACATCCCACACCTTCGGTCTAATTGTAATTTTCCCTTGATAAACATCAACCAATAAACTGATTGATTGGAATGTAACAAAACTAATTCCCAAGGGTTGAACAATCTTCTTAAGTTCATAAGATTGACCTAATAAATCATTGTAAATGCCAATCGAGAAATTAGTATATTTAAAATAAATCAATACTCCTGAAATCCCAAGAATAAAACCTATAAGATACCATTTGGACTTGTTTTTGAATAAAATGACTGACCCCAAATAAGTAACATAAAATAGTATCAGATAGAAAACAATATGGCTTGGATCACCCCAAGAAATAAAAATCAAAGAAAAAAATGTTAAAACAAAGTTTCGATATGCTATCGATTTAGATATGTAATAGATACATAAAAGAAGCGGCAGAAATAAAAATACAAAAACAAGACTATTAAATTGCATTTCACTTCACCCCTACGTTAAATTTATCAGATAGATAAAAATCAATATTACCTATAAACAAGACTTGGTCGATATCGTTCTCCGATACAAAAGCTTCAAAATCAAATTCGCCTTCACTATAATTTCTTAAGTCGACAGAATAGGTATTATTAAATCCTTCTGCGATGAGCTCCAGGATTGGATTATCAAAAGATTCACCGAAAATTAGAATGTTATCTGAATTTGGTTGTTTGTAATCAAATCGAATCAATGCAAGATCACCACCAAAGGCTTCACCATATGAAGGTGTTACTTCTGGATTCAATACATAATCTGCTTTATCACCATAAATACCTACTTCATTATCAAGATATGTTGTATGAGGAAGAAAATCGAACTCATAAAAACAAAACTCTTCATTAAATGCCGGTTTAGTCGCTGTTAGTGCTGCTTTAGCGCCACTGAATCGACCAATCATACATAATTCCCCAGTTGGTTCTTTATACGCATTATCACCATGCAATAATGTGTAAAGTTCTTGGTAACCACGCAAAGATCCTTTATTATTCCAATGATGATCCGTTTTATAGAAATCACGGGTGTATTCTGAATAATTATTGATTTGGAATACACCTACTTGTTCTTTTGGTAAATGAATATTCTCTTCTAAATACTCTGCCATACCATTTTTTTCATTGGTTTCTAGATTAACATCCGATTCCTTTTCAATATAGTAAGTATAAAAATTAATATTTGGGTTGGCTTCTATGAGTTGGTTCATATTATTGATGCGCACATCAATGTCCTGTTGGTATTCCTCTAATGTGGAGTATCGGTACACGATGTGGTCATTAAATTTTTGATGTCCTGCGAAAGGGACATATTGATTCCACTCATCCGTGAATGTTGCATTGAATTTGAGTTTTACAGATGAAATAATTCGGTTGTATCGCTCTTTTAAGTCTGAGGCAAACGGAAGCTGATCTGCAAGTGCCTCCTCAGTTTTAGATTGGAACTCACCGGCACTAAGATTCATTAGTGTTGGAAGTTCCAATAAAACTGCTGGTCTATTTTCAAATGCATTCACTTCTGTTTTGACACCTAGCGCATAAATAGATGCACTTAATGTTCCTAAAGCAATGATTCCGACAAAGATTAACTCGCGATATTTTATTTTACTTTTCATAAATTTTTATTTGCGATTCTTGATGGAATCAATAAGCTCAACAAGTACTTTCACTCGGAATATAACAATTAAGAATAGATAGACGGCAACAGCCACGAAGATTGTTCCGAGTATCGCAATATTAGAAGATGTATGGCCATTTAAAAGTCTAAATAATAGGAATGCTACGCCACCCATAATCAAACTTGATCCAACAATCTTAGCAAACTCGGTTAAAAATTCTTTTAAATTGAAGTTATCAAACTTTTTAAGAGAAAGGAAGAATAATAGGAGCATTCCGAATGTTGATGCTACAGCCATTCCTAGAGTAATACCGTGAAGACCCATGAATTTCATGAATGTGTATCCAAGAATAATTTGAAGTGTAATATTAGCTACTGATACATACATGGGAGTTTTTGTATCTTGGAAGGAATAGAAGACCCGCGCAAGCAATCCGTACATTGAATAACTGACAAGACCCATACTATATGTTCTAAACACTTGTGCTAGTACTGCAGCAGCTTCCGGTCCGAATTCACCGCGCATATAAACAAATTGAACAATAGGAGTTGCAAGAACACTCATCCCTACTGCACATGGCACGATAAACAAGAGTAATGATGACATGGCATTTTCATATTCGTTTGCTGCTTTGTCATAGTCTTTTACAGATACAGCTTTGGAAAGTGCTGGATACATTACTGAAACAATCGCGAGTCCAAAGATTCCCTCAACCATCCCACCAATTTTTTGGGCATATCCAATATGTGAAATCCCACCTACAACACTCGACGCAAGCGCTTGGTTAACCAAACCACCAATACTTGATGTTGCAGATCCAACAATCAAAGGAATCGCAAGTGTTAACATAATCTTAAGGTTCGGATCTTTAAGGTTTATATATAGTTTAAAATGATACCCTTTTTTGCTCGCATACCACATTATTAGAGCTGCTTGAACTGCATAAGCGAGCAAGATACCAATTGGCAGTAATATTGGATCCACACTTTTCGACAATAGAATTGAGCCAATTAAAATAACATTTAATGGAAATGCTAATGCTACTGGGAAAATAAACGCTTCATGAATTTGTAAGAATCCTGTTAGAATTTGAATTGTACATGTAAATATCAAGGTAAAGATTGTAATTCTTGAAAAAGGTCTCAGGTACATTAATAATTCAGGTGTTGCTTTCGGAGTCATGACTGCCAAGAATGCGTCCGTGAATAAGAGATAGAAAACACCTAATATAATAGCAATGAGTAACATAACATTTTGAATGTTATTTACAAATTTATTAGCTTCCTCACTACCGTCATCTTTACGAATTCGAGTGTACATAGGAATAAACCCAGTTACGAATGCCGCAATAATTACTGAAAACAGCGTACTTGGTAAATTATATGAGAAAACAAAGGCATCAGAAATTGCGCCAGCGCCATATGTATTTGATAAAACTAGTTCTCTAGCAAATCCGAAAAATTTCGAAAATATTGAGAGAAGCATCATAATTATAGTAATTCTTTTCATAATTCCTCCATGGCTGTTTCAATAATATTTTGCCATTTCTTTTGAATAACTTTTTGACTGAATGTTTCGCTTTTGATTCGTGCTGCTGCTTCCATCTTTTGACGTAATGCTTCATCATCAATTAAGGCTTGAATTTTGTCAGCGAACGCTTGAATATCACCATCTTCAACTAAGAAACCATCAATTTGGTCGGTAATGATTGCACGAGGTCCAACTCGTACATCAAAAGCAACAGGAATGGTCCCTTGACTCATACCTTCAACCAATACCAAAGCAAATCCTTCAGTAATAGATGTCATAGCATATGCAACAGATTCTGACATTTTAGTCATTAAAGTTGGATGGTTAAGAGTCCCAACGAAATGAACTGAGTTTGATAAATTGAGATTAGATACTTGTTGTTTTAATGACTTTTCTAAGTCTCCTTCTCCAGCAATAATTAATTCATAATCAGGATTCGCATCCCAAACTATTTTCCAGATATCAATAAGACGATCAAATCCCTTATCAGGATGCAGTCTTCCTGCTGAAATAACTTGTTTCTTTTTAGGTAGATTATTTTGAATAAGATCCTCATCCAAAAAGTTTGGCATCCAAGAACAAATCGTTTTCGAATTGGTCTCTTTCATCATTTCTGAGACTTCATCAGCAAGTCCTTGTGTTAGAAGTAAAAACTGATCAATGTTTGTATAGTGATTTTTGAAGTCATTGATTAATTTCTCGTCAAACAGATGATCATGATGTAATTGCGCAACTTTATAAACATTTTCTTGTCCATATTCAGATAACATTACAGAATGCTCATTACGTGTTGATACAATCATACCTGTATCAATATTCTTCAATGCATTACGCATTGTTTTATCTTTTGCCCTAAGTGCAATAACACCATAAATCCCCTCTTTAATTATTTTAAAAGGATTCTTTCTCGCAACAGCATCATGAAATTCATCGCGATTTGGATGATACGGCGTTAAATAAGTAATCTTAACACTTGAATGGATAGGATAAACCGGTTCGCCCAAGTTATACGTGCATAAAATCTCTACTTCATGTCCCATGTCAGATAACATGTTACTGAGCGATGCAATGACTTTCTCAACCCCACCATGGCGGAGGTGAAGTGATGTGATTGTAATTTTCATCTCAAAGCCTCCTAGAATGTTTTATCGAAGTTTGCTTCACGCTCATATGGGAAATCATAGAGATAATCTCCAAGTTCTCTCTCAATTATTGCGAGTTCTTCGGCAAATTCTGGTCTATTTAAATATATTTGTGTATTCTCAATTGACTTATCGGGATTAAACTTTTGTTTCTTTCGAATATGGTCTGCTTCCGATAATTCCAATAAATTCATGATATCCTGAACTGTTTCGTCATATTTATAAATTAAATCTTCAAAATTAATGCGCAAAATTTGGTCGTTATTAACAATTTTTTCGCTTTGTCTCATTCTCTTATAGTAATTACAAAAATCCTCAGCATTAGTAGGAAATGGAACTGATTCGTTCATCGCGCGATGTTTATATTTATTTAGAAAGTAAACATCACGAGGGTCACGTGCAACTACTACTACTTTAACATTGGAATCAAAATAATTATCATATCTATGAAGGTTAAATGGCAATAGAAATTGATCTAAAATCAAGTTACGCTTATCGAGTCCAATCATTAGAAATAGTTGATTAAGATACTGACGTGTTTTTTCATAAAATTCTTCCGGAGTCACAAGAGACATCCACATTTGTGGGTAGAGCAATGGTTTTTTACCGATATACTTATTGAATGATAAAAGCTTTAATATACGATTTTTTGCTAGAATCACACCCATTTTAAAATTCGTGTTTTCTTGTTGATACCAATATTGATCTGTCTTGAGCGTGATTAATGAGTCGATATAATCATTGGTATACTCTTGAAATGGAACACCAAAGGTATCCTTATAGTGTCCAACCCACCAATATTTTTTATCATACAACTGGTCCATGGTTGCCTTAAAAGAATGTAGCGCTTCATCACTTCGAATCGCATTGTT
This sequence comes from Erysipelothrix sp., assembly GCA_036637915.1. Classification (GTDB taxonomy): domain Bacteria; phylum Bacillota_I; class Bacilli_A; order Erysipelotrichales; family Erysipelotrichaceae; genus Erysipelothrix. The sequence continues at coordinate 4,956 of JAVWLP010000034.1, read as the reverse complement.
CCCTACTAAGAGTTTATCCTCTAAATCAAACACACCATTTGGGCAATGTAAAAACACATATTCATGTGTTCCAAAATCAGCATAGTAATCATCAAATTCAGATAACAAATCTGTAACGGCTGACGATCCTGATGACATATAACCCGTAGGTACAAGTATATTTTTCATTTCTATTTTCCTTTCAAAACTGCGGTAACAGATAACATCAATTGTGAGAGCCAATGCATTCCTGAATAGTTTAATTTCGCAACAAGAACACGTTTTGATGGCATGGAAAAATCATTTTTAGCCGTAGCAAAATTAACATTATTCTCTTTTGTGTATTTTCTAAGTTTAGAAATAACTTCTTTTTTTTCTTTCGTTTTATGTTCTGCAACACGATTAATTGTGGAAATAAGAACATGGTCAACGAGGAAGTAATTGTATACACCCTTGTTTGCTTCCCATAAGTTTTCTTCAATGAGGTAATTTTTAAGTTCATCTAGAACAAAAATCATATCGAGATTCTTTAATGAGTTTTGATTTGTCATGGTTGATTCATCACGAACATGACAATGATAAAAGCTTTTATGAATTACGTCGATATTATCAGTTTTAAAGAGCAATTTGGTGGTGAAACAAAAGTCTTCGTACCATACCCCTACTGGAAAATGAACATCGCCAACAAAGCTTCTTTTAAATATTTTATTACATGCAGAAGGTGTTACTGTAAATTTATTATCAAACACAGACGCATGATGGTAGACATCACGGTTTGAGTAATGATCAGTGGTGTCACAGATTACGATATCTCGATCCCCTTTTTCAGCAAGACTCAACATTTCCTCAACCATCGTCTCATCGATCCAGTCGTCACTGTCAACAAAACCGAGATAATCTCCGGTTGCATGCTTAAGAGCATGATTCCGTGCTTGGCCTTGCCCTGCATTTTCTTGGCTTAATACAAGCATTTTATCTTGGTTGTTTTTTTCATATTCTTTTAATATTTTTAAGGAATTATCCGATGATCCATCATCAACAACAATTAATTGGATATCTTCAACAGATTGATTCAAAATCGATTCAATACATTTGTCAATGTAATTCTCCGTATTATAAACAGGTACTATAATTGAAATTTTTGGCATAGCTATCCTCTCATCATAAACATACTCAATTATTATACCATTCGAGGAAACCTACTTCAATCTATCACAAACTATCACACTAATTATTATACTGACCTTTTAGCGTTTTAACAAAAATTTCAATTGGGGTATTATCTAAAACTGGAACCCTTCTTACCGCCCAAGGTCCATCTTTAGGCATAGCAAGTCTTCGCTCACTTCGATTTGAACTAAATAGGAATCCAAGTTTGTAATCAAACTCTTCCAGCATTTGTGTTACTTTAGGACTATGACTGCCATATGGGTACGCCATATATCGCGGTTTATAGATTGATTCCGTTTTCTTAAAATCATCCTTGATACGCTCAATGTCACTGTGCGCCAATGCAGAAAAAGCCCCGTCTTTTCGCTCCAGAGCATAATGAAGATCATAGCTATGACTTTGATGTTCGAAAACATGACCCGAAGCTAATAGGTCTTCCATTCTCAATCCATAGTTATTATCAACTTCGAGACTCTTCATGATATTAAACGAAACAGCACTAAGCTTATATTTTTCTAGAATGGGTGTTGCTTCTTGAATTCCTTCACGAATGCCATCATCAAAAGTAATCAGAACTGACTTTTCAGGAATCTTACCTCCACGAAGATACCAATCTTCGAACTCTTTGAGCGTTATGGCAGTGTATCCCTCATCAACTATGGCTTTCATTTCACGATCAAATTGCGATGTCGAAACCCAATAAATATTGTTTTTATAGTCCGATTCTTTCTTCGCATCTTGAGCGACACCATGATAACCAAATACAGCAACCTTTTCAGGTTTCCCCAAAGTTGCAGTATTCTCTTCTTTTACACTAATAGTGACCTTATGTTCGCTAACATTATTATTTAAATCCTTAGCGGCAATAGTTATATCCTGTTTACCAGGCTTCGTTGCGTCTAGTTCGTTCATTGCCTCAACTGTAAGGGTTCCATCAACGAGATCATAAGCTTTAAAAAGCGATGCATAATCTGGTGTCATACCGTATGGTGTGATTAGAGTGAACGGCCCCATTATGATCGGCAACTGGGTATCCTCTACAGAATACTTTAATTTAAGTGTATAGACAGTTCCATCAACGGTCACATCAACGCGACCTTTTTTATTCTTAACAATTTTCGAAGTATCCAATTCATCAAGATTTACCGATATTGTCACTTGATCAGGTTCTTTGACATCTAAATAATTCTCAATAAATGTTTCATTTGGAATTTTAGAACCATATTCTAAAATAATATTGTCTTTAGCATGTACCGGTTTTGCATTCTCCTGTTGAATTTGTCTTAAAACAAAGCCAAGTCCTATAAGACAAATAAAAGCTACCAAAATTAAAATTACTTTATTTTTAATCCGTTTCTGATTATTCATAATATTCCCCCAATTCTCACTTACAATTATACACGAACATATTTTATCTAAAAGACTTCTGTAAGTTTTATCAAAATTCTCAGTTTAATTTCACAATGCCTCATTTACTTCCCAGCTGACATTAATTAGCACAAAAGGATGTCTTTCGACATCCTTTTTGGTAAAAACCACTAAAAGAGCTAATATGGTAACTTCCCATCAACTACAATTAACGAAATTTAAAGAAATCTCGGAAGTCGATAGCGGAACTGGCTGGGGAAGCTTTTTTATCATTCGGTCTTATTTCAACATGTAGGTGAGGTCCTGTACTTTGTCCGGAATTTCCTGATCTACCAATTAATTCTCCTGGACTTACAGTTTTTCCATAGCGAATCGAGATCGAACTTAGATGAGCATAGTATACGTAATAATCAACACCATCTCGTCGATATTTCACAACTACATGATTTCCAAAGCCGCCTCCACATGTATCATTTATATTACCTTCCCCACATCCAGTTGTAATGCGAACGACAACCCCTTCAGACATACTATAAACGTTACTGTTTCTTCCAACAACAATATCTCTACCTGTGTGTCCCGTATAAGTTGTTACAGAGGCATTTTTGTTATCAACTGGATATGCATATTTCTCGGTCGGGGACGTTAAATCAATAATGTTACTAATTTTGTCTTCATGACCATCGCCATACCATCCCTTATCATATTCGTACCTTCTTATAGGTGTTTGAGTGTTCTTATCATACTCAATCGCATGTTTAATTAGTGCATTTGGATATAACTCATATCTTTTCTTAATTAAACTACCATGGCCATCTCCATACCATGCCGAGTAGTACTCATACGCTTGTGTGATTTCACCTTTAAGATTATACGCAATCGCATCTTTAATCAAACCCGATGGGTAAACATTGAATCTAAACTTGATTCGTGAACCATGGTCTTTGTTAAAGTATGTAGGTTCATGATATTCATAATAATTAATAACTTCTTGTTTCGTATTATTTACGCGTGAGTAAATAATTTCCCCATTCGGTTTAACATAGTATATTGTCTTTATTTTCGAGCCATGGTTAACACCGTAGAGGGCATCATCAAAATATGAAAATATTCTTACGAGTTTTCCATTTTCATATTGTTCTAAATAATCTATTTTTTTCTCGTTATTATTTAAGAAATAAACAATATTACTTACTTTACTCTCATGCCCGTCACCGAACCAACCACTATTATATTCATATCTTTTAATTGGCTTTTGTGTATTCTTATCGTACTCTATTGCATGTTTAATTAGCCCATTGGGATTAAGCTCATATTTTTTCTTTAGTAAACTCGTATGACCATCACCATACCATGCAGAGTAATATTCGTAAGCTTCAGAAATTTCACCTTTAGCATTATAGCCCACTGCATCTTTAATTAACCCCGTAGGATAAACATTAAATCTCGTTTTAATTCTGGAACCATGTCCTTTATTAAAATATGTAGGTGAATAGTACTCATAGTAATTAATGACTTCTTGGTTTGTATTATTTACTCTAGAGTAAATAATTTCACCATCTGGTTTAACATGATATATTGTATTTATCTTTGAGCCATGATTTACACCATAGATAGCATCATCAAAATAAGTAAATATTCTTACGAGCTTTCCATTTTCATATTCCTCTAGGTAATCTATTTTGTTGCCATCTTTTAGATATACTTTATAGTTGTCACCAACAATAACACTCCCATTTACTTTTTCTTGTAAACCAGAACCTTCATCAAGTTGAGAATCAGGTTCAGTTACTCCTTCGACAAGATTTTCTTCCTTCGGTTTTACTTCACTTAGAATTGTGGAATCTTCTTCCTCCATTTTAACTTTTTTTTCATTCTCTGTTTCAATGACTGGTGGCGGAATTGACTCGGTTTCGTCGGCATTGGCAGAAACAACCATTGTCATGCACATCATTAATGATAAAAATGATACTGTAAATGCTCTAAAAAATTTATTCATTGAATACTCTCCTCTATTCCTTTCGGATTCTTTGGTTCTTATACTTATAGTTCGAAATTACTTAATATAGTGTGTTGCATTGATGCAATTCTACTCTAAAAGATTCGGATTATAGATCAATTTCCAAATTCCAGGTTCGGATATTCAATTCAAATGAAATGCGGCAGAAATGATAAAGAAAATAATTACATTAGAAACCTTTCCTCCTTTCAACTTTTTATCACTCTTATACTTCAAGTATACAAGGTAAATTATAACGACGCAACCGACTCAAAATTCTAAAAGAATAATATCTAACTCCGTAGTTATCAAACAAAACATAAAAAACCACTAAGAATGAGTTAGTGGTCTTTAGAAATAAATATATAAACGTACATGTTAATTTGGGTTCTTTAAAATCTGGTGTTGGTGAGATATTTATCTCATCAGCACTTTTTTAT
>JAVWLP010000033.1:15373-18470 GCA_036637915.1 Erysipelothrix sp. | reverse complement strand
AATACCAGCTCTTAACTTTTTTTATTCAGTACCGAAACTTTAGGTCAGTACCCATGACTATCTTTCTATCAGTTCCAGTACTATTCCTTCCTAGTATATTAATTTTTTTAGTCGCGAAAGCAAACAGCGAGCGTTCAACTGACTAAGATAAGAAAGAAAAACAAGTTATGACTTAATGAAGGGAGTGTCACCAAAATGAATACACTTTACGATTTAATTATAATAGAACTCGCCGGTAGAATAGGGAATATTCACCTGTATACAAATGAGTTGTACGGTTATGGTGATTCACTACCTGAATATCGAATTTTTAAACGGAAACTATATGTAGATTTCATTGATAAAAATGGAAAACTTCATAAAGACATCCTTATGAGCGCACCTGAAACGTTTCCTAATAATGAGAATTATGACAGCTTGATTTCGCTACACCTACATACTGGGCTATTACAACTCCCAGATCAGCTAAATGAATTGCGTATCGATCCACTTGAAGAAAGCTTGTTTAGGGTTATTGAGGGAATATACGATTATGAGTTTGAAGTTGTTGGAGCTCGAATGGAAATAGAGGAAGCGATGATTCAGAAAATGTATACAGAGATTATTAAACAATTTAATATAGAGATGAAATAAGTAAGTCACTATGATTTTTAAAGTACACTCAAAAGAGTGTTTTTTTGTATGTAAAATCTAAGGACAAAATAATGAATATCCTAATTCAATGACAGAAAACTATTATAGATTGATAGGATTAGTAAGCTGAAATTTCATGATGAACTAAACATAAAAAAATGAGGTTAAGTAACCAAAATTTATAGTGATCACCTATCTTATTATTTACACTAAGTTTAAGAAATAAACAGCTTTATCACTATGACTGTTATGGTCTATGAATAAGATGATTCACTTAAAAGGATAAAAAGTAATGCTAATATGAATGTGAACATTTGATGAAATTTCTATTAATCAGTATTCTAATCGAATATGTTGATATAATACAACTACAACATAACATGAGATGCATACAGAAAATAATTTCTTTACGCATTAACTATTTTAAACTGGACGCAGTTTAGTCTAATTGTATTCTTAAATTATGTATATAGGATAAGATACTTTGTTACTTAATTTATCCGGTGAATCATAAGGAGAAAATATGACTAAAATAATTAAAATAATTGCTACTTTTTGCATTGTTTTAACGTGCTTTTCTGGTACTATTGCTGCAGATGAAGGTGAACGCCTGAATAATCAGCTAGAGCCTACAAAGCCACAATTAAAAAGTGAAGTAATTGTAATTCCAGATAATGCATTACGATATTCTATATCTCAAATATTGTCAGTAGATCAGGAAGCAATAACTGCAGATGATATGAAAAATTTAACAAAACTTGATATTCCTTTAACTCAACAATCATTAGTAAGTAATCTGGAAGGATTAGAGTATGCAATAAACCTTAAAGATATTTCTTTACAAAATACTAAGGTTACAGATTTAGAACCACTTAAAGATTTACCAATTACTTCTATTTCATTGATGAGAGTCAAAATAGGAAATGAAGCAGTTCCAGTTCTAAATAGTTTTACCAATTTAGAGTCTGTCGAAATTGGTAATACTGGAATTACAGATTTATCATGGGTCGCTGGAAAAAATCTAGTACATTTTAAAGCAGGAAATAATGCATTGACAGATGCAGATATAGAACCCCTCAGAGATATAACCACCTTAACAAATATAGAGGTCTTCAGAAATAAAATAACAGATCTCTCGGTGTTTAAAGACTATACTGAAATTAAGTTATTAAACATTTGGGAAAACGAAATTGAAGATTTATCGCCATTGATAGAATATACAGGTGTTGTCCATCAAATTTCAGCTGGTTGGAATAAGATTTCTGATCTTACACCGCTGGCTCATATTGCTAATGAGAATTTAAAATATATTTCATTGGAAGCAAATCAAATTAGTGATTTAACACCTATATTAAATTCACTACAGAACCCTACATATATAGATGTTGTTAATCAAGAAATAAAGCTCGGAACATTTTACTATTCAGAAGGAGAGAGTCCTATTTTACAAAATCCTATTAGAGATTATAATAGCATGGGAGTTGTTCCTAGGGATGGCTCAATCTCAAGTGGGGGCGTATATGATGCATCAAAAGATGTAGTTTCATGGAGTAATACAAGTAACAGTGATTTTACAGCACAATGGAGTTTTAAACAAAATTATCCAGATACTCGAATTCGTGGTTTCTCTGGAACTGTAAGTGCAACGATGAAAATTCTTTCTGAATATACTCTAACTGTGAATTATGTTGATGATCTCGGATTCAAAATAAGTGATCCTCAAGTTCTTATAGGTGCTGTCGACACATTATATGATGTATCAACTTCAAAGTATAAATTGACAATACCTGGATATACTCTAGATATCACAAAAATTCCTACAAACACCATAGGAAAGTTTGTAAATGAAAACATTAATGTAACATATACATATACAAAAGATGAGATAAAAAATGGTGAAGTTATTGTCAAGTATGTAGATAGTGAAGGAAATACAATCGCACCGAATCAAACAATAAGTGGTGTTGTAGGAGAATCTTATGATGCTTCAGGAAATCAATATCAGATTGCTATTGACGGTTATGCGCTAAATCTAGAACAAATCCCCACAAATAGTACGGGATTAATTACAGAAGAAACATCAGTAGTTACATATGTTTATAATAAAGAAATGCCTCTAATTGGTGACGTTACTATCAAGTATGTAGATAGTGAAGGAAATACAATCGCGCCGAATCAAACAATAAGTGGTGTTGTAGGAGAATCTTACGATGCCTCAGGAAAACAATATCAAATTGATATTGATGGTTATGCACTAAATCTAGAACAAATCCCCACAAATAGTACGGGATTAATTACAGAAGAAACATCAGTAGTTACATATGTTTATAATAAAGAAATGCCTCTAATTGGTGACGTTACTATCAAGTATGTAGATAGTGAAGGAAATACAATCGCGCCGAATCAAACAATAAGTGGTGTTGTAGGAGAATCTTACGATGCCTCAGGAAAACAATATCAAATT
>JAVWLP010000033.1:0-15273 GCA_036637915.1 Erysipelothrix sp. | reverse complement strand
CACCGAATCAAAGAATAAGTGGTGTTGTAGGAGAATCTTACGATGCCTCAGGAAAACAATATCAAATTGATATTGATGGTTATACACTAAATCTAGAAAAAATCCCCACAAATAGTACAGGATTAATTACAGAAGAAACATCAGTAGTTACATATGTTTATAATAAAGAAACTCCTCTAATTGGGGACGTTACTATCAAGTATGTAGATAGTGAAGGAAATACAATTGCACCGAATCAAAGAATAAGTGGTGTTGTAGGAGAATCTTACGATGCCTCAGGAAAGCAATATCAAATTGATATTGACGGATACACACTCAATATTAATAAATTACCAGGAAATATGCTTGGTGTACTCGAAAGCAATCCCCAATACATTGTTTATATATATGAAAAAAATGGTGTTGCTGCAGAAAAAGAAGAAAAGACCTTACCCGCAACAGGAGTTCAAAGTTTAGTGTTAGTTGCTACTCTTATGCTGGTAAGTGGCTCTATGCTTACTATAATAAGTAAAAGAAAACGAAAAGTTTAATATTAATCTCAAAATAACTCGATAACAAAGGATTGTATAAATCATAGATATGTTGGGAGTGTAATGAAAAGTGGAACTAGTTATTGAGCTCCACTTTTTTAGCATATGCTACTGTGAGTGATTAATTTTCCTCTCGAGAGTTGATGACAATCTTTCGAGAGTTGATGATAATCTTCGCATTCACCATTTTTATAAAAGAATGGGCTAAAGGAGGGACTAAAGCAAGAGAAGCAAGTTTAGCAAAATATTCAAACTTATAGTTTTGCTTCATTAACCAGTATGAACCAAGAAGAAGTCCAACTGTCACGATAATTATCCAAATCTTATTTTTGATAATACAATGTAGCTCATCATTTGATTTCATACCGTAAGTAATCTTATTTTGTTTCTTGTACCAAAAAATATTGAAAATGAAACTGATAATCGATGCAACTAAGATTATCATCGCTACGATCGATATGATTTGTGAGTTCCAATATAATTTTTCACTCAGAGTTATCAGTGCTGCTGTTGTAACAAACCAGTAGTAAATAATTAGAATCGCACGAATACTTTGTTGAAGTCGAGATGTTGATTGGCGTATCATGTATGTCTCCTTTGATATTACTGTCTCATATTTATATCATAGCACTAATTTAATAATTATTATAATTTCGATTTTAAACTAAAATGGGCGACTCAATTTGTCGCTTATTTAAGTTATAATAGAGGGAGAAAGAAGGTGAGTTTATGGATGAAATTCTTGAGTTTGATTATGACAAAGAACCATCTCGAGATATATTGTGTATCGATTGTAAGAGCTTCTATGCTTCGTGTGAAGCGGTAGCCATGAACTTGAACCCTCTGAAGGCAAAATTAGTGGTGATGAGTTATCCGAGTGATAGTCCGGATGAAAGAGGTAGTGGCTTAATTTTGGCTTCAAGCCCAGAAGCTAAAAAAGCTTATAAAATTAGTAATGTCAGCCGTGCTCGTGATTTACCTTTTCCTTATCCTGACGATCTTTTTATCGCACCACCACGGATGCATCTCTATATGAAAGTACATAAACAAATTAATGCGATATACCGAAGATTTGTGGATGATGAAAATGTTGCCACTTATTCGGTGGATGAAACATTTTTGGATGTGACAGATTCATTAGCTTATTTTGGATGTGAAACTCCTTACGAAATTGCGAAAATGATTCAAGTTGCAGTTTATGAAGAAACGGGTATTTATACAACTGTTGGGATTGGTGATAACCCATTACTAGCTAAGCTAGCGCTCGATATTGAAGCAAAGCATAATAAAGATATGAAGGCAGAGTGGCGTTATGAAGAAGTTAGTACGAAGCTTTGGCCCATTAAAGATATTACAGAGATCTGGGGGATTGGTAAACGAACAGCAAAGCGGCTTGCGAGTTTGGGGATACATTCAATCTATGATTTATCACAGGCTGATTACTATATGCTGAAAAAAGAAATGGGAATTTTAGGTACCCAACTTTATGCTCATGCATGGGGTATTGACCGAACTTTTTTAGGTGAACATTACGCACCTAAGTCAAAATCTATTGGAAACTCCCAAGTTCTTAACCGTGACTATTACGATAAAAAACAGATAGAAGTTGTAATACGAGAAATGGCAGATCAGGTAGCAACGCGTCTTCGTAAAGAAAATGTTCAAGCTCGTTGTATAAGTCTTTGGGTAGGCTATTCTTTGAGTTACATTGATGATGAAGGTAAAACGGGATTTCATAAGCAAGTAAATATAGAAGCAACTAATAATAGTCACAAAATAGCGGATACACTGTTATCAATTTTCGATAAATATTATGATATTCAAGTTGTAAGAAATATCGCGATTAATTGTACAAAGTTGGAGTATCGTACCCAGGAACAAATCAATCTGTTTGAACCTGTCGAACAAAAAGACAAAGATAGAAAACTTGATGAGGCTGTTGATACTGTTCGTAATAAATATGGATTTAAGAAAATGGTCTATGCAAGTAGCCTTACTGAAGGAGGACGTGCAATTGCACGAAGTTCCTTGGTAGGAGGACACGCTGGTGGTTTAGAAGGGATAGGGAGTGAAGAATCGAATCATGGCACGAAAAAGAACAAAAAAAGTATTCGTTGACTACAATGACTATCATGATCGCCCCTTTGGGTTGAAATGGGGAACTGCATTCTCTCTCGCTGAATTAACGAAAGTTATAACGGAAGGTCAAGATGAGGCTCGAAATCAAATTCAAGAGTTACCACTTATGACTCGAAGAGAAATTGATGAAGTACTCCAATATGCTTTTCTAAAATCTAAAACCATTTCTATCCAGTTAAATATTCGGGATGAAAATCAAAATCTTATGGAGAGTGTTTCTGGAAAATTTGAAGGTATCGCCGATGATGTATATCTTTATTTAGGAGAAACAGAGATTTCATGGGAGGCTATTAGGAATATTAAGATTATAAACGGATAGAGATATTCAGGTGAAAATAAAATGAGTTATTCAGTAAGTTTCCATAGCGGAGCTTACTTTTTTATAACTAAGATACAGTTGATCAAATTTAGCATATTTTGTACCAGTACATTAGCAGTTTGTGGATGTTGTCGATGACTTTTACAAGGGGTATCATAAACATAGAAAGGTGATAGTATAATGAGATATTTAGGAATTGATATTGGTGGAACTGAAATAAAGCATGGTGTCTATGATGAATTCGGACATTCGCTAATCAATTCACCCGAAAGAATAAAAAGTGTTAGAGATGACCTGGATTCAATTATTGATATTATTGAAAAAATAGTAGCGAAATATTCAAATTTGGATGCCATTGGTTTAAGTATTCCTGGTGGTGTAAATACAAAAAGTGGATTAGTAATTGAAGGTGGTGCAATCCCGACTTTATCTAATCAATACATTGGAAAGATTATAGAAGAAAGAACGGGTATACGGACTGTCATTGAAAATGATGCGAATTGTGCAATACTAGCTGAACATTGGAGTGGAAATGGTGTAGGAATAGAAAATTTAGTTTGTATTACGATTGGAAGTGGTATTGGTGGAGGTATCATTATCAATAACCAATTATATACTGGAAGTAACTACATGGCTGGTGAATTTGGATACATGATTATGAAAGAGTTTAAAGGTTATTTAAACTATGAAATCATGAGTGAGAATAGTGCTACAGAGGTGTTAGTACACCAAGTATCACACGCTCTATCAATTCCAGTCGAAAATATGACAGGAAAAAAAGTATTCGAATTACTGGATTCAGGTAATATAGAGATTAGATATGTTTATGAAGAGTGGATACGATGTTTAAGTACTGGTATCTATAACATAGCCTTCGCGTTAGATCCAGAAAAAATTTTGTTGGGTGGAGGTGTTAGTGCGTCGCAACGTTTGATTGATGATGTTAGAAAAGCACTAAGATTAATGACGCCTTATTCTCATAAATGGGAATTAGATAGTTGCAAGCATCGTAATGATGCTGGGAAAATAGGCGCGGCCTATAATTGTATAATAACGGAGGAAAATGATGAAAAAAATTAAAGTTGTGACAATTGGTGGTGGGAGTTCCTATACACCAGAATTAGTGGAAGGATTTATCTTACGGCACCATGAATTACCAATTCATGAGCTTTGGCTTGTTGATATCGAGGCAGGTAGAGAGAAACTTGAAATCGTAGGGGCTTTGGCGAAACGAATGGTAGAGGAAGCGGGGATTGAAATGTCGATTCATCTTAGTTATGATCGACGAGAAGCGTTAAAAGGGGCAAATTATGTCACAACACAGATGAGAGTTGGACAACTTCAAGCTCGGATTTTAGATGAAAGAATCCCAATATCACATGGAATGATTGGTCAAGAAACAAATGGTGCTGGAGGAATGTTTAAGGCGTTTCGTACTATTCCAGTAATTTTAGATATTGTTAAAGATATGGAAGAACTTTGTCCTGATGCTTGGTTAATTAATTTTACGAATCCTGCTGGAATGGTAACAGAAGCTGTTTTAAGATATACCAATTTCAGAAAAGTTATAGGATTATGTAATGTTCCGTTCGATATGAAACATACTTTTGCAGAGATGCTATCATTAAATCCAGAAGAAATTTCGATGGAATTGAGTGGCGTTAATCATCACGTATTTGTTACCGATGTGTATCACCAAGGAACTTCTATTTTAGATCAGGTGATTACGAAGTATACACAAGAAAGTGAAGAAGCATTAGCTATGAAGAATTTTGAAGCGTTATCATATTCTCCAGAGTTTCTTAGAGGCCTTGGCGCAATCCCTTGTCCGTATCATAACTATTACTATTTTACGCAAGAACAACTTAATACACAGCTTGAAGAATATAAAACTGGAACTGTTCGCGGAGAGGTTGTTAAGAAACTTGAAGATGAACTTTTCGAACTCTATAAAGATGTTGAACTAAAAGTTAAGCCTAAGCAACTAGAACAACGTGGTGGAGCTCATTATTCTGACGCAGCTTGTAGTTTAATTCATTCTATTCATAATAATAAGTGTGATATTCAATATGTAAACGTTCGTAACAATGGCGCTATATCTAATTTACCAATGGATAGTGCAATTGAAGTAGCTTGTGTTATTACTTCTGATGGTCCTAAGCCAATTACAGTGGGAGAGCTTAATCCTAAAATAAATGGTACCATTCAAACTATCAAATCATTTGAAAGAATGGTTTGTGAGGCGGCTGTAACAGGTGATTACGACTTGGCTGTAACTGCACTAAGCTCGAATCCGTTATGTCCTAGTGATACGCTTGCAAACCGTGTCGTAGCAGAACTCATGGAAGCTCATAAAGAATACTTACCTCAGTTTAAGCATTAAGTAAAGCGTCTGTTTCCAGACGCTTTTATAATAAAAATAACCCATCTCGATAGAGATGGGTATTTCTTTAAATTGAATCTTCCATTTTGTTAGCAATCATAATAAATGGCATATAAATTAGGATAGCAATAACAAGAGTTGCGAATGCAAGAATAGCAGCTTTAATATCACCACCAGTAGCAAGGAAGGCATTAAGAACAGGAGGAACAACCCAAGGTGGATCGATATAGACAAATCCGGCGAATGGAATAACTGCTGTAAATAACCAACCAATAAATACTGTAATCGGTGGAATAATTATAAATGGTATAGCTAGAATTGGATTCAACACAATTGGTAAACCGTAAATAATAGGTTCATTAATCTGGAACACTCCTGGCATTAAAGACATCTTAGCCAGTGATTTATATTCTGCTCTTTTTGATACTAAGAAGATTGCTATGATTAGTGCTAAAGTTGCACCACTACCACCATGCATACCATAGAGGTCTAACATGTTACGTGTAATAGCATTTGTTGGTGCAACACCTTTAATCATGATTGCTTCAGCATTAGCTGCGAGAGCAGGTGAGTACATTGTATCGAGTACAGGACCAATGATCGTGATGCCGTGAAGTCCAAAGAACCATAATATTTGAGCAATAAATACTAACAGAATAAACGTAAATGGCGATTGACCAAGTTTTGTTAAAGGTATCTGTATTGCATTATTAATAAATTGTTGCATTGGAATTCCAAGTCCTTCTTGGAAACACACAGAAACGATACCAAAGAATGTGAGTACAAAGAATGCTGGAATCATAGCAGAGAATGCTTTAGAAACAGCAGGTGGTACTTTGTCAGGCATTTTTATGACCCAACCTTTGTTTACGACCCAATTAAATATTTCGGTAGAAACCATCGCTACGATCAAACCTGTGAAGATAGCTTCAGAATTAAATGAAGTCCAGGAAATTGTTCCCCATTCCCCACCTTCCACCGCTTGTGGTAAAAGTATCAAGTACGATACGACTGCCAGAACACCTGCTGATAAAGCATCTTGTTTATAATGTTCTGCTAGCTTATAGGCAATGGTAAATACACTGAAGATAATCCCTAGAGCAAGTGTACCCCACCACATTTGCTCTAAAACTGGTACAAGTGTACGATCAAGTACTGGTTGAATATTTTCAGCATAGAAACTTAATTTATTCAACATCGTGCCAAATAATGATTCGGAAGTAAAGATTACTTCTTTAAACATTACGACAAGTGCACCAGACATGCTTACCGGCATTGTAGCGATGAAACCATCACGTAATGCTACCAAATGTCGCTGATTACCAATCGCACTTGCGATAGGCAAGAAATGCTCTTCAAGCCATGACGCAAATTTTTCCATGATATTTGTCATGTAATAATTCTCCTCCTCTAATGAGCTGTTAGCCCTTACACCTATAAGTTAACTTGAAAGCAAGTTTCAAGCAATTGTATCAACAGTGGTTTGTACTAGTACAGACTATCAAAACACTATAATTGTGTTAAACTATAAAAAGAGGTGAGCTATGTTAAAGTATGAAAAAATTGCACATGACTTAAAAAATAAGATACTTAATGGCGAAATATTACCAGGTGAGCGCTTTAACTCGATACGATCATTATCAGAAGAATATGATTGTAGTAAAGGTACAGTTATAAAAGCATTTGATATTTTACGTTACGAACATATTGTCTATTCTAAAGCAAATAGTGGATTTTATGTTGCTGATGATTTGCTTAGAGATGAGGATGAGGATGGCGATGTTCTAGACCTTGGCACTGGAAATCCGACAGTAGATACCTTTTCAATTATTGAAGCAAAACATGTTTTAAATATTGCGGTAGATCTTTATAGAAATAATTCCCTAGAATCAGATGTACGAGGTATGATGTCACTCAATCAATTGATGATCGATCACCTTGAGAATTATGATATCTATTGTAAGACAGATAATTTTTTCTTAACTCAAGGAGTTATTCAAACAGTATCTGTTCTTTCGAGGATGACGTTTCCAAATGGAAAAAATAAAGTATTGTTGGAATCTCCAACTTACTCATTTTGTAATGAAATGATGCGTTCTCTTGGTATGGACGTTATCACTATTAATCGAGATGAACAGGGCATCAATTTAAAGGAACTAGAAAATATATTCCAAAATGAACCCATTAAATTTTTCTATGTTGTACCTCGGAATCATAATCCACTTGGGACTGCACTCAGTCATCATCAACGAAAGGAAATAGTAAGACTAGCACATCTATACGATGTCTATATTGTGGAAGATGATTATTTCAATGACTCTTTCACAATACCCAAATATTCCCCTCTTTACTATTTTTCAGAATTTAAGAATTGTATCTATATGAAATCATACTCGAAGTTGTTTCCTTACATTAGGATAGGTTACGTAGTAGTGCCTGATGCTTTAACTGAGGCATTTTCAAATGCTGCCGATGAAAACTATTTTCTCTCGTACCATATGCCAGATCTTGTATCACAAGCAACGCTCGAAGCAGCAATCCGTTCCGATATTTTAGTAACGAATGCACAATCCGTATCGGATAGTTTAACACAAAAATTAAAAATTGTGAGAGATGTAACACGAGACTGGAACCCCGATATAGCAAGACATATCGGTGGGGATTGTGGCTATTATTCTACTATTAAATTATCCAATCAAATTAATGTTGAGAAGCTCATTGAAGAATGTGAGAAGAAATCAATGATTATTTCTTCAAATAAGATGGCATTCTACCATGAAGAAGATTATGATAATTCAATTCGAATTTCAATGTCCCGAATAAAAATAAAACAAGTTTCAAAAGCACTCTCTTTCCTATATGAAATTATTAAAAATGAATACGAGACATCACTCTAAGTGATGTTTTTTTGTACTAGTTCAAACGAGAGTTCATAATATTGTTGAAAAAGAATGTGTTTGGTACGCTAGTGAAGAAAGGGCTATCAGTCCATAGGAGGGAACTATGAAATTCATTCTCAAAAAATTGAGAGTTTTGTTACTAGTTATAACTTTAAGTGTTACAAGTATACCGATTGCATATGCTGATGACATAAAAGAAGATGTGATTGCTTCATTTACATTTAAGGATGAAAGTAATCAAGGTGTTTACCGTGCTCAAGATGGAAAGCATCGAAATGCCGCAACTTTTGAGGCTAAAGGAGGGCCTTATTTAGAAGGCGTTGATTCCCAAGGAACACTTAGTTATTGGGGGTGGAGTGCTGAACAAGAAGTAGAACAATACTGGTTAATGAGTGTTCCGACGCTAGGATATAAAGCATTAAAACTATCGTCAAGTCAGACGTCCTCTGGATCAGGACCACGAGATTTTTTAGTACAAGTAAGTTTGGATGCAGTAAATTGGGAAAGTATTGCAGATGAAAATCTCGTAATGAGTAAAGAGACTTATACAGAAAATTCAAGTTTGAATCGTGTAAGTATTCCCTTGAAGTTTGAAAATGAATCCTTAATTTATATTCGATGGAAGAAAAACTCTTCAGTAAGTACAAGTGGAAGCGAAATTGGAGGATATGGTTCTAATCGTATCAAAGGAGTCAAAATTGAAGGGTCTAAGATCGATGATTCTGAAATTTTAGAACCAGTAAGAGACCTTAGCGTGATACCAGTCGATGGTGCAAAAAAGGTATCAGAGGATACTCAAATTGAAGCTGTTTTTAATTCAGATATCAAACTGATCTCTGATAATATATCGTTGATTGGAAGCAAAGGCCACGTTCTTGAACTAACACCACATGTTAATAAGAATAAACTTATTATCGAACATGAGGGTCTGAATTTTGATGAGCAATATACTGTTCGAATAAATAAGGATGCAATAGCAGGTATCGATGATCAACTGTTAGTGCGAGATGTGATTTGGACATTTGAAACGCAAACTTCACCGTTTGTTCCAAAGCTCATGAATATGACTTTCGCAAAATCACCTAAAACATCAATGGGCTTTGCTTGGTATACAGATGCTGATACAGAAACTGTTGTTCAGATCGTAGAATCTGATCGTGTCAAGAATGAAATATTTCCAAGTGATTCTATAAAAGTCTACCTTGGAAAAAGTGAAAAAGTAGAGACCTATATTAATGAAAATGATCGTAAGGAAAATACCAAGCACGTTTTTTACTCGCATAAAGCAGAGGCTTTAGATTTAAAACCTGGAACTGAATATCGATTCCGTTTAGGAAATGGTAATGAATGGTCAAAACTAGGGTCATTTACAACTGATACGATCGAAAATACAAGTTATCACTTTATAGTTGGAGCAGATTCTCAAGCGTCCTCACTTGAAAACTTTAAACCATGGGCAGATACATTTTCTAAAGCAAGAGAACATATCGAAGATCCGAAATTTTTAATTCTTGCTGGAGATCTTGTTGATAATGGCGATTTAGAATCTCATTGGCAATATATGTTAAGTGTGGCTGAAGAATCACTTCTTAATGTCCCATTTGTACCAGTTTTAGGGGGTCATGAAGTGAATGACTATGACGGGGATGTAACAACTGAAAATAATAATTTCTACAATCATTTTAATCTCGAAAAAAATGTTGTAGCAGGAACCCACGATGGATCTGTTTATTCTTATGAGTATGGAGATGCGCTATTTATGGTTTTCAACTCACAATTTGAAGGAGCACTTGCTGAGAATGGTGAAGATATAGATTGGGAAGATAAAGAGTTTCGTGCTCAAGTCGACTGGATGAGAAATACAGTTGCTAAATCTGAAAAAAAATGGAAGTTTGTAACGTTCCATAAATCACCTTATGCTGCTGGTGATAACTCAGCGCAATGGGAAGATGAACGTGTCCAGTTCTATCGGAAACACTTAATTCCAGTTTTTGATGAACTTGCTATCGATATGGTTTTTGAAGCGCATGACCATATGTATATGAGATCCTATCAAATGCTTGGCAATGAAGTAGTGCCTTTTGATACGATTGAGAAAGATGAAAATGGTAACTATGTCAATCCAAAAGGTACCGTCTATCTAATGCCAAATGCATTAGGAAACAAATTTTATACTAAGAATAATCAACATTATCTTGATGAAAACTGGGATGCTGTAGAGATTATTGGTGATGATGGTAATCCTATCCCTTATGATGATTTCTTTGCCGCAATCGATGATCAACCGTTTAAAAAGATGTTTACAGATGTTGGGATTAGTGAAAAATTACTGACGATGACATCTTATACTGCCGCGGTAGAAGATGAAGGTAAGGCAGACACAATTGGTAATGGGTTAATAGAATATGATAAGTATGGAATTGTAAGAACTGACCTTGCTCCAAACGCCGTTAAGAATTTAACTCACTTTGCAGATAATAATTCCATTGTTTTGAGTTGGAGTAAGCCAACTGGTAATGTGCCAGTAAGAGGATATCGTATTTATGAGACTCAGGACAAACTCGGCACGCATTGGTCTAAATATATAGAAACAGAAGAAGATCTGATTAATTTTAAAATTGATGATTTGAATTCTAAGGTTAAATATACATTTAATATAGTTCCTGTTGGGATTCGTACAAATGGAAAAGCTACGAGTATATCTGTCAATGAAGATAGAGAAGGGAACGAAGCACCAACAAAGCCGATGAATGTTACGGGAAAATCAATTAGTCAATATGAAACTGAACTTCGTTGGGATGCAAGTATTAGTAACAGTGGAATCAAACATTATAAGATATATAGAGATGGCGTATTTATTGGAATTTCCCATGAAACGACATATCGTGATACAGGATTAACACAGAAAACCTCATACACATATGATATAACGGCTGTAAGTGAAACGGATTTAGAATCGCAAAAATCTGAATCTATTAGCATTATGACTCTAGAAAGTAATGCGGGACGAATGTATCCACAACATACACCTTATGTTTCAAGATCTATCAAACCCAATCATATAAGTCAAACAGAAATGGATCAAACTGTTGCGAGACTTTTCAAAGAGTGGAAGGAAAAGTATCTAAAGGAAGATCCGAATAATCCTCATCAAAAGTATGTTTGGTATTCTGATGGTGATCCAGCAGATTATGAAGATCAAGAAATAACGGTATCAGAAGCTCATGGATATGGCATGATAATTTTAGCCATGATGACAAATGAAAATGAAAGTACTCAAAGTGATTATGATTCAATGTTTAATTACTTTAAAGCACATCCCTCAGAAATAAATGCTAATTTAATGGCGTGGCAACAAGCGTTAATTGATGGCGAAATTGTTGATATTAATGGGGCGGATTCTGCTGTGGATGGAGATATGGATATAGCTTACTCATTAATTCTTGCTCATGAACAGTGGGGAAGCAAAGGGGATATTAACTATCTTGAAGAAGCAAAAAAAGTAATTAATGCTATTATGGAAAGCGAAATAGATCATGTTACATGGACGATAAATCTTGCTGATTGGGCAAACAGTGGTAAGTACCTTGGTGCAACACGTCCATCAGATTGGATGATGCAACATCTAAAAGATTTTAGAATCATCAGTGGTGATTCTCAATGGGATAATGTAATAGATAATACCTTTGCATTATCTGAATATATTTATAATAACTACAGTCCTAATACAGGATTATTGCCAGACTTTATTGTTTTAGAAGATGGAAAGCACATTCCTGCTCCTTCTGAGTTCTTGGAGTCGGAAAATGATGGTAATTATTACTATAATTCAGCGAGAACACCATGGAGACTAGCAACGGATTATCTTGTAACAGGAGAAACAAGAGCCTACACGCAATTGGAGACACTTAACAGATGGATTAGAAAGTCTACTCAAGATGATGTGAATGAAATTAAGTCCGGATTTACACTTGATGGTAGTGTTGTTGGGGATTGGCAAGATCTTACATTTACGGCACCATTTATGGTAAGTGCAATGATACACTCCGATCATCAAGAGTGGCTTAATAATCTCTGGGATCTCAATGCACAAGCTAAGACTCAGGATGAAGTGTACTTTGGAAATAATCTTCGATTATTGAGTATGATTGTCGTTTCTGGAAACTGGTTTACACCTGCGTTTAAAGATACACAAGCTCCGACTGCGCCAGTAATTGATAAGGTTGATGTGTTACCTCAGAATAATGTCCGCCTTGAATGGCTAGCCTCTGAAGATAATATGGGTATTAAATCGTATCATATATATCGTGATGGCATTGAGATAGCACAAACAGATAGATTAGACTATGTTGATACAAATCTTAATTCAAATCGAAGCTATCAGTATTGGATTATTGCGGAGGATACTTCTGAAAACTATTCACCAATTAGCAATATAAGAATTGTGAAATTTGAACAGGAAGTCACTCATATTAATATAGAAAAATTAATAAGTATTCTTAAAGAAGCGGATTTAAAGCATAAAGAATATTACACAGAAATGAGTTGGATTCCATTTGAAACCGCTCGTAACGAAGCGCATCATTTTTTTAAAAATTTAAATGATGAGACAACACAGGAAAACGTTGATGCAATAAGCTCAAGCTTAAGTCAGTCAATGAATACTCTGGAAGTTAAAGGAAATAGAGCTATTCCTGATTCTGAATATCCTGATGGTAAACTACCAAATACGGGTAAGAATAATCATGTAATAATTTTTATTGGCATTGGAATGAGTTTTTTTGGATATGTTATTCTAGAATTAAAGAAATTTTTAAAAAAATAGAATCTTAAGAACCTCTAATCTTATAAAAAAGTCAAAGAGGTTCTTTTCTTACAAATGGTAATAGCTGAATTTAGGAGCAAAATAGAGGATTCTTTTATATTGGGTAAAATTAGGATATGGTACCAATCAGTGGTATAATAAGCTTAGTTAGTCTAATATTTATGGATTCTGATGTAAGAAAGGATCTGGAAATATGAATTTGATAGATAATACCATGACACGAGAATTGATTAGGGAAATGCAATTGAATGAGTTGTACCTTTTAAAAGAATTCTCAAAGTTTTGTAAGAAATACGAAATTCCATTTACTTTAGATTTTGGATCAATCCTTGGCGCAGTTAGGCACGAAGGTTTTATACCTTGGGATGATGATATTGACATTGCAATTTTAAGATGGGACTATAATAAATTTCTTAAATTGGCTAAAAATTGGAATCATCAAGATATATTTGTGCAAAACTTCGAGACTGACGAATATTTTGTTCATTCGTTTACAAGACTTCGTCTGAATAAATCGTTAGCTCTGCAAGATGAGTGGTCGCATTTAGATGTGCATCACGGAATCTTCATAGATATTTTTCCATATGATGCGATTCCGAATAATGAAGTAGAAATGATTCAACACGAAAAAGAAATTTTCGAAATACAAAAAGCAAAATTAAAAAGGGTGAAGCTGTTGAAGGAAAAAAATTTAATCAAATGGAAGTCAGCGAAAGATGATCATGATTTATGTATGCGATCTCTAAGGGAACTCAATGAAATGCAAACAGAAGTAATGTCACGATTTAATTATGATGTGGAAAGAAACGATTTGGTTTCGCACATGACGCAAGGATTTGAGTCGTATTTTGAAAATCGACGTACAGTAAATGATATTCTTGATTCGAAAGATATGATATTCGAAAACTTACTCATGCCGATTCCTAATAATTATGAGGGTTTTCTTAATAATACATATGGGGATTACCTTGTTCTTCCGCCACAAACTGAGAGATTTCCTCATCATGGTTTGATTGAAGTGATAATTAATAAGGAAATTAATTGTAAATATTTTAAATATTAATATAAAGCAAATAACTGAAAGATAGATTTAGACTAATTGTAACTACTAAAACTCGTTTAAAAATTAAAAATGAGTTTTTCTTTGTGAAATATTCTATTAGGTATATAATATATATATGAAAGGAAGTTGAAGTATGGATAATGATAAGTTATTACGAATGAAACAAGGTCAAGGATTCATTGCGGCACTCGATCAAAGTGGTGGAAGTACCCCGAAGGCATTAAAACAGTATGGGGTTATGGAAACTGATTATCACAACGAATCTGAAATGTTTAATAAAGTACATGAGATGAGAACACGCATTATCACATCGCCTGCCTTTAACTCTAATAATATACTGGGAGCCATTCTGTTTGAACAAACAATGGATCGCATGATTTATGATAAATATACTGCAGATTACCTTTGGAATGTTAAAGGGGTCTTGCCTTTCTTAAAAGTCGACAAGGGCCTTCAAGATGAAGTTGATGGAGTTCAACTCATGAAACCAAATCCTGAATTGGAAAAATTACTTAGTCATGCAGTGGAACGTAATGTTTTCGGAACTAAAATGCGTTCAGTTATTAAGAAGGCATCCGTTGTTGGCATTGAAAAAATTGTAGCTCAACAATTTGAAGTAGCAAAAATTATTGCTTCCTATGGTTTAGTTCCTATCATTGAACCTGAAGTTGACATTACTATTGAGGATAAAGCAGAAGCTGAGGTATTGTTGAAAGGTGCGATACTTCGACACTTATCATTGCTTGATAACGAGTTAGTTATGTTTAAATTGAGTATTCCGACAGTTGACAATTTCTATGAATCACTGATGAGAGACAAACATGTTATTCGCGTTGTTGCGCTTTCTGGAGGATATTCTCAAAAAGAAGCCAATCTTAGACTTGCAAGAAACCACGGATTAATTGCTAGTTTCTCACGTGCATTAGTTGAAGGAATTACCATTCAACTTACAGATGAGGAATTTGATCGCAAGCTTCAAACGTCCATTGATGCAATAGCGAAAGCATCCAACACATAAAATTCAAAGCTCTTCGTTCACTAAGGTGAATGGAGAGCTTATTTTTTTGGCTCTTGAAAATCTAGTGTTGGTGAACTCCAATATTGATTTAGAGTC
>JAVWLP010000032.1:0-19050 GCA_036637915.1 Erysipelothrix sp. | reverse complement strand
ACATTTTTGTTGGCTCTTAATTATTCTGCAGATAATATAAATTTTTCAAGTTCAGGCTTTGGCATAAAACCCGTTTTACGATCTACTGGTTTTCCATCTTTAAATAGTACAAGTGTTGGAATTGACATTACGTCGAAACGTTGTGCAAGTTCTCCTTCAGCATCAACGTCTACCTTAACAATCTTAGCTTTACCATCAAGTGTTTCTGATAGTTCCGCAAGAATTGGGCTAATCATCTTACATGGACCACACCAATCAGCATAGAAATCCACAAGAACAATTCCATCTTTTGTTGTTTCATTAAAATCAGCTTTAGTTACTTTATTCATATCGTTACCTCCTAATCACCTAGATTATATCACAACTTTATAAAAATCTATTCTGAATGCTCAACCGGGGTTCTAAGCTTTAAAGCATGCTCCAGAACCCTCACATCAACTTGTGATGTTTCAAGCACTTCTCCATCGAGTCCAAGTGCAAATTCTTGATCTGCAGTAATTCGAACTTTCTTAATCTTCTTAAATGTAATGGGTTCTAAATCTAAATGGGTACCTTTATAATATTTCGGCATTAGACGCGGAATCTTTCTTAAAGGAATATCTTCAACGATGCACATATCAAGATAACCATCATCGATTGTTGCTTCCGGTGCTGACTTAAAGCCGCCCCCGTACCATTTTCCGTTCATTATTGAAGTTAGCAAAACTTTCTTACGAATTCTGTTTCCATCAAATTCAACCGTCACATTAATAGGTTTCTTTTGAAGTATTTTTACGATTGCGAAATGCATGTAAATAATCTTTCGCGGAAACATTGGATGTCGCACCGCATTCACTGATTTATTGACTTCTGAATCAACTCCAAAGTTTAAACAGTTTAAGAAGCGATGTCCATTCGCCTCTCCAATGTCCACATGTCGTGTTTCTCCGTTGATCGTATTTTCAAGTATTTCTTCAATTGTGGCATCACTCTGTGGTAACATACGGTAAAAATCATTACCCGTACCTACTGGGATGATTGCGAGTTCAGAATCTAAATTCATACCATTCAAAACTTCGTGGGCAGTACCATCACCACCCACTGAGTAAAGAATATGATTTTTTCCATAGCGAGAAGCTATGAGCTTTGCATGTCCTGGATAATCTGTATAGTGGATTTCAAAATCATCATCTCTCGATGAAAAATTTTGATGCAACCACTTCTCTACATTTTTATATTTTCCAATCCCTGAGGTTGGATTAATAATAAATATATGTTTCATACAACGACCTCATTCTACCTATACATTATGAGGGTTCATGCCTTTTATTACAACTGCTTAACTTTTACTCTTTAGTTTTCTTTACATATTTAATCGTAATGGAACCCTCTACATTCATATTTGGTTCAGGATACTGGCCATAAAATTGTCCATCATTAAATATTTCTTCAGAAGTTTCATATTCGACAAAGTTAATTTTTACATTATTCTGTGTTCCCCAAGCTCTAATATCATCTTTAGTCCATGTTGAAAAATCTTTAGCCTTGAGCGTTGTTTCTTTTGGTTTCTCGGTATTACTGTTATTCGAATTGTTTGAGTTGTTGCTTGTCTTATTATCTTGAGTAGTTGTTTTCTTGTTTTCTTTTGAATTCGTTTCCGTATCGGTTACTGTTCGGGTATTCGTCTTACTATTTCCTGGTTGGTCATAATTGTAGAACGGTGTTCCCGCAGCACCAGCCATATCTGCATCAATTAAATTAGTTGTATAAGGCTTGTTTGCATTGAAACTAAATTCATAATCATTGTGGAGTACTGGCTCTGTTAACATATTTTCATCAATAACTTTACGAGTTAGCTCTACGTCCTTTTTGTAAGGAAGAACAACACTCGCACCTTTAATTGTTGGTGTCGTTCCTGCAATTTGGGTTTGTGTAATTCTAAATGTTGACATTGGATCAACAGGAGACTGATCAATATTACTGATTGCAAATCCTAGAAGATCAACCATGGATTCCTTAGGCAAACTTGTTTCCATATTATCTTTAGCCGCATTCAATACATTCAGTAATGTGTTTGGATCACGTGTTGAAATTATCTTGTTTGCAAGTTCCTTAATAACATATTGTTGATTTAACTGACGTTGGAAATCACCATTTGCAAAATGATGACGTTCTCGCGCAAATGTAATAACCTGCTTACCATCTAGAACATTGGTTCCTTCTGGAACCGTAATTCCTTCCATGTTTTTTTCATTTGTGCCTACAGTACCTTCAATAGGAAGTGATCCCGCAAAAGTTATCGGTGATGTAATTTCAAGTCCACCCAAAGCATCTACAATCTTAACAAGTGCATAGAAGTCTGTTTCAAAATAGTAATCCACTTTTTCATCCAAGAATGATTCTACAGTATCAATTAAGCACTGACGACTTACACCACGAGAGTGGTTAATCTTATCAAATGACTTGTTTGGATAGCATTGTATTGGAACATAGGAATCTCGAGAAACACTCGTCATTGTTGCTTTTAAGGTTTGAGGATTGAAAGATGCCAAAATAATAGAGTCTGATAATCCATCATTGAGTCCCGTAATTAAAAGAGTGAAAGGTTCTTTTAGAACATCCTTACTTCCAACTGAAGATTCAATCTTTGTATTAAAAATAAAGAGTTCTTCTGCTTTGTCTAATGGATTTACTTCAAGCTGCGCAACTTCATTAAGTCTTGTGTAATTTCGTGGTACAACAGCGTATTGAACTTCTTTATTACTTACGGCAGTAAGAAGCTCTCCATAATTTTGATATTCTTTATAAACAACAGTTCTAGAATATCGTGTCATATTATTTTTAATGGTTTCTTCTACTTTATCAGAATTGACTACATATCCTACGGATTTATTATCCATATTTTTCTGTGTATCTTCTTCATTAAATGCAAGCAGTACAAGCTCTACATCTTCCACGCCTGTTTTATTGATCAGTTGATCGATCGAAGCATCTGCACTATAGCTATAGTACGCTGCAACAGATGTAAAGAGGATGATAATCACACCAAAAATAACGAGCATATTTCTGAAAAAACGAATACGTTTCGCATAGCCTAATAAGAAGAAAATATTAATAATTAATGCTGCGACAATTGCGCCACCAATTCCGATAACAAAGTATTCATTTGCAATACTCATATAACGTCCAAGTACAACAATAACTCCTAAAATCAGAATATTGGCAAGGAGTGTAATGATGGCCCCAACTGTTGGAGAACTTATAAACGATTTCTTATTGTTGTCCTTCTTTGCCATTGGTTACCTCCATAATTGAAAACATACCATCGGTGTCTTTCACAACCATGATAGATGCTTTATTTTGATATTTACTTGTCTCAACTACTGTAGAAGGTTTGTATTCCCAGTTTAGAGACACGCGGTACCCTTCGATTTTTTCGTTAGGTTCCTTCTTATCTTTAGATATCAACTCAAATGTATCTTTTGTCGTTGTACTATTAATTTTTGTTACTTCAAGAGTTTCCGAGACCTTACCTTTTTGAATGTAATAGTAAGCATCATTGTACATCGTATCGGTTGCATAGTCATATACAGATTTTTGGTAATCTTTCATTATATACTGAATACCACCGACATCATTATTTCTAAGCTTGTTAGACCATGTGAAGTAATCTGCTACAAAACTTTTCGCAACTAATTCCGAAATTTTTTCGTCATCCTTGATTGGTTTTGATAGTTCCTCGGTTAGTTGTGCATAAAGTTCTTTTTGATATTCTGTCGCATTGTTACGGAGTGTGTAAAAGTTATTTTTATCTTGAACGTGTCCAATTTTTTCAATTCCAGAACGATTATTATTTGCTTTCACAATATAATAACTACCTACCGAAACTGTAATTAATGACAGAGCAAGAATAAACCCCATAAGTGCTCGACTTTGTTTATGTTTATCTTTCATTTATTAATACCACCTTTAACTAGCCTATTTAAACATAAAGTTCTCAACCTTTTATGTCAAGTTACATCTTAAATTTCCCCTATTCTCACATTTTTTATTATAATAGAAGTAGAGGAGGAATTTTTCATGAACATTCTTATTATATCAGATATTCATGGGAGTCATCGACAACTCAATAGTGTCTTAGAAACACCCTATCCTTTTGATATGGTAATTCTTGTAGGTGATCTCATGTATCACGGACCACGCAATCCAATCTTAGAGGACTACAATCCTGCTGAAGTTGCGAAAATACTCAATAACATTCAAAAACCTATCATAGCCGTTCGCGGTAACTGCGACTCTGAAGTCGATCAAATGTTACTTAATTTCCCGATGCTTCAAGATTATTCTATCGTTGATGCTAACGGGAAAATACTTTACATTTCGCATGGACATCTCATGGATCCCATAACTGACGGACCAAAGACCGGGGCCGATGCCTTCATAACTGGACATACTCATGTTCCCGTCGAAGTGAAAATCGATAATACAACAGTATACAACCCTGGATCTATTGCACTTCCTAAAGAAAATCATCCGTGTACATATGGTTATTATTCAAAGGGAACATTGACCACATATACACTAGAACATAAAGTATACAGAACTACTTCTTTGTAGACAAATAAAAACTGTAGTGTTAGAAGACCAATAATCTTCAGCACTACAGTTTTTTTAGTTTAATACTTCAAGTTTGTGATCCCAGAACCAAATTGTACCAAATGATGCAACTACTATCATAATTAAATCACTTAATAGTTGAATTGCAAGGCTCACATTAGAAATTGAAAGGTCACCTGTTGATGTGAATGTAATTCCTTCAACGCCAACGATAGCATAGAGGATAGATGTCACAATGATGAGTCCCATATAAATAAGGAAAGTCATGAATGCACGATTCTTACGAATATATGACGAGTTTGCGATACTTCCTGCAAAGAGAATAAATACAATGTATCGTAAATTCGTAATGAGCCCTTGAAGTGCTACAAGAACATGACCGAGTACGTTTTTCCCTCCAAGCAAGTATTGGAATGCTTCTCCCATTGATCCGAAGAATTTAGCAATCAGTGACATGTCTCCAACAGAGAAAGTAATTGCGATAAGGAATACCCCCAAAATCATTGCATAGCTTACAATTGACCAAAATAGTGTTGTAAGAATCTTAGAAAAGAATAATTGTCTTGATGTAACAGGATATGTAAAGAATCGGTATGAATTTTGTTTATAAATGCTTTGATATAGAATTCGAATTACCATCATAAACATCAAAACGCCAGAAGCAATCAGGAGAACAAAGATTGCTAAGAACCCTAATGGGAAGATTAACTCCCAAATTCCTGCATTATATCCCGCACTTCCTGCTTCAAACATATGGCGTAGACGCGTTCCAATAAGGAGAGTAATTAATCCACCAACGACTGTCATAATTGCGACAGGTATAAATGCTTTCGTTGTCTCAATAATCTCTTGTTTTGTAAGTTTGATTACCATTTGAACTCCTCCTTGAAGATTTCATTAATTGATGCTCCACGTGCTTCACGTAAGTCATCGCAATTTTCATGAAGTAAAATACGCCCATCTTTAATGAATACAACTTCATCAAGTACTGACTCGATATCAGCAATTAGATGAGTCGAAATAATTAACAATGCATCTTTCGTATAGTTATTAATAATCGTATCAATAATTGAGTCTCGTGATGCTGGGTCAACACCCGCAATTGGCTCATCAAAAATATAAATATCAGCTTTTCGAGATAGACATAAAGCTAATTGAAATTTTTCTCTCATACCTTTAGACATTTTCGAAACAGGCATTGTTGCATCGAGATTCATTCTCATAAATAAATCTTCAAGTGTATGAACATCAAAATCCGGATAAATATCTGAATACAGACTTGCTGCTTTTAACCCTGTCATTGTTGGAGCTAAATATTCAACATCAGGTAAGTAAGAAATACTTAACTTTGATTTATCGCCAATATCATTACCCAGTACGCGAATGCTTCCTTGATAATCTCTTAATAACCCCATTATCATTTTTATTAAAGTCGTTTTACCTGCACCATTTGGTCCACATAATCCAACAATTCGTCCGCCTTGTAATCTCAAATCGACACCTGAAATTACAGGAAACGAACCATATCTTTTATATAAACTCTTAAGTTCAATATAGTTTTTATCCATGATTCTTCTCCTCCCATAAACGTGAGACTTTCTCAATCACTTCATCCTTTGAAAGACCTAAGCTTACAACACCCTCAATAAAATCAACGCATATTGTTTCCCCGAGTTTTAGTTTTAATTCATGAACAACATCCTTATCATCAGTCACGAATTTACCATTAGTACGATCCGTCACAATTAAACCATCTCGTTCTAACTCAGTTAATGCTTTTTGTACAGTGTTGGGGTTAACCTTAAAGTTAGAAGCAAGTGTACGAATAGATTCGACACGTTCTCCCTCTTTTAATCGACCCGAGGCTATCTCATATTCAAAATATTCAATTATTTGTCGGTAGATGGCTACCGAACCGGTTTTTATTGACATTGGAAACCTCCTTTGTAATACTACACTAATACAATAACACGTTTAAACTTTTTTTTCTATTCATATTTAATTTTTTTGAATGCACAAATTGAAATACTACCTGGGCCCGTGTGTGCTAATACAATTGGATATAAATTTCTTTGCACTACTGTTTCTCCAGTACGTTTCTCAACTTCTTTAATGACATGAGAATATATTTTCTCATCACAATCTCCAGATAATACAATCCATGTATAATCTTCAGGATGACGATCCGATATTGCGAGATCCACACCAACTTTAACTGCTTTTTTAAATGTACGAACTTTTTCAGCTAAATCAATTTCTCCATCTGCGACCTTAAGTACAGGAACAATCTTTAGAAGGTTCGCAATTGCTGCAGCTGCCGGCTTAATGCGGCCCCCTCTTTTTAAATATTGAATATCTTCCGGAATCAGTGGAGCATACATAAATGAATCACGTTCTACTATTTCCTTGATAGCATCTGGAGTGAGTCCATGTTCTGCCATTTTCTTAACTTCTAAACTTAAAAGGTAAAGTGGAGCACTAACAAATTGGGAATCAATAACTGTGATACGATTTTCGTAATCACGAGCTATCCCGCACGCTGTAAGGTAAGTCCCACTTAGTTTACTCGATATTGGTAGAAAAATAATATGATCATATGTTTCAAGTGTATTCTCAAAGAGTTGAATTAGTTGACCCATCGGTGGTTGTGCCGTTCCAACGGTAGCACCTTCTCGCATTGAGCGAATGAGGTGTTCCCTTGAGATACCCTCTTCTTCCATATATTCTTTTCCATTTATGGTCAGGGGCATTCTCGCAACAAGAATTCCATTTTCCAAAGCTTCTTCTTTTGAAATCCCCGCTGAAGAGTCTGTAATTACAGCTATTTTCATCAATAGTGTCCTCCATTTGTATAGTTACTATATCATATTTTATCATTTTTAATATACACTATTTACAAACCAAATTATATGAGCTATAATGTCAAAGCAAATGGCGGTCGTGGTGAAGTAGGTTAACACATCGGGTTGTGGCTCCGACATGCGCGGGTTCGAGTCCCGTCGATCGCCCCATATGTAAATTATGCCCTCCTAACGGAGGGTTTTTTAATACAATAAAATATATTATCACAATAATGTCACCATTTCTAAAGCATTTAACAAATCCATTATGTGAGTCTCTCAAATCATATCATTAGCAAATTACTCCGTCGTATTAAGGATGTTATTTTTTTATACGTGTCTTAGATATAGTATAGATACTACTGTTAGATCGTATGATATAATATGAATATACAATGACATATCATTACGAGACTAGGAGGCGCCTTTATGGATTTCATCTCAGAAGTTTTTGGTTTCATCTCATCTTGTTTCGAACTATCCTTTTCATTTCAAAAGTTAAAGGACCGATATCCTGCATTGAGGAAAATCAATCCGTACGTGTTCTTGCTATTGTTGATGTCCATCGCGACTCTTTCTCTTTTATTAGTTCTGGTCATCATTTCATTTCTAACTCGATGATGTATTTTATATTTTCTTGCTTTCACCCAACATTAATCTATAATGTTGGGTTTTTATTTAAATAGGGCAATTATATCTATCGAGGAATAAATATCTTCCTTATTTATTGAAGATTATTATGTATATCAACCAGAGCTTTGATTTTTAGGATAAAATAAAAATAAAAAGCATTGTAATAAGAAATAATTATAAAATTCACACGGTCTTCACACCTACAAACTATACTGTGCTTAGGAGGTCAAACATGATTAAAATACTTTATCTCGAGGACGAGAAAGCAATACAAGAAGTAACTCACGAATATTTGAAAACGTTGAATTACGAGATTGATATCGCAAATGACGGTCTTGAAGCATTATCTTATCTCAAAAAGAATTCTTATGATCTTGCGATATTAGACATCATTGTGCCACATCATTCCGGACTTGAAGTATTAGAGAGTATAACACAGACTTCCCCCAATACTAAAACTATCATGTTAACTGCATTGGGAAGTGAATCAAGTCAGATAGATGCATTCGATCGTTTTGCGGATGATTACATCATCAAACCATTCTCACCAACACTTTTATTAAAAAGAGTGGAAGCTATTCTAAGAAGAAGCAATGCAGGAACTAATCAACAAGGTCTTAATATTCTTTCCGAAAGCTTCCAGGTGTATTACAACGGTCAATCGTTAAACTTCACTGTAAGTGAGTTTCTGATATTTAATGCGATGTATTCATCTCCTGTCAAAGTTTTTTCTCGAGCTGAGCTGCTAGATATTTTAGACCCAGACAATCTCAATGTGAATGATCGTGTTATTGATGCACATATCAAAAACATCCGAAAAAAATCTCCAAAGTCACTAATTAAAACAATTATAGGAATAGGGTATCAATATGAAAATATCTAAGAAGGTTTTCCTTTATACAGCACTCACTACATTCTTATCAGGAATATTAATTATTACTTATTTTATTTCGATGTTGCCTGGTTTATACGCAGATTATAAAAGTGAAAAACTTCTTAAAGGAATCACTGAGATACAGTCGAACAACGTTGCTAATCTTGGCTGTGTTTCAACACAGACGGATACGTTTATGGCCGCAAGCATTAATCTACCTAAATTAGGTGATTCGATTAAACTCTGTACACCGTTCATCTCAACAGATATCGTGGTTAATCATCCTGATTTAGTAGAATTTGTGAATACTTTTAAAATTGCGCTAGATGATGCGATTACAAATCAAAATGAAAATGCTTTTAATGACATAGACTTTAGCAAAATCGAAGCTATTTTTCAGTCTCAAAACATGGATGGTCTCTTCACACTAACTAACAGTGCGTTCACAAACTCTTTTGATATGGACCCTCACCCAATTATTCGTACGAAGCAAAGCGGGGATGGTTCAACCATAATCAGCTCACAAGTTAAAGATGCGAACAATGATTATACGAGCTACGTCGCTTTCAACCAAGATAGCGATTCATTTTATATGACATTCGCATCGGCTATGACACCAAAGCTAAATGAACTTACACCAATTATTCTCGCAAGTACACCTATGATTCTGGCATTCCTAGTTCTATTCACTTTGGTTGCGGCCCACTACTTTAGTAAGTTCTTAGCAAAACCTATAGAAACACTAGCTTCTCAAGCATCTAACAGACATGCAGATGCGGATATTGTATTCAAACAAAGTCATAAGGATGATGAATTTAAAATCTTAGAAGATGCTCTCAATCAAATGAATCAAGAAATTATGAATTCAATCCACTCCCTTACCGATAAGAATGCACAATTAGAGTTAGAAAAAGAACGTCAAAAACTCTTAATGATGAACATTTCACACCAGCTTAAAACACCACTTTCGAGTGCAAGCTTAATGGTCGAGGGCATGATTGCGAAAATTGGTAATCTGGTCAATACCGATCAATATCTACCCAAAGTAAAACAAGAGCTAAATCATATAACACTGATGTTAGAATCAATGCTTCTTGTCTTTGATGATTTGAATTCTGAAATCAAACACGAAACTATTGAACTAAGTCAACTCGTTAAAAATATGGTTGGTCAAATACAAAACCATACAGAAATTAAAAACATCACAGTTCAAACAAATCTTAAGAAAGTATCATTGTATACGGATGCATTCATTCTTACTTCTATTATTGAAAATATGCTCACAAATGCATATAAATATACTGATCCAAATGGATCTATTGAAATTACCATCAACGATAGTTCATTGACTATCGAAAATTCTCCAGCATTCATTTCCCAGCCAATCCTAGAACACATTGCTGAACCATTTGTCAGAGATGTTCATTCGAAGGAGTCAGGCTCAGGATTAGGACTTTATATCGTTGATAGCTTTGTACTTTTGCTTGGGATGCAATGGAAAATTGAAAATACCAGCAAAGGTGTAAAAACAACATTACTATTTTAGAAAGGACATTTAATTATGTTAACCATTAATAAACTCGAGGTTCATTATAAGGAATTCCGTGCTCTAAGTATTACACAACCTATTCAAGTATCAAAAGGGGATCGTATCGGAATTATCGGATCGAACGGTTCAGGTAAAACAACACTCATCAAAGCGTGCTTGAAAATGATTCCTTATACCGGATCTATTCAAACAGAAATCGATCCAAATGATATGGCAGTCCATATGCAGTCAAACGATTACGTTGAAACCATGAATACCCGCTACATTCTTGAGGCAATTCTCAACACCAATATAAAAACAAATAAAAAATTGCAAGAACTGATTGATTTCTTCGATTTCAATCCAAACCTCGATAAAAAATATAAAAATTTGTCAGGTGGACAAAAACAACGTTTCACTCTAATTATGATATTGATGCAGGATGCACCTTTAACCTTCTTTGATGAAGTAACAACTGGTCTCGATTTCGAAACACGTCAAGCACTCATTGAAAAAATTCTTGAATGGTATGATGGAAAAAATGCTTCAATTATGTTCGTTACTCATTATTATGAAGAACTCGCGCAGCTTACAAATAAATTACTCATTTTAGATAAAGGCGAATTCATTGATTTTGGTACCCATGATGAGCTATTTGCTAAGTATTGTGGTCATTCCATTATTAGATGTGACATTACTCCTGAAACCGAAGATGACTTTGCTACTTACAAGCAACTTCGTTCACCTAATAACTCAATTGTAATCTCATGCAACAACTCTGAAGAAGAAATGGAAATAATAAAAAAACTAAACACAAGAAACCTAAATTTCAGACGAAGTAACAATGATATAGAAATATTAACACTTAATGCAATTGGAGGATCAAACTAATGAAAAAGTTAATTGCTTACGAACTAAGAAACATGCTTGGTAATTTCTTCGCTGTTTTCTTCGGTCTATTCTTTCCAATTCTTATGACATTAATTTTGAAACCTGCAATTCTAAAGAACGTTCCTGAAATTGCTCACGATGCTGCAGTAGTTAGAATATTCATTACAAATTTACTGATGATTCCACTTGCTCTCATGTTTGTAGGTTTCTCAGCTCTCTTTTCTCAAGAACTTGAAAAAAATGTAATTTCCCGTATGTCGTTATTTGGCATCACAGAGGCGATGCAAATGCGCGCTAAGATGATTGCTCAATCAATAGTACTTTTATTCGCAATTATATTATATTGTGTCATCACGATTCCTTACCTAGGATTACCTATGCCAACTTTCTATGCAGGTACAATTTACGCGCTAGTTATCATCTTACTCTCCATTATATTATTTATATTATCCTACGGTATCGCACTCTTATCGAAGAAATTTAGCGTTTGTTATGGTATAACCATGACACTTTATTTCTCGATGATGATTTTATCAGGAATGATGGGTATGAACATTTCTGATTTTCCAAGTTTTATCCAAGTAATTTCAAAAATGTTCCCTACCGCTTTCATCGTCAATGATTTCCAAGATGCTTGGTTCCTCACATCATATAACTTTGCACCAATGTTCCAATCATTTATTTTCTTTGGATCAATCAGTGGTATTGTCTGTTATATTGCACTAAGGAAGAATGCTCGTTCATCCTTCTAATATATAAAACGAAACTTCAATAGTTTCGTTTTTTTACGTAAATTTTAAAAGGTTTAATAACCACATTAAATAAGTTTCTTTGTTGTATACGATTTGCACCTCAACCGGGATACCATGATGTAACTCAATGTTTTTCGTCTTATTACTTGTTGGGCTAACCTTTGCAACATAGTAAGAGATTTTCCCATCACTACTTGTTGTAACTCCATTATCAATTGTACGGATTTTTCCTTCGAGAGATCCATTTTGAACGCTATTACTGCCATGTACAACAATTCTCACATCATCATCTAAGGAAACCTTATGGCGATTGTGAGATGGAATGTAAGATTCAATTTCAATATCTCCATCATTTTGAATTTCACCGAAAATCTGATTTGAATCTAAAGGAACTCCTATTTCCACTGGAGCCAAATAATGAATCCTTCCACTCTCTTGTGCTCTCACCTCGTAAAGATTATTTTGGGTTGTTACAATATCAATTTGCTTTTTCAATTCCAGACTCTCTTGTTGTATTCGATTTAATTCAATTCCGGCTTCAGATGTTAATTGATAATAAATATTTTGTGATGGTGGTTGAGAATCTCTCTGAAACTCTAATTGTTCTAATTGAGATTGATACTCTTCTCTCATATCTGAATTTACCTCATCTTGAATTTTTTCTTTGTAAGATGAAATTTTTTGAATTGTCGATATTTTTTGTTTATTTTCTTCTTCAACGACGTCCAAGTAATATTTTAGTTTTCCATAATATGTTAGACTCTCTTTTTCTTTAATGGTCAGACTTTGTTTCTTCAATCCTTCAACATATTGTTTGAGAATAACATCCTGTTCCTCCAAGTTAATAATTTGTTCATTGAGATATTTTGCTTGAAGATTTTCTTTTCCATCACTTAAAGTAAGAATAACATCATCCTCTTCTACCCAATCTCCCTCCTTCTTGTTTAATGATTCTATTGAACCGTAAGTCGATGATGTTAGGTAGGTGCTTTGATTTAATTGAACATTTCCTTCTGCCTTCACAATATAGGGTTTATGTAAATAACTCATTACAATAATGCTACTTATGATTAGCAATACAATAATTACCAAAAAAACTTGAATATATTTATGAGGCTCTTTTTTCATGAACATATAGCTATCTGACGTTTCTTCTATTGAGTATAACTTCATATTTTTGCAATAGGCTTAAAGTATTCAATACGACAATTTTCCTCAGAATAATTTGAAATGATGGTAAATAGTTCTCCATTATCCTCATAATTCATTTCATAAAAATACACATTCATTTTTTGTGATGCCATACCCAAGTACTCTGGTGAATCATCAAATATTACCTGGACACAATCTTTGACATGATACTCTTCATAGTAACTAAAATAATCAGGAATATTCTCTACTTCTTCTATTTCAACAAGAATTTCATAATCTACTCTAATTTCTCCAACTTCATTAATTTTTGTACCACTGCTTTTAACTATTATTGGACCCATACACGTTATCTCTGATAGAGAAATTTTATTCTCAAAATTATGAATTTCCCAATCTAGCTTATCCACGATCATATCATTGAGCTGATGCGCTATTACATTGTTTAATTCTAATTCAATTTTGTCATTAATTATTATTTTTTCCATTTTGCTCTCCTATTGTATTTCTTGTGTTTTCACCATTTTAAAAAAGTTTCCTTGTTCATTCATTAATTCTTGATAACTTCCGAACTCTACTATTTTTCCACCATCCAAAAAATAGATGACATCACATCTTTGAATTGTTGATAAGCGATGTGCGATTATTAGCATTGTCTTATCTCTTAATGTGTTAAACATTATATCCAGTATCTTTGCTTCACTGAATATATCCAGATTTGACGTTACTTCATCAAGAATGTACAAGGATGGATTATTGAGTAATGCTCGAGTTAATGCTATTTTTTGTTTTTCTCCACCAGATAGGTTCATTCCCCCTTCTTCTATTTTTGTGTCGTATCGATTTGACAACTTGGAAACAAACTCATGTACACCTGTAATCTTCGATACTGATTTCACCTGTTCATAACTAATATCTGAATTGTTCATCGTGAGATTATCATAAATTGATGATGAGAATAATTGAACGTTTTGTGGTACGTAGGCTATCGAGTTACGAATACTGATTGTATTAATATCGTTCACCGATTCCAAATCCCATTCGATATCTCCTTCATCGATATTCATCATTTTCAACAACAATTTAGCTATTGTCGTTTTTCCAGATCCACTTGGTCCCACTATTGCGGTTTTTTTCCCTCTATCGATTCTCATGTTTAATCCATTAAGAATAGGTTTTTTTGATCCATAAGAAAAAACCACATTATCGAAGTTAATAAATTTGCTAAGTTGCTGTTTCTCAACAATCTCTCCCTCGTCGAGTTCCGGTTTTAAATCCATCAGTTCTTTTAACCTTTGAATTGAAATATCCGCCTCCATAAAACTCATTTGTAAAGCAATTAGACTTTGAACTGGTTCAATAAAATACTGACTAAGCGTTTGAAATACCATGAGATCTCCCAAAGTCATATCTCCATCAATAATACTGATTGCTCCCAATCCTAGAAAAAGTATGTTACCGATATTAGAAATGCCATTTGAAATAAGCCCTTGAAAAAGCTCAACTTTCCCCTGTTTAAAACCAATGTTTACTACATTTACAAATTTAGATTCCAACTGTTTTATAGATTTTTTTTCATAACTACACGCTTTGACTGTTTCAATATTTTGAATTGATTCTATAAGATGTGAATTCATCTCTGAATTGAACTCCATTTGAAGTTTATTGTTTCTTTTATAGACTCCCTTAAACGTTATGATGAGGATTAGATTCAGAATCATCATTACTAATAGAACTAAAAACAATTGGGCGTTAATCTTTAGAAGTACCACAGTAGATACAACCGCCAAAATAACATCCATAATCAAACTAATCGTAATAGATGTGAATATATCTTTAATTGTAGTTGCATCTTGAAATCGAGTTAGAATATCTCCGACAGACCTCATCCCGAAAAAATTATAAGGAAGTCTCATTACATGGTCGTAATATCCCATCAAAAGTGGAAAATCTATATTTCTCGATAAATACAAATATACATACTGTCTCATCGCAGAAAGCATACTTTGAAATAATGTAACCACCACAAAGACAATTAAATACATATACAATTGTTGTTTCATCTGATACGGAATAATTTCATCCATAATTACCTTGGAAAATAAACTAGATACGATGCCAAAGATAGATAAAACTAACGACGAAAGAATTATGGTCACAAACATTCTTTTATGAGGCAATACAATCGATCGATATAACGACACCATACTGATGTCACTCTTCTGTATACTTTCAAATTCATTCGTAGGGGCCATAAAAATACAAACTCCAGTAAAGTATTTTTCAAATTCAATAACAGATTCCTTGTAGACTTTTGATTTCCCAGGGTCAGCAATTACCAACTTGTCCTTTTTATATCGATAAACTACAACAAAATGATCAAATCCTTCCTTGTTTCGAATATGAGCAATAAACGGATAGCTTAACTTTACGCTCAAATCAGATAAATCCATCCGAACAGGTTTGACATTGAACCCATAAGATTTTAGACCATCTACAATACCTTTAACACTTGTTCCTACTTGATCGGTACCAATCCTCAAGCGAATATTCATGAGAGTCTGTTCTTTCTTATAGTATTTAAGAATCGAACCCACACAAGCTGCTGCACAATCGCTTTGATCATGCTGTAATACGTTGTAATATCTTGTAAACATAAAAATGCCTCCACTATTAAGTGACGGCATAATAAATTAATCCTATCTATTTATTTAGTTCATCAATAAGATTCATAAGAGATGCTAGAGGTTGCGTTATATATTTTTTTTCGTGATGAAATAATTGCGAGTACATAATAATGGTTGGTATCTTACAGTCAACTTCAAAAAGTTTACCTTCTTCAATAAGATTATTTACTGAGAAATACGGTAGCAAGGCAATACCCATTCCTTTAACTAGAACATTAATAATGACATCTATATTACCAACTTCCAAGACACTTGTTAATATAAGATGCTGTTCTGCTAGATATCTTTCCAAATCAAAACGATAAGCTTCTCCTTTTTCTGTTAAGAGAAAAGGAATACGTGATAGTTCTTTTAGAGAATAGTTATTATGAGGCGTTAGCGATTTATCATTCGAAACAAAAACAATTTTCTCCTTCTTTTCAAGCACTCTCGATAATTCTTGGCCATAAACCATATGATCTAAAGTATATACCAAATCTATTTCATTGCGGTTCAACATATCAATTAAGTTTGGAGTCTTACTTACTACAAGTTTAATTTCAACGTGAGGATGTATTTGGTGAAACTGCTTAATGATTTCTGGGAATTGTGCTGTAGCCAATGATCCAACTGTACCCACTCTCACTGTTGAGTGATAACTCATCTCAGATTTGAAGTTCACAGCTTCATCAAAAGTTCGTATTACTGCATTTGCGTAATGAATATAGGCCTCTCCATTATCAGTAAGATATATTTGATTATTGATACGATCAAATAACTTCATATTGAGTTCATCTTCCATTTGCTTAATTTGAATTGTGACCGCAGCTTGAGTGTAGCCCAAAGACTCTGCCGCCTTACTGAAACTTTGTTTCTCCACAACCCGTATAAAGGTTTTAAAATGTCTTATCTCCATAGTTCCTCCATAAAAATATTTTATACATCTTATAAATATGTTTAAATTTATTTATATTATATCCTATGTTATATTGATATGCGAATATGGAGGGCGATTTAATGAGCGATTACGAATTAAACAAAACAATTAAACGCATTTGCGACGAATTTATAGACAATCACTTTGAATTTACAGATAACTTGAGAGATGTTCCTGTTTGGAGTCAGGCTCCCGATACACTCATTCAAGAATTACTAGAATCTAAAATCCCTAATGAAGGAAGACCCCTAGATGAAGTGTATCAACAACTTCAATCAGAAGTATATAAATACTCTTTAATAGGAAATCATCCCCGTTCATTTGGTTTTGTACCAGGTGTCCCAACGAAACTATCTTTCTTAGGAGATATGATGACTTCTGCCTATAACCTACACGGAAGCAACTGGATTAATGCCTCAGCAGCAAGTACGCTTGAATCAAATATGATTCGTTGGTTAGGAAGTAAAATTGGTTATTCTGAAGTATCGGGAGGTATTTTCGTTTCAGGTGGTTCCATGGCAAACCTTACAGGAATCGTTGCTGGACGTGACCATTCAATCCCTGAAGACAAAAGACATCTTGGTATAGCTTATATTTCAGATCAAACACATCACTCAGTTGAGAAAGGTCTCTTAATTGCAGGATTCACTCACAACCAAATTAGAAAGATTGCATCGAACGAACTCTTTCAAATAGATGTTGATGCACTACAAAAATCTATTGTTTCAGATTTAGAAAAAGGATTGATCCCAGGTTTAATCATTGCAAGTGCAGGAACTACGAATACTGGAAGTGTGGATAATATCCAAGCCATTTCTGAGCTAGCTACAAAACATAATATTTGGCTTCATGTAGATGGTGCCTATGGTGCATCATTCCTTCTTTCCAACAAGCACCGTCATCAACTTAATGGAATTGAGAATGCAGATAGCGTGAGTTGGGATGCACATAAGTTACTCTTCCAAACATACAGTTGTGCAATGGTCTTAGTAAAGAATAAATCAAGCTTGCTGAACAGCTTCAGTGCTAATCCAGAATATCTCGATGATATTGGCGGTTCAACTATGGATGATTTTGGTTCGTTAGGTATCGAATTAACACGCCCTACAAGAGCTCTTAAACTCTGGTTATCACTTCAGGTAATTGGTCTCGATCAATTTGAAAGAATGATTGACGGTGGCCATGAACTCGCACTCTATACAGAAAAAGAAGTTTTAAATCAAGAAGATTGGGAAATCGTCTCAAATCCGCAGTTTTCAATTCTGAACTTCCGTTATGCTAATTCAAAATTTGATAACGAATCATTGAATAAAATAAACAAACAAGTTGCGAATGAAATCGTAGATTCTGGTTATGCAGGTGTGTTTACAACTCAACTCAAAGGTAAAACAGTCTTAAGAATGTGCACAATCAATCCTAACACTACTCATGAAGATATTGATAATACACTTTCAAGATTAAATGAATTAGCAATTCATTATGCGAAATTAGCTTAATAATGGTATGATGTTACCGATTGAGGAGGAATCATTTATGGAATCCTATATCGGACTTGGCATTGTGCTTGAACCATCCGAAAATACGGTAGCACAAATAGAAAAAATTATTGATCTTATTGAAGTATATAGCACTTCATTTACAGTTACACATCCTAAAGAAGGCGATTATGATGATTGGGTGGAAGAACCTGTACAGTCAACTGACGACATGGATTTAATTGTTGAAAAATTGGCCTACAAGACATCATATGCAGATATTAACTTAGAGATGGGCGACTATACCTTAGAAACCAGACTTCAACTATCTAATGAAGAAAAAGACTTCTTAGTTCACTTTGAGATTGATCAAGCTTCACTCATTCGCGATAATTCACGAGAGTCATTGGAAAAAGCAACATCACTTATTAAGTCGTTGATCCTAAGTATTGATGAAGCCGTTGAATACAGCTATATCTTCTGTGATCAAGAAGCTCAGTATCTCTATACTAAGAGTCGCTTGATTGAGATTGCTCATAATCCTTACGCAATACTAAAAATGCATGAACG
Source organism: Erysipelothrix sp. (assembly GCA_036637915.1). GTDB lineage: Bacteria > Bacillota_I > Bacilli_A > Erysipelotrichales > Erysipelotrichaceae > Erysipelothrix. The sequence goes on along the minus strand of JAVWLP010000032.1, from coordinate 139 downwards.
TGAAATTGTCCAAGCACCATGGTATTTAGATGGATTTACTTTGAGAAATTCGAATCACTAATCCGAAACAGATTGAATACTATTCGGCTCTTGAAAATCTAGTGTTGGTGAACTCCAATATTGATTTAGAGTCACGGCT
>JAVWLP010000031.1:0-20826 GCA_036637915.1 Erysipelothrix sp. | reverse complement strand
GAATTGTATAAGCCAGTCTTCGAACTACGAAAGATATTACGAGAATTAAGAAAGTTCCCGATAATAACAGCGGATAATCATTAAATGCAAATAAGAATGAAATTCCCAATACCGACCCAGGAATAATATACGGAAGCATCGATAATGTATCCAAGGAACCCGTCAAAACATTCGGTTTTCGCTCACTCATATAGGATATAAGCACACCTAAAACCACAATGATTAGTATCGCAATGATTCCTATAAAATAAGTATTACCAATTACAAACCCCTCACCATTGGCGAAGATGTTTCGATAGCTATCAAGTGAAAACCCCTTCGTAAAGACTTGTCCGCCATTACTTTTCAAAAACGATGTATAAATTACAACGAGTTGTGGCAATGATGCAACAAAGACTGTGATGTATACCAGTGCATGAACTAAAATGTTTTTAGCTCCAGTAAGTTGACGTGGTTGAATTGGCTTGAGTGCTGTCATTGAATAATTAAATTTTTTCGCAAAGTATTTTTGAATAAAGAAGAGACTGATGATGATTCCAATGACAATAACACACAGTGCTGCGGCAAAACTGGCATCGCCACCCAATTCACTCATAAATTGAGTATAGACTAGAACAGGCATCGTTTTGTATCCTTCACCAATCAACATTGGTGTCCCAAAGTCAGAGAAGACTCTCATAAATACGAGAAGGGAGCTCGCAAGTAAACTTGGCACAAGTAAAGGAACGATAATTGTACGAATACGTTTCCACGTACTTGAACCTAAACTTTCTGCTGCCTCATTAAGGGAATGGTCCATATTTTTCATTGCCCCTGATACATAGAGATATACTAGCGGGAATGACTGCATCGCGAATACTAATACAATTCCAGCAAATCCATAGATTCCATTATATTGAATTCCAAAGATACTATTGATTATCTTAGTTATGAAACCATTTCTACCAAGGAGTTGGATCCATGCGTATGCACCAATAAATGGTGGCGATAGATATGCAACGATACAGAGTAAATCAACAGCACCACTAAACTTAATCTTTACGTTACGAGTTGCATATGCAAGTGGAAGTCCAATTGCTACAGAGATTAACGTTGCAACGATTGTAACCTTAAAACTATTTACGAGAGTTGACCAATAAAATTTCCGTTCGAAGAATTTAACGAAGTTTGATAGTCCAATAGAATCGTTCACAACCACCGACTTATATAGAACTAAAAATAGAGGATATCCGATAAATATAACAAAGAGTATGAATATCGCGAGTGTTAGTCCGTGCCATATTGTAAACCTTGATTTATCCTTAGTCTTTTTCACACTCATCAACTCCTTCAATAATCGAACGCTCTGTGGTTATATTAAAGATATTGATCCTATTTTCCTTAAACGTAAGATATACTGTCGTACCATCAGGAATAATATCAATACTTTCTTTATCGTCGATGACTTCTACTTCACGTCCATCGTCTAAAGATATGTAGTAGTGTGTGTTGAGTCCTAAGAATGTTGATGTCTTCACTGCACCTTTGATTCCTATTTGATTATCAGAGATTCTAAATTCATGAGGTCTTACTGATACAATGACATCTTCATCACTAACTGCGACAAGATTGTTCATTTCAAATCGGTAACCTTCAACATTAATACTGTTTCCTTGTCGATGTCCTGTGAAGAAATTGGTTGTCCCAATAAAGTTTGAAACAAATGTATTCACAGGGCGACTGTAAATCACCTTAGGTTCGCCAATTTGTTGTATGACCCCCTCATTCATTACCGCAATTCGATCAGATACGGCCAAGGCTTCTTCTTGATCATGAGTTACATACACAGTCGTGATATCGACTTCTTTTTGAATATTTTTGATGGCAAGACGCATCTCAACACGAAGTTTTGCATCAAGATTTGATAACGGTTCATCCATTAAGAGAACTTCTGGATGGGTTACAATAGCACGAGCAAGTGCTACACGTTGTTGCTGTCCTCCTGATAATTGTTCAGGAAGGCGATCTTTCAGCGATGTAATCCTCACAACTTCAAGAATTTCATCGACACGACGATTGATTTCTTCTTTTGATACTTTTTGATTTTTAAGTCCATAAGCTACATTATCCTTAACACTCATATGTGGGAAGATTGCATAGTTTTGAAATACCATCCCCATATTCCGTTTATGAATTGGAATCTTATTTACAATATGGTCATTAACCGAGATACTTCCTTGATCAATAGTATTAAATCCAATAATCATTCTAAGTAAGGTTGTTTTCCCACACCCGGATGGTCCCAGTAATGTAAAGAATTCTCCTGGATTAATATCTACTGATAACCCCTTTACAACCTCATTATCACCATAACGTTTTACTACTTTATTTATTTTTAAATCGACACCCATAATAATCTCCTCTCATTTAAGGGAAAGACAGCCGAAGCTGTCTTTTTAGTCCATTGATTTTTCTAAATGTTCTGTAAACTTCTTGGATATTTCATCTTTATGTTCAGCAACCCATGCTTCATCATAATTTTTTGAGAGCACGATGCTACTTTGTGGTGTCATATAGTCTGCAAGTTTAGCATTCTTACGAAGAGGACGAACCGTTAATTGTTCCCCAACTTGGTTTTGAATTTCTTCAGAAATTAAGAAATCGACAAACTTCTTCGCATTTTCAACATTTTTTGCGCCTTTAATAATTTGTACAGATTCCCCAGGGAAAATAGCTCCCTCCACAGGGAATACAACTTCTACAGGGGCTCCATTTTTGACATAATTTGCGGCAGGATCTTCCCATGTTAATCCAACTGGGAATTCACCATCAGCGACACCCTTATGAACTTGTCCTGAACTTGAAGCAATTTTTCCATCAAGGTTCGCTATTAACTTATCAACATATTCCCATGCTTTATCAGACATTGGATCACCATCTCCCATGTCATACAACATTGCAACTAAGACTTGGAATGCTGAACTTGAGTTTGTAGGATCTCCAAAACTAATTTTTCCTTTGAGTTCAGGATTTAATAAATCTTGGAATCCATCAATTTTCATAGAACCCTTTAGATCTTTATTCACAATCATGACTGTTGGATCAGAAAATGCAGGTGTAAAATAACCCGAAGTATTCTTAAATCCATCCATCATATTTGCATCTTCAGGGGATACATATTCCATAAACAAATCTTTATATTCATGGAGCATGGTTTCATCAGCTGCCCACAAGACATCTCCAAGTGGGTTACTCTTTTCTGATTCAACTCTTTTTTGAAGTTCCCCAGTACCCGCTACAACAGTCTTTACTTTGATACCTGTTTCTTTTTCAAAGTTTTTAATGACAAGGTTATTTAATCCTTCACTACGTGCCGTATAGATTACTAACTCATTTGAGTCTCCGGATGCTGGCTTATCCTCTTTTTTTCCACAGCCAACTAGAATAACCGAGAATACAAGCAGCGACACTAACAATTTCATTGTACGTTTCATTTCATATCTCCTCCTAAGTTACTCTTAGTATATCGTTTGTGTATCCGCTTTCACATCCTGAAAAATCACAAAAATATCCGAAATATCAAAAAACTATATTTCTACTGTAAATCACTGATACTTTTTTGTAACTCACGGATATAAGCTTGTACATTTATGATATAAACATTATCATTTAGGTACAGGTGATAGGATGAAAATTCAAATCAGTAAAAACATATCCGAGCCAATTACTCAAGACCAGTTAAGAGAAGCCGAGATTGTTGAATCCAATGGGTCTTATGTACTTTATGCTCAACAACCTAAATTTCCAGTCTATGATTCGCGTCGAAAGACATTCGTCGATATTCAAGATATTTTCATCGTGTCTGTAATTGATCAAAGAACCGTTGTGGAAACAGCATACGAAACTTTCTTCACAACTCTTCCTCTGAAGGACTTTGAAACTGAACCGTTACTCCGTATTAGTCGAACTACTATCGTAAATCCACACTACATCGAAGATATTAAAGTAAGCCTCAATATGAAATATAATATTCGTATTCATAATGTATGGCATGATGTAAATCGTAGTTACTACCAAAAATTTAAAAAAGCTATCGGTATCTAGGAGGTATTTATGTCACTTATCTTGTTCAATTTACCACTCGTTCTTTTATTAGGGTTCCTATTTTTGGTTTGGGTGTATCAAAGTAAAGCCCTGACTTTTAACGCACGCAACGCACTTAAAAAAGACCCAAAGCGTAAATTTGTCTTTTCCAAGACTGGGTTCATAATCGTTCTATCAAGTACTTTTATCACTTTATCGTGTGTATCAGTGTATTCAATTTATTTATATAATGTTCACACCATAGTAACACGCTGTGTTACTCCAGCCTATGACTCCCAAATTCCTGAGCTCAAGCTTTGTGCGAATCAATTCGGACGCGAAATATTCACTGATACTACTCAAGCTTATTCTGTTCTTAATTCGAAGTATCAAGATGAAATACCCGTCAAAAATGTTGAAGTAACTCCAAAAAGCATAAGAAATATTCGTTACCTCGGCAACCCTTACTTGAATAAAACTTATAACTATATCACTGATCTTCTTCTCAATAGTTATGACTTTCATACCAATGTGATGGAAAGCAATCCTAATGGAACTTATTTAATTGATGGTGTATGGCTTCTTCAGTTTAAAACGACCACACATAACTTAAACAGCTCCAATGTTACTTTTACAATTACAAACCTAACATCTTCTCCACAAACATTATCGCCCGTTTATCCAATTCTCTTCATGGATGGTGATTTCGGGGTTGATCCCAATCTTTTACATGAACTCAACACAGTATTCGAACCAGAATCACTCAAACAATTTAACATGAACGTTCCTCATACTAAGACCTTAACAATTAAGATAAACACAGAAAATGTAAGTTATTTCCACCAAGGAGGACCACAATGATAAAAAAATATTCGGATACTGTTCTTCTCTTCGCAACATTACTTTTATTTCCAATATATTATTTTTCTATATGGCTTACTGGATTTACTGCAGCTGACGAATCGTGGCCTCTTTTACAACGTATGTTAGTTGAATTTCCACAATTTTTATTTTTTAGTTTCTATATATTATTTATATTCTTCACAATCAGCCTATCATACCCGAGAAACAGTAGGACATCACAACGCTTTATGAATCTTCTCATTATTGCAATGTCGCTATATGCCCTTATATTCTTTATAGAACAAGGAATTCAATTACATACTTTATCACGTGGGAGTTCGTATACATTCTACACACTGGGACGATTTAGTACTGAAATATTCATTTCCTTTTTCCTTCTTTTGCCACCAGTAATTTTTCTTCTTACTTGCGCAACAATTCTTACAAACAAATCTAGAGAATATAAACAAAACGAATAGAATGCTATTTAGGATGCGAAAAAGCATCCTTTTTTTCGGGATGCTTTTAGTCTAAATCTTTTTTAATTGTTGGTATAAAGTATCTGCAAGTGTCACTTCTGAAATTAAGCAACCTGAATCAATCCATTTCATAATCGTATAGACGATGCCACCTGAGTAGAGATTCAAGATAACATCTCTTTTTTCTTTATCCATTGTTGTCGGTACGAGAGATTCAATGGTTTCTTCTATCTGGGAAGCAACCATTTGATTTAGCTCCCGATTGAGTGTTGATGTGAACAAATTATGATAAATACTTTGTTTCTCTTTGATTCTTGATAGAAATACTAAGAGATTTTTATCGATTGATACACCTTTTACAATATCAAGTTTATTACGTTCTTCACTAAAACAGTAAAGTACGAGTTGATATTTATCTTCAAAATAAGAATAGAACGTTGTACGGCTAATGAGACTCGTCTGACAAATATCATTAACACTGATACTATCAAAGTTTGCACTCTCTAATAGCTCAAATAATCCGTGATAGATAGCTAGCGTTGTAGTATTTCTTTTATAAGTCATAACGTACTCCTTTTATATATAATATTTTAACATACTTTACACTTTTTAAAATTTGTAAAGTCTCTTGACACTATCTTTTATCTGTTCTTTTTTTTATTATCTATCAAGTCATAATGGTATCAGGAGGTCAAGTTATGGCTGATAAAAAGAAAGATTTAGATCAACTCTTGAATGTTTATGAAAGAAAACTTGAGGAAGCATATGTTGAATACGCTAAAAAAGTTGATGATATAACATCCATTGAGATGAAGACGATAAATATTTACGTTGATCGAATTGTACAAATAAAAAAAGAAATAAAAGAATTGGAGGATCCCGAAAATTATGATCAAACTATTTAAAAGACTTAAGAAAAGAGATTGGTTTCTAATCGGTATTGCTGTTATTTTAATTGGAATCCAAGTTGCTCTAGATTTATCAATCCCTGAATATATGACAGAAATTACCAGCCTTGTACAAACAAATGAGGATGTCGTCAATCAAATCCAAAGTATTGGATTCAAAATGATTGCATCATCCCTAGGTAGTGTTCTTCTAGCTGTAATCGTAGGATATATCGCTGCAAATATATCTGCTTCTCTAGGACGTACGACACGACAAGCATTATTTGAAAAAGTAAACGAATTCACAACACATGATGTCGGACAGTTTTCAATCCCAAGCTTGATTACTCGTACTACAACTGATTCTACACAGATTCAATTATTTATCGCGATTGGACTTCAAATTGCTATTAAGTCACCACTACTAGCCATTGCTTCAATTAGCCGTATCTTAGATCATAGTTGGCAATGGACCGCTTTAATAGCAAGTGGTATCCTATTCTTACTTATTATCATTCTAATTATTGTTGTCTTCGCAATTCCTAAGTTTAATAAAGTTCAAAAACTTACTGACAACATCAACAGAATTATGAGAGAAAGTTTGACAGGGATCAACGTTGTCCGTGCTTACAATGCTGAATCATACCAAGAAAAGAAATTTGAAAAAGCAAGTAGTGATTTAGCCGAAAACAACCTCTTTGGAACCCGCGTTGTTGGTCTACTCCATCCAAGTTTAAACTTTGCGATGTCGGTAATGAGTATTGGTATTTATTGGATTGGAGCTTATCTCATCAATGGCCTTACTGCTTCAGATCAGCTCGCTCAATTTAGTAACATGGTTGTTTATTCAGCTTACGCTTTACAAATCATTGCATCCTTTATGTTGATGAGTATTTTACTGGTATTACTACCACGTGTGAAAGTATCAGCAAATCGTATTAATGAAGTACTCGATGCACCGATAAGTATGGAAAATGGCTTTGTAAATAATAATGTAACAAACCATCCAGGTACTGTAGAGTTTAAAGATGTGAACTTCACCTATCCTGATAATACACAACCAACACTTAAAAATATCAACTTCACCCTAAACAAAGGTGAGACACTTGCCATTATAGGTGCAACAGGAAGTGGTAAAACAACTTTAGTTAATTTGATACCGCGACTCTATGAAGTCTCCTCTGGTAGCGTTTATGTTGATGGTATTGACGTCAATGACTACTTTGAAGAATCTTTATATAACAAAATTGGTTATGTATCACAAAAAGCAATGCTATTTAGTGGTACTGTTGCAGAAAATATTAATTTTGGTCAAACATTTAATGATAAAATATCAGATAAACGCATTACAGATGCTCTTGAATTAACACAATCTGGAAACTTTATCTTGAACAAACCCGAAGGAATTCAATCACCAGTTGCTCAATTGGGAACCAATTTCTCAGGAGGTCAAAAGCAAAGACTTTCGATGGCAAGAGCTATTGCTCGAAATCCCGAGATTTTGATTTTCGATGATAGTTTTTCAGCACTAGACTATCAAACCGATCAAAAAATCAGACAACAACTCAACCAAGATTTTGAAGATACAACGAAGATTATCATTGCGCAACGTATCGGTACAATTCTTGATGCCGATCAAATCATCGTTCTTGAAAACGGTGAAATGGTAGGTCACGGTAACCATAAAGAACTCTTGAAGACATGTTCAGTTTATCAAGAAATTGCGAAGTCTCAATTATCGAAGGAGGAACTTGAAGATGAAACAACAAGAAACTAAAAAATTTCAAGGTCTTACCAACCTGCTTTCGTATAGTAAACGTTATAAAGGTTCACTCATTGCAGTTGGTATTCTCGCATTAACGGGTGCAATATTTATTCTTTTAGGACCTAAACAAATCGAATCGATTACCAACTTAATTATCGAAGGCATGCATACAGGTATCGATTTAGAAAGAATCAGTAAAGTCGGTATCACTCTGGTAACTATTTATGTCATTGGATTTGCCGTTAACTACGCTAAACAATTTATCATGGCAAGTATTACACAACGTTTAAACAATCAACTTCGTACAGAAATCGATCAAAAAATTAACCGTCTTCCTCTTTCATACTTTGATGAAGTAAGTTTCGGTGATGTATTAAGCCGCGTTACGAATGATGTCGATACAATTGGTAAAACACTAAATAATAGTATTCCAACTATCGTAACCAGTGTCACTTTACTCTTTGGTTCACTCTTTATGATGGTAACATCTAACCTAACGTTAGCCATAATTATTGTTACGATTACTTTACTTGGATTCACAATGGTTAAATTCATCACTAAAAAATCACAACCCTACTTCAATAAACAACAACAAGTTCTTGGTGATATGAGTGGTTTTGTTGAAGAAGCTTATACTGGACATACTATTATCAAAGTATACAACGCTAGTGATGACGCTAACAACGACTTCTCTACAATTAATGAAACGCTAACAAACTATGGGAAAAAAGCTCATTTCTTATCTGGTATAATGACGCCACTTATTAGTTTCATTGGAAACCTTAGTTATGTTGCTGTCGCAATTATTGGTTCAAAAATGGTAGTAAGTGGATCAATTGAATTTGGTGTAGTTGTTGCATTTACAATGTATATTCGTCAATTCAACAATCCCTTATCACAGTTAACCCAAGTCGTCACAGACTTACAAACGGCCTCTGCAGCATCAATTAGAGTTCGTGACTTTATGAATGAAGAAGAAATTAGTCATGACACTATGAATCCACAAGTTCTTGATAACATTGACGGAAACATTAGTTTCAACCATGTTTCCTTCGGCTACGACCCTAACAAACCAATTATCAAAGATTTCTCCTGTGAGGTAACTGCAGGGCAAAAGATTGCGATTGTAGGTCCAACAGGGGCTGGAAAGACAACTCTAGTGAACTTACTCATGAGATTCTATGATGCAACTTCAGGAGATATTAAAATTGACGGAACTTCTATATTTAAAGTTACCAAAGAGAATTTAAGAAATCAATTTGGAATGGTTCTTCAAGATACTTGGATTTTCGAAGGTACTGTATATGAAAACCTTGTCTATTCAATTCCAAATATCGATATGGATATCGTCAAGAAGGCTTGTTCTAAGGTAGGTATTGCTCACTTTATTGATAGTTTACCAAATGGATATGACACTATCTTAGATGAAACAACCTCACTATCTGAAGGACAAAAACAACAATTCACAATTGTGAGAGCCATGTTGAAAAATGCTCCTCTACTTATCCTTGATGAAGCAACAAGCTCCATCGATACACGTACTGAGCTAATCATTCAAAGCGCAATGGACGAACTCATGAAAGGACGTACGAGCTTTGTAATTGCCCATCGTCTTTCCACAATCAAAGATGCTGACTTAATTTTAGTTATGAAAGATGGAAATGTTATTGAAAGTGGTACACACAATCAACTCCTCGAACAAAAAACATTCTATTATGATTTATACAACAGTCAGTTTCAAGCATCATAAAACAGAAGGTATCCGACTAAGGATACCTTCTGTTTTATAAATCATCTGAGTGAATTTTTATTGGAGATACAATATAACGACCAATATTTACACTATGGTCACCAATACGTTCTAAGATACCCAAAATATCAACGTAGACACTACTTGCAACTTTTGTTTCACAGATATTGTCAGCTAATCTTTGGAAATGTTTCTCACGATACTTCTTCTCAACTAAGTCTAAGTAATCTTCTTCACTGAGTAAGTCATCAAATAGTGATTCATCATCGGTACGTACAATCTCAATTGATTTTTGAATCATATGAATTAAAAGCTCGTACATTTTATCAAGATCATCAAGTGCATCCAATGAGAAATTTTCTCGATTATCAAACGACATTTTGAAGAACTCGACAAGGTTTGTTGAAAGATCGCTCATACGCTCATAGTTTTTAATAATTTCCAGATTTTGAGTATAAGCTTTGGCGATAGTCGCATCACCACTCGAGGTTTGCATGATTTTAAGAAGATACGATGTTAAGTCAGTATCGATGGCATTAACCATTTCTTCTAATTGCATAACCACTTCATAGTCTTGTTTATCTTTAGAATGAAGATAGGTTTGTGAGGTTTTGATTGATTCTTCTACTAGACTTGCCATATCTATTGTTCTACCTTTTGCAAGTTGTAGTGCTCCTGCTGGGTAAGTCACAATGATATCTTCATCAAGCGGAAGTAATTTTTCACGGCTCACAATCTTATCATCACCCGGGATTAAGATTGTCAGTAACTTCATAAACATTGGGATAAACGGTATCACTAAGATACAGAAGATCAGGTTAAACATCAAATGAGCAATACCTACTTCCATAGCCGCGCTACTCCCCAATTGGTTACTAATCATAGTTATTAAATGTGAGTAAGGAACAATAAAGAACATCATAATCACAGCTCCAAATAAATTGAAGAGAGTGTGAAACAGTGATACACGTCTTGCTGATGCAGAGCCGCCCAAGGAAGCAAAGTATGCTGTAATTGTAGTACCAATATTAGATCCAAATACAAATGCAATCGCTGCAATAAGCGTCATTCCACCGTTTCCATAGATTTGTTGGACAACAGCAATAGTTGCTGAGGAAGAATTAATAATGGCAGTAAGCCCCGCTCCACCTATCATTGATAACCATGGATGATCTGATAATGCAAGCATTGCATCTTGGAACCAAGGCATCTCTTGTACTAATAAAAGCTTCCCAGACATAATCTGAAGTCCTACAAAAGTCATACCAAATGCCAGAATAACTTTACCGTAATTTTTTACAGCTATTTTATTTGAGAATAACATCATCATGGCACCTAGGAATAAGAAAATATATCCCATATCAGCAATATTCAGACCAATAATTATCGCTGTCATTGTGGTACCAATATTTGCACCTAGAGAAATTCCAATTGCTTGATCAACGCGCATTAATCCTGCACGAACTAAACTTATTGAAATAACTGTTGCTGCTGAACTAGATTGCATAACCCCTGTCATAACAGCTCCAACTAAAATTGCAGAAAAGAGATTACTTGTATACTTATCGATATACTCACGCATACGATCTCCTGCTACTGCTTTAAATCCATCCCCTAGCATCGTAATGCCAAGCATGAAAAGACCGAATCCTCCCAAAATTACATGCACTTCAAGATCAGCGCAGGCTTGGATGAATGATTTGATAATTTCCATATGTTCCTCCATCAATAAACATTTTCCTCAACATCATATCATTTTAATCAATTCAATTTCCACATAAATTCCATTTTTAACCCGATATTTCCCCATGAATTAATGTTTATTTTAAAATATCCTATTAAGTAAACTACAAATAGATAAAAACAAACCAAATTGTACATAATCCCAACTTGGTTTGTTTAAATAAAACCCTTATTTTCTATCAATAAATATGGAGTAGAGTAAAATTCCGAGTGCGATGATATTAGCTAAAATAGCAATGTCAAAGATGAACTTGATATGTTTATATGCAAACCATCCAGAATCATATACTTCTGGCGCCATCATATTAAGATCCAAACCATTAATGTTTAATAAAAATATCTTCGTAATTCCTAACCCTATTAGACTCAGAACTAGTAGTAATACAATGCAAATCATCATTTTATTTTTATGTTTCATACTGCACTCCCTTCTTTACCTTAATTGTATCAAAGTAAATCTATCAGTCCAAATAAAAAAGACTGAGTTGATATCACTTCGACTCAGTCATATTTTTACATATTCTTTTTAGGATAATCTTTTAGGTAGAGGATTAAAAATACAAATCCAAATAGAAGTAATGATCCAGAAAAATAAGAAATCGTATCTTCAACTCCAGTATTTGGGAGTAACTCTTCTAGATTCTTGTTGCCACCGTTACCTTCAATATTTTCTTCTTCTGGAACGATGATATTTACGATACCATCTTCACCTTCTGGTTTTGGCTTATTTTCTTCATTATCATCAATAACTTGAATATTCCACTTTGCATAGAGTGTTATATTCTCAGTTACCTTATCAGTATCAAAGTTCCATTCTATTGTGTATGTTGTATCCGTATACCAACCTTCAAATGTATATCCTTCTTTAGTTGGTTCAGTTGGTACTGGGATGAACGTATTATGTTTCACATCAGTAATTGGACTTACTATCGTACCATCTTGACTATCAAACGTTACTGTATGATTTTCATATACATTATCAATTCCTACCCCGCGAATCCACATGACACCTTCAACATCATAAGTTCTATCAATTGATTGCATCGTGAAATTACCAATCGAAAAATCTAACCAACCGAAAGCGAGACTCTCTTCAATATAATCATTATCGTAGATTAAGCGATTATTTACCTGATCAAGTTCAGCGTAGTAAGGAACATGATATGGTGTCAATATTAAACTTGAATATCCAGCAGAAGGTGTTGGCATCACAATAGAATCCATATCAAAATAGTATATATTTTCAAGACTATCATATTTTATATTTACGTTAGGAGTTATTCCATCCATATTCAATTTCACTCGAGTATTATTATGTGTGTAAGGATACTCTAATTCGCTGAAATCAGTAATTTGATTCTTCTGATTTCCTTTATCTCCTGCCCCAACATTCAAATTCGTTAGATTTACTAAATTGGATGCACCTTCAACACTTGTTAGTTTATCCCCATTGAAGTTGATTGATTTTAAATTCGTCATCTGATTAATTATTGTGAAATCAGTAATTTCAGAGTTTCTCATTGAAATATTTGTGAGAGTACTTACCCTAGATAAAGACTTGAGATGATTGTCATTGAAAGGACTAAACATGGAGTTAAAACTATTTAAGGGTAATGCTTCAAGAGGTTTTAAGAATTCATCATTACTTTTGATTGCATTATTTGTTAGTGGTGTCTGTTCGTTGAACGAAATCATAGTCAGATTTGTAAGTGAGCTTACGGGTTCAATATCAGTAATTTTAGTCTCGGAAAGAGTTAATGAAGTCAGTGAACTGCTAACTAAATCGATTCCATCTAGGGTTTCCCAACCTGTATACCCTATATAGATGCTGTTCAGGTTTTTTAGTTTTCCTAAATCTGTATCAAAATCTGTAAAAGCATCTTTTTCATTTAATGTAAGTTTAGTTACTTTAGAAAGATCTTCCTCTGTGACATTTTCTGTTTTCTTAAGTTCTCTTGCTACTGCACTAGCTGTTTGAGGTCTTGAAAAGTAGGCATCGATTGATAGTCCAGAATCCGCATTAATCCTCTCAAATGGGTATACAATAACTACGAGTGTTAAGACAATTAAAATTTTACAAATTTTCTTCATAGAATCTCCTCATGCAATTTACTCAACATGTTTCCATTCTAATGAATCGTATTTAAATTATGGTTGATTCTGTACTAATCTACCAATATGTGTTATGAATCAACATTATTTATCGTAACTAATCATTGTTAGATACATCTTATTTCCTTCTGAGTCTGTTGAGACTATAAATGAGTTATCTTCGCCGACAAGTGTTAAATATTTCCCTGGTAATTTTGTATCAAATTTACCCACCGAATTATAAATCGTAAATACTGAATGATTCGAAAATACCGGTGTTGAAATTTCACTTGAATCGTCTACTTCAAATACGAATGAGCGCATATCGTGATCTTGAAGACCATAGAAGAATTCAGATACATTATCATATTTCTTTTCTACTTTTGTATCTAAATTAAATATTTCAAAGTGAGGTTCTTTACCTTCCTCTTCAAATTTAACAAGAATATTTTTACCAATAAGTTTAATTTCTGATGCCGACCCATTCTCATAAACATTATTACCTTTTTTATCATAAACAATATTCGATATTATTGCGCCCGAATCTTTCCCTTCAGTCTGCCAATTTTCATTATTAGTCATAACACTTTGATAAAGATCATAGTACTCATTTGAAGCTAGATGATTTAATACTGGAATATATGCTGCGTTTAATTTATTTGTATAGCAATCCAGTTCCTGTTTCGTATTTCCTTGGTTTAACACATAACAGTAACCATCATTATTTTTTATAAGTGTAGTATATGTTAATTTATTATTAACTTTAAAAAAGTTAATTTGATTTCCTTCAAAATGAAAATTGTGGTATAAAGATGTGTCAATATCACTTAATTTTCCATCCGAAAATTTCATTATTTTAAGAATCTCTTGGTCACCATTTAAAACACGGTCTGTCAAATACATATCATTTCCAACAATTCCAAATGACTCCATATTTTGGATGTTTAAGTCAGTTAACTCAATTATTTTTTTTAGATTATTAGTTTCGAGGTCATACTCCCATATTGCTTCTGCATATGCACCAACATAACCGTAGTTCATCTGTACTAAGTAAAGCTTGTTACCTGAACTTTGAATATTTGAAAAGAAAGACATCCCATCAATTTTTGAATCCATACTTTTTTGGATTACCTTAAATCCTTCATATTCTCCAGGATTCATAATATTAAGTTTATATTTATCATTTTCAATAATTTTTTTCTCGGGATCGGTATAAACGTCAGTAAATCTAAGACTCACTGCTAAGGGTTTTAGAATTGGTTGATCCATTGCATAAGTATAAAATTGGTCACTGAAATTTAGTGTTAGTGTTAATGCACTGAAGAGTACAAAAACAACTGAAAAAGTCATAATTAGATTTTTTTTAATCTTATTTCTATGTGCTTTCTTAACTGTGTTTTCAATCATTTTATCGATATTTCTTATTTGATTCTTTTCGTTTCTATTCATAACTATCCTCCATTTCTACTTTCAGTTTTTTTAGAATTGAATAATACTTCGATTTAATAGTACTCTCAGGAATTTCCAGCATTTCTCCTACTTCTTTAAACGAGAATTGACTATATATTTTCAACCGGATAATTTCTTGTTCATCAGCCTTTAATGATTTGAGATAATCTTGTACATATGAATAATCGTCCGCGTTATGAATTGGGAGATCGTTCACATTTATGATTTCAACAAACTGATTCCTACGCTTTAATTCATCTTTGCACTCATTAATAAGAATTCTCATTACCCATGTTTTAAAGAATTCTGGTTTACGAACTTTTCTCCTATTCTTATACACTTTATAGATTGTTGAACAAATTACTTCATCTGCGAAATCTACATTATTATAATAAGAAAAAGCAATTTTCTGCATTTGGACAGAAAATGATTGGAGAACTAAAACAAGATGCTTGTCACTTCGAATCGCTTTTTTATAATCGTTAGTGTCCATATGTTCTCCTCTCTAATCTCCTTACCATTATTATATGCGTCTTTCGAGTCGTTTGTGTCCTAATTTTTATCATCACACATACCTCCTTCACCTATTAGACAATAAAAACTGTGAAATAGTTTAAAAATATTAAAAAAAGGTTAGATATGTAAGTTACATAATCTAACCTTGATGACTTATTGGATAATTCTTATGAGTTTTGTTTTTTTCTTAGAAGAGTTGTTATTCCAACTATCAACAACCCTGAGACTATGAATAATAGACCCCTGTAGTCTTTATGCATACCAGTAGTTGGAAGTTTTTCTGTTTTCAAACCAGGATCACTTGGATCTGTAGTTGGTTCCTTTGGTGTATCAGGATCTGTTGGTTGAACCGGATTATCAACTTTTTTCCATTGAGCAGTATAAGTAGCATCTTCTGTAACGCTATCGCTTACTCGCGGTGACCACCCTATAAATGTATACCCCTCACGACTTAGTTCACCACTATATTTTGGAGTTGTACTTCCTTCTTTAACAAAATAAGTTTCACTTACAAACACTTCTCCGAAGAGACCATCCTCGTAAATTACTGTATATTCTATGGCTGGATTCTCGACTTTTTCCCACTTGGCATATAGCTTTATATTACGAGTTGCAAGAGTACTAAAATCATAGATATCTGAAAATACTTCGTCAGTATACCATCCCATAAATTTGTAACCATTTTTTATAGGATCATTGGGACGCGTAAACTTAGTGTTGTAATCAATAGTCTCTGAAGGTACCATTGTTCCACCGTTAGATTCATATTCAACAGTAACTTTATCCACAATCCAATTAGCGTAAAGTGTCATATTTTCATAAACTAAATCATTTTCGAAATTCCACCGATTACTTTCAACTACATCTTCAGTCAAAGGATTATTTTTATACCAACCTGCGAATGTGTATCCGAGTTTGCTTGGTGATGCTGGTTCATTGATTTTAGTGTTTTCATTAATGCCAGAGATACTATCAACAGTTGTTCCACCGTTTGAATCAAAATCTACGGTGTACAACGAACTAATTTTATTGTAATTATATTGTATTTGTAATGGATGTCCTAACATCCAGTTCGCAGATGGATACCAAAGATCAAACTCTGGATTTGTAAACGGATCTCCATTCAAATTAAATTGATACGCTTCAAGTTTATCTCTTTGAGTTGCTATAGGATAGTTTTCAGAAGACTCTTTTGGCTTCCAGCCTTCAGTTCCTCCTGTAAATCCAACACCTGCACCCGAAGTAACGGCACTTGCTTCTGAAGGTTTAACTACAGGTGAACCATAATCATCAACATTATAGAATCCTGCAGCTGTTATTGATTTTGGTAAGGTGTCACTAATCGTTAGTGTATTTGCTTCCACAAATATTCCACTTGGATCATAATACCCATACTCCACAAGCTCTCCTTCACGATTGCCCGCTTTGTATTTGTCACCAAACTGTGCAGCACTTTTTAAGTCAATTTCTTGACCGCGAATTCCTTTAAATTGTGTTGATAAACGATAAACCCTCCAATATTCATTCCATGATTCAATTTCTGTTCTCGTCTTTCCGATTGCACTCGGATTTAGAACATCTTGTTTATTTTGGTACTTATGCGCACTTAACGTAAATGAGAGTACTTCCGCAACCAATATCTTAACTTTAATTGGTTGTTCTGGATTCGTTATTTCTGGTATTCTTCCTAAATAGTCACTCGTAATTACCATTCGATATGAAGTTGGTATTGATGTCCCAAACTTTTCATTAATTTCTGAAATAGATAAATAAAAATCACTTAAGTAATCCTCGTAATCTGCATACCCGCTATCCACACCGATTAGAGCTGACGAATTATAGTCCCCTAGGTAATATTCTATTTCGACTTTTTGGCGACTCCGGGTAATATCAACTGAGTCCAATTGATAGCGACTCGATTCAGTCGATAGATACTCTAAATTGTTGCCCTCAGCATCCACCAAAATATTTGTAGGCTTATCAAAATTGAGTGAAACTTGTTGTGTTTTATTTAAGTCTTCTCCTAGCAACTTTGCGTCTAAATATTTCTGACTTTCATCTGCACTAACTGAGAGCACACTCGGAGTCAACAAACTGACGCTCAATAATAGTGCGAGTAATGTCTTCTTTAATTTCATATAGTTCCTCCTCTAAAGTAAAGACATAAGTAAATAAATATAAGTATGTCATCCTAATATTATATATAACACTAACGTTAAAAATATTTGATAATATGTAATGAACGACCTCATAAATGCTATGAACTCCTTTGATATGATTTTTATTTCCTTGTAATCACATTTAAACTCTGTTATATTTTAATTATGAATATCTTGATTATAATATTCATAAATGGAGGCATTATGAAAACTGGACCAAAAGGATTTTCTGATGAAGAGAAAAATCTTCTACGCGAGTTACTGATTTCGAATTGTATCGCATCATGGACAAAAAAAGGCTATACAAAAACGAGTATTGCGAAAATAACTTCTGATGCGCACATCGCGACAGGATCTTTTTATCTACTTTTTGATAACAAAGAAGAATTATTCTATGAATCATTCCTTGCAATTCAAAATACATTGATGCATCGTTCAAATCAAATAACATCAACAAAGCCAAATATTGAAGGCTTTATAGAGCTAAATATGATGTTGTTTGAAGAGTATGCGGCTAAACCATTTCTTTATAGCTTTAATAACCATGACTTCGAGCTTTTTTTATCAAAATTAGAACCGCATCAAGTGGATATTCTTTTCGAATCTAATATTTCGAGCTTTGAAGAATCGTTACGAGCTTGTGGTCTTAAGTCTATAGTTTCTGATTTATTTACATTCGATACTTTAAATACATTACTCTCTACTATAAAATCCGGACACGAAACTACGATACCTAAAATAGAAATTTATGAAATACTACTTCGTTCTGTATTACCAAATATAATTAATGAGAAATAAATATGATTCGAGAAATTAACAATCAAATTCGTAAAGTTAATAAATATATTGGAGTGACTGTTCCACTTCCAAAAGACGATTCTAAAAGTCTCAAAAAGTATGCCACGATCAACGGTACGGTTGCAGTTTCGATTTTGGGTTTAGGTTTATTATTTAACTCTAAGTCTTTAATCGGCCTATCAGTCCTATCAGGACTAGGCGCCTTCATTACTTACAGAGAGAGTAAAAATTAACGTTTATAAAAAAATCCCGACCTTACTTTAAAGGTTGGGATTATTACTATCTAATATACGTGCATCTACTTTTTATTTATTCTAGGACTGAATTTCTCCCGATAATTCGAAAGCTTTCTTCGCAATAATTACAGCTATCACTTCATTAATGACTGCTGCCGCAGCTATGGTTCCTTGAATAATCATTGCTGAATTAGGATCAAAGGGCATGATTGTGGTCACTGCAATACCTGTGAATACTAATGATACTCCTGAGTGGGGTAACAAGGTAAAACCAAGATACTTCTGAACCGATTCTGGCATCTTCATAAGACGAGCACCTGAAGTCGCTCCAACATATTTCCCAATTGCTCTTGAAATAATATAAACAGCCGTAAACAACCCTGCACTAAAAATCAAATGATAATCTAATGGCATTCCCAAATCTAAAATTACAATTATCAACGCTGCTCCAATAATAGGAGATAAGGATGAAAAAAGTGCCTCTTGCTTTGGCTCTTCAATCATATTAGCAAACCCAGCTGCGAAAGCCATGCCTAGTAACATAAAGTTTACTAATGATTCTTTGAAAATTACACTATTCATAAAGAGTCCTACTGCGGTTAAAACAGCTACAGTTACTAAAACTGTGTAGAATGAATTTTGATTCGAAGAAATTTTCCGCAATACAAAGCCTGTTCCAATACCAATTACAAGCCCGACAGTAATCGGAACAACAATCATAATAAACAATGTAGAGCCCAGTGTCATTGTACTATTACCACTTGATGCTCCGATTAATGAAACAGTTGTAAAGAAAATAATGATACCAATAATGTCATCAATCGCAGCTAAAGGTAATAACGTATCTGTGATGGGTCCTTTAGTATTAAATTCTTTCACAATTGATAGTGCTGGTGCTGGTGCTGTTGCTAACGCAATAGAACCCATTACAACAGCTACATAAAGTGGAATACCCATAATTTTAAATACGACGGCAAATGCTGCAGATACTACAACAAATGTAACTAATGATTGGATCACTGTAGTTACAATTACCGCCTTTCCAGAAGCCTTTAACTTACTAATTATAAGCTCGCTTCCAATCATAACTCCTACAAACGATTCTAGAAATGCAATCATTATATGATAGCTCTTTACCTTCATTACGGAATCATTCACAATCCCCAAGGCATGTGGGCCGACGATCATTCCTGCAATCAACCAACCAAGTATTTCTGGTAACCCTAGTTTTGCTACCAATTTTCCCAAGGCAACGGCAGCACCGATTGCGACTAAAAGTCTTATTATTCCATTAAGTCCCATTTTTTATTTCCCTCTTTCAATTGTTCCAAACATCATCATGTTAATAACCATTTCAATATCATGGAAGTGTTTATCAATATCTATTGACTTATTTTCATGAAATTTCGCATCAAATGCATCATTTACGACTAAGTAGTATTGAAGAACATTATCCACTGTCAATCCTTCTCGCAATGTCTCATTCTCAAGTACCACTCGGAAGTAATTCAAATTATAGTCAAGAAGCTCTTGCTTAATCTTATTAATCGATTCTTGAAGTACCTCTGGAACATTATGACGCGTACGAATGAACAGTCTTGAATGGTCCGGATACTCTTTGCCAAACATATACCTAGCATCAAGATACTGACTTAAGCTTTGTTTGTTATCAGGCAAATTATTACGATGATTTTCAATGAAATGCACTAGTAAATTATAAGTTTCTTGAACACTTTCAATATATAAATCTTCTTTACTTTCAAAATAGTAATAGAAGTGTCCTTTACTTATTCTATTGTTTTTACAGAATTGGTTTAGGGATATTTCGGTATAACTTCCTTGAGAAAAATCTAAGATAGCTACATCAAGGATTTCTTTCTTACTGGTCTTCCCTTTTTGTGTTAGTGTCATACGACCTCCATAACAGACCAATTGGTCTGTTATTAGAATATCACTCTAATCATCGTATTTCAACAATAATAACTAAAAAAAAGGTTCTTTAAAATCTGGTGTTGGTGAGATATTTATCTCATCAGCACTTTTTTATT
>JAVWLP010000030.1:5279-22424 GCA_036637915.1 Erysipelothrix sp. | reverse complement strand
CTTGACGTTGTGCATCATTGAAATATGCAGGAACAGTAATAACTGCTTTTGTAACTTTTTCTCCAAGATATTCTTCTGCATAGGATTTCATGTATGAAAGAATCATTGCTGAAATCTCTTCAGCTGTATAATCTTTACCTTCAAGATTAATCTTTTTGTTTGTACCAATTAAACGTTTTACTGAGATTGCAGAGTTAGGGTTTGTTACAACTTGACGTTTTGCAGCGTCCCCAACAATACGTTCTCCATTTTTAAAACTTACTACAGAAGGTGTTGTACGATTTCCTTCTGGATTTGTAATAACTTTAGCTTCTCCGCCATCCATAACAGCAACAGCTGAGTTTGTAGTTCCTAAGTCGATTCCAATAACTTTACTCATAATATATATATCCTCCTATTGGCTTACTTTAACGAGACTTGCTCGTAAGATACGATCTTTTAACATATAACCTTTTTGAAGTTCTTGAACCACAATATTAGGTTCAACACCTTCAACTTCTTCCATCATCATTGCTTGATGGATATTTGGATCAAATTCTTGATTCAATGCCTCAATCGGTGTAACACCTTCTGATTTTAATGAATCCATTAACTGACCATAAATCATTTGAACCCCTTCGCGGAATGCTTCATCCGAAGTTTCTTGCGAGAGCGCTCGTTCCAAATTATCAATCACTGGCAAAATACTTAATGCAAAAGATTGAATTCGGTATTTCCGTGTTTGTTCATGTTCTCTTTGAAGACGCTTCTTAAGATTTTCTGTATCTGCAAATGCCTTCAAATAGTCATTTTTTAGCGTTTCAATTTCTTCTTTTAACTTTTTATTTTCTTGTTCTAATGAATTTTGTGAATCTTCTGTTTCTACTTTAGCTTCACAATTTTCATCAAGGACTTCCTCGACCACAACTTCTTCAAGTTCTTCGTTGTCATTTATCTTCTTGTCGCTCATCCTGACCACCTTTCCCATATACTTCTTCAACCATCTCTGAAACATAGTTCATGAGTGATACGACACGACCATATTCCATACGGCTCGGTCCCACAACCATTAATTGATGTTCTTCATCATCAATCGTTGTTAATTTACTGGATACAACAGCCATATCATCAAGCCAGATCATTTCACTATGTTCACTGGATTGTAATCGTGTATGTTTATGGCCTTCAGAAATTTCACGCCATAACTGACTGTTTTCTAGCATATCCATCAATTGTCTTAATTTACCAATATTCTCAAACTCAGGTTGATACAACATGTTCTTCTCACCACTGAGATAGACTTCATCTTGAGCAAACTTAACGAATGCATTTACAAATGCTTCAAACAACGCTTCATACTGTACAAGTCTTGCAGATAAGATAGGTCTTAACCCTTCCATTTTATCAACAATTTCTGAAAGTACTGTTCCTTTAAGACGCTCATTTAAGATTGAAGTACACGACTCAATATCCTCAACTGTAACTTCTGATTCAAAGTTAAAGATACGATGCTCCGCATGACCTGATTCAGTTACAAAGACTGCCATCGCACTTAATTCGTTTAATGGAATCAATTGTACTGAACGAAGTTTTTCATCCATAGCACTTGGTCCTAAGACAACCGTTGTTAATTTCGTCATTTGAGATATGATATCACCACTTTGACGGATTGCTTCTTCAATACCCAAACGTCGATCCGAGAAAATTTGAGCAATGGCTAATTCTACAGCCTGATTGCTTTCGTCTTCCATAAGATGTTCAACATAGAATTGATATCCTTTTGTTGAAGGAACACGTCCACTCGATGTGTGTGTTTTCTCAAGAAGCCCAATTTTTTCTAAGTCCGACATTTCATTTCTTATCGTTGCAGACGAGTAAGGTAAATTGAATTTATCAATTAATGTCTTTGAACCAACCGGTTCAGCAGTATTAATAAACTCTTGAACAATCGCTTTAAATATCTCTATTTTACGCGGTGTTAACATAGTTTCTCGCCTCCTAGAAAGCACCATTTTCTGTGCCTATGAGTATTGTATAATAATCATTTAGCACTGTCAAGGGTTTAGTGCTAAAAGTGATAAATTATCATATATACACGATTTAGTCAGTATTTACATATATAAAAAGAGCACCCCATAAGGTGCTCAAACTAGTGAGTTGAACATTTCAATAATAATACACATACAATCAGAATAATAATTCCGGTATTAATATAGAAAGATCGAATTTGATTTTGAAACATGAGTAAGATTGACATCGTCACTCCATAACTTATCAAAACAATCGATTTATGAATCATTTTAATAGAATTTCCGATAAGTGCCTAAGTAATTGACTACAAACGCCGCACCTAAACCGACAATACCCGAGAATATCGGACCACCCATTGTATTCGCAATATTCATGATACTTCCGCCCACATTTCGAATGAGTAGTCCTTTACCTGCATTTAAGTATTGAAGTGCATAAGGGCTCGTTTTACCTAGAGTTCTACTTATTGTATTAACAATGGTATAGATAGCAGCACTTTTTTTAGCAAGACCATAAAGGTTTTTTCCTAAGATTGCAGCATCAAAACCTCCCCCAATATCAATCATTTCTTCATAATCTAGCAATACAGCATTTCTTGGATACACTAAATCCATTGAATCTTCCTTCCTTTTATGTCACACCTCTAAGTACGCATGCCTTCAAGTGTTCCTAAAAAGAAAAGAAGCCGTATCCTGCTTCTTTACTAAATCATCAATAATTGATTCAAATTATAATCGCACACACGGCCTTGAATTTGGAAAATATCAATCAACCAAAGTAAGCCACACAGACCGCCAGTAAACAGTTTAAGCAACCCCATTCCGATATCTCCCATCAAAAAGCGATCGATACCAAATTCTCCAAAGAAAATCGAGATTATTAACATCATTGTCGGATCTTTAAATTGCATCGACATAGCAAAGAGAAACTGATGATCTGTCATACCCATAAGTCGATTGTGAACAAACGGAATTTGTGCATTATCAAAATACTTTCCGTTATTCATTAAAAACATCCTGACTTCACGTTCGCGTAAATCATGCATTGTATCATATGATTCAGTCATAAGAAACACTCCTTCCGTTTTATAAGTATATTTTATCACGCTCATTAAGGGATGTATAGAAATATGGTTCTATAAACAAATACGATGACAAAAACAATCGTTAATATAAAGAGTAAGTTTTGACTTCGCTTCGTATTAATCCAATCTGCAAGAACCATTACATACAAAGGCGCCAACCAAAAGAGTGGATGAAAAGTAAAAGCAGCTGAAATATTTAAATTCAACAATGAAACCCAAGCCCGACTCATCCCACAAAAAGGACACGGTAGATGGAATACAAAACGACTTAAACATCCAATTTGTAAGATATTGATGACCAATACAAAAAACACGGTCAAAACTACAAACTCTCTATTTTTCCGAGTATTCCAATTCTTTAATGCATTCATGATCGGACCGCCTTTCATTGTAATGGTTTTCATATATTATGAAAAATATTACATAAATACCTGAAAACTGTTTCACTTTGTGTTAAATTATGTTACCATCTTCAACATAGAAGGAAATTATATATTAAGGAGTGATTTATATGGAAGTTTTTATGAACAGCTTTGTCATCGACAATAGCTTCTTCTATTTTACCATGATTATGGTGGTATTTGCGATTGGAGATTGGGTAGGTATTTTATCAAAAGCCAAGATTTCATCAGTGTTTGTGGTAATGCTGGTATTTCTTCTTGGTTTCATGTTTGGGATCTTTCCTGAAGATATCGTGGAAAAGGCAAAATTAACGCAACTTGCAAGCATGGCTGCTGCCATCCTTATATTCCACATGGGAACAATGATAAATCTCAAACAATTAATTGCGGAATGGAAAACAGTAGTTACAGCTGCATTATCCATGGTGGTTGTGGGTCTTGCATGTTTATTATTAACCCCTGTTATAGGTAAAGAAAACGCAATTGTCGCAATTCCGGTATTGAACGGTGGAATTATATCGACACAAATTATGTCTCAAGCCGCAACACAAGCTAATTTAGAGATAGCTGCTGTGTTCGCAGCAATTCTTTATGCCGTAAAGAAATTTGCTGGATCGTATCCCGCATCCTTTGTCGGTATGAAAGAAGCAAAGTCAGTACTTAATGATTATCGAAATAATCCCAAACAAACGTTGGCTAAAGAAAACATAACTGAGAAGCCAGGATTTGCGCAAACTCATGAACGTTATTTTACTGATTTCACCTGCTTGATGATTAGTGTTTTATTTGCTTGGTTATCTGTCTCCCTTAATAAAGTATTACCAAGTATTAATTA
Source organism: Erysipelothrix sp. (assembly GCA_036637915.1). Lineage (GTDB taxonomy): Bacteria > Bacillota_I > Bacilli_A > Erysipelotrichales > Erysipelotrichaceae > Erysipelothrix. The sequence continues at coordinate 18,094 of JAVWLP010000030.1, read as the reverse complement.
TTCGCTTTGGGCACTCGCTTTTGGAGCAATTCTCGGATATAAAAAATGGGTTCCAGCCAAGATACTCGAAAAAGGAAAATCATCAGGTTTTTTCTCAATGTTAGTATACGTTTCAATCCTCCCTTCCCTTGCGAAGGTTAAAATTTCAGATTTAGGAACTCTCGGTTTTTATATCATCATCACATTAGCCGTAACAATCCTTGTTCTTTACCTTGTATTTTCAGTTTTACCGGGGTGGAAATTAGTTAAGTCGAAGCACCTAGCATTTGGTATCTCTTTATGTCAATATCTTGGTTTTCCAGCAACATATCTGATTGCTCAAGAAATATCAAAAGCAGTTACAGATGATGAAACAGAACAACAAGTTGTCTTGGATCACATTATGCCAAGTTATGTCGTCGCTGGTATGGCTACTGTCACAACTTTATCGATTGTTGTCGCAAGTTTCTTAGTTAATTATATTTAGGAGGTTATTATGAAATTTGATCCATATATGTATCGTTACCCCTCTCGTAGAAATCTCGTTTACGGAAAAAACGGGATGGTAGGTAGCGCCAGTCCACTAGCATCCCAAATCGGATTGGATATTATGAAAAAAGGTGGTAATGCTGTTGATGCAGCTATAGCAACTGCCGCAGCACTTACCGTGGTAGAACCTTCAGGTAATGGAATTGGTGGCGATTGCTTCGCAATTGTTTGGATTGAAGGTGAAATGTACGGCCTCAACGCAAGTGGCGCAGCACCTTTGAAAATGACCTCCGAAGCCATCCAAAATAAAGGTTACAAAGAAATTACAAAGTTCGGATTAGATCCCGTATCCGTGCCAGGTGTTCCAAGTGGCTGGGCCGCTTTATCAGAACGCTTTGGCAAGCTCTCTTTGAGTGAGGTCCTAGAACCTGCTGCAAAATTAGCAGAAGAAGGATTCCCAGTATCTGTTAATGTTTCCCGATTATGGAATCGTTATTATAAAATTTATAGCAATGCTTTGAAAGACTATCCTGTACTTCAAACATGGTTCGATACCTTCTGCCCAAATGGACATCCCCTACAAGCAGGCGAACTATTTAAATCAGAAGGACATGCGAAAACTCTCCGCGAAATTGGCGCTACAAACGCTGCCTCATTTTACACAGGATCCATTGCTGATGAAATCGACGCGTTCTCTCGTGAACACGGTGGTTTCATTCGCAAAGAGGATCTTGCGAACCATCAAGTAGAATGGGTCAAGCCTCTCAGCGTAAATTATCGCGGATATGACGTATGGGAACTCCCACCCAATGGTATTGGAATCATGGCTCTTATGGCACTCAACATCCTTGAAAACTTCGAATTGAAAGGTAAAGAAGAAACAGATACCTATCACTATCAAATAGAAGCGATGAAACTTGCCTTTTCGGATGGCATGGCTTATATTGGGGAGCCATCATCAATGTGTGCTGATGTCGAATCTCTAATCTCCAAGGAATACGCAAAACAAAGAGCCACTCTTATTCAAGAAGGAGAAGCTTTAACACCTAGTCCTGGAGAACTTGATAAAGCAGGAACCGTTTACTTTTCTACCGCTGATAAAGATGGGAATATGGTTTCATTCATTCAAAGTTGCTACACCGGTTTTGGATCCGGTGCAGTTGTTCCTGGTTATGGTATTAGCCTTCACAATCGGGGCTGTCAATTTACTCTTGAACCCAATCATCCCAACGAACTCAAGCCTGGTAAACGTCCACTTCACACGATTATTCCCGGATTTATTACCAAGGATAATCAGCCAGTCGGACCTTTTGGAGTTATGGGTGGCCCACTACAACCGCAAGCACACATGCAGGTCGTAAGTAGTATGGTAGATTTTCATCTTAATCCTCAAGATGCCCTAGATGCTCCGCGTTGGCAATGGGTTAGTGGTAAAAAAGTTCAAGTTGAACATGCCCTACCATTTCATATTACCGAAGCATTGATGCGTCGTGGTCATGAAATCGAAGTTCTCAACGAAACAATTATGTTAGGCCGTGGTCAGATTATTATCCGCAACAAAGACGGAGTTCTTGTTGGTGGAACTGAACCCCGATCTGATGGATATTTAGCAGTCTGGTAATACACAAGAAGGTGTATCTATTTTCTAAGAGATACACCTTTTTTATTAATGTTGTTCAAATATATAATAACCTTCAAACGCTTCAATAATATGTATTACACCAAGCGAGAGAACATTGAACCCTAGTAACAGTACAAACGATACAATTGAAGATGCAGGTTGCATAAACATTAGAACCGATAAGATTATGCTAAGAACATAAAATACAATTCGAATCCAATAAAGTGTTCTACTAACAAATTTAATAATTGAATTGTTCATTAATCCAACTAAAGAAGATACCAATATCCATGTCGGCAATAAGATTGCGATACTCAATACCCCAACATATAAGTTAGTCATTAGCATAACACCTACCATTATATCTAGTATCCCCATTAGTACCAATATCCAAGATTTCTTGTGTATTTTCGAATTAATCATAAAGAATAGCACCAGATTTTTTATACCACTAACTACTCCCACAATCCCAAATGTCAATACAGAACCTAAGAGAGATACTTCTGGATTTTGAAGAATGATAAACGATAAAAATATCAACATCATTCCTTGAATTAAGTCCATCCAACCAAATTTCTTTTCTAATCTCATATCATTGCCTCCTTTACATTAATTATGTGCTTCCTTTTTTATTCAGGGAAACACACGTAACAAAGAATATCTTTTACGTCCCCAATATCGTATTTCATCGATAAAACTTGTTATTTAACTTGCATCTACCCAAAGATGATACTTGCGACAATGCAGACACTGAAATAAGTATCCACATAGATGTCCATCTTTTGTTAGATACGGACGAATACCTTCATACTCATCTTGTTTTTCATATTCAGAAATTACTTCATCCGCAATCCCCATGTCCTCTAATTCTTCTGTACCTACAGTTCCTAAATAAGCACAATAATCATCACAACATGTCAACCAGTTTTCACCTTGCCAACTAATGTACCCTGGCGTTCTTTTGAATAATATATCTTTTTTATCGTTATCAATTAATTCATCGGCAATTGCCCCTTGTGCAAATGTTGCATTATATTTTAGAGAAGCCGTTCCATCTGCAATACATTGAGGACAGACATGTTCAACATTTTCGATACAATATGGCATGCTGGAATACACAACTAAAGTTTCCTTTTCGCAAACAGGACATACTTCGAAATCATCAAGAATATCAAATGCTCCCGTCTTTAATGGATTGGGATGATAGATAAACGATGGAATTTGATATTTCAAATTTTTATATCTAACCATCGTATCTGTTTCTATATACTTTGATATCATATTACCGTAGTTTTTATCCAATCCTTTAACTTTAGTATACTGTTTCAAATGTTTAACGTTGTCTGTATCAAACAGCTTATCGAATAGTTTTAAAGCATTTCGATACATCTTCAAAGATAAATAAATATTATAAAGCGTCTCATTGTCCTCACCATTAAGTTCTAGATTGTCTTTCATGCGTGATAACTTAAAATATACATCCACTTTTGGAGAATGCGTTTCAAGTTCCTTCACCAATCCTAAGTATTGATTTTGAAACGTCATCGATATTTCCCTACTTTCTTTATTACACTTTATTTGTATTCTACGTTAAATATAAAACGACTGCAACAACACTCCGATATTTAATCCGAGCATCAATTGCAGTCAATTTAATGTTATTTAGTTTGTGCTACACAGATTCGTGCAATTGGAACTCTAAATGGTGAACAAGACACATAATTAAATCCTAATTTCTTAAAGAATTCAATGGAACGTGGGTCACCACCGTGCTCACCACAGACACCGATCTTGATATCTGGTTTTACTGAACGTGCTTTATGGTAAGCAAGTTCGATGAGTTGCCCGACACCTTCCGTATCTAAAGATGCGAATGGATCTTTAGTAATAATTCCGAGACGGTCATAATCTCTCAAGAATTCGCCTGCGTCATCACGTGAGAATCCAAATGACATTTGTGTTAGGTCATTGGTACCAAATGAGATGAAATCAACACTTTTCGCAATTTCATCGGCCATGACACAAGCTCTTGGTAACTCAACCATTGTTCCAACACGATAATTGAGGGATAACTCATGCTCATCGATAATTTTATCTGCAAGTTCGCGGATTCTTATCGCTAGGAAATTAAATTCTTTCACATCGCCTACTAACGGAATCATGATTTCAGGTTGAACATCATAACCCTTCGTTTTCTTCACTTCAAGTGCTGCTTCAATAATAGCTCGTGTTTGCATCATCGCAATCTCTGGATAACTGATGGCAAGACGGCAGCCACGATGTCCCATCATAGGATTGTATTCGTGTAAAGAACGAATCACAGTTTTAATATCCGATACACCCATCGACATGATACTTGCTAATTCTTCAATTTCTTGAGTTGTTGTTGGCATAAATTCGTGGAGTGGCGGATCAAGGTAACGAATGGTTACCGGCAATTCTTTCATCACACTAAAGATATCGACGAAGTCTTGACGTTGAATTGGCAAGAGTTTTTCGAGTGCTTTTTCACGTTGGACTGTCGTTTGACTGAGTATCATTTCTCGCATAGCCCGAATTCTATTCTTTTCAAAGAACATGTGTTCTGTTCGAATAAGACCAATACCTCGTGCACCGTATTCCAATGCTTTTGCTGCATCCTTTGGTGTATCCGCATTCGTATATACTTTTACAGTAGCCAGTTCATCTGCCCAAATAAGTAATGTTTTAAACTCATCAGATAGAAGGCCTGGTTGCGTACCAATACGTCCCTCATATACAAATCCTGTGCTACCATCAATCGAGATGAGATCTCCTTCACGATAGGTTTTGCCTTTTATGATTGCAGTTTTATTTTCTTTAACTGCAACTTCGCTACATCCTACGATACAGGACTTACCCATGCCTCGAGCAACAACTGCAGCATGAGAAGTCATACCACCACGACTTGTAAGAATACCACTTGATACATGCATTCCTTCAATATCTTCTGGTGATGTCTCAAGACGCACAAGAATACACGGTGTGCCCTTTTCAAAGTATTTAAGAGCTGTAGTTGCATCAAAGACAATGGCACCACTAGCAGCACCAGGTGATGCAGGAAGTCCCTTCGCAATCATATCCGCAATAGATAATGCTTTTTCATCAAACTGAGGATGAAGTAATCCTTCAAGAATTTGCGTATCCAGTTGATTAATGGCTTCTTGTTTGGTGATAATACCTTCTTCAACCATATCGTAAGCAATCTGTACTGCCGCTTGAGCTGTACGTTTACCATTTCTCGTTTGCAACATGAAGAGTTTTCCTTTTTCAATCGTAAACTCCATATCTTGCATATCACGATAATGATGTTCTAATTTTTGAGATAAGTCATAAAATTCTTGGTATGCTTCTGGCATTGTTTTTTCAAGTTGATCAATGGTTAATGGTGTATGAGTTCCTGCCACAACATCTTCACCTTGAGCATTAAATAAAAATTCACCATAAAGCATCTTCTCTCCTGAAGCAGGGTTACGAGAGAAAGCAACACCTGTTGCACACCCTTCTCCCTTGTTTCCAAAGACCATTTCTTGAATGTTTACTGCAGTTCCCCACGATTCAGGAATATCGTGCATCTTACGATAATAAATAGCACGTGGATTGTTCCATGAACGGAAGACAGCTTCAATTGCTTCCATTAATTGTACTCGAGGATCTTGAGGAAATGATTCATTTGCATGATACTCATAAATCACTTTATAACGACGTACAAGCCCTTTTAAAGCATCTAAATCCAAATCATGATCTGAATCAATACCTGTTTCTTGTAAAACAAGTTCTAATTCTGTATCAAAATATTTCTTATCAATTTCTTTCACAACATCTGCATACATCTGAATTAAACGTCTGTATGAATCAAATGCAGTTCTGGCATCATCTTGAGCCATAACTTCCACAACATCATCAGTTAGGCCTAAATTAAGGACTGTGTCCATCATTCCTGGCATGGATGCACGCGCACCACTTCGAACTGATACCAATAGAGGATTATGTGTTCCCCCGAATTGCTTGTTAGATACTTCTTCCAAGCGTGCGAGTTTTTCAAATATTTCTTTTTGAATACTCTTAGTAATTACTTTATTTTCTTTGTAATAATCATTACAAGCTGCAGTTGATACTGTGAAACCTTGAGGTACAGGAAATCCTAATTGCGTCATTTCCGCTAAGTTTGCGCCTTTTCCACCAAGGACATCACGCATTGCTGCATTACCTTCACTAAACATATACACAAATTGCATAGATTTTTATTCCTCCTCTATACAAACATTATACATGTAAGCGCTTAACGTTGTGTGAAATCGCGAAGAAAAAAGTAGAAATCATCATGATTTCTACTTCGAGCATTTATTGGAAATAATTCTTTGTTTTAAGATAAGTTTCAAAAACTTTATGATATAACAATAAGATAACAGTACTTAGTGCAACCAATGCAATACATAACTGCGTTTCTATTGGATTGAGATGTACGAGCATTAATTGACGGTAGAAAATATAACAAACACTAATCAAGCAGAAGCTGGATAGAAGGAGAACCCCTACACGCTTAAGGTCCATTGGATGGAATGCACGTACAACCAACATAAATGACAAATATACTGTTACAAAATAAATCATTGTATGTCTTACAGGTAGTGGTAATGGTAAGAGTAAGATGATAACAAATAAGGTTGCCATTGTCATACCATTTGGAATAATATTCCGACATATTTCTACCATAATATTGCCTTTAGGTTTCGTATAATTACTTTCAAATGTCACAAACGTGGATGGCATTCCTTCTACAAACATACTCATTATTGAAATTTGTAGTGGCGTAAATGGGTACGATGTATTCATTACGATAGATACAATAGCCAACAAGAATGTAAGCAACGTTCCGAGATAATACATCGAAGCAGACCGCGAAATATTATTCGTAACAAGTCGCCCTTCCATGACTACATCAACCATTGTTTTAAATTCGTTGTCTAAAAGGATGATTTGTGCGGCTTGACGTGCTGCTTCACTACCACCGCCCATGGCAATTGAACAGTCTGCAGAACGAAGCGCAAGAACATCATTAACCCCATCCCCTACCATCGCTACACGTTCTCCATTTTTTTGAAGAAGTTTAACCATTGTTTGTTTTTGATAAGGGGAAGCCCGGCCTATAACGTTATAGTTCATAACTGCATATTCTAATTCCTCATCAGTAGTACACTCACTCACATCATAGGCACGGTGTCCATTTATGATACCCGTTTTTGAAGCTACGGCGGTAAGTGTCTTAATGTTGTCTCCAGAAATAACTTTTACAATTACTTCATTGTTTTTAAAGAAATCAAGTGCATCATAAACATCTTCACGAATCGGATCCGATATGATAATGACACCATAAGGCTTGAGGCTTGTTGGTTTATCAGTTGAACGTATAAACTCAGGCGTAAACGCTAATAAAAGAACTCGAGCTCCTTGTGATTGGTAGTTTAAAGCTTCATCGGGAAGAATATAGTTTGGAATTAGAAATTCCGGTGCTCCTACAAAGATAGTTCCTAAATCATCAAAACACATGGATCCCCACTTTCGTGAAGAAGAGAATGGAGTCGTGTGTGATGGTTCGGACGAATGATCAGTTTCCACGTATTTTTTCATCGCTAAGGTTGTGAAGTCAGTATCACGTGTGTTACTCATGTATCGTGACATCATATCATTGACTGATCTTGAAGATTCAACACTGATAATCTTCTCTACCGCCATTTCACCCTTTGTCAATGTCCCCGTCTTATCAATACATAGGACATCAACTTTCGATAATGTTTCAATTGAGTATATTTCTTGAACGAGCGTTCGCTGTTTCCCTAATCTGAAAACACTGACTCCAAATGAAAGACTTGTCAAGAGAATAAGTCCTTTTGGTAAAAGTCCGAGTAATACAGTCGAAGTTGATAAGACTGTAAATCGAAGATCTTCACCACGAATAACCATGGATTGAAACACGAGTATGATACCTATTGGAAGAACAATACGAACACACCAACGTGTGACACGCATGAATGCTTCCATTAATTCTGATTTAACAGGTTCATGTTGTCTCGCTTCAACTGTGATTTTTTGTGCGAATGAATCTTTACCGACGCGAACTACCTGAGCAACACATGTACCCGATGTCACAAAACTTCCTGATAATAGTTCCGACCCTGGGTACTTCATGACTGCTTCAGACTCCCCTGTAAGCAGTGATTCATTCATTTCAACATTGTCTTCAACGACGACCGAGTCTGCCGCAACTTGATCACCAATTTGCAAATAAAGATAATCACCAAGTACCACTTCTTCAGGCGATATTTTTATAAGTTTACCATCACGAATGACTTTTGTATCAGCCGCAATTAAGATATTTAGATTTTCAACAATTTTCTTTGATCTAATTTCTTGATAGGAACGAATCCCAATATTCATAATAATAACATTAAGAAAGAAAACAGATAGGTATTCTTGAACCGCGATTAAGAAACCTGCAATGATAACATTATAAAGATTGAATAGATTAAAAGTATGACCCAAGACAATTTGTAGGTCACTTTTGTTTTTCTGTTTGGGAATGGTATTAACTTGTCCCAAATCAATTTGTTCTTGTACTTGTTGTTGCGTTAATCCGCGATGTTTTGATTCCATAATTTCACGATCCTATAGTTTAATATCATCAATGTGTTTTGGTTTACGTGCTCTTTCAGGTGGCAACTCTTCGTAATGCTCACCATAATTCGCAACTAGAAATTCATGTTGGTTACCGGGTACAGGAAGGACATGTCCTTCGAAGATACCGTCTACCGGTGGGAAATAATCTGTGAATTGAATACGTCGATCTTTAATACCTTCATAAGGCCATGTAATCGCAATGGCAGCAAAGGGAGAATTCGCTTTTTGACTCTTGTCATTGTAGCGACGTGCTCTATTAACGTAGTGACGTTTTAGTGCAACAGGGTTAATACCAATGTTTTCAATGAGAACTAGCAATCCCATTAAGAATATGGAGTAAGCAATTTTCGATTGTTGAACCCATTTCTTTGTGGAGACATGAGAGATAATAAAGATATCAATGAATAATCCATCGCCATCACATTTATTTCGAAGTAAGTAGTTTTGTTCTTTAATGTAAGTTCCCTTCATTCGAAATTTTAATGCAGGGATAGTAACATTATAGCGAGTATCGTTTTCGAAACAGTGATAATAGTATGAACTTTCATCCGTAATTTCTTCACTCAGAGCAATTAAAAGCTTATCGTAGTTTTCGTAGTCCATCATGACATCCACATCATCATCCCAAGGAATAAATCCTTTATGACGGTGTGCTCCAAGTGCAGTTCCGTAAGCAATCGCATATTCAATATCATGTTTTTTACAAATTGCATCAAAATCTAAGAGAATCTTCAAGATTAATTCTTGAGTATCTCGAAGCATTATTTTGCTTCCGTCATCATTAACTTTTAGTACATAATCTTCCATACATTACCCTCTAATCGTTTCTATTATATATAAATTTCTTAACTTATTTCTTACACTTATGTCACGTTCTTTTTCAAGTGTATCATATCTTTAATACAATATAAACAAAAAGGGTTACCCCTTTTCATAATATCTCACAACTGTTTTACTATATTTTTTTATATTAGTACAGATAAATCCCGAGATTTCTTCTGGAAGATCATATCTCAAATCTGTTTCAACGATTATAAGCCCTGAGTCTTCGACAATTTGATTTTTTATAATCATCCTTATAGTAGCTTCGGTATGTTCATACGCATACGGAGGATCCATAAAGATATAATCAAATGCTTGAGGTAACTGTTCAAGTATTTTAAGGCTGTCTCCTTTAATTAATTGACAATTGTTATTTTCATTGAATGCATCTATATTCTTTTGAATCATTTTTGATGCTCGAGTGTCCTTTTCAAGTATGGTTACCCGTTTCATACCACGGCTCAATGCTTCCAGTGACATTGCCCCACTTCCACCAAAGACATCAAGAAATGTTTCATCATTAAAATAAGGCCCAATCTTACTGAAAATTGCTGCACGAACTTTATCAGATGTGGGACGTGTAGTCATTCCTTTTAAAGTTTCTATATTTCGTGATCCGTATTTTCCGGCAATGACTCTCATTGTTGTACCACCTTTTTTTGTTTTGCAAGTGTTTGCTCACGATGATATCGCGCAATCACGTTTTGAACCAATCCAATCGCAATCATAATTGCAAGACGACTGGATCCTCCTGATGAAATAAAAAGTAACGGAACACCCGTCAACGGAATAAAGGCTGATAAACCACCAACATTAAAGAAGAAGTGAATCATTATATAGGCAGCGGTACCTACGAGTATAATTTTATCTTTTTCACTTTTAACTTTAAATGCATATTTGAACATATTATAAATTAGAATACCGTATCCAACAACAATAATTCCAAATCCAATAATTCCTAATTCTTCAATGACAATGGCAAGAATAAAGTCGGTATTGGCTTCTGGAATATAGCCATATTTCATCAAACTATTACCATAACCTAATCCAAACCAACCCCCTTTAGTCATAGAAACAAGACCATAGAAGATTTGCATACTGTTACCATAAATATCATGAAGGGGGTCTGAACTTGTTTGGAAACGCGCTAGCATATAAGGCTTACCAATCTTCGTAAAGACACTTTCAATCATTTTAAAACCAAAGGGTGTATCAATAAAGAATAGGAAGGCGAATGCAAAAAGAAGTAATCCAAACATCCATTTTTGCGTCTTAGTAAGCTTTGAATTTGAAGGAATGAGAATACAGAGATATCCAATACCCAAAATCACAACTGCTGAACCCAAATCCGACTGCAAGACCGTGATAACCCCTACAGCGAAGAGAATAAATAGAACCGGAACCATTAAGAGTTGCCACCACTTCTTATCTCTTTCTCCTCGCTTATCACCTAACGTGTAAGCAACAGTCAAAATAACAATAATCTTCGTAAACTCACTAGGCTGAATCGTCATAAACGGAAGTTGAATCCATGCTTTAGCACCATTAACACCTGAGAAGGCCAGTGGAACAAAGAGCATAAATGCAGTAATTCCTAAAATTAAATAAAAATATTTACCAAATAATTTCATTGAGAAATTTCGTGCGACAAAGACCATCAAGATATAAGATATAATAACAAAGATAAATTCCTTGATTCCCGCTATCATTAAAGATTGGGTGGTTGATGTTGTACTCATACTTGCTGAAATAATCATTACCACACCAAAAAGATTCAATGCAAGGATCGTTGCATGAATTAATTTACTATAACCTGTCGGCATTTTTAGAGAAATCTTATTTTTTTTCATAGCCATATAATACCATAAAAATGGCGAAAGACTTCCAAAAAAGTCAGAAATGCGTTAATATACTATAAAGAGTTTGTTTTACATCTTTGTAAATAATATCTCATAATATGTATTTTTTAATGTTTATTAGAAATAGAGGCAACCTATGAATAGAATCACTATGGACAATATTGTCCAAGACCCAAACCCTGTTCTGCGTCAAAAAGCAGAGTGGGTATCTTTTCCTTTGCAATCTGAAGATATTGAAGCTATTGAAGCAATGATTCAATATGTTAATGATTCAAGGGATGACGAATTGGCTGAAAAGTACAACTTGCAACCTGCAAATGGTATTGCGGCACCACAAATCGGTATTTCACAACAAATGACAGTCATTGTTGTGGAGGTTCCAACCAAAGATGGTGGCGTTACCGAAGTGTCTTATGCACTTATTAATCCAAAAATCGTGTCACATGCTGTGAAGCAAGCAGCATTATCTTATGGGGAAGGATGTTTATCTATTAGTGAAGAACACCCTGGCCTAGTTCGTCGTGCACAGCGCATTACGATTGAAGCTTACGATTATATTACAAAAAAAGATGTGCGAATTGTCGCTAAAGACATGCTCGCAATTGTATTACAACATGAAATAGACCATTTAAACGGCGTACTCTTTTATGATCACATTGATCAAAATAATCTCTGGGTAGCTGAAGAGGGTCTTAAAATTATAGAATAGGAGTCATTATGACAGAAACAAATTTCAAAATAAAAAAATCTGATACCCTCGTATATGCACTTGGGGGTCTCAATGAAGTTGGGAAAAATATGTACTGTATTGAAAACGACGATGAAATCATTATTATCGATGCAGGTGTTATGTTCCCAGAAGATGACTTATTGGGTGTTGACTATGTTATCCCCGATTTTTCACATCTCATTGCAAATCAAAAGAAAATTAAAGCCTTAATCATTACTCACGGTCACGAAGATCATATAGGAGGAATCCCCTTCTTACTACAACGTGTAAATATTCCTAATATTTATGCACCAAAATTTGCGAAAGCTCAAATCGAAAGAAAACTTGAAGAGCGCAAAATCCGCACAAAACATAAAATTATTGAAGTCAATGCAGATTCAACAGTCAAAACAAAACATTTCGTGATTGGTTTCTTTAATGTCGTGCACTCGATTCCAGATGCTCTAGGTGTTTTAGTCAACACACCAAATGGACGTATCGTATCAACAGGTGACTTTAAATTTGACTTAACACCCGTTGGTGAAAATCCAAGTTACCAAATTATGTCCTATATGGGAGAAATTGGTGTAACACTTCTTATGAGTGATTCAACAAATGCTCAAGTAAGTGGCTTCTCAAT
>JAVWLP010000030.1:0-5269 GCA_036637915.1 Erysipelothrix sp. | reverse complement strand
GAAATCAATCGTATCTTTAAAAAAGCAGATGGACGTATTATTATTGCGACCTTCGCTTCAAACGTTTACCGTGTTCAACAAATTATCGAAGCAGCGATTGCATCTGATCGCAAAATCGCAATCTTCGGTCGTTCAATGGAAAACGTTGTTGGAATAGCTCGCAAACTCGGACATATTGAAGCTTCCGACAAGAACTTTGTGAACGCTCATCAATTAAGTAAACTCCCTGCTGAAAAAGCATGTATTATCTGTACAGGTAGCCAAGGAGAACCACTTGCTGCATTGAGTCGAATCGCAAACGGAACTCACCGCCAAATTAATATCATGCCTGGTGATACAGTGGTCTTTTCATCCAGTCCAATCCCTGGTAATGCAACAAGCGTTTCTCATGTTGTGAACCAATTAACACGAGCAGGTGCTAAAGTTCTTACAAACTCACCACTTAACTCCCTTCATACAACAGGACATGCTTCTAAAGATGAACAAACACTAATGTTACAATTGATTAAACCAGAATACTTCATGCCAATGCATGGAGAGTATAAAATGTTAAAAACTCACAAACAAACAGCTATCGAAACTGGAGTTCCTGAGGAAAATGTGTTTGTATGTTCAAACGGTGATGTCATTGCACTTCGAAACGAGAAAGCATATCAAACCGACTTAAGACTTCAAGCAGACGACATTTATGTTGATGGTAATGATCAAACAGGCCTCTCAACTGCAGTTATTAAAGATCGTAAGATTTTATCTGACAGTGGACTTGTCTCAGTTGTTGTAACAATCGATTCACGTCAAAATAAGATTTTATGTAAACCAAGTATTGTAAGCCGTGGTTTTGTCTTTATTAAAGAAAACCAAACACTTCTTAAAGAAGCTGAACAAGTAGTTTACGATGCACTTAAGAAAAAAATGCAAAAGAAAGTTACCTTCGGAGAAATTAAAAATACAATCCGTGGGTCTCTTGAACCATTCTTATACAAACATACACAAAGAAATCCACTTGTTATTCCAGTTATCTTAAACCAAAGAAGTGATACACCACTTCCAAAAGTTAATGAAAAACCTCAAAAACAAAACAAGCCAAAATCAAAACCAAAACAAAATAAACCAAAAGATACAACCGAGCAAAAACCTAAGGCTAACAAACCAAAGCAGCCTAAGAAAAAAGCTCCTAAAGTAAATGAAGAAGCATAAGCGTCGCATTATCTTTGTCTTGGTTCTGGCTTTAATATCAACCTATTTATTTTTTGAGATGACTCAGTTTGCTCCGAATCGATATAAACTAAGAATCGAAACGGTACAATCAGAAAAAATACCTGAACAATTTAATAATGTCTCAATAGCTTTCTTTTCAGATATCTATGGTGATACCGAACATTTGAAAAGAGCCATTGAATCAATCAATGATTTCAATCCAGACATTATTATCTTTAATGGAAATCTGTTCGATACGATTCCCACTGAAGAGCAAGGAAATGAGTATACTGAACTATTCAAATCAATGAAATCTAAACTCGGAAAATATGCCGTTCTTGGTAATAAAGATTATGAACTTTCGTTTGAATCGTCACAAAGTATTCTTAACAAAGCTGATTTTAGAGTCCTGAGTAATCAGGCCCTCACCATTCACAATGGTGATGATGCTCACATTAAGCTAACAGGTTTAGATACAAACACACTTAATAAAGAAAGTTTAGATTCAATTTTAACTGAAGATGACTCCGAACTCTTTAATATCGTATTTGCACACAATCCAGATATTATTGATAGCCTTTCTAGTAACTATATTGATTTATTTCTTGCTGGAAAATCTTTGGGTGGACGTGTTGTACTTCCATTTGTGGGTCCTATTTTGGATTCACCAAAACACTACAAACGAATCTCTATGGTTAATAACACCCCTCTCATCATCACTTCAGGACTGGGACTTGATGATCCAGAACTCAGATTGTTCTCTAATCCTGAAACAGTTATCGTCGTTTTGAAATCTAACAATAAAAACTAGAAAGAATCAGTATCGCAACAATGCGTTACTGATTCTTTTATTATTAAAGGAGTTGACAAGTTCTTATACCTCGTAATACAATGTATATAGTAAGGAGATGTATATGATAGATAAGGAAATGCTTAAAGGAATTATGAAAATATTGGTTTTAAAAGTAATTAGTCTTGAAGATACTTACGGATACGACTTAATTAAGACATTAAAATTATTGAGTCATAATCTAATTGATATTAAAGAAGGTACTCTCTATCCAATACTTCATAATTTTGAAGCTCAAAAAGATATCCGCAGCTATTGGGTAGAGAGCGACAAAGGACGAAAGCGTAAGTATTATTCTATAACCGAAAAGGGACAACAAACACTAACCGAACTAACATCACAATGGCAACTGTTAGAACAAGCAACTCACTTAATATTGGAGGACAATCATGGAATCGTTACGAAAAATAGCTAAAGATGCCACCAAAAATATCGATGATGTTTTTGACCGCAAGCAAGCAGAAACAGAAATCTACACCTCTTTGATGGATGCCTATGATCAAGAAATGTATCAACAAAACGATTCAAACAAAGCTCTCCAAACAGTCATTGATCATTTTGGGTTTGACCATCAAATGAGTAACGATTTGAAAGAAGCACACTTGAGAAAATTAGGTCCGAAACAAATAACGATACTTTCCTTCACGACATTAATCTTCTTCATCCTGTTATATTTACTTGTTTATTGGTTATTTAGTTAAGGAGGATATTAAAATGATAAAAAAATACTTATTCAGTCTTTCTGTTTATCTTCTCATATTTCTAGGCCTTGCTGCATTCATTATAAATAAAGTAGACAGTGGTTTCGGAGTTATCATTGTGAGTCTAATTATCTCCAATAGTTTAGCTGTGTTAATCGTAAGTATGTTCATGTCGTATCGATACGGATTCGATTATGTCCATACTATCCTTATGGTTTTAATTTATACAATTTCAGTTTATGTTATCTTTAATGAATCAGCATTATTCTACCTACCTTTTTACCTTCTCATCGACCTTGTAGGTTTTGGAATAGGACGTCTCATAAGAAATACAAGTCAATCATAAAAAAACACTGTAAAGAGGAATATATATATCCTTCATTACAGTATTTTTATTTTAAAAGTCATATTTTAGTACATTTTCCTTTTCAACAGTTACAACACGTTGTTCGAGATCTCGCGCAAGTGTTTTCAATCTAAAGTGTACATCATCTTCAATAATTGTATCTTTGTAGAAGTCTCTTCCCTCAAGAAAGACATATTTTTCTATTATAGATGCTTTCATATAATTAAGGATTGGTTTCAATTGATACTCAGCAACTAGGTAATGACGTGAAGAACCAGCAGTAACAACCATACCAATCGGTTTGTCCTTAATTGAATCAATAGGAAGCAAATCAAAAATATTTTTTAGTGCTCCGGGAATGGATGATTGAAAAACTGGTGTTCCAATAACAATACCATCCGCTTCAAGTATCATCTCAATAATTATTTTGGTATCTCCTTCATAGTCTCGAAAATCACGGCCATCAGCAAAATCTAGAGTTAGTTCACTTAAGTCCACAATACGATACTCAACTGAATCTGAGAATTCAATATTATTTAGCGCTATTTTTGTCTTAGATCCAAATACCGATCCAACTATGCCTAGTATTATCATTTATATTTCCTCCTTCTCTTGACGTATTCTTATTTCTTCACGTACTCGTGGTGCAATCACCTTACCAATAACTTCGATATTATATTTCACTTGTTCCCATGGCATGCCACCCAAATCAAGTTGAAGCATTATACGATCATTTTTATAGATATCATATTGGTACAGGATCTTTTCAATAATTGTTTCAGGATTTCCTACAAGAATCACATTGCGAACATCGAGCGCATCCACATAGGCTTCCCGATTAAAACCACGACCATTTGCATTTTTAAAAGTATGATCAATATATTTATAAAAGTTTTTAAAAGCTTCCTGATCTGTAGGTGCAGTATGAAATAGGTTTGTCACACCGACTTTCATATCCTCTGTATTCGAGTGATGAAGACGGAAGTTTTCTCGATAGGTTTTTACAGAATGATTAAACAAGGTTGCAGGGCCCGCAAGCGTTGCAAGCATCATAGGAACCCCTTGTCTACCAGCAAGTACTGCGCTGTAAGGAGGACCCCCTACTGCTCTCCAAATCGGAAGTGACTCTTGGTGAGGCTTTGGGTAAAGAACAGCTTCATTTAACGGTGCCCGAAAGTGCCCACGCCAAGAGATTGGTTGTTTTTTGTTCAATTCGAGAAGCAATTCAAATTTCTCTTCAAACAATGCTTCATAATCTCGTACGTTATAACCTAAAAGCTCAAAGAGACCAATTCTCGATGCCCTTCCACCTACAATTTCAGCACGTCCATTCGACATCAAATCTATCGTTGAAAAGTTTTCATAAATTCGAACAGGATCTGACGTAGATACAATCGTTGCAGAACTTGATATTTTTATATTCTTAGTTTCTCTAGCAATACCACCAAGAATTACTGCGTGAGCTTGAGATATAAAATGTTCTTGATGGGATTCTCCAAGTGCAAAAACATCCAACCCCAATTCATCTGCTAGTTTCGCAGCTTGAATTATTTCTTCAATACGTTGTTGTTCTGATATTTTAATATTTGTGTTTGGATCGGACAGATAATCACCAAGTGAATAAATTCCAATTTCAAAGTTAGCCATAAGGGATAACCACCTTTCTTATGACTTAATTATGATATAATAAAACAACATTGAGAAGTAGGCACTTAATTGTAACCTAGTATCAAATTTGATACTAATGAGTTGTGGTGGGATAAAGAGGTACCAATGAAAAAAGTAGAAAATGTCGTATTTTGTAAAGTCGATGACGCACTATCTATCCTGAGTGGAAAATGGAAGGCTTCAATACTTTTAACCCTTATATATCAGGGTCCTCTGCGTTATGGAGAATTAAAAAGAGCACTTCCAAACATTACTCCAAAAATGTTATCAAGTCAGCTTAAAGAACTTGAGGATGAAGGTCTTATTCTTCGGGAAGAATTCGCTGAGATTCCTCCAAAAGTAATCTATTCGATGACGGAATATGGTATGTCCATCGAACCCATTCTTTCGCAATTACATGATTGGGGTGTAAATCACATCACAAGAAATTCCCAATAAAAAATGTAGCGTACTGAACTGACCTAGTCCCACGGTACCTAATAAAAAAAGAATACTTCTATCAATTCA
>JAVWLP010000029.1:0-22978 GCA_036637915.1 Erysipelothrix sp. | reverse complement strand
ATCCAAAGACGACAAATATCCCAATTTTTGAGAAAGTCCAGAAGTCCCACTTGATATTTTTAATCTTGTCTTTCATTCAAGTTTACCTTCCCTTGTTCATCATAAATATTTATTTCTTCTTCAGATACGATAACGCGTACAGGTCCCTCTTTTCTTAATGATTTATTATTTTGGGTATATTCGTTAACTTCAATGATTTCTCCATTTTCAAGTTCAACCTCGTAGTTTACAAAATCACCAAGGAAAGTTGTTAGAATAATGTTTCCATTGATACCCTCATTTTCCTTGGAAAAAGTAAATTGTTCAGGTCTAACAGAAATAGTTACGGTATCACCGATATTTGCATTAATTCTCTTTTTGAAGCTATAATTTTCTACTTTAATTTGCTCATCTTCTATAACTGTTCCTGTCAAAAAGTTTGAGGTTCCAATAAAGTTTGATACAAATGTATTTGCTGGATTTTGATAGATGACGCTAGGCTTATCAATTTGCATTACTTTCCCTTTATTCATAACTGCGATTCGATCTGAAATTGCGAGAGCTTCTTCTTGGTCATGAGTAACATAAATTGTCGTTATATTCAGTTGGCGTTGTAACTTTTTAATTATTGTACGCATTTGAACTCGAAGCTTTGCATCTAAGTTACTAAGTGGTTCATCCATCAATAGGATTTTTGGTTCAATTACGATTGCTCTTGCAAGGGCAACACGTTGTTGCTGTCCTCCTGATAATGCGGATGGCATACGATCCTTTAGTTCTTGAATTTGAACGATTTCAAGGGCATTCATGATTCTTTTGTGAGCTTCTTCTTTTGGTATTTTACGAGCTTTTAACCCATATCCCACATTATCATAAATAGAAAGATGTGGGAAAACTGCATAGTTTTGAAATACCATTCCAATGTCCCGTTTATGAGCTGGCTTATTATTGATTACTTCTGAACCGAAGCAAATATCGCCAGCTTCAATTGTGTTAAAACCAGCTATCATTCTTAGCAATGTAGTTTTACCACAACCTGATGGTCCAAGTAAGGTAAAGAACTCACCTTCTTGAATTGATATAGATACATCATCAATTGCCGTGAAATCCCCATATTTTTTTACAACACTTTTAATATCTACATTAACACTCATATTATTCTCCTTTTTTATCTTAGTAAGTAAAAAGAGGTTTCCCTCTTTTTACAAATTATTATTGTCCTATAATGATATCTTTCCATTGTTTGAGAATTGCTTCTTTGTCTGAAGCTGCCCAATTGAAATCATAATCTACAAGCTTAATTGTTGATAGAGGTTCTAGTCCTTCAGGTGCATCGGCATCATTTCTAATTGAGCGACGGCTTAATTGTTTAGACATAATTTCTTGTGTTTCTTGACTCAACACAAAGTCTACGAATTTTTTAGCATTATCCATGTTTTCTGCGTCTTTAATGATTGCTACACCATCTGGAATTGCTGATGTACCTTCTTCAGGATATGCAATTTTAACATTAGCACCATTAAGTACATACTTGATAGCTTCTTTTTCTAAAGTAAGTCCCACTGCATATTCACCATCGGCAACACCTTTATAGACACCAGAAGAACTTGTTAGGATTTTTCCATCAAGGTTATTATAGAAGTCTTTGATAAAGTCCCATCCTTTTCCGTTGTCTTTACCAAATGCTTGAACCATCGTTGCTACAATTGTGTATGCTGAACCACTTTTTGCAGGATCAGCCATTGCAATTTTACCTTTAAATTCAGGTTTTAAGATATCTTCCCATCTCTTTGGAGCATTAGCTTCATCTACTAAGTTTGTATTATACATTAAGACCATTGGAAGTGGGCTTTCACCAATCCATTTAAAGTCTTTATCATAATATTGAGGATCAATATGTTTTAATTCAGGAGATTCATATGCTTCAAAATACTTTGTATAAGATGCGAGTGACTCAGCTCCACCGCCCCATAACACATCTCCTAGAGGTTTTCCATCCTCTGCTTCGACACGTTTTAGTAACTCTCCAGTACCAGCTGCAACGACATCAACTTTGATTCCAGTCTTTTGTGTAAATTCTTTAACAACCAAGTTAATTGTCTCCGCAGGGTGAGGTGAATAAACCGTTAACGTATCACTTGTCTTGCCTTTGTCATCTTCTTTTTTACCAGAACATGCTACTAGCGAAAGTGCGAGTAAACTAATTAATACTATTTTTCCAAATCGTTTCATTTCTTCCTCCTTGGTAACGCTTTCATCTGTATCTATAGATTAACATAGCTCTATTACAGCAACAATGTAGATATCCAAGCAAATTGTTAAATATTCAACAATACCATTGTAAGCACTTACGATATGTCTTTATATTAAGATAAGGAGCGTGAATAGTTATGATAAAATTTGGTACTGGTGGATGGCGCGCAATTATTGCCGATGAATTTACAAGAGAAAATATAAGATTACTGGCTCAATCATTGGTAAGCGAGGTTGATGATAAAAAAATAGTAATAGGATATGACAGACGTTTCCTATCAGATATTGCTGCTCAATGGTTAGCAGAAGTATTTGCAGGAAATGGAATAAAAGTTTATTTCATTAATAAAGAGGTTCCAACACCAATGATTATGTTTGCCATTAAAAAGATGGGATTAAACTATGGACTTGCAGTTACTGCAAGTCATAATCCAGCTATCTACAATGGTGTGAAAATATTTACTCATGGTGGTCGCGATGCAACAGAAGATATTACCCAAAAACTCGAGAGCAATCTTGAGAACCTAGGTGAAGTAAAAGCTATTGATTTCGATAAAGCTATTGATGAAGGTCTTATTGTTTACTATATGCCTCAAAATGAATATATCGATTCAATCCTAGCATTTGTCGATCCAGAGATTATTCGTAAATCTAATTTAAAAGTTCTTGTCGATACAATGCATGGTGTTTCAAAAACCTCTCTTTCAATTATTCTAAATACACTTAGAGTTGACGTAGATATAATTAATGATCGTCATGATACTTTATTTGGTGGTAAGCTTCCGTCCCCTGCATCTTCAACACTTCATAAGCTTTCAGATATGGTTAAGGAAAGTAACTATGATATGGGAATTGCTACGGATGGTGATGCTGATAGAATTGGAATTATTGATGAGTTGGGTAATTTTGTACATCCAAATATATTGATATCACTCATATACTATTACTTATTAGAATACAAAAATTGGAAAGGCGGGGCAGTTAGGAACTTGTCAACGACCCATCTTATCGATAAAATTGCTGAAGATCATGGAGAAATTTGTCTAGAAACACCAGTTGGGTTTAAGCACATTACATCAGGTATGGAGAGTATCGACGCCCTTATTGGGGGGGAATCAAGCGGTGGTCTTACAATAAGAGGACATATCAACGGTAAAGACGGTATTTTTGCCGCTACACTTCTAGTCGAAATGATTAGTTTTACAGGGAAGAGTATTGGAAATCTGGTTGATGAGCTTTATGATCGTTATGGTAAGTTATATAATCAGGAAAGAGATTATCGATTCTCAGTCGAAAAAAAGGAGTCCATTAGAGAATTACTTTTCAGTAATCTTGAACTTCCAAAATTCAATCTAGAAATTAGTACAGTGAGTTACTTAGACGGTGTGAAAGTAGTAATGAATGATGGATCATGGGTAAGTGCTCGTTTCTCAGGTACTGAACCACTACTTCGAATTTTTTCAGAAGCGAACAGTCAAAAAGATAGTATTCAACTTGTGGAAGCATTCGAATCATTTCTTAATATAAAACCTCAATAAAAAAAGTGAGTTTGCACACTTGCCTCAGAACCTTGTTATAAACGACAAATTCTGAGGCACGTCTGCTGCTCACTTTTCTATATAATTTCCAGTACTACTAAAAACGCTTCAAACAAATCACAGTTCCCATTATATTGATAACCAGAGATACCACATTGTTTTGCCGCTTTAATGTTCTCGTTAAGGTCATCAATGAATAGGCAAGAGCTTGGATCAAGGTTATTCTTTTCAAGAACATAGCGATAGATTCCTAAATCGGGCTTGGATATTCCTATATCAGCTGAAATTGTAAGATCATCGAAATAATGAAATACTTCATATTTATCTTTATAAGTATGAAATAAAGATGCGGCATTTGAACACAGATAAATACCATATCCTCTTGTTTTAAGTTTTTTTACAATTTCCAGCATATCCATACGCTCAACCTTGTGAGTCTGCCACGTACTCATTACATCTTTCGCAACTTCATGTAAAGAATCAGGTAAGCTGCCTACAACATCAATAGACGCCGCTTCAAAACTTACATCACCATTATCGAGCAATTTCCAAATTTCATTCCCGAAGATAGCATATTTTAAAATTTCAATTTCTTCAGGATTCTGTGTGTATCTTGATAAAATATAGTCTGGACTAAAATCCATAAGTACATTACCCATATCAAAAATAAAGTTCTTATACATAGAAATTTCCTCCTATGAATATCATACTTTGAATTAATCCTCATCTCAAACAAATCTATTAATTTAGACAATATGACCTAAAAACCTACATTGGATTTTATTGATTACACCATGATTTAACTTCTTCATCCGTTCCCAATACATAATGACTTCCTTCAATATGATGAGAAGTACCCTCCTCATAAAGAATACCGCTAGTCTCATAATCATAAGAAAATGATTTACGATTTTTTTCAACACGAGGATTGGGAGAAGGAATAGCACTCAAAAGTGACTTTGTATAGGGATGGATTGGATTGGTGAATATTTCTTCAGTTGTTCCTGTTTCCACAAGATGTCCAAGATGCAATACACCAATACGATCGGATATATATTTAACCATACTCAAATCATGTGCAATAAATAAATAAGCAGTATTGGTTTCTTTTTGAATCTTTCGCATCAAGTTTACAACTTGAGCTTGAATTGATACATCGAGTGCTGAGATGGCTTCATCAGCAATAATTAAATCTGGATTCATGATTAATGCTCGAGCAATCCCAATTCTTTGGCGTTGTCCGCCAGAGAATTGATGAGGAAAGCGTGTTGCATGTTCCGGAGATAACCCTACCATCTCAAGTATCTCATACACCTTCGCATCACGTTCTTCCTTTGTTTGTGTCATTTTATGGATATCCAGCCCTTGAGCGACAATATCGATTACCTTCTTACGAGGATTCAAACTTGCCATAGGATCTTGAAATATCATCTGCATTTTAGTATTTAATAGACGTTGTGTATCTTTATCCAATTTCTTTGATATTTCCTGCCCGTTAAAAAGCACAGTTCCTGATGTAGGTTCATACAAACGAATAATGCTACGACCAGTCGTAGATTTCCCTGATCCTGATTCCCCTACTAAACTGTATGTTTCTCCAGGATAAATTTCGAAAGAGATACCATCAACAGCTTTAACTGTAAATTTTGATGACACCTTAAAATGTTGTTTTAAATCACGAACTTCAAGTATCGGCGTTTTAGTTGTCATAGTATCCTGCTTCCTTTCTCATTTTTTCAAGTCTTTTTTGTAGCGCTAGAGGTGGTTGAACCTTCGGTGCATTTTCATGCATTAACCAAGAAGCCACTCGATGGCTTCCGCCTGCATCAAAGAGTGGTGGTTCTACTCTAAAATCAATATTAAGTGCATATTCATTTCGTGGAGCAAAAGCATCCCCTTGGATTGGTTTCGCAAGATTGGGAGGCGTACCCGGAATCGTATACAACTCATCATCATTAAGTTCAACATCGGGCATGGCTGAGAGTAATCCCCATGTATAAGGATGACGTGGATTGTAGAAAACCTCATCAATACTTCCTTTTTCTACAATTCTTCCAGCGTACATTACGGCAACATAATCCGCAACCTTTGCAACAACACCTAAATCATGCGTAATGTAAATGACGGAGAGATTTTTCTCTTTCTGTATATCTTGAATTAACTCAAGAATTTTCGCTTGTATCGTCACATCCAGAGCAGTAGTTGGTTCATCACAAATAAGAATTTCCGGATCACAACTTAGTGCTATAGCAATAACTACCCTTTGGCGCATCCCACCAGACAATTGATGCGGATAGTTTTTTAGTCGTTTCTCAGCATCTGTAATGCCAACACGATTTAATAGTTCAATAGCCCGTTTTCGTGCTTCTTCTTTCGAGTACCCATAGTGATAAATCATAGCTTCCATTACTTGTTTCCCAATAGTCATTGTTGGGTTGAGCGATGTCATAGGATCTTGGAAGACCATCGCAATTCGTTTTCCGCGAATTTGATTAGACATTTCTTTATTAGTAAGTTTAAGTAAGTCAGTCGTAATAGCATTTCCTGATTCATCTGTATAGGTGTAATCAATAGATCCACCATTCACATATCCATTACCACTTAGAATCCCCATAATAGCTTTCGTAGTGACCGATTTACCCGACCCTGATTCACCAACTATAGCAAGCGTTTCACCTCGGAATAAATCTAAACGAATACCACGAATCGCATCTACAGCTCCATTGTCAGTTTTAAAAGAAATGGCTAAGTCTCTTATTTTAAGTACATTTTCTTTAGTCATAATTCCACCTACATTTCTTTCATTTTGGGATCAAATGCATCACGTAATCCATCTGCTAAAATATTGAAACTTAGCATCAAAATAGCTAAAATCACCACCGGAATAACCGTCATAAATGGCGTTACAAGTATCGATTTGAATCCTGTGTTAATGAGCGTTCCTAAACTTGCCATTGGAACTGGAAGACCCAATCCAACGAAAGCAAGAAATGCTTCGTAGAAGATAGCACTTGGTATCGAGAACATTGACAT
Source organism: Erysipelothrix sp. (assembly GCA_036637915.1). Classification (GTDB taxonomy): domain Bacteria; phylum Bacillota_I; class Bacilli_A; order Erysipelotrichales; family Erysipelotrichaceae; genus Erysipelothrix. Next base: position 16,175 of record JAVWLP010000029.1, on the reverse strand, counting down.
AATAATAATTTGACTGAAGATGTTTGGAAGTATTTCTTTAAATATTATAAAGAAGTGTCCAGCACCTAATGTTTTTGATGCCAGAACAAATTCTTGTTCTTTAACCTTCAATACTTGAGCTCTCGTGACACGACTCATACCAATCCATCCCGTCAACATTAAAGCAATAATAATTGTTGTTAGTGAGGGACTCATTACAACCAAGAGTAACACCAAGATTACAAGGTTTGGGATACTACTGATGATTTCCACAATACGCTGCATGACACTATCAACAGCACCGCCAAAGTATCCTGAAATAAGTCCATATATCATTCCGAAACAGATATCAATAATTACAGCAATAAATGCAATGGTAAGGGAAATTCTCGTACCTTCCCAAACTCTTACCCATAAATCTCTCCCAAGTACATCCGTCCCGAAGTAATGATACTCATGAGTGAGTCCCAATGTTTGATACTTATTAACTCCATTAACACTTCCAGTAAATATTCCCAGATTTTCAAGACCAGGAATTCTCGGCCCCATACTTTGTTTTTCTGTAAAGACTTGATCAAAGGTGTAAGGACTTAATAAAGGAGCAACAATAGCAATGACAATGATAATTACAATAAGTGATAAAGCAATGACAGCACTTTTATTTGCAAAGAAACGTTTCACTGCATCTTTCCAAAATGGTACTGTTTCAATAACTTCATCTTGAGCATGGCTGAAGTCTTTATTAACCAGCTCAAAGTCATTTTCTAAAAAATCTAATTTATCCATTGTTTTCTCCTTTCGTGAGACGAATTCTCGGATCAATGAGACCGTAAGATACGTCGACAATTAACATCATGACAATATAGAGCAAACTGTATAAGAATGCGACTGCCATAATAACATTGTAGTCATTCACTTCAATTGCTTTCACAAGAATGGTTCCAAGTCCTGGAATTCCAGATATCGTCTCGATAACCATACTTCCTGTGATGAGCCCAATCATGATTGGTGCTAGAACTGTAATTACGGGGATCAGTGTGTTGCGAAGTGCATGATCAATAATGAGTTTTCTACGACTGAGTCCTTTTGCTTCTGCAAGAAGCATGTAATCACTGCCCAGTACTTCTATCATTTCGCTTCGAGTAAAGCGCGCAACGTTAGCTATAACACTTCCTGACAATGCGAGCATTGGAATAATGGAAGATGCAATCGGGCGACTACTGTTATAAATAATAGGTAATACGGGAAACTTCACTCCCAGTAACATCAAGAGTAGTAATGCGAATACAAATGAGGGAATTGAAACTCCAAGCACGGACAATACCGTTGCAAAAGTATCCCAGAATGTATTGCGATGCAGTGCTGCGAAAATTCCCAAGCCAATACCGATGATTGTTCCAAACACGACGGCACTAATTCCAATTGTGAATGAGATCGCTGCACGTGGTAATACAAGGGATGCGACATCCGCTCCACGAGCTAATGAATAAGATTTCCCAAAGTCTCCCATCATCATATTTTTAAAGTAATGCCAGAATTGAACTGGTATGGGCTGATCCAATCCATATTTTGCATAAACTGCTGCCATCTGATCAGGTGTTAATTTTTCACTATTAAACGGTGATCCTGGCATTAACTTGAGCATAAAGAATAATACTGCGGTAATTACAAACAACGTAACCATTGCAATGAGGATTCGTTTAAGTATATATTTTCGTGTTGATTTTGTCATAACTTCTCCTCCCTTATTAAAAATAGCACAAGGTTTTTAAATCTTGTGCTGTTTCTTAGTGAATCATCATTACTCTGCCTTATCGACATTCTTGTAAAGATATGGAACGCCAACAGCATGGGTTTCAATACCGGTTACTTTTGAATTGATAAGACTTGCGCCACCCACTTGGAACATAGGAGCTACAGGTAAGTCTTTCATTAAGACACCTTCTGCTTCTTGAAGAAGATTCCAACGTTTCGCAATATCAAAGGTTACTAATGCTTCAGTTTCTAATTTATCGTATTCAGGGTTGTTGTAACCACCGAAGTTATAAGTACTATCTTTTAACATTAAGTTTAAGTAAGTAGTTGGATCAGAATAATCTGGGCCCCAACGTGTTAACTGGATATCAAAGTTAGCCTCACGTTGCATTTGAAGACGGTTCTCTTTAGGAACACCAACCATTTCAATTTCTAATCCTTCAAGTGTACTTGTAAGTTCAGATTGAATAAATTCAGCTGCAGGTTTTGCAGGATCACTGGTCTCGAATAAGAATTTAATCTTAACGTTATCTACACCAGCCTCTTTTTTACCTTCTGCCCAGAGTTGTTTTGCTTTTTCCTTGTCTGACTTGTTGTATACAGGTGCTGATTCACGGTAATCTTTTCCATCAGGTCCTGTAGCAAGTCCTACTGGAACAAATCCATCTCCAGGAACTGAACCATCTTTAAGAACATTGTTTACAAGTTGATCTTTATCAACAGCAATTGCAATCGCTTCACGAATTTTTTGATTTGATAGAGCTGGATGTTCAAAGTTATACATCATGTACCATAGGTACCCTTCGAGCACATTCGTAAATTCTTTAGATTCTTTGTACTTATCAACTAAGTCTGAATTCAATTTTACAAAATCAGTAGAACCACCCTCGAAATCAAGAACAGCTGTACTTGCTTCACCAATAATATTGAAAACTAACTGATCCGCTTTAACATTTGCTACATCCCAGTAAGTTGGGTTTTTCTCCAATGTTACTTTCGAACCCTTTTCCCAAGAAACCATTTTGAATGGTCCATTAGCAACAAGGTTTTTCGCATCAAGTGCATAGTTTTCACCTTGTTCTGTTACGAATTTTTCATTGAGCGGAAAGAATACTGGAAATGCCATTAAACTATCAAAGAAGCTAACTGGATTGTCTAATTTAATTTCAAGAGTCTTATCATCAAGTGCTTTAACACCGAGTTCTGATTTATCTACCTCTCCCTTTTGAACTTTCGCAGCATTCACAATATTAGCTGCATCTCCTGTAAATAAGTAGTTGTAGATTGCATCAGGATTTGTGTTTGCATCTTGCCAAGCATATACAAAGTCATGTGCTGTAACAGGATCATCATTTGCCCATTTCGCATCACGAAGTTTAAATGTCCAAGTTAATTGGTCATCACTTACCTCATGAGATTCTGCTAGGGCATGGATTACTTTTCCGTCTTTATCAACACTCATCAACCCTTCTGTAGTTGCTGCAATAATTTCAAAAGACATACCATCCGTTGCGTATCTGCTATCCATCGATGCGATATCATTTTCTTTTGCAAAGGTAATTGTTTTCTTACCACCTGCCCCATCAGGTCCCTTTTTTGCCCCGCAGGCTACAAGGCTTAAAACTAACAACACCAGTGCGAAACTCTTCACCATTTTCTTCATAGTATTCCCCTTTCTCTTTCTTGAAACCTTTTTCAGAAAACTTCCTGTAAGATTTCATACATTATCTATTTATTTACATTACATGTCAAGCATAATAAAACTTTTTTATTAAAAAAGAAAAAACAAGCTCATTTTACCGAACTTGTTTCTAAAAGTTATAGTGAAAAAAAGGATGTCAGAAATGACATCCTTAAGTAATTAACGCATGTAGTATGGTTTAACTTGTAGTGGTAATCCTTTTTCATCAAATTTGATGTCTGGACGTCCAACTAATAGTGGTGCGAAGTAAGCATGTGCTTCTTCTGTGATACCTGCAAAGTTTGGTAATACCCATTCTTGTGGGAAGTTACGTACATGGTTTGCAATGTTGCTTGATGCAGTTGCATCAAATTCAACATCATATGTATCTCCTTCAACACGACGAACATAAACTGTTTGTCCTGAGAATTTAGGATCTACTGAACGCATGTGTGCTGACATACCAAGTTTGAATGATTCTTCAACGTCAACTTTTGATTGTTCTGAAGCGTGTGAACGTTGCGCATTACTTAAGTCTTGAACTTTAGCACGTTCTGAGATACCTGCATCAAGAATTAATTCTTTTAATGCATTACCTGCTCCACCAAGAACAGCGTGACCGAATGTATCATTTTTTGATTCACCAGCTGCAAGGTAAGTACCATCAGCGTAACGAACACCTTCACTTACAACAACATAACATTTGTTTTTTGCATCTAATTGTTTCTTAACAGCTGCTAAGAAAGCTTCTTTGTCAAATGCTAGTTCAGGTAAAACAAGAACATCAACGATTCCTGATACGCAAGCACTTGCTGCTAACCAACCAGCATCACGTCCCATTGTTTCAAGAATGAATACATCTTGACGTGTATAAACTGTACTATCCATCCAAGTTTGATATGCAGTAGTAGCAATAAATTTAGCTGCACTTGCAAATCCTGGCGCATGGTCCATAACCATTAAGTCGTTATCAACAGTTTTAGGGCATCCAACAAATTGGAATCCTTCGATGTTGTTTGCTTTTGCATATTCATCTAAAGCAGCAACTGTATCCATTGAGTCGTTACCACCTGTATAGAATAATGTGCGGATGTCATGTTTTTCCATAACTTCAAATAAACGTTTGAAGTCTGCAACATTTTCTCTCTTTAATTTATAACGGCATGATCCAAGAGCACTTGAAGGTGTTTGACGAAGAATTTGATTTTCTTCTTCACTCATGTGAGTTAAATCAACGAATTGTTCGTTAAGAATTCCTTCAATACCATGAATACCACCCAATACTGTATCGTAAATTGGGTTTAATTGATTTGCCTTAACGACACCTGCTACAGTAGCGTTAATAACTGATGTTGGCCCACCTGATTGAGCCACTAGACATTTAGCCATAATCTCTATCTACTCCTTATGTTTTCCGTTACTATTATACACAAGTTTCATCAATAAACCAAATGACTTTCCCTCTTTTAGTACTTTCAATTTAAAAAACGATCGAAACTTTGCCTAATTTGTGAAAGAGCATCCATTTGGATGCTCTTAATTAATTTGAATATCTTGAGCTTCGAAATCTTCGGCCAGCTCTGCCCATTCATTTTCACGTGTCTTAATCTCATTATGAATTTCATCAATCGTCTCATTAAGCGCGTTCATCTTTTCAAAATCATGATAAATCTCAGGGTCAAAGCGATGTTCACGATGTACCTCGAGATCTTCATACAATTCCATAAGTTCTGCTTCCAGTTTCTTATATCTGTTTTTCTTTTTCTTGATAGATTCATATGATTCTTTTTGAGTAACTTTAGTTTCACTTACTTTTTCTTTTTCAGAACTAATAATTTCTCCTATTGTTTTCTCAGTATGAGTAATTTCTCCATCCTTAATGACTAGGATATCGGTAGCCAGCTTCTCAATAAAATAACGATCATGGGATACAAAAATCATTGTTCCATCGTATTGTTCGAGTGCTTTTTCAAGTGCTTCTTTCCCTTGAATGTCCAAATGGTTTGTCGGCTCATCAAGAATGAGTAAGTTATCATGACTCAACATCAATTTAACAAGCGACAAGCGAACTCGTTCGCCTCCCGATAAGACATTCACATTCTTAAAGACCTCTTCACCTTTAAATAAGAATCGTCCAAGTGCAGTACGAATTTCAGTATGATCTAGGGCAGGAAAGTCGTCCCAGACTTCTTCTAGAACTGTTTTATTCATATGAAATTCGAGTAGATTTTGGTCAAAGTAACCAATTTCAATTTGATGTCCAAAAAGGAGATCACCTGCTAGTGGTTCCATTTTTCCGGAAATGGTTTTGAGTAACGTCGACTTTCCAGTACCATTGTCACCGACAATCGCATAGCGATGGCCTCTTACAAATGTTCCAGTATATTCAAAGAGTGGTTTGTCATATCCTACTTGATAATTAGAGAGTTGGAGTACTTCTTTTCCACCTCGGATGTTGGATTTAAATTCAGCTTTAAATTCACGTTTCTTAACATCTTTTTTCTCAAGGCGATCCATTCGATCCAAGTACTTAATTTTCGACTGCGCAAACGCGGCTTTACTCTTCTTATATCTAAATTTTTCAATAAGTTTTTCAATACGTTCAATTTCTTTTTGTTGATTTTGATATTTAATATTGTGTTTTTCTATCTGTTCCTCTTTGAGTTTTAGGTATCCAGAGTAGTTACTTGAATAACGAGTCGCAACACGATCTTCAATCTCAACAACAACATTACAGACCCGGTCTAAAAATAACCGGTCATGGGATACAACGACAACAGCACCATCGTAATTATTAAGATACGATTCAAGCCATTCTATTGTGGAAATATCCAAATGGTTCGTAGGCTCGTCCAAGAAGAGAATATCAGGTTTACTCAGTAAAAGTCTTACAAAAGCAAGACGTGTTACTTGACCTCCTGAGAAGGTATTTAAAGGACGCTTTAAATCTTCAACTGTGAAGTTAAACTTAGTGAGTACAGTATGAATTTCAGACTCATACGTGTATCCCCCACGTCTCATAAATTCTTGTTGAACACGATCATAGCGTGCTAACATTTGGTCACTATGATCTTCAACCATTTGTTGTTCTAAACTTTGAAGTTGGTCTTGAAGTGCATAAACATCTTGATATGCTTCATCAAAGAACTCTTGTACCGTAAGAGCATCATTACCAATATTTATTTGATCTAAGAAACCTTTACGTGTATTTGACTTCCAAAAAACATCCCCACTATCAAGCGTATTTTCTCCAGATAATACTTTAAAAAGTGTTGTTTTACCAACACCATTTGCACCAATAAGTGCGACTTTTTCATTTTCTTTAATTAATAAATTCAAATCTTCAAATAACTCTTGCGAGCCAAATGATTTATATGCATTTCTAACTTGAACAATCATCATTTCACCTGCTTTATTCTTTAATGCCGACCTCAGCTAAGATTCCTTTGGTGGTTGCTTCGATTATTTGGTCCTTATCCTCACGAATTGTTTTAATATCTTGAGGATCTGATGTATATCCTAATTCAAGTACAAGTGCTTGCATCCCCGTTTTACTATTAGTAGCAAAAGCATTCTCTTTAGCAAATTCGCCTTTACTTCCAGCTCCCGTAAAGATACCACCTGTTTCTCGTAATATCGCATTCATATCATAGTCATCTTTGAATGACGTTTTAATTACACCATCCATATTTTGTCCTGATACATATCGCGAAGCTCTCAACGGTGATGTTTCCGTTAGATTCTTCATCATAATTGTTGCGAAGCGATTGGTTACATAATTAGAATAAATAGCTGTGGATCCATAATCCAAAGGTTGTAGTGAGTGCACCATGGTAAAGGATACAAAATATTTTGCATTGGCATCATACGCATTTTGAATACGATTATTTTTACCATGATAGTTTATTACTTCATCTTTAGTTCGTGTTAATTTTACTTTAAGGCCCCGAGCTTCAAGTTGTTTTTTCACACCATCAGCAATGTCAAACATCGCATCAGCCTCAACAAAATCACCTTGAATAATTCCCTTGGAAATATTACCATTAAACTCTTTAATCATTCCACTTGGATCTAACACGATGTCATAGTCCTGATCGTTAGATTCAACCGAATCAACCATCAAGAATGAATAGTTATTATCCATGGTATATGGATGTTCTTTAGAATTAAATAAATCTTTGTTAGATATTAGTTTAATATTTTTTCGATAGCCATCAATTGAGATGGTTGAGAACGCATCTTCACGAACTTCATTACTTACAAGACGTGCTTTAGTAAGACCATCTAAGACACGAATTTCATAGAAACCCGGTGTCAATCCTTCCACAGGAATCTTAGCATCAAGTTCGGAACCCATAAGGTATGCACGTTCTTCTTCTGTACAAATGTTTTTAAGAAATACTGTCTTACTACTAAAGGCATCACGTACTGTACGGCTATATGGTTCTTTGTAAATACCTAATGTCTGACCAAACATACCCACGTCCTGGTATCCTATTGTAGCTTCTTTACTCTCTTTATTTGCTTCATCAATCTTTTTTGTAATTATCGATTGCGTTTCACTAATTGTAGTATTACAGATTGTAAAGGCTGATTCCGGTTCTTTATATTTTGGCATTAGGGTTGTATACACCAAGATTCCTCCAATCATCATTAAAATGACAAAAGGAACTACAATTTTGTAGTTCACTTTTTTTCTTGATTTAGGAACATATTTCGCTCTAAAATCCATACAAACCCCTTAATAATCTAAGTGTCTTGGAGTTCTTGGGAACGGAATCACATCACGGATATTTTGCATAGCTGTAATATACATTAAGAATCTTTCAAATCCGATTCCGAAACCTGCATGTTTAACGCCTCCGTATTCACGAAGTTGGCGATACCATTCAAGGCTTTCTTTGGGAATGTTCATTTCTTCCATTCTTTGATCTAATACATCGATACGTTCTTCACGTTGCGATCCTCCAACAAGTTCTCCAACTTGTGGTACTAATAAGTCACATGCAGCAACCGTTTTATTGTCATCATTTAATCTCATGTAGAATGCTTTAATGTCTTTAGGGTAGTCTGTAATGAAAACAGGTCCCTTATAAACTTCTTCACTGAGGTAACGTTCATGCTCTGATTGAAGATCTACGCCCCAATGAACTTTATATTCAAATCGGTCATTTTCTCTTTCTAATATTTCAATCGCATCGGTATAACTAAGACGTTTGAACTCACTTGATAACAGGGAATTTAAACGGTCTAATAAGGTGTTATCAATACGGTCATTGAAGAAGTTCATTTCTTCAGGTGCATTTTCTAAGACATACTCGATGCAATATTTAACCATATCTTCGATAAGATTCATATCATCTTCTAAATCAGCAAATGCAATTTCCGGTTCAACCATCCAAAACTCAGATGCATGACGTGCAGTATTTGAGTTTTCAGCTCTAAAAGTTGGTCCGAATGTATAAACATCTCTAAATGCTAATGCAAAAGCTTCAGCATGAAGTTGTCCCGAAACAGTAAGACTTGCTTTTTGTCCAAAGAAATCCTTCTCATAGTCACCATCAGAACGCGTTGTGACATTGAAAGACTCTCCAGCACCCTCAGCATCATTACCAGTAATAATTGGCGTGTGGACGTAAACAAAGCCTTGATCTTGGAAGAATTCATGAATTGCCATTGAAAGTACGGAACGTACTCTAAAGACAGCCATAAATGAATTTGTCTTCACACGTAAATGAGCAATGTCTCTTAAATATTCATAACTGTGACGTTTCTTTTGAAGTGGATAATCTGCACCACATTCACCTTCTAATACAACATCTGTAACATCAATCTCAAAAGGCTGACGTCCATCAGGCGTTGCTTTAAATTTACCACTGATTGTGACAGCAGTACCTGTGTTATATTTCGCAATGTCATCTGCGTTACTGAGTTCGCTTGAATAAACACATTGTGCATTTCTAAAGTAAGTTCCATCGTTTAATTCGATGAATCCAACATTTTTACCTTTACGGTTAGTACGAATCCAACCTTGAATTTGGATATACTCTAAAGAATCTATTTCAATTTCTGATCCGTAAGCTAAAAGATCATAGCACTCACGAATTGTTAAATAAGACATCATATTTTACACCTCAATTATCGTATATTATTTGTTTGGAATATTAACTCTTGGACAGTTGAAACAACGTCGACAGTCTTAACGACAACGTCTTTAGGGACTTGAATATGCTCACTCGAAAAGTCAACAATTCCTACAATTCCCATATCAACCAGTCTATCGATTGTTTCTTGAACATTTTTAGAAACAGTAACAATCGCAATACGGCACCCTTTTGGTACACGTTCTTCCAATTCACTCATGTGATAGATTGGAATATCTGATACTTCACCTAGTTTATTCGGATCAATGTCAAAGGCACAAGCTATTTCACCCACAACATGATTCCATCGATTATAATTTAAAATTGCACGACCTAAATTACCAGCTCCTACAAGAATTAATTCTTCTTCAAAGCTAACTCCTAATAGATCATCAAACGTATCGATGAGTGTTTTCACATCATAACCATATCCTTGTTTCCCTAAGGAACCAATGAAGGAAAAATCCCGACGAATTGTCGTAGATTCGATATCCACGAAGAGTGCAAGCTCTCGTGATAAAATACGTTCTACTCCCATATTATAGAGTTTACGCAACGCCTTAAGATATATAGGGTATCGTTGCATTGTTGCCTTAGGCACATTTGTTATATTGTTTGTACTCATGATATCACCACCGTGTAAATCATATCACAAAGTCTTAAGAAGTTGAATGTGAAACAATTAATAAGTGTGAAGTTGTATGTTAGAATTTGCCGAAATTTCACAATCTCCACTAATTCCCATTCCTTGAGCAATATGACCTGCAAGTCCAATCATCGCTGCTTGATCCATACATGCCCACAATGGCGGTTGCAGAATGTTCAATTCTGGATATACTTCTTTGAGATCTTCAACACGTTTTCTTACTTCTGAATTGGCAGCAACACCGCCCGCAAGGACGAAAGATTTCACATCTAATGTATCCAATGCACGTTGCACTCGAGACATTAATTCATCTACGGCAGCATGTTGAAATGCATATGCCACATCTTCCACAATCACCTCACGACCCTCGCGCTCTTCACGAAGTGTCAATTGACGAACTGCAGATTTCAAACCACTGAATGAAAAATCAAGCGGGTTCTCCGTTTTAACTTTAGGAAGCTTGTAATTTACTTTACCAGTTTTTGCTAGTTTATCAATAACAGGACCTCCAGGATAACTCAGTCCTAGAAGACGCGCAACTTTATCATAGGCTTCCCCTACAGCATCATCTTGAGTTTTTCCAATAACTTCAAATGAGTATTCTTTATCCATAAATACAAGCTCCGTATGTCCACCAGAGACAACAAGTGCAAGAAGCGGAAACTTCAATTCACCAACAAGTTTATTGGCATAGATGTGACCCGCGATATGATGTACTGGAATCAAAGGTACATTTAACGACCACGCTAATGTTTTCGCAGCCATAACGCCAACATGAAGTGATCCAATTAACCCAGGACCTTGTGTTACCGCAATGGCATCGATATTCTTCAATGATACATTAGCTTTTGTTAATGCATCTTTAATGGTAACATTGATATTTTCAACATGAAGACGCGATGCAACTTCTGGAAAAACACCACCATACTCCTTATGTATATCAATTTGAGATGCAACTGAGTTGCTGAGCACTTCAGTACCATCTTTAATAATCGCGCACGATGTTTCATCGCAACTTGATTCTATTGCTAAAAGTAACATAACTAAATATCCTTTCTCATTACTACAGCATGCTTGTTTGCTCCATAATAATGTTTTCTTTGTCCGACTTTTACAAAGCCATTTCTTTTATAAAACCGTATGGCTTGACGATTCTCATCATGTACCTCAAGCATCATCGGTTTATTTAAGTTTAAATTTAGAATTGCATCAAAGAGTTTTTGACCATTTCCTTGACCTTGTGAATTACGTTCAACTCCAATTTGTAGAAGCTCAAGCAGATCTCCCACTTGACGTACAATCACAAATCCAATGAGTTCATCCGAATCTTCCATACATAAACAATAGGAATCATCACGCGCAATTTCATCTCGATAAAAATGGTACGGCCAATGTGCAGTCAGTACCTCTTCGTCAATCTTTAGGACTGAACTCAAATCTTCCAGATTAATTTCTCTAATCATCATTTTAAATAATTTGGAACAAGAAGATCCGAATTTTCAACACCCTGCCACATCTCTCGAACTTCAAGTATTTGACTGCAGATGTTTCCATATTCAGTTTCTTTACCTACAAGAGATAAATCACCAAATAGTGGCTGATTAATTGTCTCAAGTTCATCAAGTATATAAACACGTTCATCCTTGACGTGACCTTTTTCAATGTATGCACCAAAGACCCGCTTAGAACGCGCATCAATAAATGAGAACCCATCCTTCATTCCTGCTAAAGATAACAATGTATCTACTGTGTAAATTTTCATCTCTGTATTAACAAGAGACCATGTCTTTACAAAAGTAAGTCCAATTCTCATCCCAGTATAGCTTCCTGGTCCATTTGTCACAACGACTTCATCAATATCACTGGATTGTAGATTCGCCTTTTCCAATACTTCACTCACGAATGTAATCAAGTATTCTGATTGTCGTTTGCCAACATTTTCTTGTTTGTAAGCAACAAGTGTCGAATCAATCGCAACGCCTGTTACCAAACATGTATGTGATGTATCAATAATTAATGTGTTCATGCTTCTACCTCACTCACTGTAATTTCGCGCATCGTTTCATCGATGTACTTAATATTTATGTCATAATCAACATTGAAATCCAAATCATCGAGGAAACTTCCCCATTCTATTACAATTACTGTTCGATCATCCATCAAGTCAAAAAGACCTAAAGAATCTGAATCTACGCCTTCAAGTCGATATGCATCGATGTGTTTTAAATCCAAACGCCCTTCATATTCTTTCATGAGCGTAAAAGTTGGGCTGCTGATAGTGTCTTCAATTCCTAGACCTAATGCAAGACCCTTTGTGAAAGCAGTTTTACCTACTCCCAAATCCCCTGTTAGGGAGACGACGGCACCAGACTTAATCGCTGATCCGATACGTTCACCTAAATCTATAGTTTGATTTACTGAATTTGTTGTATATTTTTCATTTTTCATTTTGTTCACCATCCGCATCATTATATCACAGTAATAGCGGTTTAAACACAATTTGGCTTAAGGATTCCTTCCTTTATAATTGATCCACCGCTAGTTTTTAGTAAGAAAAAAGACATCTACTCTGATGTCTTAATTTCGGTCCCTTATAGCACTTACATCTCAAAAAGTGAGCGCATTTCAGCTTCAGTAAGGCTTGCAATATTACCACTAGAACCTTCAATGAATGTATCTGATAATACTTTCTTTTCTGCTTGTAATTTTTGAATTTTTTCCTCTACCGTATCTTTCATAATGAGTTGGTAGACACTTACATTTTCAGTTTGACCAAAACGATGTGCTCGATCAGTCGCTTGATTTTGACTCGAGACATTCCACCACGGGTCAAAGTGAATAACCGCTTCTGCTGCTGTAAGATTAATCCCCGTCCCCCCAGCTTTCAATGATATCAAAAACACATCCGTATCATCGGTTTGAAATTGTTGGATCAACTCTCTTCGTTTAGGTTTGGGAGTTTTCCCCTCAATCACATATGAGGAAACTGATTCCTTAGTTAATGCTTCACGAATTAAATCCAGCATGGAAGTAAACGATGAAAATATCAGGACTTTCTTCCCTTCTGATTTAAGCGTTTTAACAAGCTCGACACATGCTAAAAGTTTTGTTGATGGCTGATCCATATTTTGATACAAGACTCTTGGTTCACAACAAATTTGACGAAGGCGCGTCAACATAGCTAAGACATCGATTTTACTTGTTTGTTCGATGCCTGTTTGTAAGGCAAGTTCTTGATTTATCTGTGCTAGATTTGCATAGTACAATTTTTTTTCTTCTTCATTAAAATCAAGCCTTAAGGTTGTTTCAATTTTATCAGGAAGTTCTGTCAGCACATCTTTCTTCAATCGCCTCAAGATAAACGGCTCAACGAGTTGTCTTAAACGTTTATGAGCAGCCTCATCCTTATCTTTAATAATTGGTTTTTCAAATGTCTTTACAAAATAATGATGATTATAAAGATATCCAGGCATGATAAAATCAAAAATTGACCAAAGTTCAGAAAGTGAATTTTCAATAGGAGTTCCCGTTAACGCAACACGATGTTGGGCTTTCAATCTTTTCGTTGTACGAGCGTTTTTAGTCATATGATTCTTAATGTATTGAGCTTCATCAAGAACGGCATGACTAAACTCAAATTGCTCATATTCATCGATATCTCTACGTAAAAAGTCATAGGATGTGACAACTATTTTATAATCTTGAATATTTTTAATCAGTTTCTTTCGATCTTCTTGTGTTCCAGTTATAGCAATTGCACTAAGGTGAGGTGCAAACTTATGTATTTCATCAATCCAGTTCAACATAACAGATGAAGGACAGACCACAATCGAGGTTTTTGCAGGATTTAATGTGTCCAAATACGAGATCACTTGAAGTGTTTTTCCAAGTCCCATGTCATCAGCAAGAATTCCACCTAGCTGTAGTGTTGAAAGGTTGTACAACCACTGAATACCCTCTCTTTGATAGCCACGGAGCAGCTCTTCATAACGAGACTCTAAAGGAATACTTTCCTCTTTAAAATTCCGGAATTTATCGATGAAGTTATGAACCGAAGTATCAATTGTTACTTCTATTGCATCTTGATTTTCTAATTTATGTGCCACTTCAAAAGCGCGGGAATGAACCATTGTTATAAATCCATCATGAAGCTCAGATAATTGCAAGTTGTTACTTTCGAGCAATCCATTTACATGGTCAATTTCATCAGACTGAAGATTTATAATATCTCCATTTTTAAGGCGATGAAACTTCTTCTTTTTTCGATAGGACTTCAATACATCTGTGAGTTCTTGTTTTGGAATAGCATCGCTATCAATATCAATTTCAAGCAAACCACCATTAATTCTCACCCCAGCACTCATATGATATGAACGGGTATCCGTAATAGCTTTGATTGCTTCACTGACATAGATATCGGCAAATTCTTGAAGATATGGAACGCCCTGATCTAAGAATAGATATGTCATATCATCTGAATCCGAGAATATTGCAAGTCCTCTCGCTTCATCAATCTCGTTTGCGTAGGTTTCAACGTATTTTGCTATTTTCTCTACTTCCAAAGGTAGGGCGTACATACTTTCAAAAGCACTATACTCACCAGATGATGTTTCATATGAAATTTTAATAACAATATTTCCATTTTCATCTACATCAACATAAACACTCGTGTTTACTAAATCTTTTTCCAATTGTAGATTAAAGGTTAACGTTTCTGAAACATTATCTAAAACATACTTTCGAAAATCATATTTTTGAGCTTGCTCAACAACAAAAGAATCATCTTCACGAAGAAGTCTTAAAAAACTGCTTGAATAACTACTGTCATCAAGATACGCTCTTTGAATTAAAGGACTGTTTATATTTGAATAGACATACATGTGTTTTTTTCCCAATAATTTACTACGACCAAAGTTGTACTCAAACAGCCAATCTCCGCCATTCTCTATCACACTGATTTCAATTTCTTGGAATACTGTTTCCATTGCGAAACTATAATAACTTGGGTCAATGCTTTCATAAATATCGAAAAAGTCATCTAGAGAATTTTCATCAATGAATAATCTATTTTTATCTGAGCGCCACGAATTGTCATCATTATTATTCCTGAAAGACATGAGTTTCATAAACTCAAGTTGTCGTAATGAATCTTCATCAAGATACTTTTCGTTGTGAATAAAACTAAACTCTTTACCATATTCAAAGTAAGATCCGTTGCTCATTCTTCCAATGAAAGCAGGAATGTCTTTAATTACATATAATTTTTTATCACCTATCTTAAATCGTATTTCGACACCATCGTAGGCTTGTGTCACAATTTCAGTTTTCAAACGAACATTCTGAGATAGCGGAACATTTTTAATTTCATTAATACTCTTATCTTTAAAAAGATCAATCACACTATCTGTTTGATTCAATTTGAATTTACGTTTTCTTTCTTCTCGTTCAATTTCTAATTTACGCTTTAATTCAGACTCTCTTTCCTCTCTATTCTCATCTTTATAATAGAAAGGAAAAGATGTTGGATTACATTCATTAATTTTAAGAATCATGGCCCCAATGTGTCCACAGGCTGATCTGTTCGTAGAATAGCCGCATTTACAATGATAGTGGGTAATACTATTATTTTCGTCTGCTTCTATCATGACTGGAAAATCTCTATCATAAACTCTTACATTTCCGTCTGCACGAAAACCGCCGTTGAAGTTTTTATGAATGGTTATCTCCGAAACAGCATCATGAGAGTAATATGACTTCCCAATTTGAAAATTTCTATTTTCAGAGAAAATTGTTTGTATTTGTTCTGTATTAAATATCATTTAGTCACCTTTTTCAATATCAAATTATACCACACAATACCACTATTTATTATTTAGTGCATACCTTTTCACAATATTCTTAGTAAAGATCAATTCGCATAAAAAAAGACATCCATAAGGATGTCTAATTACCTGGCAATGAGCTATCTTCA
>JAVWLP010000028.1:0-23757 GCA_036637915.1 Erysipelothrix sp. | reverse complement strand
CAAGAACTTACCATGTCTTTGTAAACAGAAGTCGTTCGAATGAGAATTACTTACAAGAATTAAGTGTCAAATTAAAAGGTGATGCTCTTCAAATGAAACCTGCCTTTGATCCTAAAGTTCAAGAATATACATTGGTTAATCCTGTACCTAATGGTACTGAAAATGTTGATGTTGTTGCGAAAAGTCTTGCGACAACAATGTCGGGAAATGGACAGCAAAAAATTAAAGTAGGTAACAATAAACTTGAAGTAATCGTAACGAGTGATTCAGGTCTTGATCGTGTCTATACAATCAACCTAACCCGTCCTGCTTCAAATAACAATGCGCTTACCAATATTAAACCAAGTAACGGTGCCTTGACACCAAACTTCATTTATACCGAAGATACGTATCAACTCAATACGGAAAGTGTTACGAATACGTTATCATTTGATGTTAGTACAGAAGACCGTAATGCAAGAGTTACGGGACATGAACGTAAATTACTCCCAACAGGAGAAAGTGTTCGTGTGATTAAAGTAACGGCTGAAAATGGAGACGTAAAAGAGTATACAATCAATATTGGACGTGCAAAGACGGATGAAACCCGTTTATCAAACTTGAGTGTTAAAGGATTTAAACTTCAGGAAGCATTCCAAGACGATGTGTTTACGTATCACTTGAAAGTTCCTAATTCGAAGACCAATTTAAAGAGTGAAGAAGTCATTTTTGATCTCGTTGACAAACATGCGACAGTTGAGAAGACAGGAACCCTTGAATTGAAAACGGCTCAAGAAAATATTTATGAGATAAGAGTTCGTGCAGTTGACGGTTATACAATGCAAACGTATCGAATTATTGTGGAACGTGAAGTAGGCGATAACTCAAAACTAAAAGCAATTGAATTTGAATCGGGAACTCTCGATAAGAGTTTTAATCCTAATGTTACCGACTACACATTGGAACTAACGGATGATATCCAAACATTTGATAAGTCACTGATTAAGAAAATTACAGCTACAGATTCAAATGCAAAGATTATTTACGAAACAGAAGAACCCATAACATTGGAAGCTAATGTGTTGAAACCATTCGTAATCACAGTTCAAAGTGAGAACGGTAAATCGAAGACTTCGTATACATTTAACGTAACGTATAAACGTTCGAAGAATAATGCTCTCTCAGGAATTCAAATAGAGGGAAGTATCTTCAAACAACCCTTTGATCCAAATGTTACTGAGTATGAGGTTGGACTCCTTGAGGATACGAAATCCGTTGTAATACGCGCGTTTACTCAAGATCCTAAAGCGAAGATATTATCAACACTTGGGGATAAAGAACTACTGGGTGATTCAACTCGTGTCACAATCCAAGTTCAGTCAGAGAGTGGCGATATTCGCGAGTATGTTCTAATACTGAAACGTAACTTATCCAATACTTTAGATTTAAAGAATATTGAAGTTACTGATGCTCAGAATGCAGGTGTTGACCCTGCCTACAACAATCAATTGACCCAATATCGTGCAAGTGTTGCCCGTGAGGTGGATCGTGTTGGAATCATCGTTACTAAAGGACACCCATCACAAACAATTAATGTTTATGATAAATACAACAATCCTCAAGATATCAGTAAGTTAAGTCTTAAATATGGAAACAATGACTTCCGAATCGAGACAGTAACACCATTTGGTCTCACAAAAGATCGTTATATCACTATTCATCGTAATGGGAATGATGACACCAGTCTTAAGTCATTAGAAATTCTCAACACACGAAAACCTTTTGAATTTGAAGACAATAAATACGAGTATCATGTTGATATTGAAACAGATACACAAGCTCTAGATATTAAGGCCGTTGCGCAAGATCCGAAAGCGCAAGTAGAAATTATTAATAACGAAAACTTGAGTGAAGGTAACAATGATGTGATTGTGCGTGTTCGAGCCGAAAATGGTCAAACTCAGGACACGATACTACATGTTCTTAAAGAACCCCGTCATAATAACTACCTTCAAGGAATCACTGTAAGTGAGAATGGAAAAGTTATTAGTCAAGGTGAGAACTTCTCACCACGATTTAAGCGTTCATTGAAAGATTACTCCGTTGAAGTAGGAGGTAATACTGACATCGTGTTAGTAGAAGGAACGCCTCAAGTAAACACAACGCTTGTTCAAGGGATTGCGGGAAATGCAACTGCAAATAAAGTTGAAAACGGTGTTGAAGTTAAACTAAAATCAGGGAATAATCCTGTAACACTCTTATCTACAGAACCTGAAGAGGGAAATGTGTCAATCTATACCGTTAATATCGTTCGTTCTATGTCGAGTGATGCGACACTGGCAGGATTGATTCCATTCTCGATTCAAGAAAATGGTCTGAAAGATCTTCAATTTGAAGAAGGTGACTTTAGTCAAGAACGTCTATATTACACATTAAATCTTGATGAGCATGCACAAGGCGTTGAATTTAAAGCAACACCAACATCGCCAAATGCACGAGTTATGATTCGTGGTAATGAGCCATTACTAAATGGCAAAAACCATGTAACTATTAGCGTAACCAGTGAAGATAGAACAAAAACTAAAACATACTTTGTTGAAGTAAACAAGAAACTCTCTGGAGAAAATGGCCTGGATAGTCTTAAAGTGATGCATGATGATATTACAAAAACATTTGATTTAGAGGAAGAAACTTTCAGATACAATGTCAATTCCGCAACCGATATGGTTCGTATTGAAGCGAAAGCTAAAGATAATCTTGCTAAGATTAAAGGTAACGGTGACTATGCGCTAGGCTATGGTGAAAACAAGTTTATGATTTCAGTTGAAGCGCAAAATGGTGATATTAAAGAGTATCCGCTTGTTATTGTTCGTGAGTACGATAACCGACTTCAATCCATTAAGTTAAGCCATGGCGCATTGGATCCTGTATTCAAGATGGATACGTTAGAGTATGTTGTATGGGTTCCTCAAGATGTTGAGAGAGTGATGGTTGAAGGTATTGCCTTAAATCGACCAATTGCTCAAGTCAGTGGCGGTGGATGGAAATCACTTGAAATTGGTGATAACCAAATACCATTGACGGTATCTTCACCGGATGGATCACAAACAGTTTATAACGTAAAAGTTGTGCGATCCGCTTCCTTTAATAATTATTTAGAGATTTTAGAGATTAGTGAAGGATTGGTATCACCAACATTCGTGAAAGATCATCATGATTATGAAACATTCATTTCAGATGAGCACCAGTCTGCAACACTAACACTTAAACCAGAGGATCCTAAAGCAACTGTTGAAATTATCAGTCATGAGGCTGAGAAAGATGCGGACGGAAACTATGTTATTAAGAATCTAAACAAAGGAACGAATAAAGTCGAAATTCGTGTTGAAGCAGAAAATAAAGAAACACGTGACTATACTTTAAAAATTGTGAAACAAGATGCATCACTGTTTAGTAACCGACTCAGTTCACTGACGGTTACACCAAGTAAAACAATGTCTCCAACCTTTAAACCGAACACCAATCGTTATGTTGTGAATGTTGATATGGAAACAACCGAAGTTACCATTGACGCTGTGAAGGAAAGTAGCGATGCCACGATTCTTTCAGGAGTTGGAACCTTTGAAGTAAAACCAGGACGTAATAGTTTTAAAATCGTAGTCCAAAGTAAAGATGGTGTCTTAAGAACCTATGAAGTGATTATTAACCAAGCACTCTCTGGAGATGCAAGTCTTCAAGACTTAAGGTTTAAAGAAGGAACTTTATCACCACTCTTTATGAAAACTCGTAAAGAATATGCACTCTACGTTCCAAAGGGAGTAGAATACCTGACACCTGAAATTAAAGCATCCTCGAAACAAACAACGTGGACTGTATCAGGAAATGGTATTGATGAACCCATGAAAGATGAAAACAATCGCGTCAAAATTGTGACACAATCAGCCAATGGTAAAAACTCAGAGACCTATATCGTGAATGTATACCATTCCTCACAACAAAGTATTTACTTAGAGTCACTGACAAGTAATACCGGAGTCTTCGTAGAACAGTTTGATAAAACGAATGGTGGTCCTTATACCTTGAAACTACCGGCTGATGTAAAAAGGGTGTTGTTGACTGCAAAACCAGAAGATGAGTCAGCAGTGAAATCAATAGAGGGTGCAGGAATCATTGATCTTGAGGGGATTCAAAGTAAAACCGTACCGATTGTGGTAACAGGTAAAAATGATGCCACAATGACATATGTTGTTAAGATTCAAAAAGATACATCAGCAAGTGCTATGTTGGCACATCTCATGATTCATCCTGGAAAATTAGAACCACAGTTTACACCGCTTCGTTCAGCTTATACAGCTGCTGTACCTCATGAACAAGAGCGTGTAGAAATTGCAGCAAGAGCCATGGATGAAACAGCACTTATTACGGGTGATGGTGTGCATGATCTAGATATAGGATTGAATGAATTTGATGTTGTGGTAACAAGCAGGTTCGGAGAAATTGCTGTCTATGATGTAGATATTACCCGTGACTCAGTTCAAAGTTCAAAAGCAACGTCCATTCGATTTAAGGAAGCAATGATTGAAAATCCACGCTTTGACAAAGATATCGAAGCTTACACATTATCAGTACCGTATGAAGTAACTGATCTAACAGTGGATGAAATTATTCTGGAAGATCCAGTTAACGCTACTTACGAAATTAAGGGAAATAAAAACTTGAAAGTTGGAACCAATACGGTTCAAGTCGTGATTCATAGTAAACACGATATTCCTGACACAACCTATGAATTTAGTGTTACACGTCAAATCTTTAGTAGTAACTATCTTAAAGATCTTGTCACCAATCACGGTCATGTCTCACCTAGTTTTGATAAATATCTCAACAACTACGAGATTGAAGTGCCTTATGAAGTGACAGATATTGATGTGATTGCGACTCCTGAAGATGCGAAATCGCAAATTCGAGGAACCGGAACGGTTCGAGATCTAAAAGTAGGCGTGAACGAACATCGTATTGTAGTAACGTCGTTTGAAAATGTTGAACGCAGTTATATTGTTAGAATCACGCGTCTTCCTAATGATAATCATAGTCTCGAAAGCCTTGAAGTTATCGGTGGTACACTTGAAACACCATTTGATCCAAGTCATCTTGGACCTTACGTAGTCAATACCGTAGAAGGACAAGAGAACGTTGAATTCAAGGTAACCATTCCTGAGGGAAGTCATGTTAAGGGAGATGGCATTGTTGCTATCGAACCTGGAAAAACTTCACATCAAATAGAAGTTACAAGTGAATCAGGTAGAACAAATATCTATACCTTTGAAATTGTAAGACCGAGTGCAACGAGTGCTAAAATCTTGAATATCATTCCAAGTTCAGGCATTCTTACACCTAAGTTTGATCCGAGTGTCAAAGAGTATACGATGGAAGTTGAAGATCGAGTCAGTGAGATGGAATTTGAAGTCCTTACAGATAGTAAGAATGCACTGATATCAGGTAACACTATGGAAGACCTTCAGTATGGTGAGAACAAACGGATTATTACTGTAAGTTCTGAAGACCATAAGACTCAGGAAGTTATTACGATTACCATTAACCGTAACCGTGAGATTCATACGTTGCATCTTGAACAATCTAACATCCTTATGGGTGTAGATGAAGTAAAACAATTAGCGGTTCGAATTGAACCAGAAAATGCAACCAATAAAGAGATAACGTGGTCAAGCAGTAATCCAGATGTTGTTACAGTTGATGCTGCAGGTAATCTGAAAGCAATAAAACCAGGTGGCGCAATGGTCACTGTAACTAGCGTTAAAAATCCAAATGTGAAAGCACAGATTGGTGTCACAGTCATGAACTTGACATTAACCAGTGAAACATTGGAGATTAAACGTTTGGATGAAGGTAATGCTGCAGAAGATGTTGGTGATTATGTTGTAGGTGGTGAACCACAAACAGATATCGCAACATACAAGTCTTACTATATTAATGAAGAAACAAGCCTCTTTATCTTTGATAAAGAGTTACAAAACATCGAAGATAATTCTCGATACATAGGAACTTCGATGCGTATTAAACTCATTGTTAATGATGTAACATACGATGAGTTACAAATAGCAATTAAAGGTGATCTCAACGGCGATGGGGAAGTTGATGTCTTGGATGAAGGATTAAGTTCCAATGCCATTACACAAACTTATACCATGACACCGATTGAAAGAATTGCCGCCGACGTTAACGAAGATACTGAAGTTGATGTCTTGGATCAAGGATTTATCTTGAACTTTATCTTGAAGGTTCTTGATTCATTGAATGGAATAGGAGCATCAAATGAAAAATAAATTAATATCATTATTACTTGTCGCAATTTTTGTCACAACTATTCCAAATTATGATGTCTTCGCTGCTACGAATAACATCGTTCGTTTTAAAGCTTATGACGAATCAGAATATACGTATGAAGATATTGCAGATTCTCCGAAGCTTGCTTCGGGATCTGTAGTGAAACCGGGAGATGTGTTCCGTTTGGATGTTGATTTTGAATCCAACGGGACACACAACATCTCGATGTTTCAATATGAAATCTATTATGATAAGACACTTCTTGAAGTTGTGGAAGTAGACGATCAAGACCTAATTTATCCTAAGGATGATGAAGGGGGTGTCTTCCCGACAGTTAAGAAAGGTCGGGACCGTGTTCATGTATGGACGATTAACCATAATATCGTAGACGACTTAATTATTTACACAGGTCAAACTGTTGCGAAACCCGAGTATGCCTTAAGTGCATCCGGACCGATGATGGTTATGTATTTCCGTGTTAAAGCGGATGCGACTCCAGGTAAAGAAATTAAATTTCGCTACAACAAGTTAATTGTTGCCGATAACATGTCAAATACTAAAGTAACACCCATTGAAGCAGATACGTCATTTAAACTCAACGTTGCAAAAGAAGCAGGTCAACCTGCGCCAACGTTAAACGGTGTGTCACTGAAAGCGGATGTACCTGGCAACAGTGCCGATGGCCATGACTACCTAGGTACACAGTTCGATGAGAAAACACTTGAGTATCCGGAAATTGTCGTGCCTCATACTGTCACGCAAATTAAAGAAGATATCGTATTGAGTCATCCCGATGACAATGCCAGTTTCAAATTTGGAAAAGAAAAAGGAAGCAGCACGGACCGAACCTTAGAAGTCGGTGATAACACTTTCTTAGGTATTTATGCATATCAAGGTGAAACACTTGGTATCTATCGTTTTAATGTCAGACGATTGGATGTGAAAACATCGCTAGACTTGATTGCACAATATGAAGGAGAAAATGATAAGTTTGTTGTTTACTCCAGTGTGAATCCACCTGCAAACGGTGTCGTTAAAACACAAGGAAGTGTTGATAGCCTTGAACTGTTTGCGACAGCACCAACCAAAGAAATTAGTTATGCATCAAACGGTGTCATAGAAGGTTCAAAACTAACATTGAATCCCAATGCCAATACAGATTTGGATGTCACTGTGAAAAGTGAATCAGGATTAAAAAAATATGAAACACTCTTTGGTAATGATGATCCGTCAATTGTGAAGGAAGCCATTTACAAAATGACTTTTGTTCGGGGTTCAAAGGATACAAGTTTAAAACAACTTAAAGTTGGTGAGACACTTGTAGACTTAAAAAAAGATGAACGCAACTATGATGTGGAAATTGATAGAGATATCAAACTTTCTCACATTTTGATGCAAACGCAATATGATGAAGCAAGGATACATCGTGTGTCTTTGAATAAAAAAGATCTAACCAATCTTCAAACTAAGAACATCTTTGAATCAGAACTGAATCTGATTGAAGGTGACAATGTTGTGGAAATTGAAACACGTGCTGAAGATGGAACCAAAGATACATATCGTATTACGTTGAAACGTAAACAAAATGATGATGCAACATTGCAAGATTTATCAGTAACTCTAGATGGGAAACCGTTAGAGATTACGTTTAAACCTGAAATCTTAAATTATGATTTAGGGGAACTTGAATTTAAAGAAAACACTAAGATTAAAATTAATGCCAGTGTTGATCCAAAAAGTGGTGCGAGAATTGATAACGATTCAGTACTAACAGAACAAACACTTACAAGTGGAAGCCATGAGTTTCCAATTCAAATCGTATCGGAAAGTGGTAAGAAACAGACATATATTCTTACCATCACCATGAAGGGAAATAGTAATTCAGAAATAACGGATGAGGATGGTAATGGAACGAATCCATTTAAACCCAAAGATCCGACACAAATTGAGGACATTAAGTCAGATCCTAAAGATGTTGATGGTAATCCAGTAGATCCAGATGGTCAAGGCGATGATGTCGCGAAAGATCCAGACAAAGATAAAGATGGTGATTTTGTTTACCGTTATACTATCACTGTTCCTAACTCAAAGCAGACATTTCATATCGATGATCTCAGCTTCAAATTACCTGCCAATGCAAGTATAGATGCTGATGAACCTCTTAATCTTGTAACGGGTTCAAAAAACACGTATCAATTTGTTGTCTCACCTGAAGATACAAAACAACCCAAGTCGAAATATATACTAACGATTGTGAGAGGTTATGATTCCAATGCACAACTTCTTGAATTGAAAGCATCACACGGTAACTTCAACAAACCATTTAGTCCTGATACTTATGAATATGTTCTTACTGTTGATAGCGATGCGAAGGATGTTGTCTTGAGTGGTCGTGCAAGTGAGTTTGCTACTATCAGTCAAACGATGCCTATGGAAGTAACATTAGATTCGCAATCAAAAGAAGTTAAGATCGAAGTTGTTGCGGAAGATAAAGTAACCAAGCAAACATATACTATTAAGATTGAGAAAAAACCATCGGAGATTAACACGCTTTCTGTGATTAAATTAGATGGGAAGGACATTACTTCAGAATTCAACAATAATATTTATACTGCTGATACATCACTAAGTAATGATGTGGAAGTTGTAGAGATTGAGATTGAAAAAACAGATGAAAATTCAACAGTAAGCTTCGATGGACAATTACTTACAACAAACAAAGTAAGTGTTCCTGTCAAAAAAGGTAAGAACACCATAAGCTTTATCGTAACTTCCCAAACAGGAGCTACACGAGTTTACACACTCAATCTGATGAAAGCCTCGAGTGCAAATGCAGACCTCGCACTTCTTAGTGTTGAAGGGAATCCAGTACCAGGCTTCTCGAGTGAAATGTTGTCATATACACTTGAGCCCATTGCATCAGACAAGTCATCACTAAAGGTTGAAGCAAAAGCTTTAGACCCTAATGCAACAATCACAATCAATGGTGACCAAGATCTGAAAGCAGGACAAAACAAAATAGAAATCACAGTCACTGCCGAAGATAAGAAAACAACAAAAGTTTACGAGATAAATGTAGAACGTACTGCGAAGTATGAAGATAAGGATATCGGAGTTAAAGATCCCATAATCTCAATCGATAAAGATACGGAGATTGCAAATCCTGAACCCAATCATTATTACTACGTAGCTTATGTTCCGCGCAATCTTAAAGAATTCACAGATAAACATGTTCACTTAAGTGATGCGAAACTTGAAGATGGATATCAAATATCCAAATTCTATAAGAATCCACTACCACTTAGTGATACTGAGAAAAACGAGTTTATCTTTGAAATGAGTACCCAAAGTAATGAACTTGTCGCAACCATTCATATTGATGTTCGTAAAGAAGCGGAAGTACTTCCAACCTTAAAAGGAATTACCTTGAATGGTAAAGCAGTTGAAGGTTACAAGGGAGAATCCACATTCCAACTTAATGTTGATCCTTACTTAGTTGATAAGAATCCGATTTTTGATTTGGGTCTTGTCCTTAATGACGGGATTAAAATTGTGGAATCACTCACTCAAAAAATCGATATGACTGGAAAGCAAACTTTAGTAAAAACAATCGTGTTAACAGATACAAAGACTGCGAAAACAAGTCTTTACGAGTTTACCTTTACACGAAGTCTTTCTGATGATGCACGTTTACAAGATATGAAAATAACGTACAAAGATAAAGATGGAAACATCAAACCTTTAGAATTAAACCATGGTATTGATGAAGAACCGTTTGATCTCTTTGAAATTGAACATGTACCCAGTGATGTGGAAGAAATCATGATTGATGTGACACCAAAAGATTCGCTGGCTCATGTTATTAAAGGTCAAGAAGCCTTCAAGGTTAGACCGGGTAAAAATGTATTTACAGTACGTGTTCAACCTGAAGATGCATCCGCACCAGCTCAGGTCTATCAGATTCTTGTGCATAAAGATATTGAGCTTACCGCCTTAAAACTTGGTACACACGATATTGATGTTGCATCAGGAAAATATGATACTAAAACGAATACGATGACTTATCAAGTTAAAGAAAGTTTGGATGCGAATGCAACCATTCAAAATCTTAAAGCAGTTGCGAATGACAGTTCCGTCAAATGGCAAGGGCAAGTCAACAAGGACTTGGAATTAAAACCTGGTAAGAATACATTTAATTTTACTGCTCTAGCTTATGATGGTGAAACCAAGGTAAATTATGTCTTGGAAGTAAGTCGTGAGGCTTCGCATGATGCAACCTTAAAGACACTAAGTTTAAAGAATAAAGAATTGAAAATGACACCAGAATTTAAATCGGATGTCATATCCTATGTTGTGGAAGTGCCTCAAAATATTGATACATGGGGATCGGGTGATGTCATTGCGGAAGCAAATCATTCGAAAACTAATATCTTTATGGATAGTGCTACCATCATTAAAAATGCAGGCGATACTATTTATCGTGTAAAAACAGAATCAGAATCAAAAGAAACTCTTACGTACGAACTAATCTTACGTAAAGTCGGATATAACTACTTAAGTGATTTACACATCGGTCAAAACCAAGGCATGTTATCGCCAATGTTTAATCCTGAGATTCAAGAATATGAAGCGACTTTATTCCCTGGTGTTGAAAACTTTAGAGTCTACTATACCTTGGATGATAAGTATGAAGCACGTATTCTAAATCCAGAAGCATTAGAGAATATCGAAGTATCTTCCTTACCACGAACAATTGAGGTCAAAGTTGAGGCTAAGAATGGTGAAATCAGAACCTATTCGATTCATGCGAAAGCAGGATTATCAACCCGACTGTCTGCAATCAATCCAGACAAAGGGGAGCTAACACCAACCTTCAATAGTGGTACCTTAGAATATGAACTAAAAGTCTTGGAGAAAGATTTGAGTATTAGTTTTGATCCTAAAACTGAAGATAAGAATGCGAAAGTTCTAGGAACCTTCGAAAACGTTCCGCTCTTACCCAATACAACGAATATTAACATGGTCGTAACTAATGGAAATTACCAATCAGTGTATACAGTTAGTGTTGTGAGAGAAAAAGATAAAACAGCAATTGATTCCATTACCGTCAAACAGGATGGACACTCTTGGCTGGGAACATGGAATGAAGAAACACAACAATATGAAGTAAGTGTCCCAAGTGATACCAACTTGAACACCTTACTCGTTGATGCGAAACTTGCTGATAAAGACAGTAAGTTCAAAGTGAATGATCCGAAGATAGAGGATGATAAAGTAACGTATGTCGTGACAGTTACCACGAAAGATGGTCAAGAGAAAAACTATGAATTCGTAGTTAATCGTGAGGCATCTGACAACAACTATCTCAAGTCAATTCATATTAATCACGAAGCACTTTTAGGATTTGAGAAGACGATTCAAGAGTATCAGTATGAAAATAGAGAAACTAAACTTGATGTTGTCGCAATTACAGAACATGAAAAAGCAACTGTCGAAATCATTTATCCAAAAGAGAGTGACGAGAAGAAGTTTGTCATGATTCACGTAACATCTCAAAGTAAACAAGTACGAACATATCAAATTGAAGTACAAGAAAAAAAAGATGAATCAGTGCTGTTACAGAAACTAAGTGTTAAAGAAGGAAATATTAATCCTAAATTTAATCCACTCCAAAATGATTACTACATTACGATTCCTTACGAACTGGATGCAATAACACCAGTTTACGAATCAAACGATGAAGCGACTGTTGAAATCAAAAAACAAAATGATATCGCAGTAGGCACTGATCATGTTGTGGAAGTTAGCGTGAATACCAAACGTAATCAAACAAATACGTATCGCATTCATGTAACACGAACAGCGCAATCCAATAATGTCTTAGAAAAGTTGTCGGTTAAAGGTGAGAATCACGGGATCTATAAACTAACACCGGAATTTAATGCTAAGACAAATGTCTTTGTCGTTGATGTCATTGATGATCATGCATTTGAAATTGAAGCAATGGCTGATGAATCGATGAAAGTAAGTGGAACAGGAAACATAACTGTAACTGACTTCCCTTATAATCACGAAGTAAGAGTTGTTGGTGAAAATAACATTCCAAGAATCTATACCATTCAATTTAAACAAAAACCTTCATCTGAAAAAGGCTTACAAAACCTGTGGACAGATAAAGGACATCTTGACCCGGTGTTTAGTGCGGATAAAACTGCCTATAACATTGATGTCGATGCTGATGTGAAAACAGTTGAAGTCTTCGCAACAGCCATCGATGCAAAACAAAAGGTATCAAACCTTGGAATTCATGCGCTTCAACCAGGAAGAAATACTTTAGAGATTGAAAGTATCGCTGAGGATGGATCAAAACGTGTGTATACACTCTTTGTAAACCGTGCCCACAGTAATACATTTGGATTGGATTCTCTGAGGGTGAGTGAAGGTGAATTGTCACCATCATTTGATAAGGAAATCAAAACTTACTATGTCAATGTCGATGAGACAATTTCATCCATCGATATTTCTGCAATGTCTCATAATCAAGATGCGAAAATTACAGGAACTGGTAATCACAAGCTTGAACTTGGAAGTAATACCTTCCCTGTTAAAGTGACACGAAACCGTAATGAGGAAGCAACGTATTTTGTCATTGTAAATCGTGGCGATGTTAAGAGTAATGCATTAGCACATCTTGATGTGAAAGATATTGAATTAAACCCAGCATTTACAAGAGATGTCTTAACTTATACAGCCAATGTTCACCAAAAAGATACACTTAAACTACATGTGAATGCCATACCTGAAGATCCAAAAGCAAATGTCACAATTGATGCTCCGGAACTTAAGGTTGGAAAAAACACAATGACAATTACCGTAACACGTGAAGGAATGGAAGCGCGCAAATACACGGTTGAAATCAATGTGAAAGAACTCAAACTTGAATCAGAGATTCATAGTGTGGGAGATGTTTACATTGAGACAATCCATGAGAAGCAAACAGTTCTGGACGTAAAAAATCAAATGTTAAATGATAACGAGACACTCGCAATATACCGTGAAGGTCGAGTCCTTGAAGATCAAGAACTTGTCGGTACTGGAGCAATCATTAAATTGATTGTGGAAGGTGTTGAGTATGATGAAAAGACTTTGATTGTGAAAGGTGATGTAAACGGAGATGGCCGTATTGGGGTTGCGGATGTGGTAAACCTTAGAACTTATATTCTAGGTGGAACACTGAATGACGCTCAAAAGGTTGCAGCAGATACCAATCATGATAAAAAAGTTGGGGTCGCTGATCTAATCTTAATACGAAGTCATATTCTAGGAAGTAAAAATCTATTTGAAAAATAGATAGAGGCAAAAGATGAAAAAAACAATGAGAAATCAAACAACTTTGATTCGTGGAATCGTCGTCTTACTGATGATCTTATCAATGCTTGTTTTGCAATTAGTAATTCCTCTTTCTGCTACCACACCAAAGTTAATTATTGAACCTGAACAAAAAGATGTGACACGCGGTGAACGTGTCCATCTTCAAGTGAAATTATCAGAAGTTCAAGCATTTAAAAATGGTGTCGAAGGATACTCAGGAACATTCCAATATGATCCTAGTGTTCTTACATTTATAGAGGCAAAAAATAAAATATCAGGATGGGCATTTTCTACCGCACCGACATCTGGAGAAATTAAGTTTGTAGGTTATGATGATAACCCACCTAATATTGCACAAAAAGAAGATATAGTGGCATTTGAGATTGAAGTTGAAATCTTAGAAAGTGCCCCTTCTGGAACAACAAAACTTGCGATTAAGAATGCTGCAGTAGCAGATACACAATTCAATGAGTTGGATGCATCTACAAAGGAAAGTGTTCTTAATATTGTAGATAAAGGAAAACCAGAAGAATCATCAAACAACCAACTTAAAGATTTAGTCATTAAAGATGGTGACACAAAATTAGAACTAAACCCAAAATTCAATGAAAATACTTTGGATTATAAACTTGAGGTTAGTGCTGATACCAATAAGATTGACATTAGTGCTGTACCTGTAGATGGTTCTAAAATAATCTCAGGAACAGGAATTTATGAACTTAAGCCAGGTGAGAATACACTTAAGATTGTCGTCGAAGCTGAAGATGGAACTCAAAAAACATACACAGTTGTGGTAACGAAGAAGGCGAAGGAAGATAATCCTGGTAGTGAAAAACCGGAACCTAAACCGAAACCAGATCCAGATCCCAAACCTGAAGAAAAACCAAAGCCTGATGAGAAAGAAGAAAAACCCAAACCAGATACGGATAAACCAACGTCTGAAACAGGTAAAGATTCAAATGGAAACACGACCACAATCATCAATAATAATTCAGTTAATAACTATATCAGTTCCATCGATGGCATTAACTTACAACCTAATTTAAGTAATGATGTTAATGAATATCATGCCAATGTTGGGAAGAACACGGATCATTTAAATCTTAAGGTCACTCCAGAAGATAAAAATGCTTCGGTAAATATTACAGGTCATGAATCATTGACTTTTGGTGAGAATCAAATTACGATTACTGTGACGTCTCCAAGTGGCGAGAAACGTGATATCACAATTAACGTTAATCGTAGCGAAACAGAAAGCAGTGCTTACTTGTCATCAATTTCTGTTGGAGGGTATGCACTAAATCCAGGATTTAAAGAAGATGTATTCTTTTATAACATGATTGTAGAACATGATGTAAATCATCTTGCAGTGACTGCTGCACCAAAAGATGCGCACACAAATATTAATATCGCTGCAAACAATACGTTAAGAGAAGGCATAAACTATATTAAGATTCATGCAAGTAATGCTGATGGTATTATGAATACTTATGTTATTGAAGTTATTCGTGAATCAGAATCAACGGGATTTAAATTGGATCATAGTGTGTTATGGGCAGGTGTAGGAACAATCTGGTTACTTATTCTAGCGGTGGTATTTATTATGACTCGCAAGAAACCAAAAACGATTGTCTACGAAAAATCCCAACACGATGAGAAGATATAGAAATTAGAGGGAAAAATGGAAAACGAAGTACAAAAGAAAAAAGGATTTAATAAAACGAAAGGGATAATTATTGCTACTGGAGTAGTATTAGTGATTCTTGTTGGTTATTTGATTTTTACTCAATTAAAGCCTAAACAAGGACCTAAAGTTCTTGAAACGAAACTGACAGAAATGGGAGCAGATTTCTATGAAAACTTCTACTTTGATAATGTTAGTGCAAATATGGATGAAGCTGATGCTAAAGATTTCTTTAATCGCTTCACAGATACAGGAATTAAAATTAATCTTGACAACTTGAGTCGTTATGACAACGGTAAAAATGCAACGACTGTCGAAACATTTATCAATCAAGATACAAAAACAGCATGTGATATTAATAATACACGTGCCGTAATTTATCCTAAAGATCCATTTGGTAAAAAAGACTATACAGTTAAAGCAGAACTTGACTGTGGTTTTGACACTCCAAAAGCTGAGTAAATAACAGGTTATTCTAGAAATATTAATGAGACACGACTTAAATAAACTTAAGTTTCGTGTCTTTTTTTATGACCAGCATAAAATAAAAGTTGTTGCAGAATTCATTTTACTCTGTATAATTAATGTGTAAATATGTGAGAATCATGTGTTTATGATATAGGGGGGAAAAATAAGAACCGTCGTATGACAGTTATTTTTTTTGTGGGTGGAGGTCATAACAATGATAGATTGGTTAAATAATCACAAAAGAGAAGTTACTATTACTGGAATAGTTTTAATTATTATTATATTACTATTACTAATTAAGTCGTGTTCAACGAGTAAGCCGGAAACTACAAATAATCCCAAACTCTATGAAAAGCACGTGACAGAAACATTGGATGAGTTAGAGGATTATGAAGATAATCTTCTTCTTTATCTTGGAAGAATTGGAAAAACAAGAGCCTTAATTGACTGTGATGAAGATGTCGCAGTACAACTTAAGGCTTTTGCCGTTGAGTTTTCAGCGAAGTCGGACCAATATGATTCACTAACTTACATTGGTAGTGAAGTGATTGTGGGAATGGATAACTACAATCGTCTTTCAGAACACTATAAAACAGTCTCAAAAACATTGGAAAAACTGGCAAGTTCTGTGAGTGATAAAGATACGGAGACAGTGAGAGCTACATTTGAGGTACTAAAAACAGAACTCTTAAAAGTTCGTGAAGGAGAACAATCATAATGAAAAAAATCATACTAAATACAAAAAAAGTTGTTCTCACTACACTTGCACTCTTAATGTTAGTAACACAATTACAAATGAATCCGGTTGAGACATTAAATGTTTATGCTGATGAAAAAGGTGAGTATTACGGAGAATCAATTAATAAAGAATCTCAAGATAACAGCGATCCTAAAACTGCTCAAGCTAACTTAAAAGAACCAGAACTTAAGAAAGTGAAAAAAGATAGTTTTGAGTCACTTACTAATGATGGTTATCGTGAAGATATTAGTCGACGTGATGAATTTACTAAAGTATTCGTTAAAGGCGATGAAGAAAAGAATCTTGTTTTCATGGTTCCAATCCATGAAATTAAAAATGGAAATTGGGTCGACATTAACTTAGATTTTGTCCAAGAATCTAAGAAAAGTAATGTGAAGAAGAGTAAGAGTAATGATCGTGAAGTCGAAATATCCTCTGATAAAATCCATCTCAAATCCGATGAATCAGATGTATTAAACTTTGAAGAAAAACAATTTGAAAATATTGTCCCAACAGAGTCAGGGTTTCGTGGTCGTAAATCAATAACGCTCAATGAGATTCTACCTTTTGATGTACCTGAAGGAGTGCTACCAATTTTAGATGAATCCAAGTCACAAATTCTTTTGAATGATAGCAATGATAAAGAAGTAGGAAGACTTCGAATCAGTCTTAAAACTGAAGCGTATGATAACTTGTCAGTGGCGCCAACATTAGAGCTTCATAAATTAGAAAAAGGATATGGAGTATCTGTCCAAAGCTATGCTGATTTAAAACCAGACACGCCCTTTGATATTGACGTCAAGAGTGATGTTACAACAACTTTTAATTCATCGACAGTTTCTTTGTTTGGCGTAAGAAGTGGAGCGAACTTTAAGAATCGAAGCTATAATCCCAACGGTCATACCTATGCAGATAATGCTGTAATTGGGAATGGAGATTACAATAATGGTTATATTTTCTGTGCTGGCGTAGGTATTTGCGAAAGTAGAAATAACTGGGGAATTGTAAGTTTCTATAACGGTACAAGTATTTCTGATGTCATCGGATCTGACCGTACCGTAAAATCAGCAGATCTTGTCTTATATTACAATACGAACGCTCGTGCTAATGATGGTAAAGGAGCCATCTATCGTACCTATATGATGGATCCAAGTTCCAATTTTGATGTAGAGAATGAAAAAAACATTACCTACAATAATCTCCAAAGTTATTTAAATGATAGTGCTACTGCTATTCCAATGGGTAATCCACAAACTGCAACTGGATTGGTCGGAGAGATTAATTTTGATATTACTGACTTTCTTCAATCATGGGAGAATAGTGGCAATCATCATGGCATCTTAATCAAAGGGGAAGCAAATGCCGCTGGAAACTTCCTCGAGGCTGCGCACTATTTCCCAAATCATGCACATGGTGCATGGGATAGTAAGCGTCCTTATATTGAAATCACAACAATAAAGAAAGAACCAGTTCCTAAAGATTTTGATATTAATAATACGACCCTTAATCTGCGTCCGTTTACAGTAAACGATCGTAAGAATAATGTTGTGCATTTTAGTTCACTTGGATTTGATGGTTTAGCAAGACCGGGTTCTACAACAAGTGTAGAAGTGAGCGACCCTTCAAATAATAAAGTATATAGTGATTTAACGACTGCACTTGAAGGGTATCGTATTTTCCCGCAATATACACAAAATCTGGGATATGATACACAAGCTAAGACACAAACATATTACCGTCTAACCAGTAACTATCAAATGCGTAAACTAAGTTACTACCGAGACTTAAAGTTAAACACACTTTATAGCACACGATATAAAAATGACAACCAAGGGGATTCAACGGGATGGAAAGATAGTGACCAATTCTTAATTTACAAGGTTACAGCCTATGATCGTCTTTCAAGAGTGCTAGCATTCTATGGTATTGAAGATAAAGCACAGTTTATGCAAGATAATAATATGGATGATGAACTCTTAGTGGAAGGCAATATCATCTTTATTCGTAATCCTAAGAAAAATAAAGATAAAATATATCAACCTGCAACACTCAGTGAAAATGACAAAAAGATGATTGATAATAATCTCTTGGGTCGAAATCAACATTGTGTTTATGGTTATGAACCCATTAACTTTAATACTGGAAACTTTGTTTATTCAAATCCAGATATGGGGTCAATTGATTATGATGAGAAAATATTATTTGAACGTTTCTATAATAGTTTGGGTGGGCAAAGAGCAGGGCTCTTTGGTAGAAACTGGAATTTAAGTCTTTATAAAGAACTCTTCTTTAATGAAGATAAATCTGTTGAATTATCTGATGGGACGGGACGTATTCTTTCTTTTATCGCAAATGGTGATGATTATCAAAAACCATTTGATTCTAACTATAAGCTTGAGAAATACGAATTGCGACGCTTTACAAAAGAAGTCGACAATGGATACTATGACCAAGATGATGCACCACGCCAAGACAGTGTGGAAGTAATTGTTTATGGTTATAAAGTTACAGATGATACAACACATGAAACAATGCTTTTCGATGAAGTTGGAAATATCCTTTCTTATAAGAAAAATCAATATATCCCAGAAATTAAGTACGAATACAATGATTACGAACTTTCTGCTATTATTACACCAGCAAACCGTAAATTTAGTATCTCACTTAATGATATGGGGTTGATTGAAAGTATCACAGATCCTGAAGGAAATAGTGTAAATTATGCATATGATGATTCGTTAAATCTTATTAAGTTTACGGATCAAATGGGTTATGATATCAGTTATAAATATGATGATATGTCTAGAATGCTCTCCTATACAGGTAGAGAGAACAGTGATACGGTTATTAAAAACACCTATGATTCTAAAGGTAAGATAATTGAACAAATTGATGCTCTGGGGCAAAAATCTCAATTCTCGTATTTTGATGACTACACTGAGATTAAGAATTTTAAAGGTAACATTACACGTGTCTATATTAATGGAATGGGATACACTACAAAAGTCGAAGATGAAAACAAAGAGGATTGTATTAAAGAATATGATGCTCAAGGAAATCTTTTATCTGAAACAAAACCTGATGGTACGAAAACTACGTATCGATATGATTCCAACAATCGCTTAGTTGAAGAAATTAATCATCAAGGTTTAAGTAAGAAAACAGCTTACGATACGAATAATAATGTTATTGAGATTGTTGATTTTAATGGTGATACTTCAACCTACGACTACGATGGTGAGAATCGTCTGATTGGTTCTTATTATGCTAATGGTCAATCAGAAATTCTTAGATATAATGATGAAAATCAAAAAGTTTATGAAAAAACATTACAAGGTCTTGAGAAGAACTATACGTATGACAATGGACAACTGATTGAAGTTAAGAACAGTGACGGAGCTATTACACGATACTCCTATACACCACTAGGAAATTTACAATCAGAAACTGATGGTGAAGGAAACAAAACAACATATACCTATGATGCAAGATCAAAACAAGTAGCTATTAATAAACCACATCATTCAGAATCATTTACTTATGATGGAGACGGTCATAAGGTCTCTCAAGTAGATGGTAATGGAAATCGTACTAACTATACCTATGATGCCTGGAGTCGCTTAATTACAACTACTACAGCTCAAGGGTCCACTCATTATGAATATGATGAAGATGGAAATATGACTAAAGTTACGGATGCATTAGGAAACTTTGAAACATTTGAATTCAACACCTCCAATCAACTTGTTAAAAATACGGATAAGCTTGGCCGCATCTCTACATATGAGTACGATGAGCGAGGCAATCTCACAACTACAGTGAATCCTTTAGGTCAAATCAAAACAATTGAGTTTGATAATAATAACAGACCTATAAAAGAAACATTCCTGGATCGCGTACAAACATTTGAGTATGATAACTTTGGCAATATCCTTAAGCAAGTGGATCCGTTTGGGAAAGAAACACTGAACGAATATAATCAGTACAATCAGCTCATCAAAACAACAGATAGCAATGGCGCAATTACTACTTATGTTTATGAGGGACTCGAACTTTCGTCGAAAACTGCGAACGGAATTACGACAACCTACACACGAAATAGCCGTGGTGCAGTTGTGGAAGAGTTAACACCACTTAACCGTCTTACTACAAAGACGTATCTTAAGAATGGACTTGTTGCATCTGCTTCTCTTAGTGGACTTGTAACCTTAAACAATTCTTATGATCAAGAAGGACGTATTTTATCAACAGTGGATGCTGATGGTAATCGTAAATCTTATGAGTATGATGGTAATGGTAATGTTACTGCAACCATTGACGAAAATGGAAACCGTACAACATATGAATTTAATAGTGACAATAGAGAGACAAAACGTATTTCTCCAGAAGGCTATGTGTATGAAACTTCCTATGATGCCATTGGCAATAAAATATCTGAAACCCAAAAAGATACTTTAAATGATACGGTAATCGAAAAACACTTTGAGTATAATGCCAAAGGGCGAATTGTGAAAGAGACGGATGCGATAGGACGAATTACCACTTATACATACGATGATCTTGATCGCCTTATTGAAACAGATACCGAAGGTAGAAAAACTACTCATACCTACGATGACTATGGTCAACTTCTCAAAACCAAGAACTATCTTTCAGAAACTAACTACGAGTATGAGAATGGTGTTCTCGTTAAAACATCAGACAATCTTGGTCATGTTACACTACAAAGATATAACGACAAACAACAGCTCATTGAACAGGAAAATGAATTTGGACAAGTGACTCGTTTTGAATACGATGAATATGGTCATAAAATAAAAGAAGTGAATCCAAACGGTCTCGAATCACACTTCGAAGTTAATATCTTTGGTGAAGTAGTCAAAGAGACTGACATGTATGGTAATGAAGTTAACTATACGTTTAATAATGTTGGTAAGACAGAATCAATTAAACTTGGTGAATACCAAAGTAAGACAACTTTCAACAGTCGTGGACTTGTAGAAGAACTTAAAGATAATTTAAGTGCATCATCGAAATATGAATATGATGCGAATGGAAATGTTACTAAAGAGATAAAAGGTCAAAGAATTCAAACAAAAGAATACGATAGTCAAAATCGTGTCGTTAAGACAATTGATGCAATGGGATATGAAACTTCCTATACTTATAATATTTTAGATCAAGTTGTGGAAACTACTTATCCTGATAAGACAACTGTACAAAACGAATATGATTTAGCAGGACGTCTTGTTAAGAAAATTGATCAAGCAGGGTTTGCTTCTACTTACACCTACGATAAATATGATCAACTCATTGAAGAAACAGATGCACTCAATAATAAAACGACTTATGAATATGATAAACGTGGTAATGTTCTTACTAAGATCGAACCTCAGGGAAGAAAAACTAAGTTTGTTTACGATAAACAGGACAGACTTATTGAACAAGTGACTCCTAATGGTAATAGTATTAAAAATGAGTACACAGCATTTAATGAAGTTCAGACAATCACATATAGTAATGGATTGAAGCAAAACTATAGTTACGATGATAAATTCAATCTGATTTCAGAACAATACAATGATAAAGATGCTCATGTGAAGTATGATTATGATATTTTTGGTCGTAAAATAGCACAAACTGATCAGTATGGAAACACAGTATACTTCAGTTATGATAACTACGGAAATCTGATAAAATCTGAAATAGAGAAACTTTCAACTGAAAGTAAGTTTGATGATTTAGGACGTCTCATTGAAACGGTAGATCTTCAAGGACTCGTGACAGTCTATACTTATGATGATTTAGGACAACTAACAACAAAGACAGATTCATTAGGATATCATGAATCGTATGAGTATGACTTGAACGGAAACCGTATAAAAACAACCAATGATTTGGGTACCCAATCTCAATCCTACGATAATATGGGAAGACTTGAGTCAACGACTGCAATTAATGGTGGCATGACATCTTATACTTATGATGTACGAGGAAATCAAGTCAGTGTCACAGATGCATTGGGTTATACGACAATGCAACGTTACGATGAACTGGGCAGAGTCGTAGAAAAAACTGAGAAAAATGGTGCAACGGAAGTCTTTGAATATGACGCACTTGGAAATGTTATTGCCCATAAGAATGCTCATGATGTTGTAATGAAGTTTACGTATGATGCTGAAGGAAATCTCCTTGAAACGAAACATAAAGACGAACGTGTTGAGAAACGACACTATGACTCTATGAATCAATTGGTACGTATTGATAACGTAGACAATACACGTGATACGAAAGAATACGATATGTATGGAAACCTTCTTAAAGAAACCACCAACAATCGTACGACAACATATCGCTTTAATGAACTAAACCAACTCGAATCACGTACTAATGAGGACGGAACGATTAATTTTGAATACGATAAATGGGGTCAACTTGTTAGAAACACTGATTCTATTGGTAATGTTTCGGTATCTTATGATGAATTCCAACACATTACTTCAGTCGTAGATGTGAATGGTAAAGAAGTAAAATACACTTATGATGATAAAGGAAGAAAAGCATCGGTAGTATATCCAAGTGGAAGTTATGTGTATTACACGTACGATATCTTTGATCGTCTTGTAAAGGTAGAAGATGGCTCAGATACAACTATTTATGAGTATGATGCAAGTAATAATCCGATTCTTGAAAAGAACTCAAAACTAGAAACACATCGTGAGTTTGATATTCTCGATCGTCTGATCTCACAAAAGGTTTATCAAGATGGTGAAGTAATCAGCGAGCTTGAGTATACACGTAATGCATACGGTGATATCCTGACATCTTCAGAACGTAATAAAGATAAACACCAAGCGTCAACTTACGAATATGATAAACTGAACCAAGTTATCCAAGAAGTGAACGTTACAGACAAGAAGCGTGTCCAAACAGACTATGAGTATGACTTCCGTGGAAACAAACAAAAAGAAATTAAAACCACGGATCAAACTTCAGAAGAAACACGTTATGCTTACAACAAAGAATTCCAACTTGTAAGTGTCACAAAGCCGGATAGTGACATTAAGCTTAAATATGATACATATGGAAATGTGATTGAGAAGTCCTACTCCAATGGTCTAGTAGAAGCTTATGAATACGATGCTTCAAATCAACTTACAGATATTACTGATAA
>JAVWLP010000027.1:14797-24785 GCA_036637915.1 Erysipelothrix sp. | reverse complement strand
TAATAAATACTTCGAAGAATTCCATGTTCTAAAAGATGTTAGCTTTTCGGTAAAAAGTGGACAAATTTTCGGATATTTGGGACGAAATGGAGCGGGGAAAACAACATCAATTCGTATTATGATGGATGTATTCAAGGCAAGTGGTGGTGAAATCCTTATGGACGGAGCACCCTTTGATCCGAAGAACTATAAAATTGGTTATTTGCCAGAAGAACGCGGCATGTACTCTAAGACTAAAGTTATGGATCAATTAATTTACTTCGCAATGCTACGTGGTGCGAGTCGTAACGATGCTCGTAAATCTGCAACATACTGGGCTAAGAAATTTGAAATCGAAGATTATCTCAACCGTAAATTGGATACTCTATCAAAAGGAAATCAACAAAAAGTCCAAATTACTCAAGCGTTTCTCAATGAACCGGACATTCTTATTTTGGATGAACCGTTCTCAGGACTTGACCCTGTTAACTCAAAAGTGTTTCAGGATGCGCTTGTTGAATATATTTCCGAAGATAAAATTATTATTTTTTCGAGTCATCAGATGAGTTATGTTGAAACATTTTGCGATGACATTGCTATCATTGATAAAGGTAGAATTGTTCTTAATGGATCTCTCAGCACAATAAAAAAAGACTGGGGTAAAAACAAACTAAGAATTGATAGTGAACAACGACACGAATTAGAAAAATACTTGGAAACATTAAGTGTAAGTCTAGAAGCCGATAAGAAATCGCTTATCGTTGCATGTCCTGATTCGTTGACCAAGCAACAACTTTTGAAGGCGTGTGTTGAAAACAACCTCGAAATATCATATTTTGATGATTATATACCAAGTCTTCAAGATATTTTTGTAGAAGTAGCGAGGGAAGATCATGAATAATTTTAATATTGTATTTAAATTTGAATTTTTTGAGATGATTAAAAAGAAAAGTGTTCTCACTACTACGATTATATTGTGTGTTTTCATGTTCGTTGGAGCATCGATTCCAACAATTTCAAAAATGTTTGATAAAGCGGAGTCGAAACCTGCTGAGACGAGTGAAAACGTTTCACCTACATTAGGTGAAAGAGGAGATTTAGGATTTGTTCTGAGTTCTGAGGTTTCTTCTGAAAAATTGAGTGGTTATCTTTCACTTCAATCTGTGAACGTTTATGAATCGAAGGAAGCTCTCAAACAAGCTATCGAAGACAAAGAAATTACGTATGGTTTTGTCATTGATTCATTGACATCGTATACTATGTTGGTTAAAGATAAAGGTATGTATTCTTTTGAGGAAGGTATGATTCAATCGGCGCTTCAAAGTTATGCATCAGATGAGTATCTCTCATCACTTGGTATCGATACACAACGTGTCCACGAGGCTCAATCAATTAAAGTTGAAGGTGTGGTTGAACAGTTTGGTAAAGATGCTTCTAAAGGGTTCTTTGTATCGTATGCTATCATGTTTATCATGTATATGTTGATTTTATTCTTTGGGCAATCCGTTGCAACGTCGGTTGCGCGTGAGAAAGATTCGCGTACTATGGAACTGTTGATTACAAGCACAAAACCCAAAGCATTAATTTTAGGGAAAGTTGCCGCTCTTGGGTGTGTGGGACTCTTGCAAATTGGAGTCGTTCTTCTTACTTTGGTATTAGGAATCCTTGTCAATAAAGGCAACTATTCTCCAATGATATTAGCGATATTGCAAGATACAATGACACCATCCGTATTCCTGCTCTATCTATTGTTCTCGGTTCTTGGTTATGCATTGTATTTATTTATCTATGCATCACTTGGGTCGCTTGTTTCAAAAGTGGAAGATGTGAATTCAGCTGTTACACCAATTACAATGTTGTTTGTTGTAGCGTTTGTCATTGCTTCTATGAGCTTGCAAATGCCTCAGAGTTCTTTAGCTAAAATAAGTTCTTACATTCCGTTCGTTTCTTTATTCACGATGCCGATTCGTGTTCTGTTGACATCGGTATCCTGGATTGAAATCTTGATTTCTTCAGTGGTTATGATTGTAACAACCATCATTGTAGCAAAACTGTCGATTTATATTTATCGTTATGGTTCACTAAATTATGGTAATAAGCTTTCAATGAAAGATATCTTTAAAAATATTAAAAAAGAAAAGAATGCTCACTAATACATAAAGATAAAGTGCACTGACTTCTAAAGAGGTTCGTGCACTTTTTTATTGAGTCTCGTGTCGAAAAAAAAGGAGCAAGGCTCCTTTAAGCTTAATTTCTAGGTTTTGTACCATCAAAGTACAATTTGTGATTTTCAATTGGGATATTACGTGCTTTTAATAGTTCTTCTACAGTAACAAACTTATATCCTTTTTGGCTTAGTTTTTCAATTGAACATTCAAATCCATCAATAGTTGTTTTATAAAGGTCATGCATTAGGACAATAGCGCCGTCATGTTGATAGGTGTCAACAATATTACAAATCGATTCTGCGTTGTGTGAACGCCAATCTTCGCTATCTATTGACCAGTTTACAAAGGATACGTTGACACTATTTCGAACAGTTTCATTTGCTGCACCGTAAGGAGGGCGAACCATAATAGGATGTTCATATCCAGATACCTTGCGAATGAGAGCTTCTGTTTCGTTGATTTGTTTCTGAACTTGATCTACGGGTAAACCATTTAAGTTTGGGTGATCGTATGAGTGACTAGCAATCTGATGACCACGATTAATAATATCTCGAACTGTACCAGCATTTCCTT
This sequence comes from Erysipelothrix sp., assembly GCA_036637915.1. Taxonomy (GTDB): domain Bacteria; phylum Bacillota_I; class Bacilli_A; order Erysipelotrichales; family Erysipelotrichaceae; genus Erysipelothrix. The sequence continues at coordinate 22,065 of JAVWLP010000027.1, read as the reverse complement.
CGACACGTTCTCCGACTACGAAGAAAGTTCCTTTACCGTTGTATTTTTCGAGAATGTCCATTGCTCGCTTGGTATTTTCTGGGTGAGGACCGTCGTCAAATGTGAATGCGATGAGTTTTTCATTTCCGCTGACACCTTCGTCAAGATATACTGGAGGAATTGCACCCTCTGTTTTTGTGTAATCTCCGACTTTATCTTCGAGATAATCGGTAATATCTTTAAAATTAAAGGTGATTGCTTTATTTTCTGGATAAAATGAAACAGATTCTTTGTTAATACTCCATGGTGTCTGAGCATCTAGTTTGGTTGCATTCAAGAGTTCACTACGATTTTCTTTGGTAATTGCTAAGTCCTTGCGAATATCATAAGTTAACTTACGAGCTCCTTGGTGGTTGAATAAGTTTGAAGGCGCTACTGCAGTACCTTCTTTTTTGAAGAACACCTTTCCTGATTCAGTAATTGTCTCTTTATTTACCTGTGTCTTAATAATTACAGAGGTATACATGTCAAAGACGTTTTCACTCGTGTAATCTTGAAGCACTTCTGTTTTTGTACCTTCTTTAACTTGAGCAAGCGCTTGTGTTTCTTGATTCTTAAGTGTTTCAGTTACCCAAGCATCCATTGTTTCACTTTTGAATTTAGGGAAATGTGATACCTGGATGAGGTTGTCATTCATAGTTTTGGTTACTTCGTGGGTTCCTGCTTGTTTAAGGGAGTTGTCTACTTTCCTCATATATCTTGGATATTTGTTGAACGGATCCAAGATGAGAAGGGTAACTCCTGTAATAAGAACTGCGACAATGAGTGTTAATATCGCGACGGCTTTCTTATTTAATTTTTTAACTTTTTTTGTTTGTTGTACTTTCATAGATTGACCTTATCTGTAATTCTGAACAGTCCCTTTCATAATACTTATATGTTATCATAAAAAGTACTTGTTTTACTGAGAATCTTGTGAAAAAAAGACGGAAAACATGTGTTTATCTTAATTTATCCATAGATTCACATTTTGGGTAATTATATTGGTTATAAGGACGAGAATAGTGTATAATTTAAACAGGTTCGGCTAAACCATGGCTGAATGGGTGCTTTGCTGCAAATAGAAATTGTAAATATGATGTTTTTTAGTGGAATATCTTGATTTTGGTATCTATTTGAATTATAATGTTAAAGCATTTATAGGCGTATGTTGCATGTCCCAAGGACATACAACCGCACATATTAAGGTTCAAGTGAGAAATCCACCTTAAGTGGCGAGTCTTATGGCAAATTGAAGGAGGTGTACTATGTACGCAATTATTGAAACTGGTGGAAAACAAATTCTTGTTGAAAAAGATCAAGCTATCTTCGTTGAAAAACTTGATGTTCAAGAAGGTGAAGAAGTTGTCTTTGATACAGTTGTTGCTGTAAAAAACAGAACTTTAAAAGTTGGAGCTCCTTATGTTAAGGGTGCTACAGTTACAGCTCGTGTAGAAAAACAAGGAAAAGGTAAGAAAATTACTGTTTTCAAATATAAATCCAAAAAAGGATCTACACGTCGTAAACAAGGTCATCGTCAACCTTATACTAAATTAATCGTTACAGATATCATCTCAGGTTAATTATAGTGATTAAGGTATCTGTCTTAACTGAAGGAAACCGATATAAAGGAATCCGTGTCAGTGGGCATGCATATTCAGGAGAACCAGGGTTTGATTTGGTTTGTGCCGGTGTAAGCACCGTCATGATTGGGTCTCTCAATGCTTTCTCGGAATTAGATGATGATGTTAATTTGAAAATGAATGATTCACCACTTGTGGCGATTGACATAAATCAAGTTAACGATTCAAATCAATTAATGTTTAAATTTATGCTTCTTCAGTTAAAAACAATTGAAGAAACATATCCAAACTATATAAATATTCATGAAAAGGAGGTAAGTTCATGAAATTCAAATTAGATATTCAACTATTCGCATCTAAAAAGGGTGTTGGTTCATCAAAGAACGGTCGTGATTCACATTCGAAACGTCTTGGATCAAAAGCAGCTGATGGAGAATTTGTAACAGGTGGTTCAATTCTTTACCGTCAACGCGGTACAAAAATTCACCCAGGTACTAATGTTGGACGTGGTGGTGACGATACATTGTTTGCTAAAGTAGACGGTGTAGTTAAATTTGAACGCATTAGCAAAAACCGTAAATGCGTATCTGTTTATCCAGTAGCTTAGTGCTAATCAAATCCCCTGTTTAGGGGATTTTTCATTGAAAGGATGATGTTATGTTTGTAGATCGCGTAAAAGTCAACGTAGTCGCCGGTGATGGCGGGGACGGAATGATGTCTTTTCGACGTGAAGCGTATGTTCCTTTAGGAGGACCTTATGGTGGAGACGGCGGTAGAGGCGGAAATATCGTATTTGTAGCGGATTCACACAAGTCAACACTTTTAGACTTGCGTTATAACCGTTTAGTTAAAGCAAGCCATGGTCAAGCAGGAAAAAATAAAAAAATGCATGGTCGTGATGCTGAAGATACGATCATTAAAGTTCCTGTTGGAACCATTGTCACTGATACGGAGAAGGGGATTGTTATTGCGGATCTCATTCGTCCTGGTCAACGTGAGGTTGTTGCACACGGAGGAAGAGGCGGTCGTGGTAACACACGCTTTGCTTCCGCAAAAAATCCAGCTCCTAATTTTGCTGAAAAAGGTGAATTAGGTCAAAGCTTGGAAATTACTATAGAATTAAAATTGCTTGCTGATGTTGGGATTATTGGTTTCCCATCGGTGGGTAAATCAACGCTTTTATCAGTTATTTCTCGCGCTAAACCTGAAATTGCTGGCTATCATTTCACAACAATTGCACCAAACTTAGGGATTGCTCAATCACCTGATGGTCGTTCATTCCCAGTTGCAGACCTTCCTGGTCTAATTGAAGATGCTCACCTAGGGAAAGGTTTGGGCCATGTCTTCTTAAAACATATTGAACGTTGCCGTGTTCTTACACACGTTGTTGATATGGGAGCGGAAGATGGTCGTGATCCGATTGAAGATTACCGTATTATTAATGAAGAACTTGAAAAGTATGATGAAAAACTTATTCATAAACCAATGGTTGTTGTTGCCAATAAAATGGATATGGACGGCGCTCAGGAAAATTTAGAACGCTTTAAAGAAGTTTATCCAGAAGTTAAGGTATATGAACTTATTACAATGGTTGGTGAAGGTGTTGATCAACTTCTTTATGCACTTGCAGATATTCTTGATGAAACAGTTGAAGAAGCTGTGGAAGAACAATCAGAGTCTGTCGTGTATAAATATGAAGCTCCAAAACGCGAATTTGATGTTGAACGTGTAAATGCTGAAACATATCGTGTTGCGGGAGATGCTATTGATCGTATCTTTAGACAGTTTGAGTTTGATTCGGAAGAATCAGTAATTCAGTTTGGTCTTGCTATGAAACGTCTCGGTGTAGATCAAGCACTTCGAGATGCGGGTGCTCGTGATGGCGACACTGTAATTTTAGCAGATGTACAATTCATTTTTGATGAAGGTATGGTAGAATAAGAATGGTGATATTATGATTGCATTTATTTCAGGAACAGTTGTAGATAAAGATTTAGAATCAGTAGTTATTGATAACCACGGAATTGGTTATCAGGTTTATTGTGCGAAAAGTCATGAGATGTCTTTGAACGAACCCACTGTATTGTATACTTATCAGCATGTGAGAGAGGATGCAATCATTTTATTTGGTTTTTCAAACAAACAAGAGCTCGCATTATTTAAACGTATCATAAGCGTTAAAGGTGTTGGACCGAAGACAGGTCTTGGAATCCTAGGGAAAGCACCAGCAAATCGCTTAATTGAAGCGGTAGAGAATGAAGACATTGCCTTTTTGAGAACACTCCCTGGAGTCGGCCCAAAAATGGCATCGCAAATTATTCTTGATCTTAAAGGGAAATTTGTATCCTCTGATCAGGAAATATCTGCACCTTCATCTTCTAATCTTGATGATGTTGTTGCGACACTCCTTGAATTAGGATTTAAACGTAACGAAATCAATATGATAAAAAAAGAACTCGTTGCATCTGAAGATCAATCTGTTGATGGTTTGATTAAGCTTGGATTGCAATTATTACACTCGAGAAAGGTTGGGTCACGATGAATCGAATTGTGTCAGGAGAAAAACTTGAAGCAACTAATGATTATGAAGTAACTTTAAGACCTAGTACTCTTGATGAATACATTGGTCAATTTGAGCTGAAAGAAAACCTTAAAGTCTTTATACAGGCTGCAAAGAAGAGAAATGAAACATTAGACCATCTCTTGTTTTACGGTCCTCCTGGACTGGGTAAGACAACACTAGCGTACATTATCGCTGAAGAGATGAATGCAGGTATCAAAATTACTTCTGGACCAAGTATTGAAAGAACTGGTGACCTAGCAGCCATTCTATCAAGTTTAGAACCTGGGGATGTCTTGTTTATTGATGAAATACATCGACTTCCTAAAGTAGTCGAAGAAGTTCTTTACCCCGCAATGGAAGATTTCACTTTAGATTTAGTGGTAGGTAAAGATTCTTCAACACGAAGTATTCAAATTGATTTACCACCATTTACATTAGTGGGTGCGACAACACGTGCTGGTGATTTATCAAGTCCTTTGCGAGATCGATTTGGAATTATCTCTAAATTAGAGTATTATGCACAACCAGAACTTGAACAAATTGTTTCGCGTACTTCACGCGTTTTCAATACAGAAATAGAGTATGAGGCTGTTTGCGAAATTGCTAAAAGATCAAGAGGAACACCACGAATTGCGAATCGACTCTTTCGAAGAGTCCGTGATTTTGCGATGGTTCTTAATGACGATGTTGTAGATTTAGAAGTTACGCAAATTGCACTCAACAAGCTAAAAGTAGATGAGGTTGGATTAGATGATGTCGACATTCGATATCTCCGCGGAATTATTGAAAGATTTGATGGTGGTCCTGTTGGGATTGAAGCACTTGCTGCATCAATTTCGGAAGAGACAATGACCCTTGAGGATGTCTATGAGCCATATTTACTACAATTAGGATTTATAAACAGAACACCAAGAGGTCGTGTTGCGACTGCTAGAGCATATGAACATTTAAAGATTGAAATACTGACGCAAGTCATGGACGAGGAGTGACCTATGAAAGTATGTATTGTAACAGGTGGTAGTGGTGGACATATCTATCCTGCATTAACGTATGCTGACTATATCAGCAAAAATAGAGGCGATGAAGTCGTCTTTATCGGTAATGATTACAAGATGGAAAGTAAGATTATTCCTGAGGCAGGCTATGCTTTCTATGGCATTCACAATATGGGATTACAGGGAAGTGTCATTGCAAAATTCAAAGCTGTATTTTCTCAATTCAAGGCGTATCGCGTCGCGAGGTCGCACCTTAAAGAGATTAAACCTGATGTCGTGGTTGCTTTTGGTGGTTATGTTAGTGCACCTGTATCACTTGCTGCATCAAAGTTAAATATTCCGTTGGTTCTTCATGAGCAAAATGCCTTTCCTGGCAAAGCAAATAAAATGGTAGCAGATCGAGCATCTGTTATTATTACTTGTTATAAAGAAGCATTCTCGGATATGAAAACAGTTCAATATCTTGGGAATCCTCGTGCTTCACTAATTCATGAAACCATTGATTCTGATCCTGAGTGGAAACGATTAGGGTTGAAGGATGACTTGAAAACCGTGCTAATGGTAATGGGATCTCAAGGATCTTCTTCAATGAATGAGAAGTTTCTTAAATATATAGAAAATTTTGAATTTACGGATTATCAAGTAGTTATCGTTGTTGGACCTACTAATTACGAAGGTTTCGTTAAACGAATGGGAACACCTGACGAACATGTTCATGTTGTTGATTTCGTGGATCAAAAAGCATTGCTTCCTAGAATTGATTTAATTGTTTGTCGTTCTGGTGCATCAACCATAGCGGAAATTGAATCATTCGGTTTGACTTCATTGCTCATCCCAAGTCCTCATGTCGCAAATAATCATCAATTTTATAATGCAAAGTCATTATATGATGTGAAAGCCTGTGAAATGATTGAAGAAGCTAACATTGCTTCAACAACTTTAAATGAAGTTGTTACGTCACTACTCGCCGACGAAGAAAAACGTAAGCAAATAGGTTTCAATGTAAAAAAACTTGCGATGCCTAATGCAGTTTCTGATATTGCTGATTGTATAGAAAAGGTGGTAGATAGTTATGGGTCGTCGAAAGACTGAACAAACTGATCATAATGAATCTTACAACCAAATTAAAAAAGATTTAGAAGAAAAAAAACGTTTGGAACGTAAAAGAAAACGTAAACGTACGTCAATGAAAGTCCTTCGCATCTTACTTCTTATACTTCTTATTGTAGCTTGGTACTTGTTTGATAAAAGTGAATATTCACGAATTAAACAAGTCAAGATCAATGGAACTAATGTTATTCCACAGCAAGAAGTTGCTGAAAGTCTTGGTATTTATGAAGGTGATCGTATCTATACGAAGCTTGCTCCTTTACTCGAAAGAAAAGGTAAAAAAATTCCAGGAGTTGAAAGTTTGGATGCTTCGTTGTATTATTCTAAGGGGATTGTAAGCATTAATGTCCATGAAGTAACAGCTGTGGGATATCAAAGAGATCCGCTACGCGTACTCATGTCTGATGGTACGAAGCGAGATGTTGGCGATAATAGTTCAATTATCGTTGGACTCCCGGTATTTGAAGGATTCTCAGATGAATCTCTTACAAAAGAACTTTTAGAGAATTTTGGTAAAGTAGGAGATGCAACCTTGAATGCAATTTCGGAAGTTCATCTTCAACCGACAAAATTCGATGAAACAGCGATGATGATTGTTCTAAATAACGAATATCGTGCATATTCGGGCGTGAACACTTTACCATTGCTAAAGGATTATGCTACTATAATAAGTAAGGCTGACCCGAATAATCGTTGTCTTTATTTTTCGGAGTATGGTCCTAACGATGAAACACAAACGGTTACGACTCGTGAATGTGATTAATTAATATAAAAAGAGAAAGAGGAGGAGAATATGGCGATCGAAAAATCAAATGAATTTGGAACTATCAATATTTCCAATGAAGCAATCGCAATGCTAGCTGGTGGCGTTGTAACAGAATGTTACGGTGTTGTTGGTATGGCTTCTCAACAAATTTTTAAAGATGGATTAGCAGAATTACTCAAAGGAGAGAATTTTTCTAAAGGAGTAATTGTTAAGAATACTGAAGAAGGATTTAA
>JAVWLP010000027.1:0-14787 GCA_036637915.1 Erysipelothrix sp. | reverse complement strand
GAGTTTTTAATTCCAAGGTCTTTAAGAGAAAAGATACTGAAGAAGGATTTAACTTGGACTTATACATTATTGTGAGCTATAATGTAAAAATTTCAGAAGTGGTTTTAGAAGTTCAAAAGAAAGCAAAATATATGCTTGAAAAAACATTACAAATCGCAGTTAACTCGGTTAATGTTTATGTACAAGGGATTAAGGTAGTAGAATAATGCAAAAAATAAATGGTGATATATTTTTAACAATGCTTGAGAGTGGTGCTCACAATCTTACAAACAAACATGTTGAAATCAATGCATTGAATGTTTTCCCTGTTCCAGATGGAGATACAGGTACCAATATGAATTTAACATTTACAAGTGGATTAAATGATTCTAAAAAAGTTATGACATCTCACATTGGACAATTATCAAAAACTTTATCTCGTGGTCTTTTAATGGGAGCTCGTGGTAACTCCGGGGTTATTTTATCTCAAATTTTCAGAGGGTTTGCACAATCCGTTGAAGACTTCCATGAAGTTAATGTTCAACAATTGGCAGATGCTTTTGTAAGTGGAAAAGAAGTAGCTTATAAAGCAGTTATGCGTCCAGTTGAAGGTACAATTTTAACTGTATTGCGTGAGAGTGCCGATGCAACTTACGAACACGTTTTAAAAAATCCAGAAATATCTGTTCTTGAATTCTTTGAGTTCTTAGTTGCTGAAGCAAATAAATCTCTTGATAATACACCAGAATTGCTACCGGTCTTAAAAGAAGTTGGAGTAGTTGACAGTGGTGGAAAAGGTTATGTGACTGTTCTTGAAGGATTTGTCGCAGCTCTTAAAGGAAATCCAATCGAGTTAAAAGATATCAGTGATGAGGCTCATGCAGCTGCATCTGATTTCGAACATGATGAATTTGGATATTGTACAGAATTTATTATTCGTTTAAACGAGGATTCAGTTCACCGCTACAATGAAGATAAATTCCGTAGCAAACTTGAAGCTTTAGGTAACTCTTTAGTAGTTGTTACTGATGAAGATATCGTTAAGGTTCACGTTCATACATTAACACCAGGTAATGCTTTAAACTTAGGTCAACAATACGGTGAGTTTGTTAAATTAAAAATTGAAAATATGTCTGAACAACATAATACAATTCTTGATAATGATGCTCATAAAGCTCAAGCAACTAAAGAACACAGCAAATATGCACTTGTTTCTGTAGCTGCTGGAGAAGGTGTTGTTTCAATGTTTAATGATCTTCGCGTAGAATACATCATTAGCGGTGGTCAAACAATGAATCCATCTACTGAAGACTTCGTAGAAGTAATTGAGAAAATTGATGCAGATCACATTTTCATCTTGCCTAATAACTCAAATATTATTATGGCTGCAAAACAAGCACAACAAATTCTTGAAGATAAAGATATTCACGTTATTGAAACTAAGACAGTTCCTCAAGGACTTGCTGCGTGTGTTATGTTTAATCCTGATACAGATGTTGAATCTAACCTTGAAGAAATGTTAGAAGCAGTAGCAAACACTAAAACAGGTCAAATTACATATGCAATTAAAGACACTGTCTTTGAATCAATCGAAATCAAAGAAAATGACTTTATTGGTATTTTAGAAAAAGATATAGTTGTCACAAATCCAAATCGCGTTGAAGCGACTAAAGAACTCTGTGACAAACTAATTGATGATGAGAGCGAATTACTAACATTAATCGTTGGTGAGGGTGTTGAGGAAGAGGAAGTATCTGAAATTACAGATTATATTGAATCATCCTTTGATGTCGAAGTTGAAACCCATGTAGGGGATCAGCCGGTATACTCATTTATTATCGGAGTTGAATAAAAAGGGCTTTGCCCTTTTTTACTATTATGCTAACAGATAAACAAAACAAAATAGTCGAATCATTAGGATATGCTGCACCTTGTGATTTTCTATTTCACTTTCCTCATCGCTATCAATTTTTAGAATACAAAACTCGTGATACATGGGAACCTGGAGATATTGTGGTTTTTTCAGGGTTTTTGGCAAGTGGTTTTAAAACTTATCGATTCGGTAGAAATCGTTCCGCAACTAATTTTGAAGTGAATGCGAACGATGAAGTAATTAAAGTTGTTATCTATAATCGATCCTATCTTAAAGAATCAAATTATACTCATGGTATTACAGTTACCGGTCAGTTCAGTGATGGGAAGGTTGTTGCAAAAACGATTACTAATAAACCTTTGGATGATGTTTTGGGTATTGAACCCCAATATCCATTAAAGAGTGGAATAAAAAATTATGAAGTGATTCGATTAATGAAGAAGACACTTTCTCTATGTGATGTGGAAGATGTCATACCTCACGAACTTAGTAGTAGTTATAAACTCATTTCAACAAAACAAGCTCTCAAATGGATTCACGTTCCTAACAATAAAGAGCAACTCTATCAAGCTCAACGCACATTGAAGTATGATGAATTCTTAAAGTATCAGGTATCAATTGCACTTAATAAGAGTGATTTTGAGTTTGGTATTTCAAAAGCATTTGATAATCATACCATTGAGACATACCAAAAATCATTGCCGTTTATTTTAACTGAAGATCAAAACACTGCACTTCACGAAATTTTAGAAGATTTAAGATCTAATAAACGCATGAATCGACTTCTGCAAGGAGATGTAGGAAGCGGTAAGACTATCGTTTCATTTTTATCGTTGATTGCTGCTATGGAAGCTGGATTCCAGGTGGCTTATATGGTTCCTACTGAAGTTTTACTGTATCAACACGCTGCTTCTTTTGCAAAACTCTTTCCTAATGTTGACTATAGTGTATACTCGCAAAATTCAGATAATAAGGTAAAGATTCTTGAAGGCCTAAAAGCCGGTAATTGTCCGTTGGTCTTTGGTACACACGCTCTATTTCAAGATGATGTCCAATTCAATAGCCTAGGGTTTGTCCTTATAGACGAACAGCATCGTTTTGGAGTTCTCCAACGCCAAAAATTAGTTGATAAAGGAGTTGATGTTGATTTATTAATGCTTTCAGCAACACCGATTCCTCGCACACTCGCAAATACACTCTTCTATGATCTTGATATTTCAAATATTGGCCACTATCCAAGTCATCGTAAAGAAAGTAAGACTGAACTTATCCCGGAAAATTCTGTAAGAACACTTCTTCCGCAAATAAAAGCAGAACTTGATGCAAGTGGCCAAATATATATCGTATGTGCCGCCATTGATGAGGATGAGCGTCCAGGAGTAAAAACAGTATTAGGAATTCATGAGCAAATGCAAAAGTTATTCCCAGAATTTAATGTTGGAATATTACACGGGCGGATGAGTGGTCAAGACAAACAAATCATGATGACAAGCTTTGCAAATCATGAAATTGATATATTGGTGAGTACAACGGTTATAGAAGTTGGACTCGATGTACATAATGCTAATATGATGATTATCTACAATGCTGAGCAATTTGGACTTGCAACATTACATCAATTAAGAGGTCGAATTGGACGTGGTGAAAAGGGCGGTGTTTGCTATTTGCTTTCTAAAAGTGAATCAGAAGAAAGCAACAATCGTTTGCAGGCTCTCGTACAGTCTCATGATGGATTTGAACTCTCTATGATAGACATGCGTCAAAGAGGCTATGGGGACGCATTAGGAGTAAGACAATCAGGATTGCCACAATTTTTACTGGGTGATATTGAAAAAGATATTAAAATTATGGAACAGGCAAAAAAGGATGCAAAGCGAATCGTATCGAATAACGATAATCCGGATTATATAAAAATTTTGGAACATGTGAAAGGTCAAGACTATTTTAAAACAATATAGTGTTGTATAATTAAAAACAGGTGATAGAAAATGACAGTGTGGAATCTACTCGATAAATTAAATATTCCGTATCATAATGAAGATTTAATTTTAAACGCTTTTGTTCACTCTTCTTATGTGAACGAACAGAACAAATTTTTAGAAGATAATGAACGTCTCGAATTTATGGGGGATGCTGTTTTACAAATTTGTGTATCAGAGCGCCTTTTTAAGAATAAAGTTTCTTTAAGTGAAGGTGATATGACGTTATATCGCGCAAAACTTGTCTGCGAGGAAGCTTTAGCTTCGTACAGTCTTAAACTGGGTCTCAATGAATATTTAATGTTGGGATTGGGTGAAGAGCGGAATGGTGGTCGTCAACGACCATCAATTATTGCGGATCTTTTTGAGAGTTTTGTCGGCGCTCTATATCTTGATAGTGGTATGACTTCGGTCAACATTATCCTTGATATAGTGATGAATAAAGCTTTAAATGATTTGGATTCACTAGGAATTACAGATTACAAGACGAAACTTCAGGAATATATCCAAGCAGATTCAAGAAAATCTGTATCCTATGAAGTGATTAACGTAACGGGACCTTCTAATGCACCAGAATTCGAAGTTGTAGTAAAACTTGATCAACTTGTTTTCGGAATTGGCAAAGGTCTAAGTAAGAAAAAAGCCGAACAAATGGCTGCAAAGGATGCATTTGAGAAATTAGTGAAATAGGGGTGTGAGACATGTTTGAATTGTTAGATAAAATTGATTTTAATAAAAAGTATTATTCCTATTTTGAGTCTTCAGAACTCCTCGTTTCAGATTACCATCGTCATGATAATATTTTAGAATTAAAAATAAAGGTAAGTGAAACCTTACCTTTTTCTGTTTACCGTGAACTCGCAAAGAAAATGAAATTGTTTATTAAATGTGAGGTGAAACTAAGTGTTGTTTCAGATTCTTGTAATCTTGATTTTTTAAATGTTTCTAATTATGTTGATTTTGTTGCGCGGAGTTCGCGTATTTCGGCCCTGATGGATGCGTCTTATCAACTCATTAATAATGAAATTCGTCTTTTATGTCGTGATGATTCTCATCTTGAAGCAATTGAAAGATCTTTGCCTCAATTTATAGAGATGATCTCTGTTTACGGTATAACATATCCTGTAGAAATAGGCATGATCGAAATGGAGATTAAAGAAGAAACTGTGATGGTTGCACCGCGTGAACGCGTAGCGAAGCAAGAAAAACCACAAACTTATAATAAGCCCCAAAGACGTGGCAAGAAAGAGTACACAGACATTATTCTTTCAGCTTTAACAGATGAAGCTCATGATGTTGCGATTGTAGGTAAGGTATTTGAAGTAGAAACAAGAGAAACCCGTTCAGGCTCTTTTATCGTTAAATATTATTTAACTGATGGTAAAGGTGCTTTAGTAGTATCTGGGTTTGTGAACTCGGAAGAAGAGTTTATCCCGAAGAACACATGTATTAAAGCAATGGGTAATTATATTTTTGATGCTCGTTATGAAAAAGATTATATTTTCAAAATGGATCGTTATGAAGTTGTTGAGGATATTTTCAAACGTTACGACCATGCACCGCGTAAGCGTGCTGAGTTTCACCTTCATACCAAGTACTCTGAAATGGACGGTATCTCAGATGCTTCAGAATATATGACACAAGCCTTTGAATGGGGACACCCTGGTATGATTATCACAGATCATACTGCGGTTCAATCATTCCCTAAAGCTTATGGTTCACTAAAAGGTCTTCGCAAGAAGTATCCGGACCATCAGTTTAAATTGGGGTATGGTGTGGAAATGAATATGGTTGAGGAGAATCTTAAGATTGCTTCAAATGTTAATGGTCAAGATTTGCATATGACTGAATACATTTCTTTTGACTTGGAAACCACAGGGCTTTCCAACTATTATGATCATATTATTGAGTTTGGTGCTGTTCGTATTGTTAAAGGTAAAACAGTTGAAAAAATGCAGATGTTTATTAAACCTCCAGTTCCAGTACGACCATTTATTCAAGATCTAACAAACATCACCAATGAAGATTTGAAAGATGCGAAGTCGTTTGAAGAATGTATCGATGATATTTTAAACTTTATTGGAGATGCAACACTTATTGCTCATAACGCACAGTTTGATATTGATTTCATTCAAGAATCATTGCGTCGTATCGGTCGTGAGCCCATTACAAATAGTGTTGTCGATACATTGGACCTTTCTAGAGCTATGTTTGATAACAGACGTTCTTATCGTTTGGGAAGTATCGCTCGTTTGCTACGCATCCCTTATGACGAAGGTGTTGCTCACCGTGCTGATTATGATGCGGAAGTACTAAGCCTTGTTTATCTTGCACTTTTACGTGATGAACGCCTTCAAAGTATGAAAACAATCGATGAACTTCAAACATTGAGCGGAAAGAATGCTTTCACAAAACTTCGTAATTCGCACGTAAATGTTATTGCAAGAAACAGAACTGGTCTCAAAACATTGTATCAATTGATTTCATTGTCTCACACTGAATATTTAGCGTTCTTTGGAAAGACGAGCAAAGGAGATGCTGTTATGGCAGAGCCAAGAATCCTTCGTCGACATCTCATGGAACATCGTGAAAATTTATTAATTGGTGCTGGATGCACGAATTCAGAACTTTTTGAAATTGCAATGAATAAAAATCAAGTTGCGCTTGACCAATGTGTTTCATTTTATGACTATGTTGAAATTATGCCTATGGGAAATTACGCTCCCTTGATTGAAAATAATGCAATTCAAAATGAAGATCGTCTTAAAGAAATTCTAAATCGAATTATTAGTACGGCTGAACGATTAAACAAGCCAATACTTGCTGTGGGTGATGCACATTATAATCATCCTCGTGAGAAAGTGGTTCGCGATGTTTATATTCATTCCCAAGGTATTGGGGGATCGCGACATCCACTGTATATTTTTAATGAAGAACGTCGTATGAAATTTGTAGCTCCAGATCAACATTTCCGTTCGACTGAAGAAATGTTGAATGAGTTTGTGTGGTTGGGAGAAGAAAAGGCTCAGGAATTTGTGATTGATAATCCTGTATCCTTACTTGATAAAATTGAGGATTTCTCTCCGAAACAAAGTGATTTATTTACACCTAAAATTGAAAATTCTGATGAAAATCTTCGAGAAATTGTATATGAAAATGCTCATGCTCTTTATGGCAATCCTTTACCGGATTTAGTAGAAAAACGTCTAGAGCGTGAATTGAAATCTATTTTTGGAAATGGATATGGAGTTATCTATTATATTTCGCATCTTATGGTAAAACGATCACTGGATGATGGATACTTAGTTGGATCTCGAGGATCTGTTGGATCGTCATTTGTCGCTACTATGGCAGAAATTACCGAAGTTAACCCGCTTGCTCCTCACTATGTTTGTAAAGAATGTCACCACATCGAATTCTTTTTAAATGGAGAAGTATCGAGTGGTTATGACTTGGAGGCAAAAGACTGTCCTAATTGTGGTAAGCCACTAATTTGTGAAGGACAAGACATTCCTTTCGAGACATTCCTTGGATTTGAAGGAGATAAAGTCCCTGATATTGATTTGAACTTCTCAGGAGATTACCAAGAACACGCCCATAATTTCACTAAAGAGATCTTTGGTGATGAATATGTATATCGTGCGGGTACAATTTCTACAGTTGCTCAAAAAACAGCCTTTGGTTATGTCTTGGGATATAACGAAAGTATGAATATTTCTAATACAAACAATGCTTGGAATACTTATCTAGCGTCAGGTGCCGAAGGTGTTAAACGAACGACTGGACAGCATCCTGGAGGGATTATTGTTGTACCTGATTATATGGATGTCCATGATTTTACACCCATTCAATTTCCGGCAAACAATCCAGATTCTCCATGGTATACAACGCACTTCGAATTTCATGATATTGACGATAATGTTCTTAAGTTAGATATCTTAGGTCACGTTGACCCGACTGCGATGAAAATGTTAGAAAGACTTACGGGTGTTGATATACATGATGTTCCGATGAACGACCCTGCAACACTTTCCTTATTCAATACAACTGATGCATTGAAAGTTGATGAAAGAACATATCATGAAGCTACTGGAGGATTGGGGTTGCCGGAGTTTGGTACACCATTTGTTCGAGGGATGTTGGAGGCAACGATGCCGGACAAATTCTCGGATTTGGTTCGGATTTCGGGACTTTCACACGGAACAGACGTTTGGCGTACCAATGCCGAAGATTTGATTAAAAGCGGTGGATTGACGTTGACGGATGTTATTGGTTGTCGTGATGATATCATGGTCTTCCTCATGCATGCGGGTTTAGAAGCAAAAGAATCCTTTGATATCATGGAAAGTGTTCGTAAGGGCCGAGGTCTTCGTGATAACTGGATTGAATCAATGCATAAAAATTCTGTGCCACAGTGGTATATTGATTCTTGTTTGAAAATAAAGTACATGTTCCCAAAAGCTCACGCAGTAGCTTATGTTATGATGGCGATACGTGTTGCCTGGTTTAAGGTTCATTATCCATTAGCATATTATGCAGTGTACTTCACTCTCCGAGTCAATGCTCATGAAATTGAAACCCAAACTAAGTCTCTCGAAGTAGTTCAAAGTCGTCTTAATTCTATTAATATGAGACTTAAGGATTTTGAAACTAAAAAGGATGTATCTATCAAAGAAAAAAACCTTATTGATACACTAGAGGTTACGATAGAGATGATCAGTCGAGGTTTCCATATTAGTCCGATTGATTTAAATCTTTCACTAGCTACAGAATACTGCTTAGATCCACGAGATCCCAAAGCAATTTTACCACCATTCAACGTGGTAGATGGTTTGGGAAATAACGTTGCAAATCAAATCGTTAAAGCGCGAGAAGAGCAAATGTTTATTTCTAAAAAAGATTTAATGTCTCGAGGTGGTATTAGTTCCACAACTGTTAAGAAATTAGATGAATTAAAAGTAACTGATCATTTGCAAGAAAGTAATCAAATGAGTTTATTCTAAAACAAAGAGAGCTGAAGCTCTCTTTTGTCTGTGTAAAGTATATTTGACACGAAAAACATAAAGGTGTATACTATATTTGACACGGAGGTGGTCGCTATTAAAAATGAAACCATGAAAACGTTGCGACTATCAAAAAAATATTCGCAATTGGAACTGTCAAAAATTGTAGGAGTGTCACGGCAAACTATAGTTAGTGTCGAAAATGGAGATTATAATCCAACCTTGGATTTGTGTATCAAGATATGCAAGGCGCTAGATGTTACTTTAAATGATTTATTCTGGAGAGAGGAAAATTAGTATGTTTACAAGTGAAATGGATGAGAGAATGTTGGCTATAAGAGGCAAAGGAGTATTGTACGGATTTTTGTTGTTAATCGTCATGATTGTAGTGAAAGACTTCTGTGTTGACATCTTTGAAATGACAATCGAGTCTACTACACGCTTTGATTTCGCAATGATATACGTCTGCCTATTCTTTGTTGTTAGTTATATGATGACTAGAAATGGGTTAGATGATCAAGTCGTTCATAAATCGAAAATTATTATGACAATTATTGCTTTATTTTTTGTAGCTAGCTCTGTTATATCATTAATTTTACCTGATGAAGGACGTGGTTTATATACGATAACGAACACACATACAATTTTTGTACAGGCAATCACTACAAGTGGTTACGCAATTCTTGCATGGCGTAAGTCAAAAGAGATTCACAATCAATTTTAGTATCTAGGAGAGAAAGAGTCTGCCTTTATATTTTTGTTAAAGAGCACTGAAACTAAGTGAAATCTTAGTCAAGTTAAAAGGATGTCGATTGGTTGACTCTTATCTTTGTAAATGATACTATTGTCTCGTAAAAACTCCATATATTTCTGGTAATACGGTCCGGAAGTCTCTACTTGTATCCCGTAAAGATACGAACTATGGCAAAAGAGAATTTGCAATTGCAAATCGTTTTACTATTTTCTCTTTCTGCCGAACATGGCAGTTTTTTAATTTTAAGGAGGAATAGTGGAACGATTTTTTGGTAATGTCCGACAACAAGCCATCTGGGATGAGGTTGTTGCACTCAGGAATTCCGTCTTCATTCAAGAACAATCTTTGATTGATTTCTGTCCTGAAGACGAAGAAGATTACGATTGCATGCATCTTGTATATTCGAATAATGGTGAAGTTGCAGCCAGTTCACGAATACGAATTGTAGATGGAAGGGGCTATATAGAGCGAATCTGCGTTAAAGATTCTTACCGTAAGCAATCCTTGGGAAGACGTCTTGTGAAAGATTCAATTGATATGGCATTTACACTTGGTATTAATACTGCAACAATTTGTGCACAAGCACATTTACAAAACTTCTATAAATCTGAAGGGTTTATAGCGGAAAGTGACCCTATACAAAAATTTGGGATAAAACATGTTGAGATGATTAAATATTCAGACTTTAAGGAGAGACAACACATTGAAAAAAGATAAAATAGTATTTTTATTATATGTTATGGGAATTATTTTTATTTCAGAAATGATTGGTATGCAATTCATCAAAGTAGGTAGTATTACGATTCTAGTATTACCACTCGTATTTGCAGTGTTACTAACGATGATTATTGGAATTCCGGCACTAAGAAAAGGACCTTTGAAATCAGTATATTCAAAGGAGAATATCAAGTTTGCTGGAAGTAACTTAATCTTTATTATGTTACCGCTTATGGCTCGTTATGGTGCGGATGTTGCGCCTAAAATTAATGAAATCTTACAACTTGGTTGGGTGTTCTTACTTCAATCTGTTGGAAATATTGGGACCGTTATCTTAGGATTACCAATAGCTCTATTATTAGGCTTAAATCGTGAAGCAATCGGTGCTACATTAGGTATTGGTCGTGAAGGTGAACTTGCATTTATTACAGAAAAATTCGGATTGAATGGTGATGAAGGACGTGGTGTTTTATCAATGTATCTTGTCGGTACATTATTTGGATCACTATTCTTTAGCTTTATCCCACCGCTTTTGAGCGCAGCAGGGTTTGACTATCGCGCACTCGCTATTGCATCAGGATTAGGTTCTGCAAGCATGATGACAGCTTCATCAAGTGCGATTGTAGGTCTCTATCCAGAACATGCAAGTACGATTACTTCATTTGCAGGAGCAAGTCAATTAGTTACAAGTTTCATGGGTACATATGTAATGGTCTTTGTTTCAATTCCATTGATGAATGCAATGTACCGAGTATTTAAAAAAGAAAGAGCTATTAACTATGAGGCCCCATGATTACGATTATAAAAGAACAATTACCAAAATTAAAAATGTTATTTTTAGGAGCAGGATTAATTCTCTTCACTCAGTTTGTGAAACTTATTAAAAACCCAGCTTCAACACCGATTACCATTAATACTTTTATGGGACTGGTAGTCCTTGTCCTATTTGCATATATTGGATTACTGATTGCGGAACTCATGAAAAAAACAGGTGTTAAAGTATTGGCTGATTTCCCGGTTTTGGGTTGGGTATCAGTCACATCATTAATTTTCTGCCTTATCTCTGATTTTTTTATCCAAGCAATCAGCGGCGTTGATTTTCTTTCAATCACGACTCCTGTTCTTGCTTTCGCAGGAATTTCTGTCGCGGATAACTTAGGTGACTTGTCAAAGAACTCATGGAAATACATTATCGTAGCACTCTTTGTATTCTTAGGTAGTTATTTAGGTCGTGCAATTTTAGCACAACTTGGAATAATGATTGCAGGATAAATATGAAAGTTATTTTAGATGTCGATACAGGAATTGATGATGCTTTAAACCTTGCATACCTTGCTGCACTCGAAGATGTGGAGTTCATTGGGGTAACATGTGTTTATGGCAATACCGATGTAGAGCAAGCAACCCAGAACACTTTGGGACTGCTTGATTTGTTTGGAAGACGAGATGTTCCTGTTTATCAGGGAGCAAGTCATGCTTCACAGAATAATTTTTATGAACAACAACGTGGAAGTAAAATATTTCATGGTGATAATGGAATTGGTAATATACCAATCAGTTCATCACGTAAATGTGAGGACATGGATGCTGCGTCATTTCTTGTAAGTGCTGCGCGTGAGTATGGTGAAGAACTTGTTATCATTGCATCAGGTCCTTTAACAAATCTTGCGAATGCTATTAATATGGATCCGGATGTGATGAGTCGTGTTGGAAGACTATCACTTATGGGTGGTGCTCTCTGTGTTCCAGGAAACGTAAGTCCTGTTGCTGAAGCAAATATCATGCAAGATCCTGAATCGTCAAAAACGGTGTTTCAAAGTGATATGGAGATTATTATGGTTGGTCTCGATGTGACATCTCGTGCTATTTTTTCGCGAAATGACTTAGATGTTTGGAAACAGGGAAGTGATAAGGCGCAAACACTATATGCGATCGTGGATTACTACTTCAAAGCTCATGAACTCATTTATCCTTCTTGGAATGGTGCAGCGATGCATGATCCCTTGGCTGTGATTGCTGTACTGAGATCTGAATTAGTCAGTACGTCAAAATTTAAAATCGATGTACTAACCGATGAAAAGCAGTGGGGAAGAACGGTAATGGATATAAACATTCAGAATCAACTTAAAAAACCAAATGTTTCCGTAGCTTTAGATTTAGATGTTCAGGCATTTAAAAACGAAGTAATTACCGGAATCAATAAAATTTTGTAAGAACAGAGATGGTATCCGTTGCCATCTCTTTCTTATGTTTCATAACAATTTCACGTAGGTATCATCATTCTAAAGTTTCCTTGTTTTATAATTGAGATGCATATGAGTCTAAACAATAAGAAAGGATCACAAAAAATGAGAAAAAAAATTGGTTTAATCTGTTCGGTATTGGTATTGTCTCTAATGGGTGCAACGCAAGCATTTGCTTTAAGTGATACAAAAAAATCTGATATCACTGTAACTCATGTTGATTATGATGGTTTATCGAAATCGGAAAAAGCATCGATAAACAAAGGAACTCCAGAAATAGATGTATCACAGGATACTTATAATATAAAGATGATCTACCAAAAAATAAGTGGTGGAAAAGAACTGCCTAATACAGGGGTAAATGCAGTTTCACCGCTAGTTTTTATTGGTGTTGTATTACTTGCGGTTGGATTGATGCTATATTTTAAGAAAACGGGCCGAGTAAATCTGTTTGGGATCGTGATTGTAGGCACTATCATAGCAGTGGGGGCCATCGGTGCGATGAATATCTATGCTGATTCTACGGTGCTCATCCAAGATACTACAGTTACCATTCAAAAAGGAGAGATTTTCAGTCAAACCCCCGAAAAAATAGATGGATATAGATATCTAGGATACATTTATACATCGGAAAACAACCCAGATGAGGTGATTGAAGATAAAGAAAGTCTTGTGGAAGTAAACTACCGAGATGAATTGGGCAATTCCTTAGCAAAAACTACTCAAATTAAAGGTATTGTAAATAAACCTTATAAAATTGAAGTTCTTAATATCGAAGGATATCAATTTATCGAATTTAAGGGAAATCATGAAGGAGTGTTCACAACAGATAAACAAACTGTAACAGCAGTTTATCGTAAGAATGATTTTAAAATCGGATCGGTGACAATTCGTTATCAAGATAGTCTAGGCAATGCAATCAAACCAGATTTAAATTTAACCGGAACTGTTGGTTCTGTATTCAAAGTTGATATCCCTAAAATCACGAATTACACTTTTGACCACATTGAAAATCTCGGAAATGCCTTATTTACTAAGGAACATCAAATTATAACTTTGGTTTATAATAAAGTTATAGCGGAAGGGAATTTAGTTGTTAAATACCGAGATGTAGAAGGTAATACAATTAAACCTCAAAAAGTTATTACAGGTACAGTAGGTAGTGCTTATGCTGTTTCAGTTGATGACATTAACGAGTATCAGTTTGTGAAGTTTGTCGGTAATAATATCGGTACCTTCACAGAAGAACAACAAGAAGTTACTATAGTATACGAGAAAGAAACTAAATACATGACAACTGTCATTAGGTTCAAAAGAGTTCAAAATGGCTTGCCTACAGAAAATAACGTCGCATTACCTGATTTATCTAAGTTCCAAACTAAGCCACTTGACTTCTCAAACTATTATTTGAAATTTAAGGAACCAATAACTTCTGGTGTCATTAAGGTGCCTTATGGCGAAGTGCTAGAGACAGTAACGATTGAAAATCGAGAATTTAAACTAGATTTATTACCAACCGAAATCGAACTGAATACTTACTATACTGATGTTAATAATGTAGAACAAGAGTCTTTTGCATCAATTGAACCAAAACGAAATGGTTATACAGGTGATGGAAGTGTAACTAATGGAGGCTATTCTGATTATAAAGCGGTGCTGGGTGATGTTCCCGAAATAACCTACGATGAAGTGACAAAAACTGTAACTGTAACATACACATGTATGTATATTCCAGTTATTATCGACTTCTAATTACTTTTAAAATAGCGACTCAGATGAGGTCGCTATTTTTCTTTCGAATTATGAATTTTACGATATCAATGAAATTAGAAATTGTTTATGTTACAATGTTTGCGCTAAAGGGGTTCTTTATGGAAAAAAATAAAACTAGAGATTTAGTTTTTACTGCAATGCTCGTGTCATTGACAGTAATAATGATGTTTACACCACTTGGGACATTACGGCTTCCGATGGTTAGTGTGACTATTGCTCATATTCCAGCGATTGTCGCGGCAATTGTGTTGGGATTGTGGCAAGGCGTTGCTGTAGCGTTTGTATTTGGGTTGATCAGCTTGTTTATTGCATTGACGACGCCTACAGGTGTTCTGGATCCATTCTTTGTGAATCCGCTCATCTCTATTTTGCCGAGAGTTCTTATTCCGGTAACAACATATTTTGTATATAAAGCTCTATCAGGGAGATTCAACTCGAAATTTGCTGTCGGAATTTCAGCTGTAGT
>JAVWLP010000026.1:6817-26783 GCA_036637915.1 Erysipelothrix sp. | reverse complement strand
AGGTTAGGAAGGATTGCGTCGATACGTTCTAACTTTAAGATACGTTCTACAAACTCAGTTGTAAGTGGTTCAATGTAAACTTTATCTGCAATATTAGCATCTGTCATAATTGTCGCGGGATTTGAGTTCACAAGAACAACTTCGTATCCCTCTTCACGTAACGCAAGACACGCTTGGGTACCCGCATAGTCAAATTCTGCAGCTTGACCGATAATAATTGGTCCTGATCCAATGACAAGAATTCTCTTAATTGTTTTCATTAGTATTGCTCCTTTTCTTGTTTCATATTCTCTATGAATGTTTGAATAATGGATTCAGTTCTCGGATCACTCTCCTCATAATCATAGCCATAAATAGGTTGATATGAGTACTTGTATGCCAAAGTAACATCAGTATTTAAATCTTTTTCCAGCGCCAGAACATGTTCGTCTAGAACTTTAAAACCACCGTATAGTGATTTAACTAATTGTGGTTTCATCGTTGTGGTCTGTGAAGAATCAAACATTTTATTTTCGGGTAGCACTCCAAGCAGAAGGTGTGCCCCCAAACCCAATCCTATGATCGGAATTGAATTAAAATTTGATTTAATCGCCTCGATATGATTGTCATGTATTTCATTAACCAACGAGCCGTTACTTAGTAAGATACCATCAGGGTAGGTTGCAGCTATAGTTTCAATTGAACTTGTATAGGGTAAAACGCTAATATGGCACTGTTGGTTCATAAGATTTTGAATCAGTGTTTGATTAACACCTAAATCAAGAATCGTAACACGAGGTCCCCTACCTTGAACTTGATATGTTCCATTAATATGAATATGATTCGGCTTCGAATCATATGATTTAGAAGGTTCTAATGTGTCAGAAATGATTGCTGTTTTGATGTTATTCTTTCGAATATAACGGACAAGCATCCGTGTATCTATATCTGTAATTCCGGGAATTTTATTCAGTAGCATGACTTCTTCCAAAGACTTTTTCGATCTCCAGTGAGATGGATTTATTGAATAATGACGCACAATTATTCCTAAACATCCGCCTTGTAATGATTGGTTATCTTCAATATTTATCCCTGAATTCCCAACACTGGGATAAGTATAAATAACGATATTATCCTGATTGTTGGGTGATGTCATCACTTCTTGGTACCCTTGCGCTCCAGTATATATTTTCAAAGTTCCAGTCACTTCCATTTGATGTCCAAACGCTTTACCTCTAAAGACAGTTCCATCTTCCAATATTAAATAACGTTCCATACAATTTCCCCTTCAACCACAGTCAGAGCACACATACCTTGAACCCTTGATCCGATAAATGGTGTGTTTGTTGATTTTGACTCAAATTCTGTTTCATTTACTTTATGAACAGTTTTTAAGTCGAATACTGATATATCAGCCGGTTGCCCAACGTTAAGACTTGATCCCTTAAGATTGAATAGCTTCGCAGGTTTTAAACTCATCCAATCTTGAACTTGAGCAAGAGTCATAATTCCTGTTTTTACAAAATGTGTGTATACCAATGCAAAGGCAATTTCACTACCAGTGATTCCAAATGGACTGCCAAGAAACCCCGATTCCTTGTCTTTAGTAGTATGTGGCGCATGATCGGTTGCAATGATATCAAGCGTACCATCAAGAAGTCCGTCAATTAGTGCTTGTTGATCCTCAACTGAACGTAGTGGCGGATTCATCTTGAAGTTTGCATCATCACCACTAATATCCATTTCGTTTAAAATGAGATGGTGTGGTGATACTTCAGCCGTAACTCTAACACCTAATGCTTTTCCAAATCGAATCGCTGCAACACTTTCTTTGCTCGAAACATGACATACATGATAATGACATCCTGTTTCTTTCGCAATTAAGATATCACGGGCAATTTGTGAAGATTCTGTAATACCTAAAATTCCTGGCAACGCTAATTCTTTATTACGAATTCCTTCATGCATCACACCACCATACAACAAGCTTTCATCTTCCGTATGGGCTACAAGCGGTTTATTAATGCGTGCAGCTTCCTTCATTGCTTGATACATCGTTCCTGATATCTGGACACCTACACCATCATTGGTATAAGCAAAAGCATCCATTGCTTCCATATCCACGAGTTCATCAGAACGAAGATTCATTGTAATCGGTGCATACTGATGAACATGAACTACGGCATCCCTTTTGATAATTTCTTTGATATCACTTATTTTTTCGACTGTATCAGGTATGGGATTGGTATTTGGCATCGCACAGATTGTTGTGAATCCGCCCCGTGCTGCAGCGCGACTTCCCGTTTTTATAGTTTCTTTATCTGTAAATCCTGGTTCTCTAAGATGTACATGCACATCAACCAATCCAGGCATCACCAGTTTCCCACCTAAATCTATGGTTTCGTCTCCATGTAAGTCATCCCCAATCGCAACGATAACACCTTTTTCAATCGCTATATCAACATTTTTCAAAGTATTTCCAGTAACTATCTGTCTTCCGTTTTTTAATATAAGTTTCATATTTTATCCTCCATTATTTTTTCAAGTATCGCCATTCTCATATAAACACCATTCGTCATTTGGTCAACAATCCGTGATTTCTTCGACTCCACCAAACAATCCGCAATTTCCACATCACGATTCACTGGTGCTGGATGCATGATAATTGCATGATCCAAAAGTGATTCATATCGTTTTTCGGTTAAGCCGTAAAATTCGTGATAGGTTTTTTGAGATGTCTTCATAACATCTTCATGGCGTTCTAATTGAATTCTTAGTAACATCACGACATCTACTTTTTTTAAGGCTTCATCTAATTCAATGTATTCTCCATACGCTAAATATGATTCATCAAAAAACTTTTTAGGCCCAGAAAAATATACTTGCGCTCCCATTCGTTTTAATAATTTCATATTTGACATAGCAACTCGGGAATGACGGATATCTCCAACTATCACAACTTTTAACCCAACTAGGGTTTTGAATTCATCCACGATTGTCATCATGTCAAGAAGGGATTGAGATGGATGAGATCCACATCCTGAACCAGCATTAATAATGCTGATACTTAATGGTTCTAATGTCTCATAGAAATCATTTTCACCGTGTCGAATCACGGCAACATCTGCACCTAAAGCTTGCATTGTAAGTACCGAATCATATAAACTCTCACCCTTATTTACAGAACTTGTACTAACATCAAAATTCATGGTATGCAACCCTAATTTATGTTCTGCCATTTCAAAACTATGTTTCGTCCGTGTGCTATTTTCAAAAAACATATTCACGACCGTGCCACGAAACTGAGGTACATCACTTCCTTCTTTAAATTTGATAGCTTGAGTTATCAAAGCTGTGACTGTTTCTATTTCTAAATCATCGACACTTAAGAAATTTTTCATTCTCTTCCTCCATAAAAAAACCTGAACTTATCAAGTCCAGGCAAGAAACATCAAAATGTGTTTTCTCTTCTGGAACTCTCGGAACCAATTAAAGTGAAATCACGATTTACGATTCAATTGTTACTTCATCCAATCCGTCAATCTCTTTGACACGAACGTAAACACGTTCTTTTTTAGATGTGGGTACATTTTTACCAATGTAATCAGGCCTGATAGGAAGTTCTCGGTGACCCCTATCTATCAAGACAGCCAGCGAAATGTCTTTGGGTCTACCCAAATCAATGACACCATCCATTGCGGCACGAACTGTTCTTCCTGTAAATAAAACATCATCAACTAAGACAACCCGTTTATCCGTTAGAACTGATTCATGGTTTTGTCTTACAACCTCATGATTATCATCACGATAATCATCAATATTAATGGCGAGAACAGAAATATCACTGTCAATTTCTGAGATTTTAGTTGCAATTCTTTTCGCAAGATATATTCCTCGCGTTTCAATCCCAACTAAGGCAACATTCTCAACTCCCATGTTGCGTTCAATAATTTCATAAGAGAGCCGCGTCAATGCACGATCCATCTCTTGTTCATTCAGAATAGTTTTAGACATAGTTCCCTCCATTAAAAAGAGTCTCTTCTACGCGAAAAGAGACTCATTAAAAATAATTTAATGGTATGAACTCTTTCCTTCGCTGCCTCACGGGACAATGTTAAAGGACTTCTTTTTATCATAATAACGCGACATTTATTCTAAGTCAACTCAAACTCACTTTAAACAGATGAAATATTTTAGTTTGTTTTGAAAATATGTTTTGTGTATTAGATATAATTTGGAAATTATTATTGCAAACGCTTAGATTCTATGTATAATTGGTTCTAGTAAGGGCTTTCGCCCGAGGAGGGAATATGGAAAAAGCATTAGCGTGGATAGAAGAAAAACTTCTCCCACCATTATCGAAATTAGCGGAACAGCGACATTTACAAGCTGTTCGTGATGGTATTATCTCAACAATGCCAATGATTATGATTGGAAGTTTCTTTGTATTAATAGTAAACTTCCCAGTTCCAGCTTGGAAAGAATTAATTGCACCTTATGTTGCACAAATTATGATTCCGTATAGAATCACCGTCGGTCTCATGGCTGTATATGCCGCATACGGTATGGGTAGCGTTCTCGCGCAATCTTATAAACTTGACGGCACTTCAGGTGGTGTTTTATCACTCGGTGCCTTCTTAATGACAATTGTTCCACAAGTTGCAGTATCTGAAGCAACAGGAAATTCTTTAGGATTCACACTACCAATGACCTATCTTGGTGGGGCTGGTATGTTTACCGCAATCCTTTCAATGATTATAGCCGTTGAAATACTACGATTCTGTAAAGAACATAACGTCACCATACGCATGCCGGAACAAGTGCCACCAGCAGTTGCACGTTCATTTGAAGCAATTATTCCAGGTATGATTGTTATTACATTGATGTGGTTCGTTGCAGTTATCTTAAAAATTAATATTAACGAAGTTCTCATGGGAGTTTTCTCACCTCTTGTAAGTATTGCGGGTAACTCTTACGCTGGAGTTATTATTCCAGTATTGTTAATTACAATTCTTTGGTCT
The DNA here is from genome assembly GCA_036637915.1 of Erysipelothrix sp. GTDB lineage: Bacteria > Bacillota_I > Bacilli_A > Erysipelotrichales > Erysipelotrichaceae > Erysipelothrix. The sequence goes on along the minus strand of JAVWLP010000026.1, from coordinate 21,783 downwards.
GCAGGCGTACATGGTGTTTCAGTTATTGGATCCATTATGCGTCCGATTTGGATTGTTCTTCTCGAACAAAACATTACAGCAGTAGCAGAAGGTCGTGTCGCAACAAACATTGGTACTGAAGGATTCTTTGATCTGTTTATTTGGATCGGTGGATCAGGAGGAACATTGGCACTTTGTGTCTTGATGTTATTCTGTAAATCATCTTATCTCAAACAAATTGGTAAGTTATCCATAGTTCCAGGTATCTTTAACATTAACGAACCAGTAGTATTTGGAGCTCCTATTGTTGTTAATCCAATTCTTGCGATCCCATTTATACTCGGACCAGCAATTACCACAACAATTACTTATATCGCAATGAAACTTGATTTAGTAGCACGTGTGAGTGTTGTCGCACCTTTCGCGGTTCCAGCTCCAATTAAAGCCTACCTTTCAACAGGTGGTGATTGGCGTGCTGTCGTGTTAGTACTAATTAACTTTACTATTTCTCTATTAATTTATTATCCATTTGTAAAATCTTACGATAAAAAACTTTTAGCTGAAGAGGTTGTTACTGAGACACCTGAAGTTGTTACAAATTAAAACTGGACTTTCGTCCAGTTTTTTTATGCATGTGATAGATACGGAAGACACATCTGGTTCTCAAACAAATTTTCCGAATCATTAAGAACGAATAAAGCATTATCGTCAAAGTCTCCCTCTACGACAGACATGTTTCGAGAATCTATTGGCGTAAATCCTAATGTAATCTCTGAGGTATCCGTAATGGAACCAATAATTTCCTCTAATGAAATATCATTCCTTCCAAAAACATCAAAGAGTGTATGAGATTCATCATCATAAATAGCGAATATATCCAACAGCTCGCTATAATAAATCATTTCACTAAATGGACCCCCGAGATAAAACATAATCAGAGACAGATTATCAACCACCACTACTTTAGAGAATGGATTTCCAATTTGATATTTTTGCTTGAATTGAGACAGACGATTAGGATCTGCCATATCAAACTTTTTAAAATCATGTTTGGATGAGGATGCATTTGAAATGACATATTGTTTTTCCTTATGATGTTTAAATCCAAATTTAGGATAAAAATCTAAAACCGTATCATTTGCAAATAGATAAATGCATTGATCGCTATAATCCGTTAATACTTGATCCATTAAGAATCGAATAAGACCTTTGTTTCGATACAACTCTTGAGTACACACTGTCCCAATTTGAATCACGTCGTAAATCTTAGAATCTCTTTTTATTTGCATTTTATTGACGGATACATTCGCAACAACAACATCATTATCAAGTAGGACATAAGGTTGATATTGATCTTTCCAATAACCTTGTTCATACCAGTCTTCAAAACTTATTTCGAACACTTCACTAGTAAGTTTATTAAAACTATGACGGATGGATGCTATATTTAATATATCATTTGTGAACTGATACTCGTGTTCATTTATTAATACTTTTCTCATCGTGTTATTCCTTTCATAATGAGCTTTTTGCCAAAAGTAACTGAATCTTTCTCAGTATAATTTCCTAAATACTTCTGAATCCAAATCATGGAAACAATCGAATGAATTGTATTCTCAAGAAGTGGTAATGGAACTTGAATATTTAGAATTTCGTTGTGATAACACGATTCAATAAATGCATAATAAAAATCTAATTCTTTTTTGAGAAGTGACGATAATTGACTTGTTGATTCTGGATTTGGGTAGTAAAAAAGATAGTAAACCTGTCCACCATTTTTAATTAAAGTTTCAATTACTTTTTCTAGCTTTAAATCACAATCGGTCTCTTCGATATTTTTGAGTTCAATTTTTAATAGACCAATAGATAGTGTAGCAAGCTCAAAGAGAAAATCATCTCTTCCCGCAAACATTCTATGGAATGTTGCTTTACTAATTTGAGAATTCTTCGCAATATCTTCAATAGATGCCATTGGATTCATCGCTATATAATTCAAAGAGTTTTCTAATACATAGTTTCGTTTCGTCATTTTTGATACTCCCATGTCGCATTTGATACTATTCTATATCATAATCTGGAGTTTGTAAATGATTCAACATAAAAACACCCCGCTAAATCTCGAAGCGAGGTGTACAGTTACATCGTATTATTGATTTTTTGACTTCTCTTCTTTTCGTTGTTTGGATGCTTTACGAATCGTATAAATTCCGAAACAAAGAAGTCCTATAGATAAAATGAACATTACTAATGAACCTAGTCTTGAATTCATGCTTTCTCCTTTTCACAACAAATATCGTATTTATTGTTCGAAAATGATTCTTTTAATTTATCGATTGTGCTTGTCGATAAGATATGCCAAGAATTCGAATCCATCTTCAAGATTGGTATCGATATCAAGTTTCCATTCCCAGTTAGGAGATCCGATAGTTCCTGGAGAATTTATCCGCGTTTCATCTCCCATACCCATAAGATCTTGCATCGGCAATATAGCCCAGTCTGCATTTAATGATAGAGTATAAGAACTGAGTTGTTTCCATAACGTTCTTTCATTAATACCAAGATCTCTTAAATTGGCAGAAATTCTCAAATGATTTCCGGGTGTTAAATCTTGGACCCATCCTTGAATGGGTTGGTTATCATGAGTTCCTGTATAAACTAGAACATTGGTTCCCATTGATGCATCACGTTTCAACTCATTAGGTTTAATATTAAATTGAATGATGGTCATTCCCATTAAGTTATAGTCATCTCTAAGTTCTAACACTTCCGGACGTAAATCACCTAAGTCTTCAACGACAAGGTTTAAATTTTCTATATTTTGATACATGCAATCAAAGAATGCATGTCTTGGTCCGAGTCGCCATTCACCAATTCGAGCGGTATCACTTGTTCCGGGAATTGCCCAGTAAGTATCAAAAGCTCTAAAGTGATCAATACGAATAACATCAAACATAAGTTGATTCCAGCGGAGTCTTTCTATCCAGAGTGAATAATTATCCTTTGCCATCGCATCCCAATCATAAAGTGGATTCCCCCAATGTTGGCCTTCATCACTAAAGTGATCCGGTGGAACACCTGCAACCCAGGCAGCACTTCCATCTGGATTTAAAAGAAATTGATCGCGGTGGTTATAGACCTCGGCAGAGTCGTGCCCCAGGTAAATGGGAATATCACCTACAACGATGATCCCAAGACTGTTTGCATAAGCTTTGAGATCCATCCATTGTTCATAGAATACAAACTGAACAAACCGTTCATATTCTAAATTTTCTTCTAATGTTTCAAATTCGGTCCAGTCAAGCCATGATGCATTGTCGTTATGTTTTTTTAACGCGATAAATTCAACGAATTCATCAAGCCATGGTTTAGATAATTCTAGAAACGCTGCATAAGCATCATTTTTCTCAAAAACTTCGAAGGCTTGAAGTAGTGCAAATTTCTTACGATCACGAACACTATCGTAATGAATAGTAGTTCCTCTTTCAGGTTCAAAATCATATTCTAATCTGAGACTTTGGAATAGAATTTCAATCGATATATAGATTTCATCTCCAGCAAATGAGGAGTAGGTTTGATAAGGGCTATTACCATATCCTACAGGATTTAAGGGAAGGATTTGCCAAATTGTGGCACCTGTGTCAGCCAATTGATTAATCCAATCATAAGCACTTTGACCAAAGTCTCCAATTCCCAGTGTTCCTTCAAAACTCGATACGGGCATTAATACCCCTGCAGTACGAGTATGTTTCATATTACACCTTCCAAATATCTCTATTATATTCTTCAATAGTACGATCACTTGAGAAGAAACCTGCACGTGAAATATTAATTAACATTTTTTGTGCCCATTCTAATCTGTTTTCGTAGTCGGAAATCATTCTATTTTTTGTTTCAATGTATGATTCAAGATCAATCAGAGTCATGAACCAGTCTTTTGTAATTAACTCATGATGAAGTCTATCTAGATTTTCCTTCTTACCAAAAGAAATCATTTCAAGACCATTTATAAAATCAACTGTATTTCGTATCATTTCATTATGATTATAGTAGTTACTTGGATGATAATCGCCCACCTTATAATGGTTAATGATTTCATCACTCGATTCTCCAAATATGTAAATATTTTCTTGTCCAACGAGCTCACAAATTTCAACATTTGCTCCATCCATTGTTCCAAGTGTCAAGGCACCATTCAACATAAATTTCATATTACCCGTTCCACTTGCTTCTTTTGATGCAAGCGAAATTTGTTCGGATATATCACTTGCAGGAATTAACATTTCTGCCTTTGTAACATTATAGTTTTCAACAAATACAATTTGAAGGTGTTGGTTCACTTGTGGATCTTGATGCACAACTTCAGCCAGTGTGAGGAGTGCGTGGATTATATCCTTCGCAATTGTATAGGCCGGAGCTGCTTTAGCACCAAAGAACAATGTGATTGGACGACTCGGAACATTTCCTTTTTTAATTTCTTGATACATATGGATTGCATAAAGAAGATTCATTTGTTGACGTTTGTATTCATGCATACGTTTAATTTGAATATCATAAATTGAATGAGGATTAATTTTAATATTTTCTGTAGCTAGAATAAAGTCCGCAAGCTCTTGTTTCTTCACATCTTTGATGGCTAGTAATTCTTTAAGACTCTTCTCATCTTTAGTAAATTCTTCCAGTTTTTGAAGTTCCATTGCATCACGTTTAAAGCCATCACCAATACGAGTTTCAATAAAATTAGTGAGTGGTTTATTTGTATACATTAACCATCTTCTGAATGTAATACCATTTGTTTTATTATTGAATCGCTCTGGATAAATATCAAAGAATGGTTTTAATTCACTGCTTTTAAGAATTTCTGTATGCAATGCAGCAACACCATTTGTAGATTTACTAAAGTGAATTGCAAGAGAAGCCATATGTACACGTTGTTCATGATCGATGACTGCTGTACTTGGATTTTGACTGCGTGTTTTTCCTACTTCATCAAGTTTATAAAGCAGTGTGACAAGTTGTGGGTCCATAGCTTCAAAATAATGGATTGGCCACTTTTCAAGTGCTTCTGCCAAGATAGTATGGTTAGTATAGGCGCAAGTATTTGAAATAACCTTGACTGCGTGGTCAAAACTAATGCCTTTATTTAGCATTTCTCGCAAGAGTAAAAGAATAACCATTGATGGATGGGTATCATTAATTTGAATTGTGACAAATTCATCCAAGTGATCAAGATGATCGCCATGTTCTTTAAGAATCCATGCTAGTCCACATGAAACCATGAAATATTGTTGAATAAAACGAAGTCTTTGACCAGCTTCAGTTGAATCATCAGGATATAGGAATAACGTCAAGTTTTTATCGATCGCTTGTTGGTTAAATTGAATTCCTGCTTCAATAATAGAATCATCAAGTGATTCAAGGTCAAAAAGACGAAGTGGTGCTTTTTCACCATTATATCCAAGAATATCAATTTGATACATACGGCCTGTTACCTTAACATCACCCAACATCACTTCTGTAGCAAAATCTGTTTTGTTTAACCAACCTGGCTTATCCAACCAAACATCTTTTTCTTCATGTTGTAAGTTTTTAGCGAATACTTGTTTAAATAACCCATAATGATAAACCAATCCCAATCCTTGACCATTAAGACCTAAAGTAGCGATAGAGTCCATAAAACATGCAGCAAGACGTCCCAGGCCACCATTTCCAAGTGAAGGTTCTGGTTCGTAAGCCTCAATATCTGTAATATTATGACCACTTTCTGCCAATGTATCCTTTAGTTCATCATATATGCCTAAGTTCATCAGATTATTCGATAATAGTTTTCCAATTAAAAACTCTGCTGACATATAGTAAATAGTACGTTCACCATGTACTTGGGGTGTCTCATTCATTTTTTCTTGAGTTAGGGCTAGAACTGCCTCATAAATTTGTGCTGTAGTCGCTGATTCTAACGAACAGCTCATCATGCTTTCTAATTCTTCTTTAAACATATTTTTCCTCCGAAAACGTTTTCTAAAACGTATTAATAGTAGAGGGTTTTCACCCTCTTTTACATAATAACATCATCATATGATATGGTTTTAATTTCATAGTCAAGTAAGATTGCTTCTGAAGGATTTCCTTGAAGCAAATTGTGTACGGCATTCACTGCTGCAACTGAGATTTTATAGAAATCTTGATCGACAGTATCAATTTTGGAATCGATATACCCTAACAGTGTAATTCCATCATAACCACAAACGGGTCTAAACTCATCTATTTCTTGAAGTCCGTGGACAGCTCCTATAGCAATCAAATCGGATGCACAGATGACAAGATCTGCATCTTTTGCATGTTTGATTGTTAGATCACGCGCTTTCTTTTCACTAAAATTAGCGTATTGTGCATTGATTTTCACGTGATTGTGATCACATGCATCCACAACACCTTGAAGACGTAAATCTGTGACATAACCATCACGGCGTCCTGCTAGGTAAAGAACTTTCTTTGCTTTATGACGTTGAATCATCATTGAGGCAATTTCATACTGCGCTTTTTCATGGTCTACCATGACATATGAGGTACGAGGTCCTTGGATGGGTGCATCCACAACAACAGTTGGGAAAACATCCATATCGATAACCTCTTGATATTCTACTGCCTCTTTAGAGAGGCCATAATATACAATAGCATTAACACGTAAAGAATTAAAGTATTGTAATATATCACGGGCTGTTTTTTTCTCAAGAACATTTGAGAAAACTGGAATAACTTCAAGTTTGAGTTCTTTAGCTTGATTCATTGCACCAAAGAGATATTGCATATTAATTTCATCAATTGCTTGACGTTGGTTATTAATGAAAATGACTAAAGCAACACGTTTTCCCTGCTTTGAGGAAAGTGCTGATGCAATGGAGTTCGGAACATAATTGAGTTCATTCACAGCATCCATTACTTTTGCTCGTGTAGCATCGCTAATACTACTGTAATTGTTTAAAACCTTCGAGACTGTTGAAACACCTACACCGGCTTTTTTAGCGACATCGTTAATACTAACCATGCTCTTTCCTCCTGACATGAAACTATTATAGCATCATCCTTTTAATATGGGATAGATTATTTATTTTTGATTACAAGACTGCTATAGCCTTCAATACTTAATTGTGAGGCTTCCCCTTTGGCATCCCCAGATATTATATCCAATATTTCATATTTTCCAGTTAAGCTTTGTTTTTCAGAAGATAAGTTATAAATAACAATGATATCGTCAAATTGCATGACATAAAGAGACGAATCACTTGGCAAACTAAGTGGGTGTGCGGTTGATATTTGGGAGTATTTATTACGTATCTCAATGACTTTAATATAGTGATTCAAAAGTGATTGAGAATCTTTAAGTTGATCTTCTACCGAACTTTCAAATGATACGGTGTAATCCGCATTTTTAGGTGGTTTTGCTTTACCTTTATCATCTTTTTGAGACCAGACCATTGGAAGACGCTTGTTTTCATCAACGCCACTTCCTTTAAGTCCAATTTCTTCACCGTAGTATATAAATGGCGTTCCAGGCATGGTTAAATATATTGAAGCTGCAAGCTTTTGTTCTTTTTCATCTGCAAAGTAGCTGGCTGAACGCCCATTATCATGATTTGATAAAAATGGCGCGTCTTTAGCTTTAGGATTATAACTTCGTATTTCATCATTATAGTCCGCAACTTTTTTTGAGAGCGCTTGTCCGTCTCCTTTTTTAATGCTTTTCACAATATCACCTTGCGCTTGGCTGACACCAAAATTAAAGAAACTATCAATTTTCGAATCATACATTTGAGCAATCGTACTATTGGGTACCCACGCTTCACCAACGATATATGCCTGTGGGTTAATTTCTTTTGCCATGGCGTTGAACCAACTTAGAAACTCAGTATTTTTAGATGTTTCATCTTCATAGAAATGAGTTGTAGCATCCAGTCTAAATCCTGAAACACCAAGGTTAAACCAAAATGTCACAATTTCTTTTATTTCGTTTCTTACCTCAGGATTGTCTAAATTCAAGTCTGGCATTGAATCTGTAAACACAGATTCATACCAAAGTCCTGAACTAACTTCATTGTAGCCTTTTTCCCATGAATCACTAAAGTTATAGTAATCACAGTATTTAGTCTCAGAACATGTTCCTGACTGCTTAGCGGCTACAGCCTCTTTGAACCAAGGATGGTCACTAGAGGTGTGATTTAAGACAAGATCCATGATTAAAGTCATGTCCCGATCTTTAATTGATGAGAGTAATGATTTCATACTTTCAATATCACCATAGGATTTATCAATATCGTAGTAATCAACAACATCGTATTTGTGATATGAAGGCGAAGGATTGATAGGCATCAACCATAGATTGGAGACACCTAATGTTTCTTGTATGTATGGGAGTTTTTCTTTTACACCTTCTAGATCCCCAACCCCATCACCATTGGAATCATAGAACGATGCAACAAATATTTCATAGTATAGAGATGGTACTTCTGGCTGAACGTACGCCTTCTTTTGAGGCGTACATCCAACTAAAACTAATATTCCAAGAAGAATAATTCCAATTTTTTTCATTATCCTTTAACAGAACCCCCTGTGACACCTGAAACATAGTATTTTTGCATAATCATAAATAAGATTGTGATTGGAATTGCGATAACTACCGCTCCCGCACAGAATTGGGTAAAGTATTGATTAATATTTTCTCGTTTCAACATTTCGAATAATCCTAAAGCAACTGTATAGTTATTATAGTTATCACGCATAATGAAACTTACAAAGATAAAATCAACCCATGGTGCTAAAAACGAAGTTAATACTGTATAAACAATAATTGGTTTTGAAAGTGGTAACGTAATTTTCCAGAAAATATCATTACGTGTTGCCCCATCGATAATTGCTGATTCATCAATAGCTTTAGGTATTGTATCGAAGAATCCTTTTGAGATATAGTATCCCATTGCAGCTCCCCCAGAATAAACAAGGACAAGAGCGGCAAGTGATTGATCTAACCCGATAGCTTTGATTAAGTAATAAATTGCAATCATTGACATAAATCCTGGGAACATCCCAATAACTAATACGACATTCATCATTGGTTTACGAAGTTTAAATCTCAGTCTTGAGAATGCATACGATGTTGCTAGTGTAATAATTGTAGATATTGCACATGTAAATACAGCAACAATAAATGTATTCATAAACCAACGTGGGAAGTTATAGCGAGATGTTTCTGTAAAGAGCTTGATATAGTTATCAAGTGTCCATTGTTTTGGAATAACATAGCTTGTGAATGCTCCTGGTTCACCTCTAAATGAAGTCATGATAATCCATGCGACTGGAAGTAACCAAATGACACTTAGAATTGATAAAATAATATGTCCGACAGTTGATTTAGCACGTCGTTTTGCTTTGATTCCTTTCATCATTGGAAATCACTCTCCTTTGCAGTAACTTTTCTAAACACAACAAGTGACAACACAGCACTGATTACGAAAATAATGATACCTACAGTTGATGCCAATGCATAATTCTTTTCAGTGAGCGTTAATTTGTAGAGCCATGTAACGAGCAAGTCAGTTTTACCAGCTTGATAGTAATCAAGCGATAATGGGCCCCCACCGGTTAATAGGAAGATTAAGTTAAAGTTATTAATATTACCAATAAACTGGGTAATTAAATACGGTGTTGTGACGCTAAGCATGTAAGGAAGCGTGATACTGAAGAATTGTCGTACAGGTCCAGCACCATCAATTCGAGCACTTTCATACATATCTTCAGGAATATTCATCAAGATACCCGATGTAATCAACATTGTATACGGTACCCCAACCCATAAGTTAACTACGATAACCGTAATCTTAGCTAAAGTTCCATTTGTTAGGAATTTAATTGGTTCACTTATGACACCCCAGTTCATGAGAAGCACGTTTACGGGTCCTTGATCATGAAGTAATTGAGACATGAGCATTAAACTCACAAATTGTGGAATCGCGATGGAAATAATGAAAATAGTTCTCCAAAACTTCTTAATCTTAATTCCTTTAGAGTTAATAAGCATTGCCAGTAACATCCCGAAAATATAGTTTAGGAATGTTGCGAAGATTGCCCAAATAAATGTCCATTTTAAGAGTGCAAAGAATGTTCCAGAAATAATCTTATTATTGTAAAGTAAGTCCTTAAAATTTTGAAGCCCAATCCAAGTAAAGAGACTTCCTGGAGGTTGGTGATCAATATCAAAGTTTGTAAATGCAATGAGTACCATGAAGACTAACGGTGCAATAGTAAATGCGAACGTAAGAATTGTAGGTAATGCTAAAATCGTAACATGATATCTTTCGTTCAATAATGTTTTTAATTCATCTCTGAATTCTGGTAGTGTTTTGCCATCTTCTACTAATTTTTGATTCGCGATTGCGCCTCGAACACTCATGAAGTAAACAGCGAAGAATCCAATAATTACAAAGATACAAAATACCCCAAAGAGTAGCATCAACATTGAATTATGACCTTCAGTATAAAGGTATATTCCTTGTGCTTCATCGAATACTTCACCTGCAAGTGTTGTACCCAATGTCGTTAACCCTGAAAGTTGACTGAATCCAAAACGTATCATGTAAAGTATGAATAGAATCTGTGCTGAGAGATAAAGGTAACCTTTAATAAATTGTTTTCTTAAAAAGGCTCCAGATCCCATAATAAAATATGCACAGCGAGTAATTTTATCCCCTTTTTTAAACCCATCGAAGAAATTCTTAATGGGTTGTGTCAGTTTATCCATTTCATTTTCTCCTTAATAATGAAAGGGGCCTTAGCCCCTAAATGTTACTCAACAACACCATCTTGAATTTGTGAAACCATTTTATCGAGAAGTGTCTTCATTGAATCTTGATTTTTATCTTCAAGTGCAAGTCCGAATGCTTCGGCTGGTTTCCAGAAACTTCCAAGAACATCATTTTGACTATGTGCAAATGGTGCTTGATCAGCAAGAGCTTTTAGAGCTACGTTAGCTGAGACATCTGGATTTGCTGCTGCTTTAATATTTGAAGGTCCGAGTTCTTGTTTTTTGAATCGTGCTAATTGACTTTCTTCATTGGTTAAGAATTCTGCAAGTGCTAATGCATCCACTGGGTTCTTAGTGTTTTTCTTGACTCCCATGAGTTTGTATCCACCAAAGCTAGCCATTTGAACTTCCTTACCATCTAATGTGTATGATGGTAGTTTAGCAGCTGCATAGTTAGCACCAAGTTTATCACTGACACCTTTTGCTACCCATGATCCTGAGACACCAGCTGCAATGGTATCTCCCATTCCTGCTTGTAAGATTGCATCATCACCAGTAATAAATGCAGGTGATGCTGTGAACTTGCGAATAACTTCCCCAACTTTAACACCTGTTTCATTATTAAAGTCTAGTACTTGTTTGCCATCTTTGATTTCAATTTTATTGCCTGCTCCTAAGAAGAAACTTGCGATATACCAACCATTTGATACATCCATAAAGATTTTCTTATTTTTTTGTTCTGCAGCTTTAATCATTGCATCAAGAGATTTCACATCTTCTTCTGAGAAGATTGATTTGTCATAATACATGAAGTATCCATTATCTGCTGTCATTGGGTATGCATATAATTTGTCATTCAATGTTGCAGATTCAATTGAACCTTCGACATTATCTTTTACAACTTGTTCTTTGTTTTTTGTGATTTCATAAAGTGCACCTGCTTCAACTAAATCTTTAAGTTGATCATTTGCGAATGCAAATACGTCTGCGGCTGCATCCAAGTCTTGAGTTACCATATCACGTGCGTCTGGTTCCCCTACAACTTTAATTTCAATTTCATATTTCTTGTCCGGGTTGGCTTTCTTAAATGCTTCAACTCGTTCTGTTAAGAGTTCTTGTGACTCTTGAGATCCCCATACTTTTAGATTCACTGTTTCATTGGATGGTTTCTTTTGTCCTGAACATCCTGCTACAGCGAGTACAACAAATAATGTTGCAAAAACCTTCATAAATCGTTTCACTTTTTGTTCCTCCTCACGATTAGGAAATCGTTTTCGTAACCTTATTATAACAAGCATTTCTAAAATGTAAAGCCTTTCTGTATCCGTTTACAGTATTTCTCTATTTATATTTAACCCCTTTAATAGGTCATAATAGCTACACAACTGCATTTTACCTAAATTTTGATAAAATTTTTTAAATTAAAAATCAAAAAAAAAGAAGGTTTCATCACAATCTTGTGAACTCTGCCTTCTTTTTATCAAATATTTTTATTCACCTTCGTGTTGGTTAACATCAACCCATGTCGGATGAATCGATAATGTTTGATGACTTCCTACAAATCGAATGGATGCGTGATCAAAATCAATTCGATATTCTGGATTTTCTTTACGGAATTGAATACAAAATTTAACCCACTCATGATGATCACGGTATCGATCAACATAACTCCAATTGATATGATTAATCTTATCAGGTAAATTATAAGAATTATTATTTCTTTGTTTATCTCTAAAGAAACTTTGTCCAATCTGCATGAATGGCACGCCTTTAGATAAAATGACTAAAGCATTGATACTATCGATGACGTTAATGTCGCGATTTAAAATCGCAACGCGATCTGCTAGCGTATAGTTATCGTGACATTCTACATAATTAATACTTTGAGATTTTGATTGGAAAATATTATTACTTCCGAGTACTGACATTTGGATATTTGGAGTCAATCCAGTATCCGCAAATCCTAACCCTGATCCATCAGTTCGTCCACCAACGACATCTCTAAACTGTTCGTTAAAGTGCCCAACATTTGGCATTTTACGTGAATTAGGAATGCTGGCTTTCATTGAATCATTTAATCCTGATTGCATATGCCAACCTTCCCCATAAATATGAAGGTTCGGTAATTCATTTTGAATCGAATTTAAAGTTTCAATATCCATAATTCCCATAAGGTCAAATCTGAAACCATCGATATTGAATGTTTCCGCAAAGTATTTGCAGGTATCTATAATCATTTTCCTTACCATAGGACGTTCTGAGGCAATCTCATTTCCACAGTACGTTCCGTTTAAGAGATAGAACCCCTCATTATAACGGAAATAAAAATAGGGCACCGTTTTATTTAGTGAAGAAGGAAACACTTCATAAATATGGTTAAAGACAACATCGAGATTAACTCCAATTCCGGATTTATGATATCCGTCTACAACATTTGCGAAATCCTGGATGACTTGAACTGGGTTTGTGATATCGCTACTGTAACTTCCTTCAAGAACCATATACTGCATTGGGTCATAACCCCAGTTGTAGTTAAGAAATGGGTTCATTTCATCAACACTTCCAAAGTCATTAACTGGCATTAATTGAATATGAGTAACACCCATATCTTCAATATGTCGTTTCCCGTAGTTTCCATAGGATTCCAATAAGCCAAGAAACTTCCCTCTATTTTTGAAGGGTACATTTGGATCCATACTAAAATCTCGAACTTGAGTTTCTAATATCACTCCTTTTCGCGGCTTTAACGGTACGACATGTAAGTTGAGTTGTTTAAAATCAACTACAACACTTGCGACACCATTAGGAAGTGATGCTTTCGCATACACGTCCGTTGTAACATGAATATCTCCATTCACATGGACAACATACGAATACGATACATTGTGTAAATTCTTAGCAACTTTATGTGTATAAACTCCGTTAGGCTTACGTAGCATTAAATGCTTCTTATTATGATACGATACGTACACTTTTGTAGCTGTTGGTGCGTATACATTGAATATCGTTTGATCATTCTCAATATAACTGCCCAGTTTTTCTTCAGTCGCATCATACGTCTTTGCAAACCAATCAGTATGAACAATGCCACGATGAATAATTGGGTACTCTCTCCCACACTCATCGGTCACAAAATGTTCTTGTCCCAATTCAAGGTTGGGTATTTTTCCTTCGATTACTTCAACGTCTTTATAAAATATCTTTCTGTCCTCGCTTGTGACAAGATATCCAAGATTATCATAAAATACTTTCATCACTATACTCCTCTAATACATATACACTGCATGATTTTGTCTCTACAGGGAAATATCCAATCCCTTTATCGTCAATGGTCACTCGTTCAGGTATATTCTCCATTAAGTCTTTAAATCGCTTTCCAGCGTGGTGTTTTCCTACATACATCTTCTTTACAGACTGGTGTCTGTTGGTCATTACGATGGCTGCAGGAACAGTACCATCATAACTCCATCCTATCACATGTGCATCATCAAGCATGTCATAAAACTCTCCGTCAACACGGTGCGACAATCTCATTATTTTTGGTAAATCTGGAAGTTGCCACATATAATCAGGATAAAACACACAGGGAACACCTTGGGGACGTAAAAGAATTAATGCATACGCATGGTAACGAAACCATTGCTTAACATAAGATTCTAAAGATTGACCCATCTGTGTATCATGATTATCAACAAATGTGACAGCATAGTCAGGCTGTGTTGATAGAAGGGTTCCGTTAAAGATATGTCTCATATCAAAGTTATCTTCCAAATAACTTGCAATATGAAAATTAAAGTGAAGCGGAACATCAAACAAGGACATGCAGTATTCTGTCTCTTGCAGATAATTATGCAATGCACGTAAATCCGGACTCCAATACTCACCGACAGCGAATTTTTTACCAGACGTATTCATTGCTGACAACCATTGGTTATAAAAGTCAAAGTCAATATGTTTCGCAGCATCAACTCGATACCCATCTAAATTGAATGTTTGTGTGTACCATTGTCCCCACTCTTTCAGATGATTTTGTACATCAGGGTGAGAAACATCAACATCTGCACCCATGAGGTAATCAAAATTACCAAATTCTTCGTCAATATTATCAGACCATGTCTTCCCTTTAAAAAGATAAATATCCGATTTTTGAGTCCTACAATCAAAATCTACAGCAGTAAAATGATTATGATTCCAC
>JAVWLP010000026.1:3027-6807 GCA_036637915.1 Erysipelothrix sp. | reverse complement strand
TTAAAATCAGAATACTTATTATTTCTGTTATCGAAATTAAAAACAGTCCATGATTCTATCTGGATATCATCTTTTAATATTTCTCTATTTCTTGGATTCACAATTGTGGCAGCAACTGACTCTGTTGCATCTGCTCCCATCTTATGGTTGAGCACAATATCAGCATAAACTTTAATATTGTGTTGATGCAATGCATTGATTGCATTCTGATACTCGTCTTTAGTACCATACTTTGTTCGAATCGTATTTTTTTGATCAAATTCGCCTAAGTCATATAAATCATAAACAGCATATCCAGTATCTTCGACACCATTCTTTGCTTTGTACGCAGGGGGTAACCAAGATTCTGTAATGCCGTCTTTTTTATATTGATGAGCATTCGCAGCAACTTCATTCCAAAGATTATCTTCAGACTTACTGTACCACTCAAAATTTTGTAGTAATATTCGCTTCATAGCCATCTCCTCAGAAAACGTTTTCTGACCCTTATTATATCTAAGAGATCCCAAAAATCAAGTCATATGGAATTGAAATACTTGCTCATGTTATGAATTACGGAATATTCAATGCAAGCACCAAACAAAATATACTCCAAAATAACAAAATAACGATAAATACCCAGTCTTCTTTTACGGAAGGAATCGAAACCTTTTTATGATCTGCAGCATATGAAATTTCAACTCTATCAGCATTTAAATAGGCATCAAATATTGCTTCACTAAAGGATGTTCCTACGAGATACTGACCAACATATTTTTGTCCCTCGCTCTCGTATTCTAAAAAATACATTTGAGATGGATGACGCCGATTACCTTGTGACTTAATCCGAATGATCTTCGCAGTCGTTTTGGTCCATGTCTTCGTGATTACTATTTTGTAAATGAGATGATAAACAAAAAGACCCAAACACAACAATCCTATTACTAACAAAATCATATTCATACTATCACTAACTTTCCCAGGCTATTTGAATTATACCGCCCTTATCAAATTTGAGAGCAAGAAGTTGATCATAACCAAGCGTATAGTCGATTACAAAAAACTGATGCTCTCCATTACAATGACTTGCTACTGCGTGAACTTTGAGACAGTCAGTCATCTCACTTTGGCTTAAGTTTTGTGGATTATCAACTTCAAATACTTCAGGAATTTCTTCTAAATAAAATTCAAAGTAGTCTCTTACATCACTATCATCCGTCTCACTTAAAACTTTGAAACCTTCGTTAATATTTGTTTCTAACTCATTAAGAAGTGAGTTGAATTGTTCAAGTGCCGCTTCATCAATCATTGTTTCATCTGAAATATAAATATGGGCAATGGGATACCTAAGAAATGGTACCGTTGTATCAGTGTATCCACAATCTTGTTCTTGAACTGTTAAGTTCCCTAAATACTAATAGTCATCATAGTTATTTCTCCTTTCTTTTTTGTCATGATTGGTCATAATTTGAGCCAATCAAATCACAGGTTGAACACTTAAAAAAATAATATATTCCTTCACTACCCAGATCTTCCATATCAAGTTGTGCGACGTACTTCATCGTTTTATGGCAAACTGGACACATAGGATAGCTCACTTTGTTGATTTCAGTTGGAATTCCTCCAATTTGAGATCTTGAAACATTTACAAATTGATTATTTACGGCAAATGAGGACCGAACACTTTTTTTAGTTTTTAAATAGTTTTTGAATCCAAAGGAGCCTTTCGATTTTATATATTCTGGATACTTTGAATAAAATTCTCCAACTTCATTGTTAAGGTACCATCTCCCTTGTTCATCCGTAAATATTGTTTGGTAACAAGCGCAATGCAGACATGTAGCATATTCATTGCCTTCAAAATTGAACATTGTTATCAATTTATTTTTGCATAGACCACATGTTTCTTTTGAAGTAACTAGAGGAACTTTATTTGTAGGTTTTTGTGATTTTTCTAAGCACAGAACTTTATCATCATAAAGCATTCGTATCTCACCTTCATTAATTACTTCCCATCCTGCTAATTTTGAATACTCTTTGGGAAGTATCTGGAGATTAGTTGCCCAAATAGGTAAAGGTTCGATACTATTTTTATAGAGAAACTGTGCCACTTTTTCGCTAGGTATGCATACAAGTGAACAGAGTATGTTATTTATTAATAATGCTTGACTGGACTTGTTAGTATTTTCAAGAAGTTTGATTAAAATACTTGCGTACTTATGATTTGCTCGAAAATAGAATTGACTATAGTAAAATATTTCTTCACGAATAAGATAATCAAAAAGCCTATCTGGGAGTGGTTTATCGTATTCACCTGAAAACATACAGAGGTAAAGTAAGATGTCTAGCCTCCCATCTTCGTTTCCATCATCAGCAATAAAAATATCAATAATCTTTTCAATTTCTGACTCAGGTAAGTTCTGGTAGAATCTTTCGAGTCCCAATTCACCTTCGTGGTCAAGGTGATAACTATATAGGTCTTTCGCAGTATTCAGTTTAAGTGCTTCGGCTTGCTTTGCTTTCTTAAAGCCACCCATGGTTAAGATACCCACATACTTCAAAGTGTTATCCATATTGAAACTTATGTATACAATGTATCGAAATCCATTAAAAGTCATCCAATAACGTAATTGATATGTGTTTTGAGCTAAATATGCAATGAATTCATGTGGATATATCGTTTGAAGCTGATTGTATATTTCTAATCGTGTCTCTTCGGGAACATTTTTATCCTTATTTTTACGCATTAAATCAAATTCTTGATGGAGACCTTTAGATATATCTGATTTTATCATCTCTTCGTTTGCTTGAATCCAACTTAGTTTTTCTCTAACAAACTTTGTAGCCCATTTGATCTGATCCGATTCACAATTATTTACTTCTATACTAAATTCGAATTCATCACATACTATTGTCTGTCCAACATAAGTAATTCCGTAACCTTTATCTATAAAAACTAAGTCAATATCACTTTCTTTTAGCATAAACTACTCCTTGATTTCACCTCACTGATTTATTTTATCTACTTCGAGTTGCATAATAGATTCTAGATCATGCAAAGATAGTTCGGGTATGATAATGTGGTTTGCGTCATATGTATCATAGTCTTGAATGTATTGCGCAAATTTTTCGTAAGGTAATGAAAAATCTAATACTTTAAAATCATTCTCGCTATCCACAAAGTATACGCGGGCATTGGGAAGTGCTTTTTCAAACAATTCGCCTTGAGCTCCATAGGGTAAGAAGGCCTTGCGCGGACCCACCGAAACTGTCTTAGTCGTGTAGACATAGCGCATAATTACATCATCTTGGTCGTTTTTAAAGAATCCTGGCGCCATGTAATAATAATCCCAATTTTGACATCGATCTAAATACGATGTGTAGGCAATCATTGTCTCCTCTTCAGAGAGATTATCAAATTTTGTAAAATCTACATCAATGGGATTCATCACACCAAAGATTGTGAATACTTTTCGCTCAACAGGATCCATCAGTGTTCTACGGTTAAATGCAAGTTCAAATTCTCTTGCTTTCTCAATATCTTTTAGATTATTAAGGGTTGTGCCATCCTCGTCTAAAATCGGATGAATATTGCACTGCATCATGCACCCTAGAAAATCATAGACATTATTGATATCATCGTCGGTAGCAAAGTAGTTCATGGTTAATTCAAGCTTTTGAGGATTTCCTAAATTAAGAATAAATCCACGGCCAATTCGATTTGTTTTGTAAACAATGATTTCGTTATGATTAAGTTGTTCTGTTAGTCTACTTCCATTATCCCAACTACCATAGTGAAAA
>JAVWLP010000026.1:0-3017 GCA_036637915.1 Erysipelothrix sp. | reverse complement strand
TACATTTTTGACATTCTTATATCTCCTATTTCTATATCATAATTTTAACATGCACATTATGGTCTAACGCGTCATTAACGAAATACTCATCAACTTTTCATAATCTAAAAAAAGGTGCTTGAGCACCTTATAGACTTCGATATAGATCACGATAAACACGAGCAGACTCAAGCCAATCAACCTTTTCATTCATTGCATTGGTTTGAAGTTTCAACATGTATTTCTTATCACCATAAACACCAAGTGCACGTTCAATCGCATCATAAAGATCATGTTGTGAAAAATGAGAGAATGAAACTCCAGTTCCTTCATCTGTATAGACATTATACGATGTAACAGTATCGCGTAATCCCCCTGTTTCATGCACTACTGGTAATGTTGCGTATCGCATTGAAATCAATTGCGATATACCACAAGGTTCAAATTTAGAAGGCATGAGGAAGAAATCACTTCCTGCATAGATTTGATGCGCAAGATTTTCATTATATCCATTTGAGAACGATACATTTTCTGGGAACAAATAAGATAGATATGATAAACGATCTTCATAATGAGAATTGCCTGAACCTAATACAACGACTTGAAGTCCAAGTCTCATAATGTCTTCCATGATATCAATGAGAAGATTAACGCCCTTTTGATCGGTAAGTCTTGTGACCATACCAAATAATGGAATATTAGCATCTTCTTTCAAGCCGAGTTCTCTTTGTAATGCTAGTTTGTTTGGTGCTTTGGCTTCGAGGGTTTTAATATCATAATTTGATACAAGCAGTGGATCTTTCTTAGGGCTCCACATTTTAGTATCAATACCATTCACAATTCCTACTAGATCCGGTTCACGAAGGCGTAAGACCCCATCCATTCTTTCACCAAATTCTGGTGTAAGAATTTCATGAGCGTAAGATTCAGAAACTGTCGTGACTTTATCTGCGTAAAAGATTCCACCTTTCATAAAGCTCATACCATCATCAAAATTAACGCTATTATCATAGATTAAATCCATTGTTAAACCAAATACATCTGTAAGGACACTCGTTGGGAAGTTTCCTTGAAATGCCAAGTTATGGATTGTATAGACATACTTAATATGAGAAATACGATTATGCCATTTAAATAATGTTTTTCCTAGCACGGGAATCATTCCTGTATGCCAATCATGGCAATGAACCAAATCAAAATCTTCATCATGGTTCAATATAAAGTTCATGACTGCAAGTTGAAAAAATGCAAAGCGGGCACCGTCATCATGATATCCGTATAATCCGTCACGTTCGAAATACTGACGATTTTCAACAAAATAAGTTGTAATCGAACCATTAGTGTGAGAAAAGATACGCGTTTCTTCGTCAAACATCCCTTGATTAACACGAATTGTACGAACATATTCAAAATTATCCAAGTTTAAGTCAATTACTTTTTGATAAAGTGGCATGATGACACTAACATCGACACTTCGTGTCTTGATTTTCGAAGGTAACGAACCGACAACATCTGCCAGTCCACCACTCTTTACATAAGGTAAGCCTTCACTGGCCGCAAATAAAATATTCATTGTTTCTCCTTTTTTGTCCAAAAGGACTCTTATTTATAAGTATCTTTAATAAACATAACTGCTGCGAAAGGAGCAAGTCGTGTTTGGATGCGATGTGGTTGTTGATGTAGTGGATCATTACTACTTTCTAAAGCCACATAGTTTGTCATATTGCATCCTTCATATATATCTTTTTCTGAGTTAATCAATTCAATGTAAGTTCCAGATTCAGGAACTCCTACATCATATCGCTCATATGAAACAGGTGTCATATTGAGAACGACAATAACAGTTGATTTTGATCCAATACGATAATAGCTGTAGATACTTTGATCGTGATTATCAACTTCAATCCATTTGAAGCCATTAAATCCGTAATCATTTTCCCAAAGCGCATCATAGTGTGAATAGATATGATTTAAATCTTGAATATAACGTCTAAAGGAAAGATGTCTTGGGTAATCAAGTAAGAACCAATCAAGTGGTTTTTCTTCATCCCACTCTCTAAAATGACCCATTTCATTTCCCATAAAATTTAATTTTTTTCCAGGATGGGTCATCATATAAAGAAAGAGATTTTTTGCAAGAGCAAACTTTTGATCATAATCGCCCCACATCTTATCCACAATTGTTTTCTTACCGTGAACAACTTCATCATGAGATAACGGCATCAAGAAACGTTCACTATAAAAATAGTACATACTATAGTTAATAAGCTTATGATTATCTTTTTTATAAATAGGATCTAAGACATAATACTCTAACGTATCATTCATCCAGCCCAAATCCCATTTATAATGAAATCCGAGACCACCTTCAGTCTCCGATTTCGTAACATTACCATAATCACTGGAATCTTCTGCTATCAACATGACTGTCGGATATTCTTTCTTTAAAATATGATTCATTGTTTTTAAGAAGTGTATTCCTGGCCCGTTCTCACCACGATCTCTATTTCCTTGGTAATAAATTAAGTTTGAAATAGCATCCATACGAAGACCATCAATATGGCACATCTCAATCCAATAGGAGACACTTGAAATGAAGAATGTTTGATTCTCTACTTTTGAATAATCAAAGTAGTGTGTTCCCCATTCTGATTCTTCATGCATTTCATATTGGTCAGTACCATCAAAACAACAAAGTCCGTGTGTGTCTTTAACAAAATGGACTGGTACAACATCAAGAATGACACCATATCCATGCTGATGCATTACATCAACAAACTTCTTAAATTGATCCAAAGAACCATAACGACTTGTTACCGCAAAAAAGCCAGTGACTTGATAGCCCCACGATCCTAAGAACGGA
Organism: Erysipelothrix sp.; assembly: GCA_036637915.1. GTDB lineage: Bacteria > Bacillota_I > Bacilli_A > Erysipelotrichales > Erysipelotrichaceae > Erysipelothrix. The sequence goes on along the minus strand of JAVWLP010000026.1, from coordinate 175 downwards.
TGTTCAGTTACTGGCATTAACTCAACATGGGTATAATTCATAAATTCAAGATATTCTACAAGTTTATAAGCAAGGGATTCATAGGTCATGTTTTCTTCATGAATCCATGATCCAAGATGGACTTCATAGATATTCATTGGACGATTAAAATTTAAATCTCTATGTTGCATCCAAT
>JAVWLP010000025.1:0-27001 GCA_036637915.1 Erysipelothrix sp. | reverse complement strand
GCTGACCCTCTGCTTGTAAGGCAGATGCTCTCCCAACTGAGCTAAACCTCCAGGTTTTTTTACTGCGTTTCCTTAACGCCTTAATAATATAACATATGCTTGAGAGTATAGTCAACACTAAAAGTGCAAATTATTAATTTATTTTAATAACTTACAAATAAAGGCTTTAAAAGTGCATATTTTCGTGTTTTTATTTACAAAAAAGATTCGGTGAGAGACCGAATCTTAGTTTTTAATTAAATTAAAGTTTGAGCTGCAGTAATAATTGCAAGCTTATAAACATCTTCTTCAACACAACCACGTGATAAATCTGAAATTGGTTTGTTCAATCCTTGAAGGATTGGTCCAATAGCTTCAAATCCACCAAGACGTTGAGCAATCTTGTAACCAATATTTCCAGATTGAATTTCTGGGAATACGAATACTTTAGCATGTCCAGCAACTTTTGATTCTGGTGCTTTTAAAGCTGCGACAGTTGGAGCAAAAGAAGCATCAAATTGTAATTCACCATCAATTAGATATTCTGGAGCTAATTCACGAGCAATCTTAGTTGCCTCTACAACCTTGTCAACTTCTGGACTCTTAGCAGATCCTTTTGTAGAGAAACTCATCATTGATACAATTGGATCAATTCCGAAGAGTTCAGCAGTACGTGCGCTTTCAACAGCAATTTCAGCAAGTTCTTGCGCTGATGGATTAATATTGATTGCACAGTCAGAGAATAAATATGTTTCAGTACGTTTGTGCATAATGAATGCACCACTTGTTCTACTTACTCCAGGTTTTGTTTTAATAATTTGTAATGCAGGACGAACAGTGTCTCCTGTTGAGTGAACTGCACCACTCACCATTGCATCCGCATATCCCATATAAGTTAACATTGTTCCAAAGTAGTTTACATTTTGGATCCATTTGTAAGCATCTTCTTTTTCTAATTTTCCATTACGACGTTCTACTAGCGCATCAACCATTGCTTCCTTATCTTGGTAGGTTTCAGGATCAATGATTTCCAATTTATCAGTTAAGAATCCTAGGTTGTGAGACATTTCTTCAATCTCTTCCTTATTCCCTAATAAAATTGGGTGTAATAAACCGTCTGCTGCAAGTCTTACAGCTGCACCAATAATACGTGCATCATTTCCTTCTGGGAAAACAACTTTGATGTTTTTTCCACTAATTTTGTGTTTGAGTCCTTCAAATAATTCCATTTGAGATATCTCCTCCTATTTCCATTTCCACATACTATAATATACTAGTCACCTACTACTTTAAAGGGTAATACCATTTTTTTAGTAATTTTAAGTTTAAAGATACACTTCAAATACAATCGCCTCTTTTTATCTTTTTCATACATTTTATATAACTTAACGAAAATATTGATATTTTTTATGAATTGGGGCTTGAAAAGGATTTATCTTATGCTATAATAAACAAGCAAACAGAAGTTAGCGCAGTATATTGGGCCATAGCCAAGCGGTAAGGCATCACACTTTGACTGTGACATTCCCTGGTTCGATCCCAGGTGGCCCAGCCAATATTAAAATATAACACAATCTAATCGATTGTGTTTTTTTTATTTTGAGGATGCTATATACTATTTTCACGACTTAAAAAACAATTATGTTTGGTACAATCTTAATTTCACAAGTTTTATTATTTTCAAAAGATAGGCTCGTACGAAACATGATGTCCAATACAGCTATTAGAAAATAAAATTCCGAAGAGAATTTCGCCAAGCTCAAAAAGATGGTACCCCACGCTTGGTACATTTACTAATTTTCTTCCATTATCATATGTCATCATATTATGAATGTCCTCTGTATCTTCAAATCGAGCAAACATTGATAACACAAAGATAGAAGCGTCTGTATTCAGCAACTAAGTTAAATATGTAAAATGCGATCCTATACAGCCCGAATTTTCATTTCCAGTTTTTATATAGTTGATACGCAGCATAGATCAGGACACCAACACAGGTAAGACTTACTATATAGTCAAGGGGTAGAAGTGAGGATGGCATCGTTACATTAAAATACGCAAACCCTTTAGTCGTTACTAACAGATATAAAATAGCAAAGAACGATATAATATGAATTGATTTCTTCAAGTTAATCACCTCTCTTATATCAATATTAACGCAATTATATAAAAATATGTAGTCTCCCAAGTATTTGTAAAAAAATATTTACAACACAGATTTTGAGGTCTATAATTATAATATAATTAATTTGCGGGTGTAGTTTAATGGTAAAACTCCAGCCTTCCAAGCTGGCTACGGGAGTTCGATTCTCCTCACCCGCTCCATATAAAAATTGAACCCACTATAAAGTGGGTTTTTTCTTACTCAATTTAATAACAATCCCAATTATACAGAACTTTGGTAAAATCAAGATTTTCTAAGTCACTGTTCGAGATGAAAAAATTAGTGATACCCAAATCTCCCCACATAATCTCCCGCGAGCCTACTCGATCCGTATCAAGTTGAAACAGTAAAACCTCGTAATCATTTTGATTATTAAGTGTCATCAATCGTGGATCATACTGTGTAAAGAAGGGAAATCCTCCGATTTTATGTCCACTTTCTGTAGATGCATCAATAGCATCATCCAATAACGATCCAAATTCATCAACTGAAGCTATAATCGAGCTTGGATTTAATTCGCTCCATTTTTGAATGAATAACTCTTGATAACTATCTAGGTATAAAGGATACGGCTGATTTTTCTTGCTAAATTCCATCCCAAATGAACCTTCAAATGGAAACATATCGCTATCAGATTCAGGTTTAGGTCTATAATGATCAAGAATCATAGATTCCGTTACCGTGGTGTCTAAATTCTCGATAAATCTAACTAAGAACCCACCCCCATCATGTTCGTTGAAACTTAAGCCGTACACATCATTATTTTCAATCCAAAATTGCAATAATCCTTTAGTCGGAAGATTCATTGAGAGACTAGGCAAATCTTTCATATTTATTTGTGCAAGCAAACGCAGTGGAACTTCTTCATTATTAGTTGGAACGCCATGATCAGCATCTAGATATGGTAATCCTCCTAGTTTACTTGAAAAGATATCGGATTCTGTATCAATTAGAGTAATCGAGGCATAGTCCCGATTCATCACATCAAATTGATCTAATACAATATTAAACATCGATTGTGTAACCTCTATTTTATCCGGTTCAACCGCACGTTTAATCTTTTCACTCAATTGTTTACTAAGATATTTAAAATAATTTTCATTCATTAAATCACTCACGAAAAGAACATATGAATCAGAATCAATGTCTAACATATAGAAACACTTCTTATGTTTTTTCCATTCGATATCAAGTTGTTTAATCCAGCTTTCAATATCTTCTTCTGGATTAAGATTCTTAAAATCGCTTACTACTCCCATTTTAACTAAACTTCCAGTAAACTCATCTAGCGACGAAGCATAATCAATCTCAAATACGAAATTATTTTCGAGAGCAATGCCTACAAGGCCAATCCATCGTAGTTGTTTTTCTGATGCGGTTTTCCAATCAATTCCTCGATCTTCAAATATTTCCGGCTTGTTAACTGCGTAATCTCTTGGTTTTTTTATACAAAGTGAAATATTTGAACTCTCTGAATTTTTTGAGAGACGTAACCAAAAATTCTCGTACATACCTTCAAGTTCTAGAGTTAATGGAATATCTCTTTCCAATTTTTTCTCTTCAAGTGGTTTTTCTTTTTTCTTAAATAATTTTCGAAACATATCATTCACCTCTTCTTATATTCATATTATGGTTTCTATTCTAAGATGTTTTTATTTCACATTCTCTCATTGCATATGATAATTACAGAATTTAAGGGAATGGATGGTTCCAGCTTATTTTATATTTTCCCTAACTAGGTCTCATTCTCAATATAATTTGAACTCTATTTCTCTAACCCTCAATAACAGTCCCAGTTATAAAGAATATCTGAAAAATTTCTATTTTCTAGATTCTCCTTACTGATAAAGAAATTTGCGACTCCAGCATCCCCCCATGCAATACTTCGCCCCGCAATAAAGTCACTATCAATTTGTAGTAAAAGAACGTCATACTCATCAGTTCCTTCTCTGGGGTCATATAGCGTAAAGAATGGAAAGCCACTAATTTTATGACCAATACTCAACGATAAATCAAGCGCATCATCATAGAGATCACCCAGTTCACTAACTTCCAATATTTGAGATTCAGGGTACATCTCATTCCATTTCCTCAAGAACGAGGATTCATTCCCATACAGATATAGAGGAAAAGATTGTCTTTCTTTTCGAAATCTCATTCCAAATTCTCCTTCGAATGGAAATTCTCTTCTATATATGTCGGATACATATTTCTTTTGAACATACTCAGTTTTTATTGTTTCATCAATTTTTTCAATGTATTTAACACAGTAGCTTTTTTTAGATTTATCTATGTCTAACCCAAAGAGTTCATTACTTTCAATCCAGAACTGAATCATTCCAGATTGAGGAAAATTTACTGACACTTTTGGAAGTTCTTCAAGATTAATTTGCGCTAAAAAACAGAGAGGTTTTCCCGTATTATTTGTCGGTACATCGTTATCCTTCGATAGGTAAGGCAGTCCTCCTAGTTTGCTTTCAAAGATTGTTGAAGTTTTATCAAGAAGTTCAATCCCTACGTAATCTCTTAATGAATCATCACCCAGGGCGATACATACATCTTGAAACATTGATTCGGTAGCGACAATTTTATCTGCTTCTACACAACGATAAACTTTCTTGGGCAAGTATTCATTGTCCCTGTTAAAGTACTTTAACGATTCAAAACTATCCACATACAATATATATGTTTCAGAATCAATATAGAAACGTATGAATCCAAGGAACTCTTGTTTCCACCTATAGTCCAAAATTTTTATCCAAGTTTCAAGACTATCTCCACTGTCTAACCCTTGCATATCAACACCTTGATTACGGATATTAACTTTTTCGATAAACTCTTCCAAACTACAAGTAGGTGACACCTCAAAGAGATAGCCATTCTCAACTAGTAAGTCAACAATTCCTATCCAGCGCAAATCGTCTATAGAAATCGAATCAATATCAACATTTCTTTTACTGAACTTTTCTTTATTTCTCGTAGCATAACCATAAGTATCCGTAATACATTCCAATGCTTCATTCGACGATTGTTTAAAACTCAATGAATTCCAAAATCCAATATATGCTCTCGTCAACATATTATTATCCTCGATAATAGTATCAGTAACCTCGTTCATCTGAAGAGAAGTATTTGGGACTGTATATTCTTGATTATCATTCTTTTTTTTACTCGAAAAGAGTTTATTTATTAGTCCAGCCATAATAACCTCCTTTTCCTCTTTATACTTAAATAGTAGGTACCAAAGAGAGACAGGTCAATGAATAACCAAACAATTTCAACAAACTCTCATTTTAGTGGCTTTAAAACAGTTTTGCTTGACAGATAATAGCACCAATTCACAAACTGAGTCGCTCATGCGTTCTAATAAATAAAAACAGTATCTATCGATACTGTTTGTTTTGATAAAAATGGTGGAGGTTAACGGGCTCGAACCGCTGACCCTCTGCTTGTAAGGCAGATGCTCTCCCAACTGAGCTAAACCTCCATAGACTTAATGCCTATTTATAATACAACGAATAATTATCAAAGTAAAGCATTCTTTGTAAATGTCTTCCTTCACTCTAATTTTTATGGATCAAATAAAATCATGAATTGAGAACCCCAGTTCCTTCAGCTCAACATAGACCCTATTCATGGGTAATCCTAGAATATTGTTGTAATCCCCATTGATTTTGGAAATAAATAACGATGCTTTTCCAGCGATAGAATACCCTGCTCTATCAAAAATATGCTCTTCATTTTGAAGATACCAATCTATTTCTTCAGAACTGAGTGATTTAAAGTAAACTTCTGTTTCCTCATAAAAGGATATTATCTTACTGGTAGATTTATCGAAAAGAGTGACACCAGTTATTGCTGTATTTTTTTCTCCTGAGAGCATTTCCATCATGTCTCTTGCTTCAGTCAAGTTTTTTGGTTTTTCCAATATTTTTCCATTAAGAGTAATGACTGAATCTGCTGAGAGAATAATACCATCTTCGATAAGATTTTCAACAGCTTTTGCTTTTTGAATCGACAGATCAATACAATATTCTCTAGGATCCTCTTTTACAGAAACTTCCTCTATATGAGATGGAACAGCCTCAAACTTAAAGTTTACAGACTTTAGGATTTGTTTTCGAGTTAGTGAATTTGATGCTAAAATTAGTTTCATTATATCCTCACGAGTCAAACTTATATTTCCATAGTTAAATAGTATTTTTTTACACCTTTTACGGGCGTATTCTCAAGTTCTCCAAAGATATGAAATCCTTGTTTTATATAAAAGTCCTTCGCTTGAAAATCAAGCGTCGTTAAAGTAATTCGAGTTGCGTCTTGATCAATTGCCAGATTAATTAAATGTTTTAACAACGCTACACCATATCGCTTTTTCCTTGCTTTTTTGTCTACTGCAAGAAGGTGTAAATGAACAACATCATCGTGCTGCGTAGCGTAGTACCCTCCCATTACTTTATCATTTTCTGATAATATGAATGAATATTTTTGGTATTCGAAAAATATTTCTCTATTGTTTGAGTATTGATGTTCCTCGAGAAGTTCCATCAGATACTCTTGATTTTCTTTATCATTTCTCGGTTCAATCACAATTTGATACATAACAAGACTCCAGTCTATTATTTAGCACTCGACAGTCTAATGCCATTTCCCCATATTGTTTCAATATATTCATCAGTATCATAAATACTTATTTTCTTTCTTAGATTGCTAATATATACATTAATGACATTAAGGTCGTTAATGGTAAATTCGGTATCTAAGTGTTCTTTTAATTCATGTCTGGTAAATATTTTTGTAGGGTTTGTTAATAATAATTTAAAAAGAAGATATTCTTTATTAGATAGTTTCATGTCCATTCCATTAATGGTAATTTGATTTACTTCCGGATCATAGGTAACTCGTTTAAAACAGACCGGTCCGTTAAATCGATGTTTTCTACTTGGTGAAATTGTATCATTCAGCCTTTGAAAGATTATGTCTTTATTAATCGGTCTGGAAATATAGTCGTCAACACCCAAACTCATTAACTCTAAAATTTTATTAACATCATTATTATTTGAGATTACGAGAAGCGGAACATTTGAACGAGCACGAAGTCGCGAGATAAGCTCACTTTCACGTGTCGGAAAAATATTTGAGTCAAAAATAATAGCATCAATATCATTACTACGATAAATCATTTCGGCCATATCAATACTATTGGCTATGAATACATTATAATTTTTTTCAATAATTGGCATGATTTCTAAATATAGTTCATGTTCATTAACTATTAATAGTATCGTTTCCATATATATCTTCCCCTCTATTACTTATTCTTATTATATCATGCTTTTTATGAATGATTCTTCACAGGAGACTCGTATTTACACTTATTATTCGGAGTTTATTACTATTATCGCTATTTTTAATTTTTTTTTACCAAAAATGCACATCTATAACTTTCATATATGATAGAATATATGCGCTCATTAAGGAGAAATTTCATGAATATCTTAGTTCAATTTTTTATAATATTAGTCTATTCCTTCGTCGGAGACATTATTCATACGACCTTTAGCCTACCAATTCCCGGTAGCATTATCGGTCTTGTCTTACTGTTTATCTCATTAAAAACAAAACTTCTCAAGCTAGAATCTATCGAACGTGCTGGTAATTGGTTAAAAAGCAATATGGCACTACTCTTTGTTCCTATTACTGTGGGAATCATGCCCTATTTTAACGTCATTGAGAAGAACTGGGTTGAAGTTACACTCATAATGGTAATCAGTACAATTATCACCTATCTAGTTACTGCTTTTACGGCAGAATATATCTTAAAGAAGGAGGATAAATAGTATGCTCAACCTAATCGTTTCCAATCCCCTATTCGGAATTATTCTGACTCTAGGTGTTTACTTTGCTGCACAAAAGCTTCAAGAAAAGACTAACTTTGCACTTCTCAATCCACTTCTTGTCTCAAGTATTTTTATCATTATCTTACTTTCAGTAACAAATGTCGATTACGACAGCTTTAATAAAGGTGGTTCATTTCTGACAATGTTAATTGGACCTGCAACGGTTGCACTTGCAATTCCGCTATATAAAAACCTAGATCTTCTAAAAAAACACTATCTTGTTATTTTAGTGAGTATCTTATCTGGAGTAATTGCTCACGCTATCCTCATTGGCATCTTCACTTTCATTCTAAACTTATCTCCTGAATTGATAGCGACAATGATCCCTAAATCAGTAACAACAGCTATCGCAATTGACATCTCAAATCAACTCGGTGGAATTACAACACTTACTATCTCCGTCGTTATTGTAACTGGTATTTTAGGTGCAGCACTTGCTCCAATCTTAAATAAATTCTTCAAAATTAATAACCCGATTGCTCAAGGACTCGCTCTTGGAACATCTGCACATGCTGTAGGAACTTCTAAAGCTGTAGAGATGGGTGAAATGGAGGGTACAATGTCCTCCCTCGCTCTCATCATTACAGGAATTACTACAGTACTACTTGCACCAATTACGCAATCAATTATTCATTCATTATATTTTTGATATAATACTAGTAAAGGAGTGATTTTTTATTAAAAAAGTTTTATTTGTTTGCCTGGGAAACATTTGTCGTTCTCCCATGGCTGAAGGTATTTTTAGATCCAAAGCAAACACAGACTACGAAGTAGCTTCTGCTGCAACTAGCTCATGGGAGGAAGGCAATTCACCACACCCTGGGACACAAAAGATATTACTCAACCGTAATATCTCAACGAGAGGTATGCGTTCTCGAAAGATTTCAGATTACGATTTTGAGTACTACGATTATATTATTGGTATGGATAAAAATAATGTTCGTGACTTATTCCATTTTTCACCTGAAAAATATCACCATAAAATCAAACTCTTTCTAGACTCAATTGACGGCTATGAAGGTATGGATGTTCCGGATCCTTGGTATACGGGTGATTTTGATACTACAGAGAGACTTGTCGATCTCGGTACATCATCCTGGCTTAAAATTATAGACAATAAATAATATAAAAACCACCTAGCTTCTCTGATTTTTATCTCTTAGATAAAAATCAGATTATTCTTGAGTGGTTTTTTAAAATTCGATACTTACAATCTCTGGTCTAGCACAGAATCGAATGGGAAAACAATGCACACTTCCACCAACACCAGAAGAAACATAAAGTGATATATTTTGTTTTTTCTTCAATCCATGCATGAGCTCCATACCGTATTTGGATGCAAATGAAGGACCCAACTTACCAAACAAAGTAAGCTGACCACCATGTAAATGACCCGACAACATCATATCAACAGCAGAGGCAGGCAAACTGCCAATATAGTCTGGGTTATGACTCACTAAAAGAGAAATTTGATTCAAGTCATATCCTGGTAAATCTATAGCACCTTTTTTTAAATCATCAACACCAATAATTTGCAAACCACAGTACGATATTACGTCATTTTTTAGAACTTGAACATCCGCTTTATTTAAACCTTTGATTACAGTTTCATAATCCTTATAGTCATGATTTCCCAAAACACCAACCTTAGTACCAGGTAGTTTTTTTAAATAGTCGAAAATCAATTTATTATCCCAACACTTTTGATGAATATAATCACCACCTAAGATGAGAAGATCATAATCTTCATCTTTTATGAGATTCATTACTTTACGACATGCTTTATGGTAAAAAACTCTATTTTTATGATCAAATTGAAAGTCACTCGCAAACACGATTTTTTTCCCTTGTAATGCTTTTGGAATCTCATTTCTTGTTTGAAAATCTTCAACTTTTAACCTTACAATTTTGTAGTTTTGATACTCATAAAACGAATACGAAATTAAAAGTATCATAATCAATAATAAGACAACAATCATTGCTGCCCTGGATGGTGTATTTTTCGTAATACAATTGAGGTTGGGACTGCAATTAAAGCACTCGCCACCATTTCCAATATTCCATTTGCCATTAGTACAGTACCAATAAATGCAAGAACATTTGTTGAGAATACGGCCGCAATTTCAGGATTACCACTGCCAATTCCAGCATAATACATCGCTCCAACAACACAGATTGTATGAACAAGTGTTGATAAAGTTGCTGTTACCGTTGCCTTTACCGCAAAGTTTTTAGTGAGTTTATCCATCACACCCGCAATCAAACCAATTGATATTCCGAAAATAACACGTGGCAATACGGAAACAAGCGGGTTAACAAATAGCACATCTAATACTCCCGTAGGTCTTGTCGCAGCAATCAGTAAAGCCGAAATCCCAAACACTGTAGCATTAAGGACACCACTCTTAAAACCGAGTACTAAACCCGCTACAATAACAGGAATATGCATGATAGTAATCGATACAGGCCCAACCGTGATCATTCCTAAGTTTGGAACAACAGCTAGCAAAATGGTCATCGATATAAATAATGCATTTAAAGTTAATTCTTTTGTTTTCATACTAACATTCCTTTTTTTACTATTTGATACATTCCATCACTAAGAAGATATGGGTCATAGACAAACCCAGTGATATCATCTTTAAATAACGCAGCATAGCCACCCGTTAGAACTCGAATACATTTTTGTCCTAACTCAGCTTCCATTTTATTTGCCAATCCTTCTATCTGAGCAATCAATCCAAACATAACTCCCGATTGGATTGCAGGTATAGTTCCATTTCCTATCACAAGATTAGGGACAATAAGCTCTACTGATGGTAAATGAGGAATAAAACTATTGAGTGCTTCTACTGAGGTTCCAAGTCCCGGAACAATCACACCACCTGCAAATGACCCCTCACTATCAATTACAGTGAGTTTTGTTGCACTACCAACATCCGCAATAATAACGGGTTGCGTATACTTAGCTAATGCTCCAACTCCGGTTGCTATGAAATCGGCTCCAATATCTCTGGGTTCATCCAAGAGAATTTTAAAGTTGATGATCGTGTCACCATTTATGTATTTCGGTTCAATTTTGTATATTTCTTTTACACACTTATTAAATTCTTCATAAACACTCGGCACGACACATGACACCACCACTTCTGATACATTTATATCAATGGCAGAGAATACTTCTTTGTAGTATGTGTAAACATTTTCTTTATGTGTCTCAATACGTTGCGTAAAAACACGGTCATCATTTTCATAACCGACAAGAACAGTGTTTGAGTTTCCAATGTCAATTGTTAGGATCATAGACTCACCCCTTGTGTACTTAGAATACACTAAATAAGTAAATTATACTACCAAAAGACTAAAAGAGAAGTATCCATTTACTTCTCTTTTATATATGATACCCCTGTTAAGATTACATCTTTGTTTAGTCCTAAAATTGGAATATCCAAACTAGTATATACATGAAGGACGTATTGTTTTTCTTCAACTAATAAGTCATATTTGCACCCTTCACACTGAATCGTTTTAAGATACCTTTCTGCTGAACGAATATCTGATAAATTCGAATTATTGAGATACGCAATACCACGTTCTCGCATAAGATGTGCTTGGTTAGACTGATAAAACAATAATAAAAGCTGCCAAGTAATCAGAATCCCAAATATAACAGTAAGCATCGTTAAATAATACTCAATGGCCCCTTTCACTGTCTAACCTCTGTCATTGTATCCCATTGGGTTATCAATGTATCTTTAAGTATTTCCTTAAATTCATTTGAGAAAAAAATCATTCCCGTCGCAATAACTGTTACAACTAAAACTAACCCATACTCTTCAAAGAATGCTTTCATTATTGCCACCCCCCTTCGATAACTGAAACAATCGTCAAAAACATTTCCACAACAAATAATATAGTTACATTAAACATCGGTAATATCGCAATCCAACTTTTCACATCACGTTTATTTTTGAAGTATTGAATTCGTTCAATTTCAATCCAGTCCACCGATCTTTCGTACATCGTTTCAAGTTGTTCATTAATATTGGATAAACTACCACGGTGAAGTCTTTGTAACGTACGCATGGATTTTCTTATCTCGGTCATTTCGTATTCTATTAGAAAATTATCAAAAGCAGTTGTATCCCAAGGGTCTTCTGTAATTTTTTCGATTAAATCCTTTAAGTCATTTTTTATTAACTTAGGTGCATTGTCCATACTTTTTTTTAGAGCTACGACGACCGTATTATCAATTAGTAACATTTGTATTGTACGGAGCCAAATCGGAAATTCATACTTAAGTTCTGCTTGAATTTTTAAAAACTTCCGTTTCGTTTTTCTTATAGTATGAATATAAAATATTGGAATTAAAAGCAATATTTTCAAACTTACTAAGCTCATTATTAATATGCAGAAAATACCATAATATTGTATATCAATTATTCTCGAGTCTGCCACCAATCTATCTATTAAATATATACTTTCAGTTTTCAATCTTTTAAGAATTTTTCTACCAAACTTAATATGGAAAACAAGAAGAGCAGCTACTGTTATTTTACCAATCAACATTCTCTACCTCACAATCAAATGCAGCTCGGTACATGCTAATAGATTTTTGATAGATTAGAATATTAACTATGCAAAAACATAGAATGAGTATACTTGTAGTATCAGAATTAATAATATCACCAATTTGATTCAACATATTGAGTGAAAAATAACTTACAACTAGACCACAGCCTATCAACATCATAACTTGCTTTTGAAACTTGTGAATTTCATACTGATGCTTGTAGATCGTGTCGTACCAAACATCGATCTCATTTAAAATTCGATTTAACTTATCTTGGTACATTTTATCACCAAATTTTTCATTAAATTCAATTGTTTTTACTAGCGAGTGATATAGATAATGTGATGAAATTTTAAGATAACTGTTTCTTTCTAAGTTTCCACTTTTTAATTCACTAAATAGATTGTAAATTTCTTCCTGAAAATAAGTTTGTTGTGACAACAAAGACTCCATACATATATATAGGCTCGCATTTGATTCATACTCCGAGCAAATCTGCATCAATAGAGAAGTATAGTTTTCAAAATACTCGTAATCTTTCGAGTACGTAAGCAATACGGATAACATTCGATATGCACCTAAAATGACAAATAGAAAGTAGATGCCCATATCTTTCAATATAAATTTTTGATACAAAATATAGGTCCCTTGGGAAAGTGCAATGACACTATAACTAAATATTATTTTTTGCGAACTAAAATTAAGATTTTTATATGAATATTTAAAATTCCACTTTCTCATGATAAATATTTGATACAATTCAGAGTGATATATTAGTACTAGTGCAACTAGTAAAACGGCTACCATTTTACACCTCTCAATTTTGCTTTTTCTTTAATACCCTCTGGAATTGGCATCAGTAATCTCTTGTTTCCTCTTTGATAAATTTTTTTTACTTGCTTATCCTCATAGATAACAATCTCGCGTACTGAGCGTGTAATTCCCTCATTGGTCACAAATAAATCGATATGGATCCCGACATCTAACGAATTTAAGATTTTATCATACAGAATTTCGCTGGCGATATCTGCGCCAGGAATCATATTAAGTAAACGGTTTGGAATCTCGTGGGCATTCTGCGCATGAATTGTACTTAGCAAATGTGTGCCAGTGGCAATGCAGTTTAAAAGATCAAGAGCCTCATTTCCTCTAACCTCGCTCAATAGAATCCAATCGGGTCTTTGACGCAAACTTGTCTTTATTGCATCTTGATAGTTAAATCCCTTATCAACTTTCATTGAAATACAGTCACGGTTTTTAAATATTTTACGATAGTGCAATTCATAGGAATCTTCGATGGTAATCACTCTTTCTTGTTTTGGGATGTAGCTAGACAAATATTTAATCAACTCTGTTTTACCAGATCCCGGCAGGCCACTAACCATGATGTTACACTGGGAAAGTACACAATATCTTAAAAGTTTTATACCATTTTTAGATAAATATTCACTTTCTATCATTTCGTTCTCAGTAAGTCTCAACTGTAATGAGGTTTTGCGAATCGATAAGGAAACTTGAGTTGTAATGCAAGGATGAACTGCGCTGATTCTCAAATTATCAAGATCTGATTCAAGTACTGGCGTTTGAAGATTAAATTGCTTATTAACTTCGTTCGACAGACGATTACATAGTTTTTCTATCTCGGGTGCACTCCAGAAATTCTCGATAGAATATCTCCCCTTCTCAAGATGGTCTAGCCATAAATCCTTACCGTTGAAGTTAATGTCTGTAATTTTATCGTTATCAACATAGCGTTGTAACAATCCAAAATCAAATGCCATCAATCATTCGTTTCCCTTCTTCATTTACCTCGGATTGTCCACTTTCGTAAGCTCTTGAAGATAATGTATAGACTAGCTCTCCCATCTCATCACCTCGCAGCAAGACTTCGTAGGACTCTTGGGTTACTGCAAGTACCATTACGACTGGGACGCTATCATTAGCTTCTTCTCCCTTCCGATCCTTCACCGCCAGCACACGTGCATGTCTTACCAATTCTTGTACGACGGGTTCCGTTTTTTTTGAAGTTAAGCGAATATAGATATCTACAAATTGATCTTTACGAATTGTATTTCCACCACTACTTTGAATATCCACAGAAGTAGTAAACATTTTTTCATCACCCATAAGTTGAGTAATGATTCCATCTCTCGCTTCAATGATATCCTCAACACTTTCTCTGTGAACAAACTGTTGAGGATATAAGGTATGGCCTAGGGCAACATACTTTCCAACAAGATCGTTCTCCTCCTCAATAAATGAACTAAGATATAAATATCTCGGAATGTTCATAGCTACGACATCTTCTTGCATAATCTCTGTACGTTGATCTTTAATTTTATTGAGTACATAAACTGTTTTCCTACTATTCAGAAAATGGATTCCACCCCACACTGACAACACCCAAAAACTAAGCGCTGTGATAATTACAATCTTACGTTTCATGTCTTATCCTCCACCATGGTTTCTCTCAAACTAATTAAGTTATTACCCTGATAAAACGTAATTCTTAATTGAATTAAATTAGGGTATTGATGATATCCGTCTAAAAAGACTTCCTCATACGATACATTTTGTTTCATCAACATTCTTTCTATAAATTCTTTAGCATCATCTTCATTTTTGAAGTGTTGCCTAACAGCAGCTTCTGTCGTCTGTCGTAAGCCAAAGCGTTGCTGTTTTTCGAAATAGACATTTACACTAAAATTAAAAAGCGTGATTAGAACACTAAAATTGACAATTAGTAATGCTGCAATAATATTAAAAGTCTTCAACTTATCACCACCTGTTTAAACTATGAGTAAAGTTATCGCTTTCCTACCAATAAATAAACTGTTTATCAATGACCATTTATGAATCTTTGTTAATCTATGGTATAATTTCCTTATGAAAAAATTGATAACTATTATAGCCGTAGTCCTTTTACTAACAGGATGTACGAAGAAAAATGAACTTGAGAAATTCAGCGGAAAAAGTACTGAAGTTGGTTTCGATACTGTATTGGAATTTATTGCTTTTGCACCTAATCAGAAAACATTTGATGAATATTTCGATATGGTTAAGAAAGATTATATTCACTATAACGAATTGTTTGATAAATACAATGATTACGAAGGCGTAAACAACATAAAAACAATCAACGACAAAGCAGGTATTGAACCTGTTGAAGTTGATCCACTTATTATTGAAATGCTTGTCCAAGCTCGTGATTATACTGAAATATCAAAAGGATATTTTGATGTAACTTATGGTGCAGTTCTCGAAATATGGCATGACTATCGTGAAGAGGGCGAACTACTAAATGCTGAAGGAAAGCCGGGAAATGTTCCGTCACGCGAAGTTCTTGAGGAAGCTAATCAGTACACAGGTTGGGAATTTGTTGAAATTGATACAGTTAATAATACCGTTTACTTAACTCACGAACGAACAAAGCTCGACGTTGGAGCCATTGCAAAGGGTTATGCGACAGAGCTCGCAGCTCAAAATTTAGAGAAAGCTGGAGTTGAACACGCAATCGTAAGTGGTGGTGGAAACATCCGTACTATTAATGGAAAACCTGATGGTTCAGCATGGGCAATCGGAATAGAAGAACCTTCTTTAGTTACAAAAGGTGAAAGTGTCGATATTCTAAACTTACAAGGAAGTATGTCAGTCGTTACCTCGGGTGATTACCAAAGATACTATCTTGGACCTGATAATCAAACTATTAGTCATCTAATCAATCCATTTACACTAGATTCACGTTCTGACTTTAGATCTGTAACAATCGTAACCCCCGATTCAACAATGGCTGATGCTTTATCTACTGCCGCTTACATGATGAGCTATGAAGAGGCTCTTGAATTTGTAGATGATTTCAATTCAAAATATCCTGATAAAAAAATAGATATCTTCTGGATTGCAGATAATCGTAATGATTGGACTGAATACAAAGAGTTTCAATTTAATATGACAGACAGTTTAAAACAATATAGTAAAGCTAATAACGAAAAGAAAGACTGATTTTATCAGTTTTTTTTACTATCTTCTTTATTTTGTCTTTGAAGTAAATTTAAGGTCAAGGCTATCAATCCGATTGATGCAATTCCAATTCCAATCAGAACTGAATTATTATTTACATCTGTGCTTGGAAGTACACCTTCTCTTTCAACAGGTTTTGTCACTAATGTGTCAACCTCTTCTACAGATTTCACAGGTTCTGCTGGCTCTACTGGTTTGACCGGAACAACTGGTTTTATTGGAGTCGAGTCATCAACACTATAAACAATTACTATTTCTTGCAAGTATTCATCTCTATTGAACTTAGCAGAAATATGTTCATCACCTTTTACTTTATACCCATCAATTTTTGGGGCATCAAATTCAAAAGACTCATTATGGAGAGCATCGAAATAGAGTACTTCACCAATAAACTTACCATTCTCATCTTTAGGAACAACGTAGATGAGTGGTTTTCGAAGATATATACGTTAGTTGTTATGTCCTTAATATAAACTGGGTAAGGGCCCATTTGATCTTCTAGTTTCCCGATAGCACTCGGTGTAAATACATTATAATCCTTAACATAGTCCCAAATTTGATAGAATCCATCACCCTCATAATCTAAAACATTTGGCCATGCTTGTTTTCTAATACCGCGTTCAACTTGCGTAAACGCCAATTCTCGACTACCATCCATTGCCTCCTAGTAGTATTCAAATGTATTTGTAGTAGTTTTCGCATAATAAGTATGAACTTCTTTGATTGGTTTTTTACTCATCAAATCATTATAGATTAATGTTTTTTCGGATCCTAATTCAAAAGTTCCGTCTAAATACTCAATAGAATATTCAGAAAAACAATAAATTCCCTTTGGTAAGTATTTTGCTTGTACTTGTAACATTTCTTCATTTGTATAAGCATTCCAAACTGGTTTAGATTCATTAATTTCAAACTGTTTCCTATTAAATAACTCTTGATGACAGTAGGGTTCAATAAGACCCGCGGTCGTAGAAATATCGACTAACTCCTCTGTAAATTGAATTGACTCATCTGGATTTGCACCGTCAGCAGATATTGGTAACGTTAGCGGGGTTATCACTATCAGTATCCCCAACAATAAAGCTATAAATTTCTTTTTCATAATTTCACCTCTACTATGACTATATCACTCCTTCATCTACTATTATTAATCATGTGAAATATTTCGCTTTATTTTCATTTTTGCTTAGAAACATAGAAAAAGAAGCTTATAAAAAGCTTCCTAAATAAATAAATAGAGCATGCGGTACAAGTACCAACATAAAATTCTTAATTATATAGATATCTGACTCATCCTTGATTAATTTTTCTGCATAAGACTTTACGTTCCTATATGCAGGTATAAAAGTAATCAAACTCAATAATGCAGTCCAAGGTAGAACCTTCAAAATAACTGCAAGGACAATTGATCCATAGATTGAGAAAAAGAAACAATACATCAGCTTCACTGAATGGTCTACACCCAAATAGAACGGCAATGTATAACGATTCACCTTAACATCAACCTCAAGATCACATGTATTGTTTGCCAACATAATGCTTGAAGTAAGCAATGTTGGAACTAAGAATACGAGTAGAAACTTGAGAATATTAATAATATTAAACTCAACATTCACAATACCTTGATGATATGCAAAGTAAACCAAAGTATGTGGATCATTTGCATGAATTAAAATAAACGGAATAACATAACCAAATAAAACTCCAGAAATTATTTCACCATAAGGTTGGCGAGAAATTGGAATGGGTCCAAATGTGTAGAAAATCCCTACAGCAAATGAGAACATTCCTAAGAGTAACACAACAATATCAGTTAGATATACCAAGTATACTCCCAATACTGTACTTAAGGTTAATAAAGCTAAAGTAATCATAAGTGCAGTTTTGCGACTAAACCCAAGTGATTCACCATTAGTTTTCGTATCGATATAGTTATTAATTGAAGTTGTTGTAAGATCAAACACAAACATTCCTAAGAAGAAAATCAGAGTTGGAAGGAAACGTATTTGATATCCTGACACTTTCATATAGGCAATTGCCATAATAAAGGTAATTAAACTGGTTACCTTCGTTTTTATTTCTACATATTCTAATAAAGCTTTAATCATTTCTTAGCCGCCAAATCTAAAATAGACAAGAGTTCTTCTCTTTTCTCATTTTCAATGTCCAAACTCATAATATCTTTGTGTGCAATGTCATAATAACGTTGTGCTTCTTGTTTCGTATATCGAACACCTTCAGCTTGTTTTACAATTTGATTGACTTCCTTACGACTTAAATCACCTTTTTCAGCAATTTCAATATAGTCCGGATTTTGATCAAATGCATGAATTAGTGGTAACGTTATCACGCCTTGTTCGAAATCAGACTGCACAGGTTTTAGAGCAATTTTAATTGTTTCTTCAAAGTCGATACAATCATCTAACATTTGGAAAATCATTCCTACAT
Source organism: Erysipelothrix sp. (assembly GCA_036637915.1). Taxonomy (GTDB): domain Bacteria; phylum Bacillota_I; class Bacilli_A; order Erysipelotrichales; family Erysipelotrichaceae; genus Erysipelothrix. Next base: position 7,920 of record JAVWLP010000025.1, on the reverse strand, counting down.
GATATCCAATGCGCTTATATGTATCAAAGACTTCTTTATTCTCTTGAGACGTTACTGCTCCAGCGTAGAAAGATGCCTCAAAAAGTTTTGCTGTCTTGCCTTCAATAATTTTTAAGTAGTCATCCATTTTTAAACGATAGTTTCCGTTGTTTAAATGTTGACTCAATTCCCCAAGTGCGATTTCTTCCATGTAGTTTGGAAGTTGATAGTTTATATAAGCTTCTCTGCTTTGTACTTGATTTGCGGTATTAATTGCAAGTGCTAATAAGTAGTCTCCACAGATTACTGCGGTCTTTCGACCATATTCCTTGTGCAGTGTTGGAACACCACGACGTACATCTGCATTATCCATAACATCATCATGAACTAACGTTGCAAGATGTAAAATCTCGATTGATGCTGCGAATTTAATCGCATCAGGATGAATACTACCATCTGCACGTTGTGCTGCAGCCAATACAGATGCTGCTCGAATATACTTTCCTTCTGATTTTAGAAGGTGTTTTGTATAGGTTCTAATCATCAAAGGAGAGGTTGATAATGCTTTACCAACCTCGTCCTTGACATATTTTAAGTTTAATTCAAACGTATTCATGAATTCCTACCATTAATCGTGGTATAAGTACCATTTCTTAATCCAAGGAAGGTTTTTCCACCATGTTTTAAGTTTTGGCATTACCCAGTAATCAAGACTTAATGTATTGCCACCAAATAAGATTGCGATTCCTGCGAATAACATCCACATTGTATGGAGATAAAGTCCTGTAGTCATCATGAACATTAATTGTAATCCAACAGAGATAGCTCCGAAGAATGTTGTGAATAACCCTGCAATTAATGCAAGACCAATAACGATTTCTAATACAACAACCATTGCTTGCATGAAGATTTGCATACCATCACCTGATAAGATTACTGTATTTACAAACCAGTTCATCAATGGAACATTAAGTTTAAATGCAAAGTCAGTTAATTTTGCTGCTTCCAAAGTTGTTCCTGAAACTAAGATAGTTTGGAATAACCAGAAGTTCCAGTTCATTAATACTGTACCTGCTGCGGCTCCACCTGTTGCTGCTCCAGTTGCTCCTGCTACTGCTTCCGCAGCAGCCCCAGTTGCTCCTGCTACTGCTTCTGCTGCTGTTCCTGTTGCTCCAGCTTGCGCTGCTGCTCCAGTTGTTACACCAAGAAGTCCGTCATACCAAGCTTGCGCTCCACCAAAGAATTTTTCTAATTGAGGAGTTCCTGATAACCAACCTTCTTGAACTTTTTTAACACCTTCAAATAACCAAACCATACCCAACCATACGCGGATAGGGAATAGCATGAAGCTTGGTGTACGGTTTGAGAAGTTACCACCCACAAAGCTACGTTTGTTACGGATTGTAAAGATTTCATGTTTTAGGTAGCTGAATACTTTATTCCAGCCAAGAACTTGTACAAAGTAAACACAGTTCATCATATGTTTTGCGAACATTGCAAAGAATGACCATAAGTTAAATTCTACTTTACCAAGCTTAATATTTGCAGTTCCCCAACGACCACCAATACATACCATTGTACCGTGGAAACTTGGTGTATATGCTTTTAGATTTCCTGTTCCACGAATTGATTCCGCAATGTTGTGAGCAACAAGTCCCCCACTTTGTTCTGCGTTTTCAACCATTTGAGGTACTGGACGCTCTTCACCTTCTAATACGAAGTATGTGTTATCACCAACAACATAAACGTCTTCACGACCTTTTGCACGTAAGTATTGATCTGTTTCAATACGTCCTGCACGTTGTGATGCTTCAAGTTCACTACCTGATTTAGATGTGATATCAGCACTTTCGATACCAGCAGTCCAAATGACTGTATGAACACTGTTTTCTTCAATTTTTCCATCAATATCTAAAGTAATTGATGAATCTGTTACTTTAATAACTTTAGCATTAAGCTTAATTTCAACACCCATTTTTTCTAAACGGTTCTGAACTTTATTAGCTAATTTTTCAGGTAAAGTCATAACTGTACGTGGCATTGCATCCACTTCTACAAGAGTAACTTCACTTGGTTCGATTGAGTATTTATTACACAATACAGGAACGTATTCTGCAAGTTCTCCCATCATTTCAACACCTGTAAATCCAGCTCCTACAACATAGAATGTCAGCAAGAAACGACGTTTTTCTTCATCAGGTTCTTGTGCAGCTTGTACAAATGTATTTGTAATATGTTGATGAAGATTTACTGCATCATCATATGACCACAATGTATGTGTGTGTTCTTTTGCACCTCCAATACCAAAGTAAGTTGGTTTTGATCCTGCAGCAATGACAATATAATCATATTCATAGCTTTCGTGTGAACCCAATACAACCTTCTTATCAAAATCAATATTTTCAACGTTATCAAGTTTAACGTTAACATTACGACCTGCAAAAATTTTAGCTAAATCCATACGGATTGAGTACTCATCAACACGACCAGCAGCAACTTCATGAAGTTCTGTTAACATCGTGCTAAATGGATTACGATCAATAATCGTAATTTCTACAGCGTCTTGTTCTTTTTTAAATTTCTTAGCAAGTTTCTTCGCGGCTAAAATCCCGGAATAACCAGCACCAACAACGACTACTTTCTTTCCCATTTCATTCTCCTTTAATGTTGTAAACAACTATCTTGCATTCTATATTATATTATAACCACCATAAGTTCTCAAACAATAAGAAAATGAGGATACCATTTCACACTTTTAAAATCCTCTGTGCGACCTGATATCCTCACTCTTACATTTTAATTGTGAAGCGAACCCCTTTCATTCACAAACATCAAACTATTGGTTTCACCACTAAGTTCACAATTTTGTTTTTAATGACTATTTCTTTCACAACTGTCATTCCTTCAAGATTCTTTTGAACTTGAGGTTGTTCATAAACAAGTGCTTTCAATGCAGCTTCTTCAAGATTATTTGCGGCATTAAATTTAGCACGTACTTTACCATTAATTTGAACGACAATTTCAACTTCATCAAGTACAAGTTTCGATTCATCATATTGTGGCCAAGCAACGTAACTAACACCTTCTTTGCCTGTTAACATTGTATAAAGTTCTTCACCTAAGTGAGGTGCAAAACATGCCAACATCTTAACAAATCCAATAGCATATTCTCGATAAACTGTTTCTGATTTATATGCTTCGTTCACAAATATCATCAATTGAGAAATAGCAGTATTCATGCCGAATCCTTCAATATCCTGAGTTACTTTTTTAACGGTTTGGTTGTAGACATAGTCTAGGCTTCCATCATTGGTATCTACAATCTTATTCTCATCTTCAAGTAAACGCCACACACGATCTAACCATTTGCGAATGCCGTCAAGACCACGTGTACTCCAGCCAATAGCACCATCTAATGGTCCCATGAACATTTCATAAACACGCAATGCATCAGCACCATGGCTCATAACGATATCATCTGGATTCACTACATTACCACGTGATTTACTCATCTTTTCATTATTTTCACCAAGAATCATTCCTTGGTGGAATAATTTATTGAATGGTTCTTTTGTAGTTACAACACCCAAATCGTAGAGTACTTTATGCCAGAATCTTGCATAGAGTAAATGAAGTACCGCATGTTCCGAACCACCTACATATAGGTCGACATTCATCCAATGCTCAAGTAATTCAGGATCACCGATTGTTTGTTCGTTGAATGGGTCGATATAACGTAAATAGTACCAGCATGAGCCTGCCCATTGTGGCATGGTATTCGTTTCACGAACGCCCTTGCTACCATCTGCAAACGTGACATTCAACCAATCTCCTGCATTCGCGAGTGGTGAACGCCCATCTCCCGCAGGTTTATAGTTATCAATTGCAGGTAATTCTAATGGCAAGTCTTCAAGCTCAACGGTACGCATTGTGCCGTCTTCCATGTGAACAATAGGAATTGGTTCTCCCCAATATCTTTGGCGTGAGAATAACCAGTCACGAAGTTTATAGGTTATCTTGGGAGCACCATAACCATTTTCTTGTAACCAAGCATTCATGGTCTCAATAGCTTCTTCTTTTCCTTTTCCGTCTAGGAAACCAGAGTTAATGTGAATACCATCGCCTACGAATGCTTCTTCCGCAATGTCTCCACCTTCTAGTACAGGAATAATTTCTAAATCGTATTTTTTCGCAAATTCGTAGTCACGTTCATCATGTGCAGGTACTGCCATGATTGCCCCACTACCATATGCTGCGAGAACATAATCAGCAATAAAGATTGGAACACGTTTTTTATTTACAGGATTAATTGCATAAGCTCCTGTGAACACACCTGTTTTTTCTTTATTTAGTTCGGTTCTTTCAAGATCTGATTTATGAGCCACTGCATCGACATATGAATCGACCGCTTCTTTATTTTCTGCAGTAGTAATTTTCGATACAAATGGATGTTCTGGTGCTAAGACACAGTATGTATTTCCAAATAAAGTATCTGCACGTGTCGTAAAGACAGTAAACTCAAGGTCGTGATTATCAACTTTGAAGATAACATCAGATCCAACGGATTTTCCAATCCAGTTGATTTGCATTTCTTTTGTTGATTCTGGCCAGTCTACAAGTTCAAGATCTTCGAGCAAGCGTTCAGCGTATGCGGTTATTTTCAATACCCATTGACGCATTGGTACACGAATAACATCAAATCCACCAACTTCAGATTTACCATTAATAACTTCTTCGTTAGCGAGAACCGTTCCAAGTTCTGGACAGAAGTTTACAGGTTTTTCATCAATATATGCTAATCCCATGTCATAAAGTTGCGTAAAAATCCACTGTGTCCACTTGTAGAATTGAGGATCAGTTGTTGATATTTCACGAGACCAATCATACGATAATCCCAACGCCTTAATTTGATCGGTAAAGTGCGCAATATTTTGCTTTGTAAATCCATCTGGATGATTCCCTGTTTTTAATGCAAACTGCTCTGCTGGCAATCCAAACGCATCCCACCCCATCGGATGAAGAACATTAAAACCGTTCATTCTTTTGTATCTTGCAATGACATCAGTTGCTGTGTAGCCACGTGGATGTCCAACATGAAGTCCGTTTCCTGAAGGATACGGGAACATATCTAAGATATAGTATTTAGGAATCGACATATTATGAACATCTGTCTTAAATGTTTCATTCTCATCCCAGTATTTTTGCCATTTTTTTTCTATTTTTAAATGATTATACATATGAGCCTCCTTGATAATAAAAAAAAGTACCTGCATAAAGGACGAATGTCTCGCGGTACCACCTTAATTCCAACCAGTTATTGGTTGACTCTCAAACCCGTAACGAGGGAAACGAAATTTCCTAATTAGTTCAGAAACTTAGCTCATGGATGAGTTCAATATGTTTCTTCTATCGACTTGCACCAACCGTCGATTCTCTTAGAGAAGATTAATATCTACTAGTTCCATTCATTGCTTTGATTTAATCATAATTGAAGGTTTGTTAATTGTCAACAAATTACCCTCTATAAAAAGGATATTAAGTGTGCTAATATCAACTTATAAATCGATATTCATGTCGCGTGAGGTTCAGATGGAAGATGTCGTGATTAGAAATAAAAAATATCAGTATACAGAAAATATTAAAGATAATGATTTGTTACGATTATCGTTCAACAAACTTTGCTACGAAACATTTGGTTTTGACTTTGAGTCGTGGTATCAAGAAGGATACTGGAGTGATACATTCATTCCTCATGTGTTAACTGTTGATGGAGAAGTTGTTGCGAATATATCAGTAAATATTCTAAAATTCAGGATGCCTTCAGGTATCAAAACCTATATACAAATCGGAACCGTAATAACAAAACAACGATACCGTGGCAAAGGATGTGGTGATTTTTTAATGCGTACTATCCTTAACAAATGGAAGCTGACAGCTGATTCCATTTATCTTTACGCCAACGGTTCTGTTCTCGACTTCTACTCAAATTATGATTTCAAACGTGCTTACGAACATCAATTCAACTACTATCCTAATACTGCACCAGTTCATGATTTCGAACCCTTGATCCTCAATCAAGAAGCACATCAACTCCTTCTTGATTTATATCATCACGGAAATCCATTCGCATCGACTTCTCTAATTGATAATCCTGGTTTCTTCATGTTCTACTGCTTAGGTTTCTTTGAAGATTGCCTATATTACTCAAAGCAAGAGAACACCTTGGTAATCTATGATGATTCCCAAAATCTTATCTACGATATTTTTGGATTGCCTTCCTTAAGTCTCACATCAATCCTCGATTGTTTTGCTTCCGAGGAACTTTTCCTTGGCTTTACACCTAAAGAAATGGATCCTATGGATTATGCACCACTCGTTGAAGAAGACACATATCTTCTCGTATATACAAAAAAAGAGAACCCATTTAAGGATTCAGTTATGATGTTACCATTAATTTCTCACGCTTAGCACTTTTTATAAAGACTAACTCCAAATTCGATTCTCGTCGAAAGTGTATCCAGTTTCCCTATCGCCTCAAGTCCCGATTTCGGAGTACGATGGAAATAAGGAGTCATTGAAAATAAATCCTGAATTTCTTGTTGATTCTGTAATGTAATTTGTTCGTGAACAAAACGTGTTTCTACCAACTCAAAGCCGTTCATTGGTACCGCCTTATTATCATTAAGGTAAGGTTTAGAGTAAGCTACTTGTTTCAATTCAAAGAGATGATGTTCAAGAGGGTATACCAGAATAAAGGACCCACCTTTTTTTAATACACGTGTCGTATCTTCTAGCGAATAAGGAGCAAATACAGATACTGCTATATCCATACTTTCGTTCATGATTGGTAAGTCATAAGTACTTGCAACCACAAAAGTACATTCTTTATATTTTCTCGCAGCTAAATCAATGGCATCCTTCGAAATATCCACCCCCACTATCTGATGATTTTTGCGGAATTGCTCAGTATAGTAACCTTCACCACATCCCATATCCACAATCATTTTGTTCGCGTCAGATGATTCAATGAAATCATTGATAACATTCACAAGTGGTAGGTAATAGTTTTGTTCAAGAAATCTTCTTCTTGAAACGACCATAACTTTTTCATCACCGTGTTGTTTTGTTTTTGATTGTTGTGAATGCAACAAGTTCACATAATTACTTTTGGCACAATCAAACGCATGTTTATTAACACAGTTATACGTGCGATTATCCTTTTTTAAAGCCGTATGACATACGGGACATCTTAATGATTCCATACTCTACCTCTGTTCTCTATTCATTGTACCATGATTTTTTTAAGAGTATTCATTGATATTTCATAGCATTCCACTATAATTAATAATCGTAGGAGGTCACTTATGAAAAAAACATTATTAGTGGCATTAACAGCATTACTGATTCTCACAGGTTGTTCAGGAAAATCAAACCTGATGTCTGGTTATAAAGGATTCGATAAAAAAGATAATCACTTCATTCGCGAAAACTACACCGACGCAATGACTAAAATTGAAAATAAAGAAGCAGGAATCTTCTATTTTGGATTCGATACCTGCCCATGGTGTGTCGCTCTTGTTCCTGTACTTGAAGATGCTTTAACTGAAGCAGATGTCAAAGCTGAATACATTGATGTACAAGACAAAGAATTTAAAGAAGACAAAGAACTTCAAGATCGCTTCACTAAATTCAATGCTTCGCTACCTCAAGATCAAACAAGTATGCAAAACGGAGCACCAACTGTACCTTTTGTTGTAATCATTGACAAAGATGGTAATTTATCAACTCACGTTGGAACTATTGATAACAAACAACAATTATCAGATACAGAAAAAGAATTCTTAAAACTTCGTTTAGCGGACAAATTTAAAAAAGTAAAATAACACTTGGCACTGACCCAGTATAGTGGGACAATATAAAAAAGAAGCACCTTGTATTCGT
>JAVWLP010000024.1:1445-27770 GCA_036637915.1 Erysipelothrix sp. | reverse complement strand
ATTAGAGAATGCTGGGTTTATTCAAAGAGTGGTTACTGAGAATGATCGTCGTAAAAAGTCATTGTATTTATCTGAAAAAGGCAAACAAGTAGTAAAACAATTACATCGTGACTTTGATAAGATTAATAATTTAATGTTTGTGAATCTATCGGAAAGTGAAAAGTTGGTTTTGGAAGAATTATTTGAAAAAATGATTCTTGGTTTGAAAGAGAGGAGTCGATAATTTGAAATTATTTTATAAGCATTTTAAACCAGAGATTCCTATGGCTATATTAGGAATTATTTTTGTAGGAAGCGTCGCTTTCATTGAGTTGTATCAAATCCAGCTAATGGCTGAAATTATTGACACTGGGATAGCCCAACAAGATTTTTCAATCATTATGTCTGTGGGTTTAAAAATGGTAGGATTAGCATTATTGGGGGCAGTAATTGCCATGCTAGGACTCTATTTCCCATCGCAAGTTTCAAATAACTTTGCACTGCGTTTACGAGAAGATGTTTTTAAGAAAATTCAAACATTTTCACTTAAGAATATGTCGAATTTTCAAACAGCGTCACTTGTTACTCGACTTACCAATGATATTAACTTCTTACAAAGAACATTAATGATGGCATTAAGATTACTCGTAAGGGCACCTGTGTTCTTGTTTAGTACCGTTATCATGACTTACATGATTAGTCCTGAACTATCCTGGGTTATGCTTGCTGCTGTTGCATTCCTTTCGGTAGTACTTGCATATATTATTCACCAAGGGTTCCCTCGATTTGTGAAATTACAAAAAAAGGTTGATAAGCTAAACCGTAAGGTTCAAGAATCACTCATGAACATTCGTGTTATTAAATCATTTGTTCGTGAAGACTTAGAGGACGAGAAGTTTGTTGAAGAAAATACAGAAAACTATGATGCAGCTGTAAGTGCAAATAATCTTATGGTCATCATGAACCCTGCATTAACTGCGGCAATTCACTTTGCAACACTTGTTATTGTATGGATTTCTGCATATCTCATCGTGGATGTACAATCGATTCATGTTGGCGATTTATTGGTATTCATTAACTACTTAAGATTTACAATGTTCTCAATGTTTATGATTACAAACGTTTTAATGATGGTTTCTAGAAGTAAAGCATCGATAATTCGTGTTCGTGAAGTTATGACTACAGAACCAGATATTACTTCTAAAGAATCAGCAATTGTTCTTGAAGACAATGTTGAAGGAACATTAGCGTTTAATGATGTTACGTTCCGTTATTATGAAGGAGCTAATAATGTCCTTGAAAATATTAACTTTAAAGTCAATCCCGGTGAGCATATTGGAATTATTGGTTCAACAGGAAGTGGTAAATCTACACTCATTAATCTAATGGTTCGATTACTTGATGTAAGCGAAGGGTCCATTACTTTGGATGGCACAGACATTCGTGATATTGAATTGCACTCACTCCGTCGGCAGTTTGGATTTGTACCACAAAAAAATGTTCTCTTTACCGGAACAATTGGTGATAACCTTCGTTTAGGTAATGAAAATGCATCAGAAGAAACCTTAATCAGAGCAACACAAGCAGCATCTATTTATGGATTCATTGAAGATAAAGAAAAAGGTTTTGACTATCCAATTCAACAGGGAGGGTCTAATCTCTCGGGTGGACAACGTCAACGTATGTGTATTGCTCGTGCTCTCGTTATGAATCCTAAAGTGTTGGTACTTGATGATAGTACGAGTGCACTTGATGCTGCTACGGAAGCACAAGTTAAAGAATCACTCAGCAAAATGTATTCTGATATCACTATTATTAGTATTGCTCAGAAAATTAGTTCTGTAGCTGACAGTGATCGCATCCTTGTCTTAGATGAAGGATTGATTGTAGGTATGGGCGTTCATGAAGAACTTCTTGAATCATGTCTTGTTTATCAAGAAATCTACAACAGTCAAATGAAGAAAGGAGAGATTGAATAATGTCACAAAGATCTATAGTTATTGGACAGCATAAACCAAAAGACCAAAAGAAGACGTTAAAGCGACTTATTTCGTATCTGGGAGCATCAAAAGGACTTTTATTAAGTGTTATTATCGCTTCAATCATTGCGACACTAGGTGGCCTTTACGGCTCTTATGCAATCTCACCTTTAATTAAAGTTATCGAAAGTGGGTTAACTGGTAAAGTTACTCAAGAAATCATGTACCAGCAACTCTTTGGAAAATTAGTGCTTCTCGCAATCGTATTTGCACTTGAAGTTGTTGCTATGTACTATTCAGGACGAATGATGGTTAAAATATCACAACGTACTGTCGCAACCATTCGTAAAGAAATGTTTGAACACATGTTAAGAATGCGCGTAAGCTACCATGATGCAAATGCTCATGGTGATTTGATGAGTCGCTTTACTAACGACCTTGATTTAGTCGGTGAAGGATTAAATACAGCTGCTGCTTCAATTATCATTAATATTTTTACCCTTATTGGTACAATTATTGTTATGTTTATTTTGAGTCCAATCTTATCAGTTGTGACACTTGTTATTTTGCCACTTCTATCCCTAATGTCTAATGTGATTGTGAAACGAAGTCGAATCTATTCGAAACGTCAACAAACATCTTTAGGTAAATTAAATGGATACATTGAGGAATCAATGGAAGGACAGATGGTTATGCAACTGTTTAATCATGAAGAGCAAGCACAACAAGATTTTGGCGAGTTAAATCAAGTTTATCGTAAGAACTCTCAATTTGCGCAAATTACTTCAATCATGATTTATCCATTGATGCAAAACATTAATACAATCAGTTATGCACTGATTGGTATCGTTGGAGGATATCTTGCAATTTTCCACGGTTTAAGTGTTGGAGACTTAGGAGCATATGTAAATATGACACGTACACAAGGGAAACCAATTAATGAAATTTCTAGTCAATTCACAACCTTACAATCAGCAATTGCTTCTGCTGAACGTATTTTCGAATTCCTTGATTGGGAGCTTGAACCTGTTAGCGAAGATGATATTGTCTTGGAAAATGTCGTGGGTGACGTTCGTTTCGAGAATGTTGTATTTGGATACAATCCTTCTAAACCTGTTTTAAAGGATGTAACTTTCTGGGCTAAACCAGGACAAAAAATTGCGTTCGTAGGATCAACGGGTGCGGGTAAAACGACAATTACTAACCTCATTTCAAGATTTTATGATATAGACTCAGGTAAGATTCTTATTGATGGTCAAGACATTGATACTTTAAATCGTCTCGAACTTCGAAAACATATCGCAATGGTTCTTCAAGATACACACTTATTTAGTGGTACTATCATGGAAAATATTCGCTATGGTAATCTGGAAGCAACAGATGAAGAATGTATTGCAGCCGCTAAACTTGCGAATGCACACCATTTCATAAAAATCTTAGAACATGGGTATGAGACCGAAATATCAGGTGATGGCGACGACTTATCCCAAGGACAAAAACAACTCTTGAATATTGCACGTGCTGCTGTAGCCAACCCAAGTATCTTAATCTTAGATGAAGCGACATCTTCTATTGATACACGTACTGAAAGATTAATTGAAAAGGGTATGGATTCCATCATGGAAGGTCGTACCACATTCGTAATTGCCCATAGACTTTCTACGGTTCGTAATGCTAATGCAATTATAGTGTTGGAAAACGGACAAATTGTAGAACGTGGGGACCATGATGATCTTATGAAACAAAATGGTCGTTATGCATCACTCTATACGGGTCAAACTGAATTAAGTTAGATTTAATGAAAATACAAAAAATTTAAGAAAAGACTGTAACATAATGAATTCATGGATGCATGAACATGTGTTACAGTTTTTTAGTGCTACAAATCATTATTTGTAATTCATCGAAGCTATTTCAATCTTTAGTTGAAATTAACAAGTATATGAAAAAGAATACCATGATATTTCAAAGGAGTGAAATCATCAATTTATAATTAAATTTATAAAAAAATCCCGAAGTTTTAAAGTTAATGCACGTTTTTGACATGTTACTATCCCGTAAAGTACCTAAATTTTATAAACTTCAAATTAAATCTTATAGAATTTTGAAGTTTTCTTTTAGGTTATTGAGAACTGAAGCGAATAAAAAAGTATATAATTAGAACTGTTCAATTTTAAAAAATAACGAGGTATATTCGGTAAATTAACAAGATCAAGATGTGCTAAATTGCATATCTGTAGGATTTAAAAAAAAGTTTTTTTCAGCCTAATTGACACTAGTTGATATTTACTATCGATGAATATTTATATTTGTAGATTTTCAATCGTAAATAACATTTATTTTGTTAGTCATTTCATAATTGAGAAGGCTATTTTTATTTGGTACAATGAATAGCAAAGGAGTGAAAAAATGCTAAGTTCAATAACAGATTTGAGGCTGCAAATTCAGTTTGGTTCCAGATATATATCTGATATGGATGAATATCTTTCGAACAAGCATAAAACTTTGGGAGGTGACAATAATGAGTTATTTTTCCAAATGATTACTGGTTTAAATTTCGCGTTGAAAATGCATGAAATGTTCAATGTTGAGCCTGATAAGTTTGATGAGCTTGTTGAAAAAATGTTTCAAGGAGATATTGAAAAAAAAATATTCAACTTTGATGATGACTATGATCGAGAAGATGCACTGGATATTATTTTAGAACCATTTACTAAACTAAATGAGTTTTTTAGTATTTCTTACAATGATAAGGGTATTTCATATAAAATCACAGATCATGCATTAGCGAATAAGTTTAAAAAATTCAGGGAGGAACTTGAAGAGCTAGATGCTCAATCAGAGACGATTTTGGAATCTACTTTGGTTAGTTCTATTGCAAGTTGTGAACTGTTTTTTCGAAACTTGCTTGCTTTTGAGGTGAAAAACTTAAACAGAGCGAAAATTAGAACAAAACAGATTACATTAGAGGAACTCTCGTCATTCAAGGAAATTTCAGAAGTCGAAAATTATTTTATCGATCAGTTTATTAATGAGAAAATGTACGGAAGGTTCGCAGATTGGCTTATATTTATAATTAATTCAAACAGAACTGACATTTATACTGACAGTTTATCAATTTTAATAGAAAAGGTTGAAGTAAGTTTTGAAATTCGTAATTCTATCATGCACAATAATGGAGTGTTTAATAATATTAATATGAAAAAACTTAAAGACAATCGATTTAATCCTTTTAAAAGTGGGCAAGTAATCAATTTATCTTTCTCGGATGTTTCAAATATGCTGAATAATATCGAAATTCTTTGCTTGGATTTTTTTATACTTTATATGACAAAAAGACCAATATTATTTAATGACAAAGTAATGCCAAATGTAAATGAAGTTCTTTTATTTCTGGAGCAAGAATTCGCTTATAAATATCTTTCTCTAGGCTTCGTAGAAAAGGCAAATCAAATGTATCAAATATTGTATCAATACCTTCCACTTTTTGATAATAAATCTAAAGTTTATTATTTAGTAAACTATAGTTTAGTTCTAAAAAACTTAGGTTTACAAAGTGATGTAACTGAGATGTATGATAGGATTGAAATTAATTTGGAATCGTTAAATTCTTATGAACTTTTCGGATATTACTGTGGTAAGTCAGATTTCAAATCAGCGGCAAAGTTGTTTGAAGATGTTGTTGAATCTCAATGTTCAACAGATGATGAGCTTGAAAACGAATTTATCCTTCTTGATTTTTTAGATTTACCAATGCTTTCGGGTTTTATGGAAAATGAACAAGGAATGGAGTTGATTAATAAAGTTAAGTCTAAGTATATTCTCTCTGAATGTGATATGGACATTGACAATCACTCGTATGATGCTATACTTTAATTAGTAAATAGGAGGGCTTATGTATGACAAAAGAAATGAAAGATATGATTGCAATTGTCGAAGCTACATTATCCGAATTAGAAAAAGGTAGTGAGTCATAACCTATGGATCAGGCATATTGATCTATCTCAGCTCTATGAACAGCAAAACACCGAGATTTCTCAGTTGAGAAGTTTCGGTGTTTTTAAATATTTAGTTTTTCTACATAACAGTCAAAATTAGAAGTCAAGTCCTAAACCTTGTGTAAGTTGCGGGAGTTACTGAATTTTGATAATTGATTGAAGTAGCAATAGTGAGAGTAAGACTACATCATAATTATTTTAATTGTGGACAGAACTCAATTTTATAATTAAAGGAATTATAATTATGAATTAATTATCAATCAGCCCATATGGCATCACATTAAATATACTCGATGATCGTATAGGAAAGGATATTCCTTTAATAATTATTGGGTAAGATTAAAACTATCCGGAACTATTCATGAGTGATGTCTATAACGACTTGAGTATTGTCTATTTTGACCATCGTTGATTTTTCTGTGTCTACTGATAATAATGCTACATTATTCTTGACCATGGTTTATGATCAAAAGCATCTAGAAGTATCGTAAATTATTAACTTACTCATAGGTGTATAAGCAGATTAATCAATTCTAAAGATAATATCTTTCAATCATGTTAGAATTGGTTGCGGAGGCATATTATGAACGGAATAATTTTTGATTTAGATGGAACATTATTAAACACAATTGCAGATCTAGGAAATAGCATGAATCGTATTTTAAAGAAATATAATTTACCAGAACATCCATTGGATGCTTATACACTTTTTGTTGGGAATGGTATGAAAAAGCTTGTTGAGAGAGCGGTTGGAGAACATCAGCAATTTGATGACATCTTAGAGGCTTATTTAGATGAGTATCAAGAACACTATCTTGATGATTCATTACCCTACAACAATGTTATTGAAACTTTAAAGACATTAAATGACAGAAAAATTCCAATCGCAATTTGTACAAACAAAAAGCAAGTTTATACGGATAATATTGTGAAATATTTTTTTAAAGATATTAAATTTGAGGCAGTAATGGGCGATCAATTTGATGGCAAGCACAAACCTAATCCTCACTCAGCACTAATTTGTGCAGAGAAGATGAACTGTAAACCTGAAAATATCTTCTTTGTTGGTGATAGTAATGTTGATATGCAAACAGCAAAGAATGCTAACATGATTCCGATTGGTGTTTCGTGGGGATTTCGAAGTGTTGAAGAGCTTGAATCAGAGGGTGCTTCACAAATTATCGATAATATGAGTGAAATATTGAATCTTGTGTAATGAATTCACAAAGAAAGCGATGAACATGTGGAGTTTCATTACAAATGATGATAAAATAAGGCGCGTAGGAGGATTTTATGAGTAAAAAACCAGTAGTATTAGTCGTAATGGATGGTGTTGGATTAAGTGATACAGTTGAAGGAAATGCAGTTAAACAAGCATATACTCCAACTTTAGATAATTTAATGAAAACATGTCCTAATATTGAAATTAAAGCTCATGGAGATGCTGTTGGACTTCCGACAGATGATGACATGGGAAACTCAGAAGTTGGACACAACGCTTTGGGTTCAGGCCAAATTTATTCTCAAGGAGCAAAACTTGTAGGAGAGTCAATTGAAAACAATTCGTTGTTTGAATCTCCAACTTGGAAATGGCTTGTAGAAGAGAAAAGTAATACATTACATTTAATTGGGTTATTATCTGATGGTAATGTTCATGCTCATATCAAGCATGTTGAAGCTTTAATTAAGCAAGCAAAAAAAGATGGTGTTAAACGTCTTGCACTTCATGCTCTACAAGATGGACGTGATGTTGAGCAGCAATCAGCACTCGTTTATATCAATCAAGTTCAAGAACTTATGGATTCACTAAATGATGATACATTTGAAGCATTCTTTGCTTCAGGTGGTGGACGTATGCTTGTCACAATGGATCGCTACGATGCTGATTGGGGCATGGTGGAGCGTGGTTGGAATACTCACGTACTTGGAGAAGGACAACGTTTTGATTCAGCTGTGAGTGCAATCGAACACTTCCGTAATGAAGATCCATCATTATCAGATCAATACATTCCAGCATGGGTAGTCGAAAAAGATGGGGAAGCAATTGCTCCTATTCAAGACGGTGATGCTGTAATCTTCTTTAACTTTAGAGGTGACCGTGCTTTAGAAATTTCAAAAGCATTCACAACAGACGCAAGCTTTGATAAGTTTGATCGTGTTCGTGTTCCTAACGTTAAATATGCGGGTATGCTTCAATACGATGGTGATTTAAAAATCCCAGAACACTTCTTGGTAGAACCACCTCACATTGAGAACACATTGACTGAGACATTAATTGCAAATAATCTTTCATCATTCGCAATTTCTGAAACTCAAAAATATGGTCATGTTACTTATTTCTGGAATGGAAATAAACAAGAAAAATTATCAAGCACACTTGAAACATGGGTAGAAATCAAAGGGGACGATGTAACTTTTGATCAAAGACCTTGGATGAAATCAGCAGAAATTACGGATGAAGTGATTAAAGCACTTGATTCTAAAGAATATGATTTCATTCGTATTAACTTCCCTAATGGGGATATGGTTGGCCATACTGGTGATATGCTTGCAACAATCATCTCAATGGAAACTGTTGATTTAGCATTATCAAGACTCTTACCAGCTGTGAAACGTAACGAAGCAACGTTAATCGTTCTCGCCGATCATGGTAACGCTGACGAAATGCTTGATAAAAAAGGAAATGTGAAGACTGCACACTCCTTAAATCCGGTACCATTTATCGTTTATAACCGCGATGTTGAGTTAAAACAAGAAGGTACATATGGACTCGCGAATGTCGCAGCGACTGTTGCAGACCTCCTAGATATTGAACCACATCAAAATTGGTTACCAAGTCTTATTAAGAAATAATTTTAAAACAAGTTTTGTTACAATGACGTAGCAGAACTTGTTTTTATTTGCCTAAATTGAAGGTGCGATTTCTTTGTATAATTCGTTCCAATATTCACAAGACAATGACAATCACTCTCTTTTAGACGCTTATTGGTTGTTTTTAGAGCCTGTCATAACGACTATGTGAAAATAATGCCAATTTTAATTAATGTTTTGCTTGTTTCTCATTTGCACATGTCATAGACTTTAATTACAAACTAGTTTGTCAAGGAAGGTGACCATATGTGTTATGTAGAAGTAAAACAATTTGAGTTAGTTAAAGGAACTGGACGAGCATTCGCAGATAAGTTCTTTGAAACTACCGTTGTTCGTGGTGTTGAAGGGTTTAAAGATTTAAAAGTAGGTTTAAATGATGCAAGTTCTAAAGTCGACATCGTTATAATTACAATGATCTGGGAAAGTGAAGAAGCTTTATTAACGTTTAAACGTGGGGATATTCATAGAGAACTACATCGTAATCGTAAGCCTAATCCAAATCTTGTGAAACATTCTTCTACGCGCTACGAAATCGTACATGAATTCTAAAACGCGATCTATCTATGTATTTGTTTTTTTAAGTTTATCTATTGCTTCAATTTTTATTGGTGCTAATGATATTAACCTAACTCAAATATTAAAGGGAGATGCACTGACATGGATGATTCTCATTGAGGGTCGCATTCCGAGGTATCTCTCTATAGTTATGACCGGCATATCACTTTCGATTGCCGGATTAATTATGCAAAGAATTTCTCAAAATCGATTCGTTTCGCCATCTACTGCAGTAACGATGGATGGGGCACGTTTTGGAATTATCATCTCTTTGGTAGCATTTGGGAGTCTTTCAATTCAATCAAGAATGTTTTTTGGATGGTTGTTTTCGATGCTTTTTACACTTTTATTTATGTTGTTGATTCATAAACTTAAATTTAAAAATGTTATCTTTATTCCGTTACTTGGAATGATGTTGGGCATGATAGTCGACAGTATTACAACATTTATAGCATTGAAGTATGATCTGATGCAAACACTATCGGGATACATGATGGGATCCTTTACATTTATATTGAAGGGGAGGTATGAATTATTATTTACCTCGATTCCTCTTGTGCTTATTGCGCTTTTTTATATTAAACGATTTGCAATTGTCTCAATGGGAGAAGACTTTGCAAAGTCAGTCGGTGTTCACTATGGGAGAACATTAATTCTAGGGGTCCTGGTTGTTTCTATGTTGAGTGCATCTGTGGTTACGACTATTGGAACGATACCTTTCGTTGGATTAATAGTTCCCAACATGGTTTCCTATCTTTATGGTGATAGTGATCGTTATGTAATTTTAGACACGGCTTTAATGGGAAGCATTCTTTTATTAATGTCTGATTTAATCTCTCGACTCGTAATCTATCCCTATGAAGTCCCTATTGGATTAACTTTAGGAGTTATAGGATCTTTATTTTTTGTAATGATCCTCATACGGGGGTATCATGAAAAAACATAGAACACTTTTAATCAGTCTTGTACTTGTCCTTTCATTAATTTATTTGTTTTATGGCATATCGATGAACAACATTAAGTATATTTTGATGCGAAGAGGATCACGTTTGATTGCAATCTATGTGGTATCCTATCTCGTCAATACATCAACTGTTTACTTTCAAAGTATGACAAACAATCGCATTCTGACACCATCTCTTTTAGGGTATGACAGGCTCTATATGCTCATTCAGGTTGTGGTGGTGATGGTTTTAAAACAGTATATTTCAAACATAAGCTTGTTTATTGTTTGTGTCGTTGTAATGACACTTTTCTCTACTGTTTTGTATAGCGCAATCTTAAAAAAAGTAAACGGTGATTTATATATATTATTGTTGATTGGAACACTTGTAGGAACTTTTTTTGGAAGTATCACATCATATCTACAATTAATGATGGATCCTAATGAATTCAGTATCATTCAAAATCAAGGGTTTGCATCGTTTAATGCTATTAATGTAAATGTCTTAGGTATTGCATGTCTACTCGTTTTACCAACGCTTGTCTTGCAAACTCATTTATCTAAAAGTCATGATGTCGTTGCATTAGGACAAAATCATGCGAAAAACTTAGGTGTGAACCTAGGGAAATTTTACAAAGGTGCTCTAATTTTAATATCTTTTGATATTTCAATTGCGACGGCACTTGTCGGACCAATCTCTTTTCTAGGTTTACTTACTACCAACCTTGGAAAAGAAATTGAACCATCATATCGAAGTAAGGATTTAATTTTTACCTCAACATTAGTGTCGATTTGCTTATTACTGTTTGCGCAGATTGTATTTGAGAGAATCTTTAAGTTTAATACTTCGATTACCGTAATTATTAACATATTGGGTGGAATTGTATTTATCTGGTTGATGTTCAAGGAGCGATTCAATGATTGAAGTAACGAATCTCACAAAAAAATATGGAAAGTTCTATGCATTAGATCAAGTAAGTGTTGATGTTCATGATGGACGTGTAACCGCTATTATTGGTGAAAATGGTTCAGGAAAAACAACACTCTTGAACATGATGGGAAGGCTTACTGAAGAAACAGAAGGCATTATTCGTTATAACCATCGTGACATTAAGGAATTCAAGAGTCGTGAGTTTGCACAGAAAGTTGCGATACTAAAGCAAAATAACATGACCAATTTACGCTTGACAGTCTATGATCTTGTTTCGTTTGGACGCTTTCCGCATAATCAACATAAACTTACAGATGAAGATGAATTGATCATTTTGGAATCTTTATCCTTCATGGGCTGTATGGATTTGAAAGATAAATACATTGACCAATTGAGTGGTGGTCAACTGCAGCGTGTCTATATCGCAATGATTCTCGTTCAAGATACAGACTATATTTTCTTAGATGAGCCACTTAATAACTTAGATTTAAAGCATGCGCATGAATTGATGGCACTCATTCAAAGCCTTGCGATTCAAAGAAGTAAAACCGTCGTTATTGTGATGCATGACCTTAATATGGTTTACCGATACGTTGATGATGTGATTGCCTTAAAACATGGCAGACTCATTGCAAATGGCGCAGTAGACGATGTTCTAAATGAGAGTGTTTTGCACCGCATTTACGATATGAAATTCACAATCCAATCATGCACCGAACATAAGGTCGCATTTATAGAATAAGGGGAACATATGAAAAAAATATTAGTTACACTCACAGCATTAATTCTGTTAGTAGGATGTTCTGCACCAAAAGCAGCAACTAAAGAAAAAATAGAAATCACGCATAAACTTGGTACGACAGAAGTTGAAACAAATCCCGAGAAAGTATTTGTATTTGATATGGGAATTGTTGATATCATGAAAACATTGGAATTGAATATTGGCGGTGTGCCTGTAGAAGCATTACCAACACCTTTAAAAGATGTAAATAAAGAAGGTATCGTAAATATTGGATCCTTGTTCGAACCAGATTTTGAAAAAATTGCAGAAGAAGCACCCAATCTTATTATCGTATCAGGTCGTTCTTCGAAGCACTATGAACAACTCTCAGCAATTGCACCTACTATTTACATGGGAAGTGATGTCTCTTCAGAAGGGTTGCTTGCTTCAATCAATAAGAATGTCGAAACATTTGGATTGATTTTCCCAGATACTAACTTTGATAAAGCGACAACATCACTAGAAACTGCAATTAAAGAAGTGCATGAAAAAGCAGAAAAATCAGGTTATAACACTTTATTTTTGATGGCAAATGGTAATGAGATTAGAGCGTTTGGACCAGGATCACGCTACGACCATGTATTTACTACTTTTGGATTTAAGTCAGTTGCAGACAATATTGAAGAATCAACACACGGTTCAGGATTATCATACGAACTCATTCAATCACTTAATCCAGATGTTATTATCGTCATGGACCGCGGTGCTATTGTTAAAGGGGATAAAACAGCTGAAGAGTTAATGGACAACGCATTTGTTAAAGAAACAGAAGCTGCAAAGAATAATCGTATCATCTATGTTGATCCACAAAACTGGTATCTCACTGAAGGTGGTATTCAATCTGTATTAAGTATGTCTAAAGAACTGAATAATTTATTTGCACAATAATAAAACTAAGAGACAAATTTTGTCTCTTTTTTCTAAATTAGAAAATGATTTCTAGTTTAAGAACTTAGATTATTGTTGGCGGGAGTATAATGAATTTACAAGAATGAAAGAGGTAAGTGATATGAAACAACTTGGAATTTCAATTTATCCGGAATATGGATACAAAGAAAAAGATTTTGAATATATGACAACAGCAAGTGGCTTAGGATTTAGTAGAATTTTTATGTGTTTTCTTTCGGTTAATCCCGATCATTTAGAACAAGCTAAATCAACCTATAAAGAATACATAGAATTTGCCCATAGTCTTGGGTTTGAAGTTGCACTTGATACGAATGAGATTGTTTTCAAAGAGTTGGGTGCAACGGTTACAGACTTATCTGTATTTAAAGAAATGGGAGTTGATATTCTTCGCCTAGATGTAGGGTTTGGAATGTTTGGGGATATGATGATTGTTAAAAATACGAGTGGTATTAAGGTTGAATTTAATGCAAGCTTTAATAGTGGTATTAATCTACTTTTGGAAAATGGCGTTCCTAAAGAACGTATTTTAGCTTGCCACAATTTTTATCCTCAAAAACATACGGGATTGAGTTTTGAAACATTCATTAATCGAACAAATGAATTGATTAGCTATAACATCTCGGTAGGAGCATTTATAAGTTCGAATAATGATAATACCTTTGGACCCTGGAAAAATATCGAAAGTGGTCTCCCAACATTAGAAATGCATCGTGGCTTACCCATCGACGCACAAGCAAGACATTTAGTAAGTCTCGGAAATATCGATACGATTATAATCGGAAACGCCTATGCTACAAATGATGAACTTGAGTCATTAAGTGGCTTGAATTTTGAAAATAGTTCAATCAGAATTGACTATGATAGAGAACTCGATACAAATGAAGCAAAAATCCTCTTCATTGATAATCATTTTATCCGTCCTGACTCGTCGGACTATCTCTACCGATCACTTACAAGTAAGATGGTAGCAAGGAACATGAGTATCAAGCCTTGTGCAAGTAATCGTACTTTCTTCAAACGAGGAGATGTCTTGATTATTAATGATAACTTAAAACGATATGCTGGCGAAGTTCAAATTGTTACAGATACGATACCTAATGAAGGATATCAAAATTTCCTAGGATCGATACCAAAAAATGAAATGATGATCGTCAATGAAATTAAAGCTGGTAGCTCAGTTACTTTTTTGAGATAATAAGTCAAAGAGGTGATTTGATGCGCGATTCAAAACAAGCATTACTTTCATATATAAATTGTTCTTTTCGAGATGATTTATACTATGTTCTCGCACTAAACTTATTGAAAATAGGTGAGGAGATTAAAAATCTCACAATAGATAAAGCAGCTCAAACTTGTTTTGTTTCGCCATCGACTGTTAGTCGTTTCTGTAGAAACCTAGGATTTAATAATTTTATAGAGTTCAAAGAGGGATTTGACCAACATAATTTAATAACAAACTATTCAAAGTCTTTCTTAAATGATATTCGGGAAAATCCGCGAGAGGCAGCGTTGGTACATTGGAATGATATTAACTTCTTGACCGAAAATCAAATAAAGAGTCTTGATTTGGTTAAAATAGATCGAATCCTAAGTAAAATTTATGATAAGAAAAACGTCGTATTCTTAGGACATCAATTTCTACATTTTTATGGTAGTTACTTTCAACAAAACCTTCAGTATTTCAATAAAACAACTTATTCTTTTTTTCAAGACGTAGACCAAGTATCTTTCTTAACAAATACTGAAGATCCAACCTATGTAATCATTTTCTCATTGGGTGGAACCTATCTCAATAATAATCCGCAAATGATAGATGTTTTAAGAAAAGAGAACATTGAAACTGTTGTATTTACTCAAAATGAACACTCATCACTGATTAATTTTTGTGATGACACTTTCTTCCTCGAAGGAAATAACACAAACGATATCGGTAAGTATTCACTTTTATTTCTAATTGATATGATGGTGATGCGTTATGGCTTATTATACAGTGATTTAACACTCGGTTAATTTTGTAAATAGGATAGTCTATAGTGTACTAGGAACAAATAATTGTTTCTGTATCTTAGTAAGGAACTATCATAATTTAATTTTATAATATAAGGCCAATTTTTGTTGGCTTTTACTTTTTAACTTCGATGTATAAATATGGTATTTTTCCTGGATAATGCGCTTTCATTGTTGAATTTATGATAAACTAATACTATACGCAATCTTAAGGGGTTATTATGAAAAACGAAAAAGATTTAGTACACATTTGCGGACATCGTCATCCTGATACTGATTCTGTTGTATCTGCGATTGCTTACGCACACTTAAAAAATGAAATTGGAATTCCAGCTGTGGCATGCCGTCTTGGAAAACTTAGTGATGAAACAGAGTTTTTACTAGAGCGATTTGGGTTTGAAGCTCCGATGCTTTTGAAAGATGCCCGTGCAACTTTGGACGAAATTGAAATGGATGAAGCATTATCGATTCATATTGATACATCGATTAAAACGGCGATGGAAATTACTGAGGAAAAACGGCAAACACTTGCCGTTGTAGATGATCGTAATCAACTATTGGGTGTTGTTACAAGCTCTAACTTGGCTCGTGTTGCGATGGGGGATACCGCGCATACAATTTCACTCTTGAAGAGAACATCTGCTAAAGCTATAGCTCGAGCTATAGATGGGGAATTGATTTACAATCCAGTGAAATTTCACTTTAATGGGAAAACAAGTATCATTGCTATTTCGAAAACAAAATTAGAAAACTATGAACTTACAGATCGATTAGTTATTGTAGGAAATGATACCGATTCCCAGATGACTGCCATCCAAAAAGGTGCGGCTTGTATCGTTATGGTATGGACTGATGTTATTGAAGAAGAAGTTTTAGATTTAGCACGTCAGTATGATTGTGCAGTAATTAAATCAACACATGGAACCATGAATACTTCACGTTACCTTCTCTTTGCTCCAAGTGTTCGAGAAGTTATGACAACTGATTTAGTACATTATAACTTTAACGAATTTGTCGATGATGTTGGGAGAAGTATGCTGAAAACGAGATATCGTTCTTACCCAGTTGTTGATGATGTTGGAAATATCTATGGTTTTGTTTCTCGTTACCATATTTTAAATAACACAAGCAAAAAAATTATACTTGTTGATCACAATGAATATTCGCAAAGTGTTGAAGGTGCGGAGGATGCAGAAATTCTAGAAGTTATTGATCACCACCGTATTGGAGATATTAACACTGTAAAACCAATTTACTTTAGAAATGAAATTATAGGTTCAACAGCGTCAATTATCACGAAGCTTTACAACGAACATGGTGTTGAAATTCCTAAGAATGTTGCATTATTTCCGATACACTCAATTTAAAATCACCAACAACAACACCGCAAGACTTCAAGATTGCAATGCAACTTGAAAGTATCTCTGGATTGGATCGTTTTGACTTTGCTCAAGAAATGTATGAAGCAACCTCTGGATTAAAGAATAAAGATTACGAAGATATTATTAACCAAGATATTAAGACTTTCTATATCTCGGGTAAAAAGATTATGGTATCTCAAATTCTTATCTATCATTTTACCGAGTTGGATGCCATTCACGATACATTTGAAGACTCAATGGAAGACTACGTTCAGAAACATGGACTTGATCTACTGGTAGTTGTATTTACAAGTATTGCGGATAACGGTTCAATTATTGTGGGAGCTGGGGCTCTAAAATCAGTGGTTGATGACGCATTTGCAGTAGATTCTGAAGGATTAGAACGAGCAGTCTTGCAAGATGTTGTCTCACGTAAGAATCAAATTCTACCAAGACTCTCAATGGCAATTGATGCATTTGTAGGAAAAAAATAGTACAAAAAAACTAACTCATTAAAATAAATGTGAGTTAGTTTTATTTTGCTATTCAATTGCTGAAATGTAATTCTCTCCATATACTTCTTCTTCAATCCAATGATTGCCATCACGTTTAAGTAGTTCATGTGCTTTGTGAGGACCTGAAGTGAAAGCTTCATAGAATTGGATATCTTGATGATTCACCTGGTTAACAATGTCTTCAACAAACATCCACGAAAGCTCAACTTGTTTATAGCTTGCAAAGAGAGTGCGATCACCATCAAGAGCTGCATTTAGTAATCGTTCATAAGCTTCGGGTGTGTTAACACGGTTTTCATAGTTACAACTTTGACAGAAGTCCATGAATACCGTTTGAACATCATTACCTTGTCCTGGCTTCTTAATATTGAAGCGCAAGTAAACACCTTCATCGGGTTGAATTTTAATAATGAGTACATTCGGTTTTTCATTATTTAATGCCTTAAATTCAATCACGACTTCAGTTGCTCGTTTATGCATACGTTTTCCAGTACGAACATAGATAGGAGTATTTTCCCAACGAGGATGGTGTAATCCAAGTTTCAATGCTACAAATGTTTCAGTTGTTGAAGAAGCATAAACACGCTCTTCATCACGGTATGATTTCGAATTTCCGTCACCAGTGTACTGACCTAATACGACATCATCATTAATGGATTCAATATACAGATTCTCAAGAATTTCTTCTTGCTTTTCATGAATACTTTCAGCTTCAAAATCGTTAGGTTTATCCATTGTAACAATTGATAAAATCTGCAATAAATGGTTTTGAAACATATCTTTGAGTGCGCCTGTGTGATCATAATAGTTTCCGCGATTTTCAACACCAACAAGTTCGTTAGCACTGATTTGAATACTTTTTATATTGTCGGAATTCCAAATGTTTGTAAATAGTGTATTAGCAAATCGAATGGTAAAGATGTTTTGAACCATTTCTTTCGCAACATAATGATCAATACGATAGATGCTTGTCTCACTAAATATAGAGGTCAATGTTTTATTAATTTGTCCTGCAGACTCAAGGTCATTACCAAATGGTTTTTCTATAATGACTTTACTGTTTGAGGCAAGGTCAGCTTTACCTAAGTTTATCGCAATGGCTTCAAAGAATGCTGGAGCAACCGCAAAATAGTAAAGATGACATGCATTTGGAGTTAAACCTTGATAGTATTCTTTGAGTCGGTGGTAACCTTCTTCTTCAGTGAATATCATTTCAAAGTAAGTAACATAATTTAAGAATTCTACAAGTTTTTCATCATGAACTTTGTAACGACTGTGTTCATGAATCCAATTCTTAGCTAATTCTCGATATGTATCGGTTTTTAAATCTTGTCTACCAATGATAACAATATGGAAGTCATCAGGAAGATGATTGGTTTCCATAAGATTATAGAAGGCAGGTAATAGCTTACGGTAAGTAAGGTCTCCCGTACCTCCAAAAATGGTAACAATATGTGGTTTTTTATTCATTCCATTCATGATGGAAGTGTCCTTCTTCATCAATACGTTCAAAAGTATGTGCGCCAAATAAATCACGTTGTGCTTGGATTAAGTTTGCATTTGAACGTTCGTTACGATATGAATCAAAGTATGAAATGGCATTTGTAAATGCTGGAATACTGATTCCTGCTTGAATGGCAATAGCACTTACGTCACGAAGACTCTTTTGATATGTAGTGAGTTTTTCATTGAAGTATGAATCAAGCATTAAGTTTGCAAGGTCACTATTCTTATCATAAGCTTCGCTAATTCGATTTAAGAATTTAGCGCGAATGATACATCCTTCACGGAATACTTTCGCAATCTCACCAAAGTTAAGATTCCAACCATATTCAGAAGATGCACGCTTCATTAAATCGAATCCTTGAGCATAAGCAATGATTTTACTTGCATAGAGAGCTTCTTTAACAGAGTTGACGAAAGCCTTTTGATCATCAATTTCTATTGCTGGTGCATCATAGTGAAGTTCTTTAGATGCATGAACTCGTGCTTGTTTATCTGCTGACATAAATCGAGCGAAAACA
This sequence comes from Erysipelothrix sp., assembly GCA_036637915.1. Taxonomy (GTDB): domain Bacteria; phylum Bacillota_I; class Bacilli_A; order Erysipelotrichales; family Erysipelotrichaceae; genus Erysipelothrix. Next base: position 8,917 of record JAVWLP010000024.1, on the reverse strand, counting down.
GCAGATGTTAGAAGGGATGCATCAGTACCCGTATTGAGAGCTTCTTCAGCAGTCCATTTTCCAGTTCCTTTTTGTGCAGCAGTATCTAAAATCATGTCAACAAGTGTATTTCCTGTTTTTGGATCAAGTTCCTTAAAGATTTGAGCTGTAATTTCTATTAGGAAAGACTCAAGTTCTCCTTGATTCCAATCTGAGAATGTTTCAGCAAGTTCGTCATTATTCAAACCCCCAACATGTTTAAGTAAAGAATAACTTTCTGCAATTAATTGCATATCCGCATATTCAATACCGTTGTGCACCATTTTTACGTAATGGCCTGCGCCATCTGTTCCTATATAAGTACAACATGGTTCTCCTTCTGCTTTTGCAGAGATATCTTCAAGAATTGCTGATACATGTGCATAAGCATCTTTACTTCCACCTGGCATAATTGCAGGACCAAATCGAGCACCTTCTTCACCACCGGAAATACCAACACCAAGATAGCGAAGTCCTTGAGTTTCAATTGCTGCTGTACGACGGATAGTATCTCTAAAGTTTGAGTTACCGCCATCCATAATAATATCCCCTTGATCAAGTAGGGGTATTAATCCATCAATGACACGATCGACTGGAGCTCCTGCCTTAACCATCAATACGATTTTACGAGGAGCACTTAAAGATGCTACAAAGTCAGATAATTCTTCGTAAAGATGAAGGTGATCATGAGGATTTTCCGCCATAACTTTCTCACCTACAGAATAGGTACGGTTATATAATGCGACATCATAACCATGATCTGCCATATTTAAAGCAAGATTTGAACCCATGACAGCCAGTCCGATAACACCAATATCATTTTTTTTCATAATGACCTCCAATTTCCTCTTCTATTGTATCTAAAAATGAACTATTAAACTAGTGAAATAAACATTAAAAAGCCTCTTCGAATTTGAAGAGGCAAATTATTATTTAGCTTTACCTTGATTGGCAACAGCTTCCATTTTAGCTTTAAGAGCATCTTGATCTCCAAGATAGTATTTATCTAAAACATTGAAGTTATCATCAAATTCATAAACTAAAGGAACACCTGTTGGAATATTAACTTTCATGATTTCTTCATCACTCATTTCATCAAAGTATTTTACAAGAGCACGAAGTGAGTTACCATGAGCAACAATTAGAACACGTTTGCCATCAAGCATTTGTGGTTTGATTGTTTCTTCAAAGTAAGGAACTGCACGTTCGATTGTTTCTTTTAGTGATTCGTGTAGAGGAAGAATATCTTTATCTTCAACTTCACGATATGCTTCCATATTACGTGGAGCACGTTCATCAGTAACTTCAAGTTTTGGAGGTTTCACATCAAATGAACGTCTCCAAATAAGAACTTGATCTTCACCATATTTTGCAGCAGTTTCAGATTTGTCTAAACCTTGTAATGCGCCATAGTGACGTTCATTTAGATGCCAATCTTTAATAATTGGTAACCAAGTACGATCCATTTCATTTAGAATGTTATCCATTGTATGGATAGCACGTTTTAAATATGAAGTATATACAACATCAAAGTCATATCCTTCTTCTTTTAAAAGACGGCCTCCTTGTTTTGCTTCTTCAACACCTTTTTCAGAAAGTTCAACATCTGCCCATCCTGTGAAAAGGTTTTTTTGATTCCATTCACTTTCACCATGTCTTACGACTACGAGTTTCATAAAATAATTGCCTCCTTATGCATATAATCTAAGTTTACACCTATTATTTCATAATTTCTAGACTCAATGAGGAAAAATCGGGATTAAAAGACAAAAATAAAACCCTATCCGATGCACAATAAATATTAATGTGAAAAAATAAAAAAGAAAAATAATCTTTTGAGCATCAAAATTGAAATACATAGTAAAGGACTATATAATGAATTTTGTAATAACATAGTGACACAGGAGGATATTATATTATGTCAAATATTTTTAAAGATTTAGAAGTGCGTCGTTCCCGTTATGGATTATCAAAAGAAGAAGTATTAACTCAAGAAGAAGTTGTTGCATTAGTTAACAAATCGGTAGATTTAACACCATCAGCATTCAATGCTCAAACTCAAAGAGTTGTTGTATTGTTTGGAGAAAACAGTGATAAATTTTGGGATTTAACTCGTGAAGAATTAAGAAAAGTAGCTCCTGCAGAAGGATTTGAAAACACAGTTAATAAACTAGAATCATTCAAAGCAGGTCAAGGAACTATTCTTTACTTCTATGATGAAAATGTTGTGAAGGGTCTACAAGAAAATTTCGCACTTTATGCAGAAAATTTCCCAATCTGGGCACAACAAGAAAACGGTATGTTACAACTTGTAATCTGGTCAGCATTAGCTGGAGAAGGTGTAGGCGCTTCAGTACAACACTATAATCCTATTGTTGATGAAGCAGCTGCAGAAGCATTTGATTTACCTTCAAACTGGAAACTTGTTGCTCAAATGCCATTTGGTAAAGCAGTTGATGCGGTTAATGCAAAAGAAACACAACCTGTAGCAGACAAAGTTAAAGTATTCTAAAAAAATAATATTTGCACGTGATCCACTTAACAGTGGGTCTTTTTTAATATTCTATAAAATAAACATACCGATTGAATGTTTTGTCGTTGACAAATTGTCCTCGATGTTTTATTATAAACATACCGATTGAATGTTTCGGTAGGAGGGACCATGAAAAATAGATATGATTCAGAACAGACTGTCAAAGATATTGTTCGTGTAGCAACACAATTATTTACCGAAAAGGGATATGATAAAACTTCAATCCAAGACATCGTTAACGGATTGGACGGTTTAACTCGAGGTGCCGTTTATCATCATTTTGATTCCAAGGAAGATATATTAATTGCTGTGATTCAAACACTTGTACCACAAAGTGATTATATTGACAAAATGATTCCGGATAAATCAAGTAATGGTCACGATAAACTAAAAATAGTGATAACTAAAATGTTGATGGGTGCGAAAGCATCAAGTCAATTACCCGGACTCAAAATTTTGGAAAATAATCCAAAGATGTTAGTTGAAATTTTTAATCTAGGTAATGATTACATGGTTCCGCAAATTGAGGCAATAATAGTGGAAGGTAATCTTGATGGTTCACTTTCGATTGATTATCCTCACAGTGTCGCAGAAGCCGCATACTTATTATTTGATACATGGTTTTCATCAATTATGTATAAAGATACTGTAATTCAGTATGATGAAAAACTTCAAGTATTGAAATGTGCGCTTGACGGAATGGGACTTAATGTTTTAGATGCTGAAAGCATAAAATTGATTATGAATACAGAAATATTAAAATAAGAGGAAAAAATAATGAAGAAATTTTGGAATGTATTAAAGAAGGTATTATTAGGTATCTTAGCATTTGTGCTTATATTTATGGGTGGAATTTGGACTTATGACCAAATTGCAACGAAGAGTGACGAAAAGAAAATAGCTGCACAAGCATACGGTCAACGCGTTGATGTTGATGGTAAAAAAATGAATGTCACGATTTATGGTGACGGCGAAGAAGTCATTGCTTTATTTCCGGGATGGGGGACACCATCTCCTGTCATTGACTTCAAACCTGTAATAGAAGGTTTGAAAGACGAATATAAAGTGGTAGTTGTGGAACCTTTTGGTTACGGATTAAGTGATCGAACAGACAAAGAACGTACAAAAGAAAATATTACGAAGGATTATCATGATGCATTAAATGCAGTAGGAGTCACTGAATTTTACTATATGGGACACTCTATTGCAGGACTATACGCTCTTGAATATGCAAACACATATCCTGAGGAAATGAGGGGATTCATTGGAATTGATACAAGTGTTGCTGGACAATTTACAGCACCTATGCCTACAGGTCTCTTTAGCTTACTAAGAAATACCGGATTCATGAGATTCCAAACATTGTTTGCGGGAGAACCTACAAATATATCAGAAGGTCTTACTAAAGAAGAAATAAATCTTATGAATATGATTAGCAATAAACAAGCTTTAAATAAAACAATGCTTGATGAACTCTCACATTTAGATGATAGTTTAAACCGATTAAAAGATATGAGATTCCCAACAGATATGCCAATTTATTTATTTGTTCAGGAAATTAATCCAAACCAACCGGATTGGCAAAAACTTCACTATGAACAAGCAGCATCTGTTGAAAACGGACATGTAACACTGATTGATGGTGATCATTACCTTCATCATGAAAATGGACCTCAAATAGTAAGAGAAACAAAATCTTTCTTAGATTCTCTTAAATAAATATTTTAAAACACTTCAAAATGAAGTGTTTTTTTTTGTATACATTCTCTTTAGAAATATCATCATATTTTCACTTATTAAATATTTAAAAAAAGTATGATTAAGGTATGATGCTAACTTTGATAAAGAATTATCAAAATATTAGGTTGGCTGAAAAAGGAGAAACAGATGAATTGGAAGAAGTCTTTTAGTGTTTTAACGATTTCATTATTACTTGCTATGTCTTCGGTCACTGCAAAAGCAGATGAAACAGGCAAAACTGAAACTCTCAGTGAAGTGCCCGTTTTAACTCAAGCAGAAGATCCAAAGAAGAATGATGATTTAGATGATAAAGATTTAAATCGCCAAACGAGTAACGAAGAAGTCGAAGATATTAAGAATTCTACTTCGGTAGAAGTTGAAATAGAAGAAGCTAAACCTGCCACTAAGGTAAATGCTGCAGCAGATGCTGATCCAATGCGAACTTTTAATATTGATGATTGGGATGTTAACACGATGCACGATGGTGTGTTAATTATCGGGGGATTAAAAAATCAAAATATTAAAAATATCTATATTCCGTCTTATGTTACTATAGCTGGACAAGAAAGACGTGTTCAATTTAATGATTTGAGCATGTTTATGAAAAAAGAGAAAGATTTAAAACGTTTTGAATCAATTATCTTTGAAGCAATCGGACCTGATTCAAACCCAACTGCAGTTCAAAAAGTAATCTTAGGAACGCCAGCAGGGGAAGCAATTTCTTTAAGTAATGTTTTTGCAAACCATCCTGTATTGAGCAACGTTGATCTAAAAGGTCTCGACGTGTCGAGGGTTACAAATATCAGTGGTATTTTTGGAGGATCGTTGTCTATTCGTAATCTTGATGTGTCAAATTGGGATACTTCGAATGTAACTAGTATGGAGGGTGCTTTTTTTAATACTCAGACACTTCTTCATATTGATTTGAAAGATTGGGATACTTCTAAGGTGACAAACATGTCAAACATGTTTAAAGAATCAGGATTATGGGAAGTTAACTTTCCAAACTGGCGAACAGGCAATGTCACAACGATGTCAGAAATGTTTGCCTCAATGCCTCAACTGTATGAAACAGACTTTAAAAATTGGGATACTTCAAAAGTAACTGATTTTTCAGGTATGTTTGCCTTTACTAAAGGAATAAGAGATCTAGATTTAAGAGCGTTCAATACGTCGAGTGCAACAACTATGGCATCGATGTTCTATCAACTTGGATCTATTCAATCCTTAAATCTTTCATCGTTTGATACCAGAAAAGTGACTGATTTCACAGGAATGTTTGGATTTGTGGTTGTTCCGCAACTTGATATTACTAATTTTGATACTGGTAGTGCAGTAAAGATGGAAAGAATGTTCCAAAACTTTAGTCTCTTAGACAGTAGTGGCGGTGGTTACGGTAAGATTGGAAAATTAGATGTATCTCACTTCAAAATGGATAATGTCGAAACAATTTATCAAATGTTCTATAGATCTAATTTAGAAGAGCTCGACGTCACCAAATGGAACGTTGCTAAGGTTGAGAATGCAAATTCAGCATTTAGTGGGATGCAAAATTTGAAGTCAATCAATCCTGGTAATTGGAATACAAGTGGTATTAAGGATATTTCATTTATTTTCCAAGGAACATATTTATTAGAATATATTGATTTGCACAATTGGGAAATTAACATTACTGATACAAATAATAATAGAAATCTATTCCTATTGGGACAGTATCTTCAAAGACCATTGATTGTGAAAACATCAGATCCTTTCCTATTGGGATATAACTATGCAAAAGATTTCCGACTCACAGCAGGCCCCAAAAAACTTGCTATGGAAGGCAAATTTAGTGATAACACGACTTCAAAATCATTGTTTAACCGATATACGATTCAAGATGAGGCTGAGTTAATTACTAGTGCAGCTGACTATAATGCATTTATGCATGATTTACCTACTCCTACGAATCCGTTACTTTCATTTAAAGAATGGCAATATAAAGATGAAAAAAACATTAGAAAAGTATTTGTTGATAAAACAGAATCAATAGATATAAGAAAAGATTCAACGGTTTACGAAGCACAATATGAGTCACATAAATTGACCGTGAAATTTCATGTCGATGATGCAATAACTGAAGTCAAAACTGAGCCAAATACAAAGGTTGATCAAACTAAGATTCCTGAAACAGACAAAACAGGGTATACATTTAAAGGTTGGGTATATTTAAATGAACCAGCAAAACCATTTGATCCAGCAACTGTCGTAATTGTTGAAGATACTGAGGTTAAAGCTGTATACGAAATCAATAAAGTTAAAGTCACATTCGATAACGAAGGTGATCTCACAGAAGCAACAACCGATTACAATACAGCTGTGAAACCAGCAGACATTCCAACAGTTACCAAAGTAGGACATACATTCAAAGAATGGAATACTAAGGCAGATGGAACAGGCGTTAAGTTTGTTGGCACAGAATTAATTACTGAAGATCGTACAGTATATGCAATCTACACAGTTAATCAATTATCTGTCACATTTAACGATGAAGGAACCGTAAATGTTCAAAATGTAGATTACGGTACAGCGTTAAAAACAAATCAAATTCCTACTCCTGTAGGCAAAACAGGTCATACATTTAAAGAATGGAATACAGCACCTGATGGAAACGGAACTAAGTTTGTCGGTACTGAAGTGATTACATCAAATACAGTTGTATTTGCAGTTTATACTGTGAATGAAGTGTCAGTTACATTTATTAACGATACTCAATTAGATACTGCTACTACAACTTACAACAATGCACTTAATCCATCCGACATCCCTACTGCAACAAAAATAGGTCATTCATTCGTTGAATGGAATACTTCACCTGATGGATCTGGATCGGAATTTGTCGGTACAGAACTAATTACAGAAAACCGCACAGTATACGCAATCTTCACTGCAAATCCAGTGAAAGTCACATTCGATAACGAAGGTGATCTCACAGAAGCAATAACAGATTACAATACAGCTGTGAAACCAGCAGACATTCCGACGGTTACCAAAGTAGGACATACATTCAAAGAATGGAATACAAAGGCAGATGGAACAGGCGTTAAGTTTGTTGGTACAGAATTAATTACCGAAGATCGTACAGTATACGCAATCTTCACTGCAAATCCAGTGAAAGTCACATTCGATAACGAAGGTGATC
>JAVWLP010000024.1:0-1345 GCA_036637915.1 Erysipelothrix sp. | reverse complement strand
AGGCAGATGGAACAGGCGTTAAGTTTGTTGGTACAGAATTAATTACCGAAGATCGCACAGTATACGCAATTTATACAGTTAACGAATACATTGTGACATTTATTGATGGCTTAAAATCATATACAGCTACAGTGAAATATGATGCGAAACTTCTTGCCAATCAAATTCCTGCCGTATCTAGAACTGGTTATACATTTAAAAATTGGAATTTTTCAAGTGATGGAACAGCGGGGATTTTCAATCCGTTAAGTGAAAAAATCACTAAAAATGTGACTGTTTACGCAATGTATGATATTAATGAGTACGCAGTTACATTCATTGATGTCGATACAACAACTGTAGTCAATGCTTTATACAATACAAAACTTGATCAAAGCAAAGTTCCTACAGCTAAAAAAGAAGGTTATACATTCAAAGAATGGAACACCTCAGCGGATGGAACAGGTACATCATTTAATCCTGTTGAAGCAATAATTACAGAAAACATCACAGTATATGCAATTTATACAAAAGATGTGATTGTTGAACTAGTGGTAACATTCATTGATGGCGATACAACAACTGTAGTCAATGCTTTATACAATACAAAACTTGATCAAAGCAAAGTTCCTACAGCTAAAAAAGAAGGTTATACATTCAAAGAATGGAACACCTCAGCGAATGGAACAGGTACATCATTTAATCCTGTTGAAGCAATAATTACAGAAAACGTCACAGTATATGCAATTTATACAAAAGATACTGTGAAACCAGTACTTCCTGAGACAGGGGTAGCTAATAACAATAATGCAATCGTTGCAGGAGCAATGTTGTTAATAAGTGGAATGATTACTTTAGTTCTTAGAAAAAAAGAAGAAGTAAAATAATTTAACTTAAGCAATGAGCTAAAAACACGCATTGGTTTACTAAAAGTAGACTGTGCGTGTTTTATTGTAGTTTGAAAAGAACCTTATCATGCTATAATCTAATTAATTAAACGTTACAAAGATAAAATCAAATTAGAACAATTGTATTATGAGGGGGACAAATATGAAAAAAAAGTATATTTAACGATTACAGGATTAACTCTAGTTATTTCATGTGTAGGTTTGGTAATCAGTATTAACTTGCAATTATCTGGTACAAATTCGTATAGCAACTTAAATTACACAATTGCTTTATTGACAGTGTGTATGATTCTTTCAATACTAAGATTATTTTACTATTATAGTAAAAAGAAAGTCTGGTAGTCTTTCTTTTATCACTTGATAAGTATCTTTTACATAAAACTTGAAGGTTCTCTAGAAAATATTGGCTCTTGAAAATCTAGTGTTGGTGAACTCCAATATTGATTTAGAGTCACGGC
>JAVWLP010000023.1:0-30076 GCA_036637915.1 Erysipelothrix sp. | reverse complement strand
TCACTAAAGAACACTATTTGAAAGAACTTGCCGAACTCTTAGAGCTAACATCTCCAACTGTATCCCATCACATGGAAATCTTGACGCGAACTGGAATCGTTAAACTACGAGAAAAAGGAAAAAAGATATACTACTCTATTAATCCCGATGCAATAAGTGTCTTAGCACAATTCTTTACCCAGCTGGAAGAAAGTTTGAGGAATCAATATGAAGACGCTACTTCTTAACAATAAAAAAGGATTCTTCCTGTACTTTCTAGGTATCATCATTACCGCACCATCGAACCTTTTGATTAGCTATGCTCTAGCTCAAATATTCACAATACCTGAGAGTGATAACCCATTTCTAAAACTATTACTCATTGTCTGCCTTGCGCTGACACCAATTCTAATTGGTGTTATTTCACGCATGCTAAGAATTGGGTATATGAATGATGTACTTTATGACTTACGTACCGAATCCTACCAAAATATCGTAACCCAAGATATTGATTCATTTCACACTCAGGAAAACAGTTATTATCATAGTAAGTTAGTTTCCGACATTAAGATATTCGAACAAGACTACTTTCTCTCATTACTAAGAATGGGTAATAACTTCAGCTCATATATTGTAGGTGTTGCTGTACTCTTTTATTTATCTTGGGAATTAGGTGTCATCATTCTCATTGGAACACTTATTATTTTTGGATTATCACAATACTTTACCAAGGAAACCATTCGTAGAAAGAAAATCGTAACGGAACAAAACAAACTTAGTTTCAATGCAATCAATAATCTCATTTACGGTTTAAGATCCATTCAAATTTTCGGTGCACAGGTACAATTCAAAATGTTGTTTAATCAAGATATTAAGCAATTAGAGGCACATAAAGCAAACTCGAATGACTGGGACTTTTTCCAAAAGAACATATTAACAGTGACGTCTTCTGGTATTCACTTTCTCTCTTTTATTTTCGCAACTTATTTACTTGCACAAGAGCGAATTTCACTTGTGTCAACAATCATGGTTATGAATCTTTTATCGCAGCTACTTTGGAACGTATCTGATGGATTTTCTTTCGTTAATAAATTTAAAGCATCGTTAAAGATATATGATTCACTGATGGATCATCCTAAACCGATTCATAGAAATGAAACTTATACCTTTGACAATCTTATTTGTTTAGAAAACGTAAGCTTCAACTATGAAGATAAAGCTATTTTCAAGAATTTAAATTCGCGTATTCACAAAAATGACAAAGTATTTATCATCGGACCTTCTGGAAGCGGGAAGAGTACCCTACTTAACATAATGGCCGGACATACCAATAATTATACAGGGAATGTATTAATTGATGGCGTAGCTCTAAACGACATTTCCTACAATTCACGATTTGAGAATACTTCCTATGTTACCCAAGATCATTACTTCTTTAACGAAAGTATCCGTGACAACATAATTCTTGATGCACCATTTGATCAAGACCGCTATAAATGTGTTCTTAAGCAGTGTGCGTTAACTTCTTGGATTGAATCTCTTGAAGAAAAAGATGCGCACTTATTAACTGACAACGCCCATAACATTTCGGGTGGTCAAAAACAGAGGATTCATATCGCACGAGAACTCTACCAAAATAAGCCTGTAATTATCTTAGATGAGATGACAGCCAGTCTTGATGAAGATAATGCTTATGTAATCTACGAAACACTTCTTAACTTGGATAAGACAGTTATTTTCACCTCACATCGTCACCATCAATATTTAAAAGAAAGATCAGATCAAATCATTGATTTAGGAGGATACTGTTATGAAAATTAATCGCTACGGAAACAAAAGATTACTCATGCTTGTATCGCTCATATTATTCTTAGGAGCCGTTGTTCAAGCAGGTTATCTTAAGATGATTCAATTCGCAATTGACGCAGCAATAGCCCAAGATATGGGTTTCTTTCCCAAAGCATTGTTTGCATTAGTAGGTCTAACATTCTTAACATACTGTATTTCTCGAATCGGTTCCAAAGTAAGAGTAAAATATATTCAGACATCGGTCCTCGAAATGAAACAACGCTACGCAGAAAGACTCTTCGATTTACCTTTCGAGGACATCAACGAAGAAAAGCATATCAGTCAATTAACTCAAGACTTAGATCGCTATGAATACCAAACACTGCACGGACTAATTGATCTTATCGACACTTCAAGTTCAATCTTAGTCTCAGTAATCCTCCTCTTTACAGTATCGTGGTTCATCGGACTTGCTTCCCTTGTTCTCATTATTTTTTCTTACAACTTCTCTAAGAAGAACGCTGGGCAAATGAAGAAAAATGAGAAACAAAAATCAGTCGCACTCGAGCACTACAGTGGTGCTGTGAAAGAAACACTGGATGCTATGAATGTTATTAAGCAAAACAAAATTGAAGATAAAATGAGTAAACGATTTAATGGTTTCGCAAAGGATTTACAGAAGGAACAGTATAAAATCGACTTTAAAATCACCTTCATAGATGCCTTAAATTCTTCAATAAATCTAATTCTTATGCTCGGTCTCATGGGATCTGGTATCTACTTCGCCGCTAAATTTGGTGTTTCAACAGGTACAGCTTTACTTATCGGAACGGCATTTTCAAATACTATGTGGCCAATGCAAGTTATTCATCCCTTACTAACGCAAATCGAAAGTTCTTATGTTATTGTGGAAGACATTGAAGAAACATTAGTTGCTAACGAATATCACTACAGCTATCAAACCGAAACGATTGATAGCGTTCGATTTGATAATGTAAATCTCGGTTATGCTGATACAACGATTCTAAACAACATTAATCTTGAGATTGATGCTGGTGATAAAATATTAATCTACGGTGAGAGTGGATCAGGCAAGAGCACCTTCCTAAGCACTTTAAAAAGAATGTTACCACAGCAGAAAGGTTTTATATCACTCAACAACAATGCAATCGATTCCTATGATTTGAAGTCTTATTATTCAAAATTTGCATTTATCGATCAAAAAGGCTTTATATTCAATGGAAGTCTTCGCGATAACATTACGATGTATAATGATTCTCTTGAAGTGGCGGATATTCTTACTACCGTTGGTCTTGAGGATTTGAATTCAGAAATGATTCTAACCGACAATGGTTCTAATGTTTCTGGAGGACAACGAACTCGAATCATGTTAGCACGCGCTTTAATCCATAATGCAGATGTCATTGTGTCGGATGAGGTATTTGCTAATCTCGATGATGAACTTGCATTTAAACTTGAAACCAACCTTTTATCACTAAATAAAACGCTAATCAATGTAAGCCATGTCATGTTTGATGATCATAAAAAAGATTACACTAAGACATTTCACGTTGCGGATTCAACGATTACCCAAATTTAATTATCAAAAAGCCTCTTAAACCAAATTAAGAGGCTTTTTAATATAACTACTAAACGAGTTCGAGTTCCAAAAATTCTTCGTCTTCTGCTGTTAAGTTCACAATCCATTTTTCCTTGCGGACGAAACGAATTGCAAAGACAAGTTTTAATATGTCTGTAGACTGACCGACAAGATACAATGCAATGATGCTCCAGTTTGTTGTATAGGTTGCAATCCCTACCGCAACTAAGTTAACACACCACATATAACCTGAATCGAGTAGAAGTGTTGATTTCGTGTCACCTCCTGCTCTTAAGATAAAGTAACAAGTTGTATTCAATACATAAATACTGAATAACGGACTCATTATTCTTAAGAATGTTTGTGCGGTATGCATCGCACTCTCTGATACATGATAAATAAATGGAATGATAAATGTTGATCCAAATAGTAATGTCCCAAAGAACATACTTAATAACACACCGAATCCAAGAATCTTATAACCATTGTCTCGTGCTTCGTCGAGCTTATTAGCTCCCAAGGGTTGTGACACAAGAATTGTGATAGCCACAGACATTCCCGCATTCATTGTAAAGAACATGTCTGATACCGTTGTTGATATGGAATAACCTGAAATAACATCTGCACCTCGAGTTGCGTAGAATCTTAACAACAATGCCATTCCAGTAGCCCATAACACTTCATTAACCGCAAGTGGCAGTGCTTTATTCGTAATCTTTTTAACAAGATTTTTAGATACAGTAAAGGTGTTTTTCAAACTTGTCTTAAACTGATACTCACCTGTTTTTAGGAAGTACAGAATGAATAACAATTCTACCGAACGAGCAATAAGCGTTCCAATAGCTCCACCTAATACTCCAAGTGCAGGGAATCCAAAGTGACCATAAATGAGACCGTAATTAAAGAACGCATTGGTCGCCATTGAAATAAAGCTTGCTACAAGAGGTGTTCGTGAATCACCTGTAGCTCTCATTGAACCTGCGATTGCAAGCGTAAATAAGTTTGGAATAAATGTCAGTGCACAGACATAAATATAATCCATTCCATTTGAAATTACGACACTGTCATTGACAAAGAAACGTATGATGTTTTCTGGAAACAACATTGCTAAACATACAAAAGTCATCATAACTGTGAATGAAGCAATCAGAGCATAACGAAATGTTTCTTGCATACTATTTTTATCTTCGGCACCAAAAAATTGTGCCATAAATACTGCTGATGCAGCAATAATACCATTAGTACCAAATACAGCAATCATAAAATAACGATTGACTGTCGCAACTCCTGCAAGTGCATGATCCCCTAATTGACCAATCATCAAGTTATCTAACAAGTTAACTGAAGTACTCACGAGTTGTTGTAGCATAAGTGGTATTGCAATGATTAATACCTTTTTATAAAAGCTCCAATCTCCAAATATATTCTTTAACGCCATCTCTAGTCCTCCTCAACGCTAGAGTAATAATATAGAAATTTCAAACTTAAAACAATATGTTTACATTAAATTATGAGATATATTTATAATGTTTCAATTGAAATAAAAAAACTCTATTAAAAAATCAATAGAGTTTCTATTTAAGCTGTCTATTATTTAGTCAGCGTAGTTATCAAAATAACCTTGAACAAAGACAATTGGTGTCCCTTTATCACCAGATCCACTTGTTAAATCACAAAGCGATCCGATAAGATCTACAAGGCGACGTGGCGTTGTTCCTTGAGCAGCCATGCTACCCACTAAAGAACCACCATCTTTTTTACGAATTTCCTTTTCGAGTGCTTCTTTTAATTCAGTCCCTGATAAGTCTTTAAAATCGTTGTCAGCAAGATATTTAAGTTTAATTTCGTTAGGTGTTCCTTCAAGTCCTTTGGTATACGCTGGTGATACAGTTGGATCAGCAAGTTCCCAAATTTTACCCATTGGATCTTTAAACGCTCCATCACCATAAACCATAACTTCTACATGTTTTCCAGTTGCATCAAGCATCTGTTTTTGAATATCAAGAACGAGTTGACTCGCATCTTGAGGGAAAAGTTTCACGGAGTCTTCAGTAGATTTATTAGAACCTAGAAGCCCATACTCTTGATTATAACCACTGCCATCAACAGATTCACGAAGGATATCATCCAATCCAAATACACGATTTGCTCCCGATTCTTTTAAAATTCGTTTCGTACGCGCATTCGTATGAATATCACATGCAAGAACATTCTTTGTATAATCTAGAATTGTACGACAATTGTTTGAGAAGATAATTTCTACTTCTGCACCCATTTCTTGGATAAGTTCACCGTAATAAGTAACATAATCAATCCCAGTAAACGCATGTGTTGTATGTCCAAAATGATGACGATAATCTTCAAGTGATAACACATCACTGTAAGGATTAATTCCTGAAGCATCTAATTGATCCATTGAAATCAATTCGTTTCCAACTTCATCTGATGGATAACTTAACATTAAGATTACTTTTTCAGTTCCTTTAGCAATACCTTTTAAACAAATTGAGAAACGGTTTCTTGATAAAATCGGAAAGATAACTCCAATTGTTTCTCCCTCAAATTTAGCTTCCACATCTTTAGCGATTGCCTCGAGTGAAGCATAATTACCTTGAGCACGTGCAACGATGGATTCTGTGATTGCAATAATATCTCGATCTCTAACCTCGAAATTTTCACTTTTTGCAGCCTCAAGAATACTTTCTGAAACGATAGTTGCCAAATCATCCCCTTCACGAATGATAGGACAACGCACACCTCTCGATACTGTACCTACTTTTCTATCCACAGTTCAACACCCTTTCTTTTATTATTTAAAGTCCTCATTAATTTTAACATCTCTCTTGAAACATGCAACACAAAAGAAAAAAACTTTTGCTTTAATGGAGTGTTTCATCATTTCCATGCTTAGAATGGTAGTAAATTGTGAAACCAACCGTCACAATGAGAATTACAAGAAGACTCATACAAATAGCAGTGAGACCCAAACTTTGATGTATCCATGTCAAACGCAAATCTATTGAGAATAACAAAGCAGCAATACCACCAATTACTACAGTATTCATACGAAGTCTTTTCTTACTATAATCATATTCTATTTGATTAATATGTTTAAAAATTAGGGGGTCTTCAATATCTTCTGTTTGATAGCATTCGCGAATTGCTCGTTTCTCATGAAAGTTAATGATTGCTTCAGTAATTAGGATTGACCCTGTTCCAAGTAAAAACATCATCCCTTCATTTCGTGGCTTTCCGTCAAGAAATAACGCCATTATTATGATAGGGAGAATGATTAGAATCCCTAATAAAGCTTCAGTAATGAAATGCATAATTATATTTTTTGATATTTTCATATTTATTGCTTCTCCTAGTATTAAAAGTATCACTTACATTATCACTGATATTATATTTTTTGCAATCAAATGTATTTTTAATCAGGCACATGATAGACTGTATAAAAGGATGTGACATATGAACAAAATACTTATTGAACAAGCAAAGCTCTTCATTGAAGATGAAACTGATGAGATTGCGATTCTCGCTAATCTTTCTGCTTTATTTAATGAAAGTTTAGAAGATATTAACTGGGTTGGTTTTTATCGTTTCAAAGATGACCATCTTATCTTAGGCCCTTTTCAGGGAAAACCAGCATGTATCCACCTTTACCCTGGTAAAGGTGTTTGCTCGCACGCCATTGAAACCAAACGTGGTCTCGTTGTGGATGATGTCCATGCATTTCCAGGGCACATCGCCTGTGATTCAGCTTCTAATAGTGAATTGGTAGTTCCACTATTTGTTGATGGAATGCCTTATGGCGTTATCGATATCGATTCACCTTCTCTTAATCGTTTCTCTCAAGATGATCTTGATACTTTTATTGAAATTGGAAAACACCTCGAGAATCATCTTCGAGCAAGAAAATAGGAAGCTGTTTAGCTTCCTATTTTTTCAAATATCGTTCATTTTGATTTCGAGTTCGTGCAACTGAAAGATGAAAATTTTCACGACTTGGAATTGAAGATTCATATATCACTGATTTCGTACGTTTCTTTAATTCATCTTCCAGTAAAGAGACAACCTCAGATACAGCGATTTCGCGGCTCACAAGGTTAGAAAGAGAGTCCATAGCACCAAGTTCAATTTTAATTTCATCACTCTCACAAGCATCATAGAAACCCTTCACAATTTGATTGCGACGTATTTGATTGCCATTAATATGAATATAACAAACTAATGCGACACCATCTTTAATTTTTCGTTGCGCCGTACCGCAAAATTTCTTTCCATTTAGACTCATATCAGTTTTTCCAGGACAACACGCACCAGAGATTTCACCAATATTTATGCCTGTCACAATGGGTTGCAAAGCATCCATAATAAATTGACCATAGTAATCATAATTATCATACATTGATTGCGATGATCTAAAAATAAGCGACATACTCAAGACACCATCATCGGCAACAATTGAACGTCCCCCTGAATTACGAATAATCACAGGTTCACCGACAGTTTCATAGTAAGCTAGGCCTTTTGAAAAACCAGGCATTTTAACATCGTCCAAGCCCATATTGATTCCTCGATGTTGAAACATATGAAGAATCATTTCATGATCATTTACATGTCTTGTATTATAATCATCAATCGCAGTTGATTGCATTTCATTTTGAATACTTCCAACTTCATTAATTATTATCCCTTTCATGCTTACCCTCTTTTCTATTAACATTTCCATTGTAACGCTACGTTCAATAATGTTACATCAAAAGACTTAATATTTGAAATCTGTAATTCCTTCATGAATCAAGAGTTTCTCTTTCATTCCCAGTCCGCCACGAAAACCCCTAAGTTTACGATCCTTACCTAATACGCGATGACATGGTGCAACAATCATCAAAGGATTTTGAGATATTGCATGAGCACAAGCACGTGTAGCGGTTGGTTGACCAATTCCTTCGGCAACTTCTTGGTAAGACTCTGTTTTACCGTATGGAATTGTCATGAGATGTTTCCAAACTCTGACTTGAAAAGGTGTGCCAATAAAATCCATAGGAAAATCAAACTCAGGATTTAAACCATTATGATAATCCGTAAAAGTCTGAATAAATTCCTGAAATTCCTCATCTGTATTTGACGCCACAAAAGTAACATTCTTAAATCGATCAAAGTAAGTGTCTGTCGTAAGATCATCATCGTTGCCAATATAACAATAACCTCGATCTGAACGCATTACCAAATAATCAATACCAGCAATTTTAATATGACGATAAATAATGTTTTCCATAATAATTACCTCGTTTTCTATTTATGCATCAACGACATCAAATCCCATTTGAATAGCGAAAGCGACAGCCTGATCTGAACGTATTTTAACACCTCGGATTGCTTCAACACTATAAAGAATCGATTGAAAATCACATTCTGTTAAATCCAAACCGCGCATTTTAGTATCTGAGAAATTCAATCGTTCAATCTTACAGTTTTTCATGATAAACTTTTTATGCTCCATGTTCATGAAGATTCCTTCAGTAACATCACATTCTTTCCATGTCATACCCTGTAGTTTCCCTTCAGCAAATGACACATAACGCATCAAACAATTTTCAAACTTTGTGTCTCTAAAGTAGTTTCCATTGAACAATGTACCTGTTAGCTTGCAGTTTTTGAACACAACATTATTAAAGTAACTTTTATCAAATTCAAAATTAGAAAAGTCACAATTAATAAAGGAAGCATTCAAGACTTCAAGACGCTCCATTTTCTCAGGAGCAACAAAACACGACTCCAAGACAACATACTTAAACTCATATGCATCTTCTTCTAATATAATACGACAATTCTTATAATGAGTGTGTTCTAAAAGCTCAGAACTCAGAAGCGTTTCTCCTTCAATTTTCTCATACATATCTGTTTTCATGCTATCATTCCTTCCAAATATTTAGTTTCTTACTTTGTGCTTCTTCTTGAGCTTTTTCAAGCTGTCCTAAAATTTTATAATCAACAGTTTTCTTATTTACGTATTTGATTTCACCCAAACCTTCACGAATGATTTTTTCTTGAAGTAATTCCCCATCAAGATATACCCAAGCAAGGATTCTTCCATATTTATCACGTTCATTACCAATATCTTGTTTCAACTCTAAATTGTTTGCATTTTTCAATAAATTGCAAGTATATTCACTGGCTTCCTTACCATACGGTTCTACGGGATGGTTTGGTTTCACAGATTCTGGTGTATCAAGGGCCAACAATCTCACCTTCTCATCACCATAAGCAAACGTATCACCGTCAACACATCGAACTGTTTGTTTCCCCGTTTGTGTCATAACTACCGCTTGGTTTTTAGACTTTAGGTAGGTATTGTTGTAGTAACTAACTCCAAATGGTAATAGAAATACTAGTAATGCTAAGACAAATTTGTTTTGAACATATTTTTTAAAGAAGCGTTCCATCTTTTTTTGATCTTGTTTCGTAATTTTATTCATAATTCTCCCTCATGCTATATTATTATACTTTATTTTATGTAACTTATCATGAGTTCCCCGATATTAATTGACATCCGTTGTTAAAAACGATTAAATATAAACAATAACTTTATAGGAGATGTCTTATGCGATTTAAACGTTCCGAATTTTTAGCCATTACACTTATGTTTTTCTCAATGTTTTTTGGTGCGGGAAACCTCATCTTCCCTACTATTATTGGACATGTAAGTGGTCAGTATTTAATTTTCGGATTGATTGGTTTCGCAATTACAGCCATTGTTATTCCAATTATTGGAATTATAACTGTTTCTAAATCGGAAGGTATGGAGCCTTTAGCATCCAGAGTATCTCCTTATTTCGGAACATTCTTTACCTTCTCGGTACTTTTCGCAATCGGTCCCGGTCTTGCCATGCCACGTACCGGAATTTTACCTTTTGAAATTGGAATTAAACCGCTTTTATCTCAAAACTTTGGGATTTGGCAAGTTGGTTTCACCCTTATCTTTTTCTTGGCTGTTTATTTACTTTCCATCAGACCAAATAAACTTGTCGATATCATGGGTAAAATTATTACACCCACATTACTTTTGCTTATTCTCATCTTATTTCTATCAATTCTTGTGAAACAACCTTTAAATCTAAACATACCTGCAGAAGCTCCAAGCAAGACATTCTTCAACGCTTTTCTTGAAGGATATCAAACATTAGATGCCCTCGCAGCTCTCAATTATGGTACTGTTATTGTATTTACAATTCAGCAATACAATGTTACCGATCGTGAAGAACAATTGAGTCTCGCAAAAAAATTCGGCATCCTTACGGGTATTATTCTGCTTCTCGTTTATTCAGTTCTTAGTTTAATTGGCGCTCTTACACCCATGCAAGGATTTACCAACGGTGCTGACATCATTTCCAGTGTTGGTACAAACAATCTAGGTTCCTTAGGTCAGGTTATGATAGCCGCAATATTTACACTTGCTTGCCTTGCTACCTGTACTGGACTCACAACATCAATCTCGCGATACTTTAGTCATCGATTTGCCAAAACAACTTATAAACAATGGGTCATTGGTTTAGTTACCTTTAGTTTTGCGATAGCGAACTTCGGCTTAGATGCACTTCTCACAGTATCTGTACCATTCTTAATGTCATTATATCCCGTTTCATTGATGCTTATCATTTTAGGTTTCTTTGATTACTTCAATAAAAATAACTATCAAGTATACAAAATCATTATTCCTTTTGTCTTCGCAATTTCAGTAATAGATGTCTTAATTACAAATGGAAACTTACCCAATCTGTTTTCATGGGTGCCACTTCACGATTATGGTTTAGCTTGGCTTATTCCAACACTCATTCTTATCGTTATCGTAAGTCTCATTCCTGACCATAAAAAAAGATGATTTTGAATCTATATAAGATTCATATCATCTTTTTTAAGCTTCAAATGTAATATCAAGATATCCTGCTATCGCTTCAATGCTTTTATCATTATATCCTGCAAGATTATATTTTTTGGCTTTCGCATTTTCTTCTTGAAGATAAATAGTAAGAATGGGAGCAAACTTCGCATAGTTGATTGAATAGCTTCCGAGTTCTAGTTGAACATTAAGACCACTACGATCAAACATTTGTTTCTTTCCAAATAGATTAGTAATAGTAATCATTTGATTTGTCATTTCAATCTTATTAAAATTCTTAACAGCTTTATAAATAACATAAACCAATCCGATTGGAAGAGCAACCGTCATGATAGGTCCAAACTTATCGGGAATTTTTTTAGTCATTACAAGCGCAAGCGAAATCAAACCCCCTATACCAATTCCGAAAACCAAATTAAACATAATGACTTTAACTTTTTGTCCTACTGATTCATTAAACATTATTTTTCCTCCATAGGCCAATTATACAGAAAAAAGAATTTAAAAAGGTGTTCACTTTGTGAAACACCTTGTTTTTTAATCAATATGAGATTCAATCCAACGCAATACATCAGCATATACTACTTCATTATCAATTTCATTGAGTATTTCATGACGATAGTCTGGATAGAGTGTACATTCTACATCTTCCATCCCTACTTTCTTAAATGCTTCGTAAACTTTCAAGACATTTTTCCCATTATTTCCAACAGGATCTTTATCTCCTGATATCATCAATACAGGTAAGTTTTTACGCATTTTTTCAAGATTTTTTGTTTCTTGAACTTGGTAACAAATATCAAAGAGATTATAGTAACCATTCAATGTGAATTTGAACTGACACCGTGGTTCTGCTTGGTAGATATCAACCTGATTCTCATCACGCGAGAGCCAATCGTTTGGGGTACGTGCAGGTTTAAATTGCTTATTCATACCTCCAAAAGCAAGATTATTAATGACATCTGAACGATGATTCCAGCCTTTTGTACGACTCATAATTTTGGTGAGTTTGCGTGCAAATGATAGTTGTGCCTTAGAGTTTTGGCCCGTACCACAAATTACAACTCCATCAATTTCATCACTGAAATTACAAATAAAGAGTCTTGTAATAAAAGATCCCATACTGTGCCCCATTACAAAGTAAGGAACGTCAGGATAATCTTTTTTAGTAAGCATCATCAGTGTACGCATATCATTAATTAAGATTTGCGACGCATCACCTTCATCAAAGTAGCCCCATTCTTCTTCTGAATTGACTGAACTACCATGACCCAAATGATCATGTCCTACTACAAGCACACCATGATTGTTAAGATAATTTGCGAAATCATCGTAACGGTCAATAAATTCTACCATCCCATGAGCAATCTGTAAGATTGCCTTGGGATCTGTCTTTGGTGTCCATTTTTGAGCATGAATTTGAGTTTTCTTATTAGTAGATAAAAAATTAAAAGTTTCTTTCATATTGATTCTTCTTTCTAAACACTCTAGAGAGATTCTTTAAATGCACGTCCAATTTTATCTGCTGCGATAATTGCACTTGCAACTGCTTCAACAGAAATATCAAATGGCATTGAATGAATCGATTCTTCTGGAATACATGCTTTCTCAGCAACATCCATCGCTTCTTGCCATGAAATAGTTTTTACGCCAATATCCTCTAGGCAAATTGGTAATCCAATGGTTGAAGAGAATGCCATGACTTCGTCAATTTCCGCAGCTTCTGCTCCTTCTAGTACGAGTTGAACAATGACTGAGAAGGCTACTTTTTCACCGTGATAATAGTGGTGAGTCGGTTCTAACGCTGTAAGTCCATCATGAACGGCATGAATTGCGGCAAGACCTGCACTTTCAAAACCAAGTCCTGATAGTAAGATATTTGCTTCAATAACGTTTTCAAGGGCCGGTGTTACCACACCATTTTCGCAAGCAATCATCGCTTGAGCACCATCTTCTAGAATTACATCATAACACTTTTCAGCCAATGTTTGCGCAGCAATTGTAGGTTTTGCACCGGCTGTTTTTCCTTCACGAGCACCACAAGGAAGTCCGGCATTAATGTTTGCATAGGAGTAGCTGTTTGCACGTGCTTCGAAATAGGTTGAGAGAGCATCTCCGATTCCTGCTGCCAAGAAGCGTTTTGGTGCTTTCGAAATAATTGTAGTATCAACTAAGACCACACTTGGACTTTGTTTGAAGTAAGCATAGTCATCAAATGTTCCATCAGCGAAATACATAACTGCTGAATGACTCGTTGGTGCATCTGTTGCTGCGATTGTTGGGACAATGATCAATGCTTCCCCTTCCGCAACACATTTTGCGGTATCGATAGCCTTACCGCCACCCAATCCAACAATACAATCAGAATGTTTAACTTTCGCTTCCTCTTGAAGTCGTTTAATTTCTTTTCGGGTGCATTCCCCATTGAATGTACTTACCATAATCTCAACATCAAATGTTTTTTGAGTCTCATCCAATTGTTTTTGAACACGTGCCACATCATCTTTGTGAGCAATTAAAAGTGCCGACTTTCCAAATGTACTGATAAAGTAACCTAAATTTAGTAATTCATTTTCCCCTTGTACGTATTTTGTTGGTGAAATAAATGCTTTTCTCATTAATTGTTTCCTCCTTATTATTTAATAATTAATGGTTTTAATTGCGATTCAATTTCATTAAGATCAACACCTGCTTCAAGTAAAGCACAGGCTGTATAACATCCTTCTACAAATGCTGCGTCATAAATTGTGACCGACTTATTACTCATTTCTGATACAATATCAAGATTCATTTTTGCACTTCCTAAGTCGTAGAATGCAAGTATTTTATCTGCTTGGTTCGTATCAACTGCATTTAAGATCGATTCAAAGCTTGTCCCCACACCTCCTTCTACAGTTCCACCTGAACATGTTATCGACACATTAGGTCCAATTTCCGACATTAATTGATGAACGCCTTTGGCCACACCTTCAACATGCGACACAATCAGTACGCCATAATCTTTTCTCATAGAACACCCGCCTTCATCGCTGTTTCAAATAAGAGTTGTGAAGATACTGCACCCGGATCACGATGACCGATTGAACGATCACCCAAAAATGATGCACGGCCTTTGGTTGCTTTCATATCATCAGTTTTCTTAGCATAGCTTTCAATATTTTCCAATTCTAAAGTTTGTGTTTCTAAGTCAGTTACCACTGGGCCCCAGACATCAAGCATCGTCTTTTCATCGATCGTTGATTTACCACGAGATCCAATGGCTTCAAAACCAGCTTTAATCGTCTTGGAGTCAAGCTTATCTTCCGACATAACTTTACTCATTGCAATGAATGCAGAGCCATAGAGCGGACCTGAAGCACCGCCAACCTTACTCAACAATGTCATCCCCGTTAATTTCAAGAGTCCAGCATCATCAAGTTCAGGTTTTGTATCCATCACTGCCAAGACAGCCTGCATACCTCGACTCATATTAGTACCATGATCGCCATCACCGATAGGTGTGTCTAAATCATTCAAAAGTGCCTTATTTTCTTCAATACTTTGCGCATAATCTTCTAACCAATTTCGAATCATCATCCTACCTCCACGCTGCTGTTTTCACATCACTTTTTAGTGCTTTAATCCATTCACTATCATCAAAGCGAATCATAGTAAGCGAAATGCCTTCCATATCTAACGATGTCATTAAATTACCTGATTTCTTAAATTCAATATTTAAACCTTCTTGTTCAAGCAAACTTCTTACATCGTTCATAAAGATATACTGTTCCATATAAGGGGTCGCACCCAAACCATTGACGAGAATTCCATACGTATCACCAGAGTTCCAAGCAAGCTCTTTTTTAAGTTTTTGCACCATTTCTTGAGCAAGTTCATGAGACGGTTTCATGACTGTACGGTGATATCCTGGTTCACCATGAATCCCTACACCAAACTCAATTTCTAGATCATTGAGTTCGAATCCTTTTTTACCTACTGCAGGAACAGTTGCGGCATCAAGTGCCACTCCAATTGTTTTTATATCTTTAACAAGCTTATCGCCCATTACTTTTAATGATTTTAAATCCATACCCTGTGCTGCATAATAGCCTAAAATTTTATGGACAAGCACGGTTCCTGCAACACCACGACGTCCCGTTGTATAAGTACTGTCTTCAACGGCAATATCATCATTTACAACAACCATTTCAACATCAATTCCTTCATCAGCTGCAAGTTCTTGCGCCATTTCAAAGTTCATAATATCCCCAGAATAATTCTTCACTATTATGAGAACACCGTTTTTATTATTAACTGAAGTAATGGCTTCTAAGATTTGATCTGGCGTTGGCGAAGTAAAGATTTCTCCACACACGGCAGCGGTAAGCATACCATCTCCAACAAACCCTGCATGTGCAGGTTCATGGCCACTTCCTCCACCACTAATTAAAGAAACACGATCATCGTGTTCAGATTTTGCTACAATAACGTCGGCTGAGTCTAATTTATAAACAAGCTCATCATTTTCGTAACAAAAACCTCTTAACATTTCTTGTAAAATATCATCGGTATGATTAATTATTTTTTTCATCTGTGATACCTCCTATCTGTAGTGTATCCTGTAACCGCTTTCCAATCAACGGACACTTCTAAATTTGTGTCCAAATATACAAATAGATACCCTTTGATTTAGCCAAAGAGTATCTATTTGTCATATATTTTTTCAATCTTCACAATTCGATCCACATGCTGCATTACATAGTCGTCATGAGAAACTATGATAACTGTTTTCCCTTCATTATGCAGGTCTAACAAAAGATTCATGACTAATTCTTTATTAAAGTCGTCTAAACTACCCGTAGGTTCATCACACAGTATTATTTTAGCATTCTTGATTAATAATCGTGCTATCGCAACACGTTGTTGTTCACCACCCGAACACGTATAAATTTTCTTCTTCTCAAACCCTGACAACCCGACTTTTTCAAGAGCAGTACTTAACGTATAACTACTCGCCTTCGATTTAGCTAAACTAAGGTTGTACGCAACCGTCTTATTATCTATCAAAGCAAAGTTTTGGAACAAATATCCGATATCATTTTTTAATACCCGAGTAGCACTACTACCGTAAGGTTTTGGTGCTATTTTGCCCCTTAGCAAGTACTCACCACTATCATAGCGTTCTAGTAAACCCAATATATTGAGAATTGTACTTTTACCCGAACCCGATAAGCCACTAATGCAGACCAGTTCCCCTTCTTCAATTTCGAGATTAAAGTTTTCTAACACCTTGGTTTGATGATAGCTTTTTGATACGTTTTTCAATTCGATCACTTTCATTAAATAGACCCTCCCTTAATTATTTCAGATAACGAAGTCTTTTCAAATTGGTATAAATCATAAATTAAAACAATACAATCCAAAATAATTAGTGACACAATCATGAGATACATCCAATCCAAATTTATTGTATAGACAAAATCAATGTTAAAGTAATTACTCCATATTTCTTTAATAACCAAACTTAATCCGATTAGCATGGGGGCCAGTGTCCCTAAGATAACACCACGATACCTTTTCAATCGAGAAATACCTGACAAATATTGTACAGCAATCTTCTTTTTATGACTTTCTAAAATGATACGATGGATTAACTTATCAGCGATGAGTACAAAGATACATAAAGATATATAGAATTCAACAACCATTTCTTTGTAAATATTAACTTGTTTTTGGAAATAAGTATCTCGTGCTTGATTACTGATTCCTTGAACATAGCCAATATTATTCGTTATATCCTTAATGACCTCAACGAGTGACGACTCCGTTTTATTATCATAGTAGAAGATATCAAAATCATAATAGTCAAAATATTTTTCTGGATGGGCCATGAAAAGTACCATTTTTTCATAAGTCGAATCCACAACGACACCCGCTTTTTCAGATTTCAGTAACGGTACAGTATCAATAAATAAAATAAGATCATCAATCCACATTGAATCAATTTTTGGTACGGCACTTCTTGGTACAAGCAATGTATCTTCAGCCATGGACTCGAAGGATATAGGATTCCCTTCTAAGTCTTTAATATCATAACCCTCGAGAAATGTCTGATTCGCATACACGACATCTCTTTCGATTTCTTTAGTAGGATAAAGTAACACATCAGCAAAAATCCCCAGATTATATTTATCAATTGTCTTTAGGTATTTCGGATTAATTTCTTCTTCCCATTTTGAATCCTGCGGATGAATAAAAGGAAAATAGGGCTGTTGAATCATTGATATTGATATTCTATTCATGTACTCAGGATCTTGACTACGAATCATCTTCGCGATGTTTGTATCATCGTAAGACTCATAATAATTCATACAAATAACCATAAGACTGAATACTATAATCCCTTTCGAAATCATGGATACAAGTAGAAACCCATATGAAGAAACTGCAGTCTTTAAGTATTTCACGATATTCAAAGAACGAATCACAACAAATATAAGGGCATAGACAATCAATATCCAAAGGGAATATCCAAGAATCGCCTTTATTAGAAGCATGGTGAAGGTATAACTCAAGGCACTAAAAGAACCAATATTAACAAACCACAATACCAATGTAGTTAAGGAGAAAGCCAACACAGTCACCAGATAATCCATAAAGGTTATTGATAAATAGGTTCTTAACTGATTGTTGCCATTTAACCTTCGAACCATGATTTCCTTAGTTTGATTAAAAATGGAATAAGCGAGCGTTATCAATAAGAGTGCCGCAGAAACGATAAATATCTTCTTTGTGACCGATCCGAAATACCAATAACTTCCAAATATTGTTAGTTTTCGTTCTTGATACTGATCAAGCAGACTTTCACTTCGGTACACAGACTTACATTCCTGAGTTCCACAAAAATTGTAAGGATCCATTATTTCCTCATATACAATATCATTGATTTCCTCTACAGACTTCTCACTTAAATAAACTAACGAAAATTGAATATGTGCATCGAAAGCCGAATGATTTTGAATTTTAGAAAGCGGATAATAAAAACTATTACGATAATCTCTCACATCGCTGAAATAGTCATAGTCTTCTTTTAAGTATTCTATAAAAGTAGCATTTGGGTCTTCAATATTAGGATTTGTTGTTAGGTAGCGGACTTCATCATTACGATCAAAATGTATATCTGAAATGTCTCGACTAAATACTGCGGTTGAGAAACCACTGTTATCGCGAATGTTCGTAAAAGTTAATCCCGTTTGCACACCATCTTCATCGAAACTTGAAATATAGATAGCAACTTCATCATTATTTGATTCAGAAACATTAATAATGTTCTCAAAAAATTGATGAGGTTCTTCAAGAAAATGCGTAGACGCTCTAAATTCAACGCCGTTTAAATCACCACTTTGGATTCGTCCGAACGCGACTTCAGCAGACATTTGATTGTAATATGTATTATAGAAATCATACAAACCGTTGAATGATAAGATTGATACTAAAACAGAGAAGACAATAATATATTTTCTCATAATGGCACCTTTTCTAATTATCAAAAAGCAGTGAAGGCTCTTTCTATTTAATTAGTAAGCAGGTCCACCACCTGAATACTCATGTTCTGCACCACCTGAACGTACTATTCCCGCAGAAATATGACGAACAGAGTTCGCAGTTCCCGATGCTCTTCTCGCAGCGTAATTGTCTTTGTTTGAACCTGGCGGATATACCCACACAGTTACGCTTCCATAAGTTTTTATATCTGCTTCTGTGTAATATC
Organism: Erysipelothrix sp.; assembly: GCA_036637915.1. Classification (GTDB taxonomy): domain Bacteria; phylum Bacillota_I; class Bacilli_A; order Erysipelotrichales; family Erysipelotrichaceae; genus Erysipelothrix. The sequence continues at coordinate 11,053 of JAVWLP010000023.1, read as the reverse complement.
CATTCCCTCTTCGAATTGCTTGGTAAAATCCCCAGTCACCATTATAAGTAGTTCCAGTTTTTAATTTACCTGATTCAGATGAAAGTGCACTCACACCAACATGTGAGCCCACTAGAGTAACAAAAATCGCTAAAGCTGTAATTGTGATCTTATGAAATTTTTTCATTTCATCCTCCACAATAAGAACCTTCACATGCTTCAGCACATTTTGTGCTTACATGCATTATAACACTAATAAATAAAGGCTCAACTCATATTATCCAGTAGTAATACTAATTATTTCAACTAAATTTCATACGTATCAGGTTTCACATGTGATAGGATTAACAAAAGGGAGGTTTATTAATATGAGAGAAAAATATGATTTTTTAGATATTCTTAATCGTTATTTTAACGTTAATATGATTTTGGGAGTGTGTTCAGTGGTTGTGTTACTCAATGTTCAAGCACTCACTACAATAGCTGGTCTTGTATCTTTAGTTTGTGCAATCCTTTCATTGATTTACACTTGGAGGTTATACAAGACTTCAAATAACAAGAAAATGAGAACTGTCTTTTGGTTACATATAGCAACTGGAATTATCGTGTTTATTATGTTCATTTCAATCATGAGTATGGTTATGAACATGGTATTTAATCAATATTCAATGACTGGATATGGCTCGAACAGTGCTGCTTACGTTGAAAATATCATAGAAGCGAATGCAGGTCTTCTTTTGATGATTATAGCATTTGCTGTAGCATTGCTTGTAATTCGAATTATTACCACAATCTTTACTTTATCATTCTTTAAAGAAGAAATTCCAACTGAAAAAATTGTAAGTATTTATCCAACAATTCTAACAGTATCAATCATTGCAATTGTACTTGATATCGTTATTTCTGCATTTATGAACTCACAAGCTGCAGTGAACGTATCAAGTATCCTAAGTACCGCAGTCTTTCTATACTTTCTTAATCTATGTCGAAAAGAATATGAATTACTGTTAAATCAGGAAAATGAAATACGTTACCAAGATTTTGAATAAAGAGCCTCGGCTCTTTTTTAATACAACAAAATAGCTTTCGATCAAAATAGCTTTCGATAATGATATAATATAAGTAACAATAGATTCAACTCTTTTTACATACCTCTCCACATCATCATTGATTAAAACTCTATGTATTAAAAAACATGTCAATTAAATCAAAGGAGGATATATTAATGGAAAAACGTTATTTCTTTCAGAAAGCCCTGGATCGGTATTTTTACGTATATCTCGTAATCGGTTTTTTATCAATTTTCGACATAGTCACTCGAAATAACTTCGAAAGTTTTGCGACTACTATTCAAACGATTTGTTTAGTACTTGTTCTTGTTTATAGCTGGAATCTCTACAACGTATCAGGAAATAAAAAAATGAAAATTCTATTCTTTACTCAATTGCTAACAATAGGTGTATCGTTTTCTACCTTTGTACTTTTTCCATCTCTCTTAAATACGGCGTATATGGTGACGCTTTCGCTTCTGATTATTTATATTATTATCAATTTAGTTCAAATTTATCTTTCTTTATCATTTTTCAAAGAAGAAATAGCAACGATAAAAATCAAAAGTCTTTATCCTGTGATTCTGATCATATCTATCATTACAATGATTACGGAACTGATCGTTACAACAATTTACTCGCCTTTAGGGGCTCTCGGTTCTTCTTCTACTATCTGTAGTATTGTATATATTTACTACCTATACGTTTGTCGAAGCGAACTTAAACTCGATTCAAGAATTGATACTTCAACTTTGAATAATGACAATTAAGAGCTTCGGCTCTTTTTTAATTGAGATGGTTCTCACTTTTTTGCTATAATAAGTCTAATGAGGTGACACAATGTCTGCAACCATTATTACGAAGAAAACGATTGCGAAGTCGTTCAAGAATATTATGATGACTACGCCGATACAACAAATCTCAATACGCCAAATTATGGATGACGCAGACATTAGACGCCAAACTTTTTATGACCATTTTTATGATAAATACCAATTAACAACATGGATCTATGAACAAGATTTTAAGGAATACATTCAAGACTATATTAACTATGATCCTGTTGATAAAATTATGGTCCGTTTCTTAAACTATCTTAAAGATAACCATTCCTTTTATCAAAATGCTTTATCCTACCATGACCAGAATGCATTCGAAGAAACCATGCGTGATCATTTCTTTGACCTCTCAAAGGAAATATTAAAGATAGAATTCAAAAAAAATAATACCAGTGTAAGCCAAGAAGAATTTCATGCAATCGCACATTTTATATCTTTTGCTTTAGTTGGTATTATTATTGATTGGATTGACCAAGAATGTGACCAAGATGTTGATTCATTGGTCAGTGAAATTATGATTTGTATTGAACGAATGAGCCGTTAATTACCATGATGGAGCATTCGTTTTTTTATTCAAGTACTCAAGCCACATTGAATCTTTAAGTGGTAAACAGGATACTGATACACCTTTCATATCCATACTCGTCATGAGACTCCCCACTTTCACAAATGAACACTCAATGTTATCTAATTCAATGAGTTGCATTAAGTCATGATAAAAGATGAGTAATTCCATTTCTGGTGTGCCACCCAAACCATTCACTAAGATAGCGACGTGTTCACCTTTTTTCACATCACATTGAGATTTTAATTTATTCCAAATTTCGTTAGCAAGTTCTGCCGATCCCCGGAAGTCTTCGATGCGATAACCTGATTCGCCATGGATTCCCATTCCATAGGAAACATGACCAAACTCTAAATCAAACATAGGAGATGCCTTACCCGGTAATGTACCAGATGAGAGTGCAACACCTAACGTATTAAGTTCAGATAGTGCACTTTCAGCAATCACCTTTAACTCATCCAACGATTTCCCTGCTTGAGCTGCGGAGCCAACTATTTTATGAATAAAGAGTGTTCCTGCAACACCACGTCTTCTCTTTTTAAAGGATGACTCTTCAACAGAACAATCATCATTCACAATAATTGAGGCAACCTTGATTCCTTGTTGACGCGCCATATCGATGCCAAGATTAAAAGAAGTAACATCTTCAATAAAATTCTTGATAATTACAAAAACACCTTTTCCTTCATCAGCATGACAGATCATTTGACATACTTCATCAGGTGTCGGTGGCACAAAAACAGCACCCATCGCACACGCCTTCAACATACCTTGCCCTACAAAGCCGATATGTGCTGGTTCATGGCCACTTCCGCCACCACTTACCACTGCAACACTCCCATACTCCTCTTTCGAGACAAAGACACCCGTATCTTCGATGCGATAGATAGAATCGTGATAAAGTGATGCGAATGCTGAAAACAAATCATTTTCTACAGAATTAGGATTATTGATTAATTTCGTCATCATAAATCTCCTTTAACTCATTTTAACACTAAATCTTAATTTGGGGTACGTTAAAGGTAATACTTGACCAATTAAAAAGAAATAACGTAATAAAACGTCATTTCTTCTCTGCAATATAAGGCTCTGTTGTTTGATCAATCCATTCATTGAAACTATTAAGAATTTTCGCAAAAAATTGTATGGTATCTTCTTTAAAATCCCCATTCTCGTCAACATATTGATAGATACGACCTATGTATACTTCAGGTTGAGCCATGACATAACAGTTCATAGAAGTTAAGATTTGTCGCAAATGATGATTCGCTCCAAATCCTCCCAGACTTCCGGGTGACACTGAAATAATGAGCGCCGGTTTATGGGCCCATTCACTATTCCCAAAAGGTACTGATGCCGCATCGATAGCATTTTTAAGAACGGCTGGAATTGACCGATTGTGTTCAGGTGTTATAAAAATATAGGCATCCTTTTCAGATACTTTATTTCTGAACATTTGATAAGAAACCGGAAGATTTTTAATATCTTCATCATATTCTTGGTTATACATTTCTAATTGCGATATATCCATAAGCTCATATTCACGTGAGTCATCAAGCTTCATAAAAGCTCTCGCAACCTTCAAACTCCACGAATCCTTACGAAGACTCCCTACTAAAATTCCTACTTTTTTCATTTCCTTTTCTCCTATTGGTTGAATATCGATTCTAAGTTCTTTGAAACAGTTTCCATCAATAGCATGGGTAATCGCTCCAATTTTTCACCAACATGAATTCCTCTCATATTTTTAATGTCATCGTTGAAAATTGTATCAAATATCTTGATGTCACTGTCACTGTTATGCCCTATTTGAAAAGCAAAGACTTCCACATATTGATTGAGTAGCCCTTCTAGCGCTTGTTTCGTAGTACCTGGAAAACTGGAAGCGCCATCGGTAATCTCAAAAACCATTTTTATTTTTTTACCATATTTCATAGCATTGATGTCTTTTCGATTGAGTCCATTTAAAATTTCCCTAAGACACTTTCCATCATCAGTGGTACCATACTGACCATCGATACGCGTAATTGATTGGATCAATTCGCTCCGATCTTTTTTCTTATTATGTGAATCATTATCTTTAATCTGCTTATAGTCAGTTCCAAACAACCATGTCGATGTTTTGATTGTTAAAGTCTGATTTAATTTTTGAGCATTCTGTTTGAGGTACACATCAAAATCTTCTAACGAAAGAAGTGTCATTGCCATTGCCTTACGTGCCGCATCGATTTTCTCTGCATCCATCGATCCTGAATTATCTACTAGAAAAATAATTTCAATTTCCTGAGGAAGTTTCTTAGTACTTGACTCCAGTTCATATCTTGAGAAGATGGGTAGATTTTTATAATTGTGAAGGTGTTGTGCCTCATAAAATTGTGCATAGTTAAACACTAAATCATTAACATTCAACTTCCCTTTATTTTGCATGGTCTTTTTAATACTTTGTTCCTGTTTGGCATTACCAACAAGCTTTGCCCAGAAAGATTTCATTTGTTGTCGTTGTTTGGATACCGCACATTCATAATAGTGGTAAAGCTCCATTTCTTCAGGACTAATACCAAAATCAGAAAACCCTTCGTTTTTATTAATTGAATCTTGATACATTTGTTGATTCTTAATTTCTTCTTGCATCATATCATCAATGATTTTTTCTTGATCTTCTTGTGTTGAGTCAACACTGTCTTCACTTGTTTCTTGTTTGTCATCCAACAGTTCGTAATCTCCTTCTGACATTTCCCCTTCTTCCTCTTGTGTCATCATATGATCAATTTCATAGCACCAAAGTTTTTTATACTCGGGATAAATGATATTCCTAATAAAATCATCTTTAATATCAAGACTTGCATCCAATACAATAAATTTTTGAAATTGGTGCTTCACGACGACATGAAGCGGCTCTCCAAGTAAATACGTCCTAATGAGTGTTTCATCGAAACTATAATCACCCTCATAATTTTCATTAATGTCATAAATCATAAAAGACCTAATAAACTCTTGTTGAGCAGGAAGCAGGGACGTTTTTGCGAATTCATAGCCATTTTTTACAAGATAGGCATTAATTGAATTCATAACTTCCGAATCTTGGTACATTGGACACTTTTCCAAAACTGTGAGATAAGCCATGTATTGATCGAGAATAAACAGAAAATCTTTCATTTCGTTTCTTACGTAATAACTTAGTTTCTGGTTCGTATAATTAGGATTATCTTTCAGTTTATTCGATAGAAGATAAACAATTTGATTCATTTCTTTTTGCCAAGAATCAAGACGCTTGGCATACTGTTTTGTTTCTGATTGCCATTTTGAATAATGAGCAAGTTCATAGTAGACATGCCACATCACTTCATGTTCATTCCAATCATTATAAAGGAATTGTTCAAGTGGAATAACGACTTGTTTATGATTTACATCCACTTTAATTTTTTCTAATTGAGGGTCACTAACATAATGGAGGCCAGAATCCTGTGTATACGTCACAAGATTTCGTACTTCACGATTTAAAAACAACTCGAAATTTTGCGTTGCTTGTTCAATTAAAACCGCCTCTTTTTCCATAAAGCGCCTCCTTACTTATATAAATCAATTGCGAACAAAGTTTGATAGTCTCTAAGCTTATTTATACTTACAGTCTGCCAAATGCCATCAAGATCTTGCACGATAAAGTCATCTTGCCAATGAGTTCCTAACACAATATCGGTTGTTAGTTTAATCCAGGGATTTAAGGTCCACTCATCAAAAAATCGTTCAAGTAGAAATGTTTCCCCTTCATCATTTAGTATGAGTGCCTCATCACGATTCGCAATAACTGTGTATAAATGTCCCGTCATGCCTTCAATTCTTCGACTTTCAAATGTATCTACGTTGATAATGATACACTGTCCCAAATCTCCTAAAGCAATCAATTGATTCGGATCGAGTAAGTTGATACTCGTAATTGATGATTCAAATAACCTTACCTGATGATGAAGTTCAAAGTTATCTTTAATTGAATAGACAAGTATTAATCCATCTTGTGTAGCTATATACACATATGAGTCATCACATGTAATTGCAGACCATCGATCCGATACCTCGTCATCAAATTCGTATCCATCATCTGAGTCACGTATCGATAAACACAATTTTAAATCATTAAGATACACAGTTTGTTGAGGTGACATAAAAATAATGTCTTGTCCCCACTTAACGACTTCTGAAGACACAATATTTACCGACTCGGTTTCGATAACTTTAATATTTTCATTCGTGATTATTTCAAAACGAAGGAGTTCAGACTTGTTTGTATAACACTCTAGTCCACAATTAAAACCCATCATTCCAAGGACTCTTCCTTCATAAAAGGGAAGGATCATGTTTTCGAGAACTAAGCCATTGATTTTATAGATTTTCAAGACTCCACTTAGATATAAAACTCCAAAATGTGTATCATCGATGAGCGATACTTGTTTTACCATATCCAAACTGTCTTCCTCATCCATCACACGAAAGTTTGTTGTTTCAAAGTTAGTTTTCTTTCGAAACGCTTCTTGGACTTGAAAATAAGGCAACAGTTCAAGCATAATCTGATGTTGTTGGAACTTAAGTTTTATAAGCTCTTGTTCACTAAGATTATCCAATTGAAGAAGATTGAGTTGATTTTGATATTCTTTCATTAACTCTGTCGGTTTGAGTATCAATTGTCATCACCAGTTTCTGTAAGATAATCAATCAAGAAACTGGTATATTCTAAACTTTCTATTTCTTGATTCATATTTTGAATATCGGAAAGTTTGAGCGTTTCAATGTGAGTTGCCTCATCCCCAATTGTTTCTCTTAATTTTAGTGGAACAGATTTATGCCGTGGCTTTTGACCGTAAAGAATACCAATAATATCATAACTGCAGTATGTAGTTAGTGGGCCTCTAACGTAGGCACTCTCATTGCTACGTATTTCCTCATAGCTAGTGATACCTTCACCAACTTCTTTACTCCTGAGTGACCATCCTTCTCGCTCTGAAAAGAAACCATACCGGACCGCCTGAGACAAGATATAATTTTGATCATCGGCATTGGTAATAGAGCTTATGAAACCATCCCATAATGCCATAGTTAAGCTCTTTTCTTCACCACAATTCCAATTTTCTAGAACATGTATAATATTTCGAATGGAGAGTACTGCTTCACGAAGTTCAACAGTTGATTTACCATCAGCTTCAAATTCACTAATTTTACCCATAAATACATTTTGTGTAAGTCGACTTAGCTGTGCAAAACGATATAATTCCTTTAAAGACTCTGGGCCATTAGGAAGTTGAATTGCTCCTTCACGGTTTGCAATTGTTGAAAGAATTACACGATATAGTTCATTGTTAGTTTCATCAACATTGATATTCAAATCTCCAACTATATCTTGTGGTACGTAGTTATATTCAATCGTTACAAAACGAGATTGAAAGGCTGGATTCAGTTGATTTGTTCCTTCGTATTGAACCATTTGAGTAGAAAGGTTCCCCGTACCAATAAAGGCAAATCCTTTCTCAATCTTAACAGGACCAATTCCCGTAATATAGGCAGTTTGACCAGCATGACGTTGTAATAAATCATTCAACGCAATTAAGTTTTGCATCGCAATAGTATTTAGTTCATCAACTATAACAGGTCGACCTTGACGTAATGCTATCAGTATTTCTCGTTCTATTTTTTGAATGGTTGTTCCAAAAGAGTTGTTTTTCGCAATCAGTAAGTCAGAGAAACTCTTCCATATTTGAACCTTTAACTGAAGCTGTTCTTCTGGTTTTAAACCTATTATTTCATGTTCATGATGTTGTAACCAATTTAAATAATCATCAACCATTGTATTCAAATACGACTCAAAGGAATCACTTGAAAAGTTTTGTTCTAAGCTCAATGTCTTTTCCACAAACATATCTTCATAAGTCAAATTGTGGGAACCTGAAATAAATAACGGTTGTAAGGACTCAATCTCTTCTTCTGAACCTACTTCATAAATATGTTCATAGTATGATTTCCATTTGTGGTTTAAACGTTTAAACTCACATTTTGCATCTTCCTCACTTATATTTTTATTTGCTTGAAACCACGCTTCAAGATCAACTTCAAGATGTTCATTGATTTTATTTTGAATCGTAAAGTCTACGGCAGATTCAATCGCGATTTGTGTCTTTCCACTACCAAGATGTCCTACAAGATAGACTGGGACTCCTAAATTGAGAGAATCAATTATTTTATGCTTAGTTTTTTGAACATAAGGCACGGCTACCAATCTTTGATTCGTTTGTGATTCAATATCTTGCACCCATTGACGTGAATAATAAAATTGCCATGCTTCCGGTGATTTTGAAATGATATCCTTAATTTCTTGAGTATAAGATTGAATTTGATCTACCCTCAATCGTGTCGCATCAGTACTTCGCATTGAAGCATTTTTTGTTGGATCAAAATGATTTCGTTCCCAACTTAAGAAAAAGTTTTGATAGGCAATCTCATTTTCTAATGTTTCAATCCGTTCTTGTTGTGCATCAAATTCTTGACTTAGATAGACCTTGTATTTAGGATAAAGCTTAAGAAAATGTGGTTTAGTTGGTTCTGATGAATTAAACTTACGAAATGTCGAGAAAAATGATTGGTCTTCACTAAGATTGAGTCGGGTATCACGGTCAATATTTTTACGCGCAGCGTATCTCATATCTTCAATAAAATCAGCATCAAGGCTTTCAAGTGTCGTGATGTTTTCAATTTCTTTTTTGTTTTGAATCATTTTTTATCTCTCCTTTAAAAAAGTAATAGGATCCCATGAGTTGGGATCCTATCACAGGGTGATTCAGACTAGATTACATCGTATTCTTTGAGTAATACTTCAATATCTGTATCTTTAATTTGTTTCATTATTTTACGACGTACAAGCGGAGGTAGTTTAATTTCTGGTTTTTCACCATCTAATAAGCTAACACCTGCATAAAGTAAGTAACGAATATCATAACGTGAGTTATATACTTCAGGAACACCTTTTTCAACACCTGTAAGAACGTATACAGCTTCCATAGCAGTACGCCCTGAGTATTCGATTGTGAATACAGTGTCACGTCCTGGATCGTCGAGTGTTTCAGCGAATTGTCCTAAGAATGCAAAGTTCACACCATTTGATGGAACTACAAGAGGACGGTCACCGTCTTCACGAGGCATAAATTGTGATGTAATGTAAGGCATCATGACAGGAATAGCTGTACATGATTCTGCAAGTTCTTCGATTTCATCGACAGGAACTCCAATGTGGTATAACCATTCTTTTGTGATTTCTTTACCAGTACAATCACGCATTGGTTTCTTGATATAATCTCCATTAACATCTGAGAAGAGTCCATATACCCAAACAACAACATCTTTTTCTGGTTGTCCGTAATATTGTTCTTGACGGTTTATTGTCCAACTCATTAACCATGATGAGTCAGCAGCTGACACGATACCACCTGTAACTGTTTTACCAGTGTATGGGGAACGTTTTGTAATTTTTTCAATGTATTCTGGAACACGTTCATCATGACATGTTACTGTACATGATTCCCAACTTGATTTTTCAGGATCACCACAGAATTTTTGTGGACGTCCGAATTCATCAGATTGTTTCGCAATGTTTTCCCAAAGTGTCCAACATCCCTTAGCTTCTTTAATGAATGGTGCTGGTGTATTATCATCACCATATGCTGAACCTTCAGTCATTGAACCATTTGTGATAAATACTAAGTCATTTTCTGTAAGGTCGATTGAGATATCATTTCCTTGTTTATCTTTCGCAACAATTTTCTTAGCTACTTTCTTAGTAGGTGTAATGTCAAATTCAACATTATCTACTGTAACACCATATTTGAATTGTGCACCATTGTCTTTAAGATATTTAACCATTGGTAAGACAAATGATGTAAATTGATCATGTCTTGAGAATTGAAGTGCTGATAAATCTGGAAGTCCATCAACGTGGTGAATGAAACGGTTTAAGTATAGTTTCATTTCAAGAGCACTGTGCCAGTTTTCAAAGGCAAACATTGTTCTCCAATATAACCAGAAGTCACTATTTAAAAGTTCATCTGAGAAGATATCTTCAATTGTTTTGTCTTCAAGTGATTCATCACTCATTGCAACGAAGGAAGCGAGTTCTTTAGCTGCTTTTTGTCCTAAGTTAAATTTGCCATTGTCATAGCGTTCACCTTGGTTTTTTGTAACACGGCAATTGCTAAAGTTTGGATCATCGTAGTTTGTATAATAGAAGTGATCTAACACTGACATGCTAGGATCTTCTGTTGAAGGTAAAGAACTGAAAAGGCTCCAAAGCACTTCAAAGTGGTGTCCCATTTCACGTCCACCACGTGCAACGTAACCAGCGTTTTCACGAACGGCACCATCAAGCGAACCACCAGGTATATCAAGTTGTTCTAAGAATGTAATTTTACTTCCATCCATTTTCGCATCTCTAATTAAGAAACACGCTGCTGATAAAGCACCAATACCTGTACCGATAAGATAAGCTTGTTTATCTTCGATTCCTTCTGCCTTACGACTGTTTACAAGAGCATGGTATGAACCATTGGTAAGTGTAAGTCTTGGATCTTTTGTTTTTAATTCCATTA
>JAVWLP010000022.1:0-30803 GCA_036637915.1 Erysipelothrix sp. | reverse complement strand
TTAGTGTATCCGTTTCTGTCATTATTTGGTAGAAGTTTCTTAGATGCAGACAAAAATTTTACGTTAGAAAACTTTAAAACATTCTTTACGTATGAGTATTATTACTCGACACTCTTTAGATCTTTGAAAGTTGCTGTAATTACAACAATAACATCAGTTCTAATTGGTGTTCCTCTCGCATACCTAACAACTCGCTATAATGTTTGGGGAAAGCGAATCGTAAATGTCATGATTATCATGTCGTTGATGTCACCACCATTTATTGGAGCCTACTCATGGATAATGTTGTTAGGACGTAATGGAGTAATCACAAACTTATTTTCAACGATAGGAATTACACTACCATCAATTTATGGATTTACAGGCATCATTCTAGTATTTACACTAAAACTATATCCATTTGTATATCTTTATGTTTCAGGTGCACTCAATAGTATTGATAGTTCCCTAGAAGAAGCTGCAGAAAACCTTGGAATGAGTAAATGGCGTCGAATGATGACAGTAACATTCCCTGTAATACTTCCTACTATTGGTGCAGGGGCTATCATGGTATTTATGTCAAGCCTTGCTGATTTTGGCACACCGATGCTCATTGGAGAAGGATACAAAGTATTGCCTGTTCTTGTATACGAAGAATTCATGAGTGAAATGGGTGGGAATGCTGGATTAGCTTCAGCATTGAGTATTATCATTGTGCTTTGTTCCATGTCTGTTCTACTCTACCAAAAACGCGTTGTTGATAAAAAGGTTTATTCAATGAGTACATTACGTCCACCGGTAGAAACAAAATTAAATCCTGTTCCGCGTGTGTTACTTTCATTGCTTACCTTCATTGTAGCAACGATTACTTTCTTGCCACAAATTGTGGTTATCATTACTTCATTTATTAAGACTCAAGGCCCTATATTTGTTAAGGGATTTAGCTTAGATAGTTACCGAACAATCTTCTATAAACTTGGTACTAATATTCGAAATACATTTACCTTCTCATTTATAGCAATTCTGATAATTATTTTATTGGGAATCATCATTGCCTATTTGATTACGAAACGTCGTAGCAAATCCTCGGATGTATTGGATATCTTGGTGATGTTCCCTTATGTTATCCCAGGAGCTGTCTTGGGAATTGGGCTAGCTTTAGCATTCAAGAATCCTCCATTAGCATTAGCTGGTACACCTGCAATCATGATTCTCGCCTATGTAATTCGAAAAATGCCGTATACGGTTAGATCATCAAGTGCTATGTTACAACAGGTTGATCAAAGTGTTGAAGAAGCTTCAATTAATCTTGGAGTATCACCAATGAAATCATTTTTCAATATTACAGTTCGTTTGATGATGCCTGGAATTATCTCAGGAGCCATTCTCAGTTGGATTAGTACCATCAATGAGTTAAGCTCAAGTATCATGTTGTATACTGGTAAAACCGCAACAATTTCAGTCGCTATCTACACTGAAGTTGTTAGAGCAAGTTTTGGTACAGCTGCAGCACTTGCAAGTATCTTAACAGTTGCCACAATTTTATCATTTATCATTTTTAATATTATTAGTAAAGGAAAAGTTTCCGTAGTATAATAGCAATAAAGGAGTTCCTAATGAAAAAAAAGCCAACTCGAAGTTTTAAACGTAATATAACATTATCCATGATTTTGTCATCTACGTTACCAATACTCGTGCTTGGCTTTTTTTCTCTTTATTTTATTAATATTACAACAACTCGAAGTGTAGAGCAAAGATTGGATGAAAGTTTAAAGTCAGTTGACAAAATATTGACTGAGTCACTAACGGTTCAGATGAGAGCACTTGATGAATTTGCTCGGAGTGAGGAAGTTCGGTACATTTTAAAAGAAGATGGGTTTACTGAAACTCATAATAAAGTGTTAAGAACACTTATGTATAGCTATATGGGAAGTCAGAATAGTTACCTAGATATGTATTTAATTTCTGTAAATGGAGATTTTTATGGAACTTCTGAACTTCCTAAGAGTTACGAATTGCCACTCTATGCTAACTGGGGAATTTTTCGTGAAGCACAAAACTCAGACCAGGTTCTTTTTTACCCCAATAATTTAAGGACTGCTAATAAGTCTAGTAATGCAGCTTCGCTTATTAGAGCTTTGTATTATGATAATGAACTCTATGGTTATATGATTGTCGATCTTTCTACCGAATATCTTCAAAACATTATTCAGACTGTAAAAGGGACATCTTTTGGATATATTCAATTTATTATTGCAAGCTCAAATGGTGAAATCATCTATAACGACTCTCAGTTTAATAATTCAGTCATGTTCTTGGAAAATGTTTTCCGCTATGATCGATTTACACCTGAATTCTTGGAAGATAATACGGGACAAATTGAACATATGATGATGAAAAATATTTCAAATAATACCTTTGAACTTACTTATTACGGTTTAATTCCAGATAACATGTTAGTTGATCAGGGAAGGACACTTACCTGGATTGTAGTTTTCATGGTTGTATTTGTTGGTGGCATTGCGATGTTAATGGGAATATACATTAGTCAACAAATATCAAGACCAATCGTCGAACTCGCGAGAATCATGGAAACATACAATAATGATCAAAGCTATGAGAAAGCTTATATTCATCGTAATGATGAAATTGGTGAAATATATCTTCAATTTGTAAGTCTTATGAAGCGAGTAGATGATTATCACTATGAGGGAATAAAGAAACAAGAGCTCTTAAGACAATCAGAAATTAAAGCATTGATGTCTCAAATTAATCCGCATTTTTTATACAATACTTTGGATTCTATTAAATGGAAAGCAAAACTCAATGAAACTGAAGACATTGCTGTAATGGTGACGGAGTTAGGAAATCTCTTAAAAGGAAGTATGGATAATCGAAACACTTTAGTCAGTATTTACGATGAGATTCAATTTGTAGAAAGCTATATCCAAATTCAAAAATTTAGATACGGTGATCGCTTCGAGTATGTTTCTTCGATTCAAGATAATATTTATCACTATATCATTCCTAAACTTATTCTCCAACCACTTGTTGAGAATGCATTAGTTCATGGAATTGAAACAGTAAAAGGCAAAGGTATCATAGAACTAAGTGCCTGGGAAGAAGGAAGCTACTTGTATTTTTCAATTGCTGATAACGGTGTTGGAACAGATTTGATTTTGGAAGAAATCCTGAATAATACTACTAAAAGTATTGGGTTGAGAAATGTTGATCAGAGAATTAAACTATACTACGGTCATGAATTTGGAATTCGATGGGAAAGTGAAGTTGGGAGAGGAACTGTCGTATTTATTAAAATTCCTAAAATTGTTAAGGAGGAACCAAATGTATCGAATATTAATCGTTGAAGATGAACTCACAGTTCGAAGAGGAATCGTTATGACAACGCCTTGGACTGATTATGATTGTAAAGTTATTGGTGAAGCGGAAAATGGTTTAATTGGATTAGAAATGATTCATAAACTTAAACCAGATATTGTGATAACTGATATTAAAATGCCAGAAATGACGGGACTTGATATGATGGAAACATATCTAGAATCAAATGACACTGTCTTTATTGTTCTTACTGCTTTTGATGAGTTTGACTACGTTCAAAAGGCTCTTAAAATGGGAGCTGCAGATTATATATTGAAACCCTTCAAAGACGAAGAATTTATTGAAGCTCTTAACAATGCCAAGAGTATGGTGCAAAACGTAAAGATTATTTCAGAACATCATGAGTTACATCAAAATGAGCTTGTTGAAGGAATTGATCGATATTTATCGAAAAGTAAGCATAGCAAGCACGAAAATATTTTAAAAGTTATGGCGTACATTCATGAGTTTTACAGTCAAGATGTCAATATCACTTCTGCTTCGAATATGTTGGGGGTTTCCGAAAGTTATCTCAGTCGTTTATTTCGTGAAGAAACAAGTTATAGTTTCCATGAATACCTAACAATATATAGAATCAAACAGGCATGCCAGCAGTTAATGGATCCTAATATCAAAATATATGAGGTTGCTCAAAATGTAGGATATCGTGATCAACGTTATTTTAGTATTGTGTTTAAAAAGTATATGGGAGTAACACCAGGTTATTATAAAGAAAACATTCCTCACTAATATCTATGATTTTAAAAGTAAACTATCTTGGGGATGTTTGCTTTTTTTATAGAGAAATTAACTATTTTATAAATATAAAATCGAATACTTAAGATAAAAAAAACTTCATGATATAATAATCATGAAGGTAGATATAACATATGGCGGAGAAGGAGGGATTTGAACCCTCGCGAGCGTTAACTCCTATCGGTTTTCGAGACCGACCCCTTCAGCCTCTTGGGTACTTCTCCGTAACCAAATCATTATATCAAATTCGATAAAAAAATGAAATGTATTTTATTGAAATCATAAAAATATAGGAGTATTATTAAATATGTCTTTTTCATAAGGAGGAACGGTTTATGGATGATCACATTTTAAAGATATTGGAAGCGAATAAAAATGCGAAGCGAAAAATGGTTGAACAGGATATGAATCGTGTCAATGATGAAAAACACTTTGAAGCTTTAAAAAAGACAATCGATGTAACATTAAATGAAATATTTGAAAGAGAATCTTCTGCAATATACGAAGAGTCTGAGAAAGAATATGACCGCTTGTTGCCGATTTATAATAGTGAATATGATGAGCGTGTTAAAGATTTAAATAATCGATTTGCGCAAGCTTGCCTGAAGTGGGAACCAGAACTCATGGAAAGGATTGTGAAGTTTGATGGCAAATGATTATGCAATGTCTGCTAAAGCACGCTCTTTGTATAGTCAACACCTAACCATGTCTCAATTTGAAACGATGATGGCAATGGCGGATGTTCCAAGTCTTGCATCATATTTGAAGCAAGAAACGCGTTATTCAGTCGTATTGGATGGAATCAATGAGAAGTCAATTCATCGTGATTTACTTGAACAATGTATTCGACATAAATCACAACAAGAGTTCATATCACTCATTCGATATATGAAAGACTCTAAAGTTCACTTTTACGAATTTTATACGAGATTTCGTGAAACAGAACAAATCATGTACTGTCTCCATTCGATTCAAGCTCATGTTGTTCATAATGTGGATCTCTACATTATTAACCTCAATAAATACTTGGCGTTTGATGTGGTGGATTTAGCAAAAGCTACGACCTACGAGGCTTTGTTGGCTGTATTGGAGAACACCGATTATTACAAAGTGTTGGCTCCTTTGCTTGAAGAACCGGCTGATTTGGTTGCTTGTGAACAAGCTCTGAAGGTACATTACAATGACAGTGTTCATAATCTGGTAAAGCAAGAACCCAATGCTAAAGAAGTATCGGCGATATTTTTGATTCATGATGAACTGACAACACTTGCTCAAATCTATCGGATGAAGCGATTCTTTAATGCTTCACCTCGAGAAATTAGGGCTAGAGTTCACTCAAAACCATACTATATATCTGAGAAGACTTTAAATGATTGGATTGATAACAAAAATGGGCGTGAGATGTTGGATGCTTTAAGAGAGTCTCCGTATGGTAAATATAGTGATTTTGAAGGGAATCAACATATTGAATACTATATGGATGTAATTCGTCACCAAATCATGGTTCATATGTTACGTTTTTCGCAGAATACGAATGTGGTTTTATATGCTTATATGTATATATTAAAGAACGAGATTGACAACATCGTTCAAGTTATTGAAGGTGTACGATATCAAATTAATACAGATGAGATTAAGAAAATACTCATAATTTAGGAGGTGAGAGAATGGCAATAGAAAAGATGAAGCTCGTTGTAGCTTCAACCACTCCGGATCAAGTGATGCCGTTGATTGAAAGTGTAATGACATGCCCGAATTTTCATCCTGAACTTGCGACAACCATGATTCAGGAAGAAGATGGTGGTTATGTCTATCCTAACGATCATGTTTATGATGGCTATCTCTCGCGGTGTGATCGTATTGCGCAAGATTTAAATTTAGATTTAAGTTCGAATGAAAAAGAACGATTTACCTTTGATGAAATTGAAGCAAGTATTAGTAATGCGGAGTCATGGTATAAGACGTTACACAGCCAAGAATCATCATTATCAAGCTTAACTGAAGATGATAAAACAGCCATAAAAAAACTACGTGAATATCCGTTAGATTCTATTGAAGATAGTTTTATAGGAATGAACTTTGGGAGAATTCCAAATGGCTCACTTTCGAAGATTAGTGATTACAATAAAGAAAGATTTGTATTCACACCGCTTCATAAAACTAAACAGTATACTTGGATTTTATATGTTTGCTTAGAACAAGACAGAGAGATGTTCCAGGAAATGTTTGAGACACTTTATTTTGAGCCCATTGCAATACCCACTGAATTAAGTGATATTTCAATTGATGAAAATGATTTGAAGACATTTCAAAATGTTTATGGATATTTACGTTCACAAGCAAAGAAAGAAGTCTTTTACAAATATATTGCAGTTTATGAAAATCGAGTTTATCTGAGTGGATTCGTTCCCGAAGATAAAATTAGTAAATTTGAGTCAATCTTCGATGATTCTGTCGAGGTTAAGGAATTTGAGGCGAATGCGCAAACTAATGTAACACCGCCAACTCGTTTAAAGAATGGGTGGTTCTCTGCACCGTTTGAGAGTTTGGTAAGCATGTATGGATTACCACAATATGGTGCCTTTGATCCGACACTCTTCTTCTCAATTACTTATTCCTTACTGTTTGGAATTATGTTTGGAGATTTAGGACAAGGACTCGTACTCGTTTTACTTGGCTTATATTTTGGTAATAAAAAAGGGATGCAACTTGGTAAAGTAGCGATTCGTATCGGTGCATTCTCAATGTTATTTGGGACACTTTACGGTTCAGTATTTGGAAATGAAACATTGTTAGAACCGCTATTGGAACCATTTGGACTACCCATCCATGTAGCAAGTCCAGACTTCACTACAAATCTTTTATTAGCGTCTGTTGCATTAGGAACAATCTTAATTCTTAGTTCAATACTTATTAATATTTTTGTTTCACTCAGACGTAAACAATTTGATCGTGCATTATTTAGTCAAAATGGTCTTGCAGGCTTTGTATTCTATGGATTTATCATGACATACATGGCACTTAAGTTTAAATCGGGTATTGATATCATGAATCCTATTACTATCGTACTTTGTATCGTCTTACCACTAGGGGTTATTTTACTTAAAGAACCTCTGACCCATCTCATTCAAAATATGAGCATGAAACCTCGTGAAGGATGGGGAGCATACTTCTCAGAAAGTATTTTTGAACTTTTTGAAGTTGCCTTAAGTTTTGTAACCAATACGATGTCGTTTCTTCGTGTTGGTGGATTTGTATTGAGTCATGCTGGGATGATGTCAGTTGTTATGACACTTAAAGAAATGTCAGGTGCTGGCGGATTATTAGTTGTGATTGTCGGTAATATTATCGTTATTGGTTTAGAAGGTTTAATCGTTGGAATTCAAACCTTGCGTTTAGAATATTATGAAATGTTTAGTCGTTATTATGATGGCGGCGGAAAACCATTTAAAACAGCAATCTAGGAGGATAGAAAAATGAATTTAAATATGTTTGAAATTTTAGGACCCATCGCATTAATTGCGTTGATTACAGTACCATTGATTCCCGTTTTCCAAAAGAAAGTGGATCCAAAGAATGCAAAATTTAGAGTTTGGATGCAAGTATCAACATTCTTTGCGTCATTACTAGGAATTGTATTAATCTCAGGTGTTACACATGCTGATGAAGTTGCGAATGCTGCTTTCCAAGGAAGTACAGCTCAAGGTATGGGATTTATTGCTGCAGCGATAGCTGTTAGTGCATCTGTTATTGGTGCTGGATATGCCGTAGGTCAAGCTGCACCAGCAGCGATTGGAGCAATCTCTGAAAATAGTGAAAACTTTGGTAAAGCAATGATTTTCGTTGCGCTTGCTGAAGGGGTTGCTATTTATGGTCTTCTTATCGCGATTCAGATTATCGGAAAATTATGAGAATGTATCTCATCAGCGACA
Source organism: Erysipelothrix sp. (assembly GCA_036637915.1). Lineage (GTDB taxonomy): Bacteria > Bacillota_I > Bacilli_A > Erysipelotrichales > Erysipelotrichaceae > Erysipelothrix. The sequence continues at coordinate 22,758 of JAVWLP010000022.1, read as the reverse complement.
ACGTTGATACACAGATGGGTATGCGACTTGCAGGCATCGAGGGCGTTGTTGTTCATGATCAAAAAAGTTTAGAGGAAGCACTCACAAATGTACTAAATCAAGAAGATATTGGGATTCTTTTACTGACAAGTGTGGTCTTTGATATGGATCGCGAACACTTATTAGATATGAAGTTGAATCTAACAAGTCCCTTGATTGTAGAAGTATCTGATCGACATCAATCTCATGAAGTTCAATCGATGATTGATGAAACGATTGCTAAAATAATTGGGAAGGTGGTATAAATGTCCGGAGAAAAACAAAAAATGTCGGAATCAATTGTTGATTCGATTATTAGTGAAGTGGAAGCTACCACTTTAAAAATGGAAAATGAATACCAGAACACAGTCCAAAAAGAAATTGATGATTATCGATCACAAGTCGAACTTTCAATTAATCAAAAAATAGAAACAATTCGTAAACGTGAAGAAAAGAAACGTTCAACTCAAGAATCTGAGTTGCGTTTCAGTGTGTCACAAAAATTACGTCAACATCGTCTGGAGCTTTATAATAAATTTGAAGCGGATATGAAAGAGAATATCCTCAAATTTTTAGAGAGTGATGATTATAAAGTATATTTAAATGATGTTGTGAAGAGTATCCAAGAACAAGGTATAGATCAAGAAGGTATCTTTAAGCTTAGAGAACAAGACTTTAAGTTACTCAATAATGACCAAGTATCGCGTGTTTCGCAAGACTTAGAGTTAGGTGGCATTATCTTTGAAACTAAGACTAAAGTATATGACTACTCATTATTAACACGCTTTAATAATGCCATGGAAACATTCGTAAAGGAGAGTCAATTATGGATTTAATGACAAGTTCAGTATATTGGATTAACGGACCCATCATTAAAAGTCGTGATGTAGACAACTTTATGATGTCAGAAATGGTATATGTAGGAACTCGAAAATTATTAGGTGAAGTCATTGCTATTGATGATGCGTTTGTAACAATTCAGGTTTACGAATCGACATCTTCAATGAAGATTGGTGAACCTATCGAACACACTCGCAGACCTCTTACAATTGAACTTGGACCAGGACTTCTAGGAAATATATATGATGGTATTGGTCGTCCACTTCAAGGAATATCAGAGAAATATGGATCCTATCTTGATGTGGGACAATCCATGCGTACACTTCCTGAAGATAAAGAGTGGCCTGTTCACTTTATAGTGGAAGCTGGTAACGAAATTAAAAAAGGGCAAATATTTGCGACGTTCTCAGAAACTGGTTCAATTGAACACCGCCTCATGGCACCTGAAACAGGTGTTATTAAAGAACGCGCTCAAGATGGTAATTATCGTCTCGATGAAGTCCTCTATACTCTTGAAAATGGGCATACAGTAACCTTATCTCATCATCATCCTATTCGCCAAGAACGTCCCGTTAAGGCACGTATTGATGCGAAAGTTCCTTTGATTACAGGACAACGTGTCATTGATACGTTATTCCCAATTGTAAAAGGTGGTAGTGCTGCGATTCCTGGAGGATTTGGAGCGGGAAAGACCATGCTTCAACATCAACTTGCGAAATGGTGTGATGCCGATATTATTGTCTATATTGGTTGTGGTGAGCGTGGGAATGAGATGGCTCAAGTTCTTGAAGAGTTTTCAGAACTTATTGACCCTAAAACTGGTAGAACACTTTTAGAAAGAACAATCTTAATTGCGAATACATCTAACATGCCAGTTGCAGCTCGTGAAGCTTCTATTTATACAGGTATTACATTTGCTGAATATTATCGTGATATGGGATACCATGTTGCGCTTATGGCAGATTCGACATCCCGTTGGGCTGAGGCACTTCGTGAATTATCGGGTCGTCTTGAAGAGATGCCTGCTGAAGAAGGTTTCCCAGCATACCTCGCATCGAGACTTGCTGCATTCTATGAAAGAAGTTCCTTTGTAGATACCTTAAATGGTGATCGAGGATCCATTAGTATTGTGGGAGCTATTTCTCCACAAGGGGCAGATTTCTCTGAACCTGTAACACAAAATACCCAACGATTTATTGGCTGCTTTTGGGCACTTGATAAATCGCTGGCTTATATTCGTCACTTTCCTTCAATTAACTATAATCAAAGTTATTCTGAATATTTACCTCAGTTGGGATTGTGGTATGAAGAAAATATCGGTGATGAGTTCCTAGCGTGTCGCCAATTTATTCTATCAATCTTAAACGAAGAAACAAGCCTGATGGAAATTGTGAAACTTATTGGACAAGATGTTCTTGCAGATCGTCAAAAATTGACACTCGAAATGGGACGTGTCATTCGAGTTGGATATCTCCAACAAAACGCATTTCATAAATTTGATAGTTCAGTATCTTTAAACAAACAGTATGAAATGTTGAAGCTTATTCGCTATACTCATACAAAATGTTTGGAAGTCTTAGAAACTAAAAAGACAATGAGTGCGATTATTAAAACACGTATTTTTGACGATATTATCGGTTTAAAATATGTAGTGGATGAAGACTTATCTGCCTTTGCTGCATACTATACAAAAATTGATGAAGCGCTCGCTTCAATTGAGTAGGAGGAACTATGAGTATTTATTTTAAAGGTTTATCAAGTATCAATGGTCCTCTTGTAGCAATTGAGGGGGTTGAAAATGCGGTATTTGATGAACTGGTTGAACTGGTTGATGATACCGGTCATACACGCCTTGGTCGTGTTATTGAAATGCAAGGAGAGCGTTGCCTCATTCAAGTATTTGAAAGCACTGATGGCCTATCAAAAAATAATGTTGTAACAAAATTGACAGGGAAACCTATTGAAATTGGATTGTCAGAAGAAATATTAGGTAGAAGTTTCAATGGATCAGGAGCACCGATTGATGGATTAGGACCGGTATTTACTGAAAAGTTTATGGATATTAATGGTCGTGTTATCAATCCCGTATCTCGTATTTATCCAAGAAACTTTATCAATACAGGGGTCTCTGCAATTGATGGATTAAATACACTGATTCGAGGTCAAAAACTTCCTATTTTCTCAGGTAGTGGTCTTTCGCATAACGAACTCGCTGCGCAAATTGTTCGCCAAGCTAAACTTCATGGTGATGGCGATGAGTCGTTTGCGATTGTGTTTGCAGCTATGGGTGTTAAACATGATGTTGCGTCATTCTTTAAACAAACATTTATTGAGAATGGGGTTATGGATCATGTAACCATGTTTTTAAACCTTGCTAACGATCCAATTATTGAGAGAATTTTAACACCGCGTTTTGCTTTAACGGCAGCAGAGTATCTCGCTTTCGAAAAGAATATGCACATTCTTGTTGTTATGACTGATATTACATCATACTGTGAAGCATTGCGTGAATACAGTTCTTCTAAGGAAGAAGTTCCGGGACGTAAAGGCTACCCAGGATATCTCTATTCAGATCTTGCAAGCATGTATGAACGAGCAGGATGTATTGAAGGGAGTGAAGGTTCACTCACACAGATTCCTATTTTGACGATGCCTAATGATGATATTTCGCATCCGATTGCTGACTGTACAGGATATATTACTGAAGGACAGATTGTGTTGGATCGAGGACTTCAACAACGTGGGATTTATCCACCGATAAATGTTCTACCATCCCTTTCACGTTTGATGAAAGATGGAATTGGAGAAGGACTCACCCGTGCTGACCATGCACCACTTTCTGCACAGCTCTTTGCATCCTATGCACGTGTCATTGATGTAAGAAATTTAGCGTCAGTTATTGGTCTTGATGAACTTTCAAAGGATGATCAACGTTATCTCGCATTTGGAAAACTGTTTGAAAGTCTTTATGTCGGTCAAGGAAATCTTTCAAACCGAAACATATTTGAAACGTTAGAACTTGGCTGGAATTTACTCTCATTACTGCCAGCTCATGATCTTGATCGCTTGGATAGAGAAATTCTTGACACCTACTATTTACCAGATAAAGCCATTACTTTCTTTAAAGAAAATAGCCCAGAACTTCTTGATCCCGCATTGTTTGAAACGATAAAGTAGTATGTTAATTACAAAGGGAAATTTGCTAGCATGTAAAGAATCCTTGCGACTTGCGAAATTGGGCTATGATTTAATGGATCGTAAGCGAATTATTCTGATGCAAGAACTTTCTAAAATGATGGATGACGTTAAAGAACTTCGTGATGTCATTGATGATTCATATGTTAAAGCATACCTCGCACTTCAACGTGCAAACGTTTCTTTTGGTGTTATTAATCGTGTAGCGGAATTAATGCCAGTAGAAGAAGATATTAAGATTGTATATCGATCGGTAATGGGAATTGAAATTCCTAAAGTTAGTATTGATGATAACCCTGAAATAGAAATTCCCTATGCACTTGGGATTAGTAACTCTCAACTGGATGATGTCTATGTACAGATGCGTCAAGTAAAGATTTATACTGCCAAGCTTGCGGAATTAGATAATGGAATGTATCGCCTCGCAAAAGCGATTGAAAAGAGTCGTAAGCGAGCGAATGCTCTCGAACAAATTGTTATTCCAGATTTAGAATATCAAATTAAAACAATTTCTGATGCTTTAGAAGAAAAAGAACGTGAAGAATTCACGCGAATGAAAAAAGTAAAAGAAGTAAAAAGTAAACGTAACTAACTTGAGAAACTCTAGAGAATTAATCTGGAGTTTCTTTTTTTGTAATTTGAATCATGATATGTATATATTAATTGTATGAGGAGTCACTTGGTATGTGTGAATCTGAAAGTTATCCACACCAAAATAAGAATAGTGTGGAATCTTGTCATCTTTAAAAGACATAAATTTTCACATAGATTCTTTAGTAATCATTAAAATATTCAGTCATGATGAGATTGCTATAAATTTCATAGGTTTCTCGTTAAATACTTTTGATAACGCTGTCATAAAATGTTAGAATATGAGTGTTGTAGAAATAAAAAGGAGATTCGTTTATGATTAAAGGTATTGCTGCTTCGGCAGGTGTTTCCGTTTCAAAAGTATTCAAATTACAACACCCTGTATTGAATATTGAAAAACGTGATGCAGATAGTGAAACTGAAGTTAAAAAACTTCAAGATGCAGTCGTTAAGACTCAAAATGATATCACTGCAATTAAGGAACAAGCAGTGGGACGTCTCGCAGAAGAAGATCTTGCTATCTTCGATGCTCACCTTATGGTTACTCAAGATCCTGAGTTCGTAGGGCAAATTGAAGAAATGATCAAAAATGACAACGTTAACGCTGACTTTGCAGCTGATCAAGTTGGAAATATGTTCATTGGTATGTTCGAAAGTATGGAAGATCCATATTTCCGCGAACGTGCAGCAGATATTAAAGACGTTGCATACCGACTAAAATGCCATATCTTAGGTTTAAATATTCCTGATCTAACGCGTATCAACGAAGAAGTTGTTATCGTTGCTGAAGACTTAACACCTTCAGACACAGCACAACTTGATCGTCAATTCGTCAAAGGATTTGCAACTGAAATTGGTGGACGTACATCACATTCCGCTATCATGGCAAGAAGCTTGGAAATTCCAGCTATCGTTGGAGCAGGCTCAATCCTTGATCAATGCGAACACGGTGATGAAATTATTCTTGATGCACTTGAAGGTGTTATTATCTTCAAACCAACAGAAGATCAAAAATCAGAATATGCAGCAAAAGCAGAAGCATTTGCAGAACACCGCCGTTCATTACTTGAACTAAAAGATGCTGAGACAATCACAAAAGATGGTCATAAAGTTGAATTAGCAGGTAACATCGGTACACCTAAAGATGTTGAAGGTGTTAATAATAATGGTGGAGAAGCTGTTGGATTATATCGTACAGAATTCTTATACATGGATGCATCAGAACTTCCAAATGAAGAAGATCAATTTGAAGCATACAAGTCAGTACTTGAAAACATGGCTCCAGGTCGCGTTGTTGTTCGTACATTAGACATCGGTGGCGATAAAGAATTATCATACCTAAAATTCCCACATGAAATGAACCCATTCTTAGGATACCGTGCGATCCGTTTATGTTTAGATCGTAAAGATATCTTCCGTGTACAAATCCGTGCGTTATTACGTGCATCTGTTTACGGAAAATTAAGCATCATGTTCCCAATGATTGCTACAATCCAAGAATTCCGTGATGCAAAAGCAGTTGTGGAAGAAGAAAAGAAAAACCTTTCAAAAGAAGGTGTTGCATTCAGCGATGATATCGAACTTGGTATGATGGTTGAAATCCCTGCAGCAGCTATTCTTGCTGATCAATTTGCTAAAGAAGCAGACTTCTTCAGTATTGGTACAAATGATTTAATTCAATACTCAATGGCTGCTGACCGTATGAACGAAAAAGTTTCGTACTTATACCAACCATATAACCCATCAATTCTACGTCTTGTTAAGATGACGATTGATGGTGCTCATAAAGAGGGAAAATGGTGTGGTATGTGTGGAGAAATGGCTGGAGACGAAAGAGCAATTCCATTATTACTTGGACTTGGTTTAGATGAGTTCTCAATGTCAGCTTCTTCAATCCTTGAAGCACGTCGTATTATTCGTGATTTAAGTTACGCAGAAATGCAAGCATTAACGGAGCAAGCATTAAACTGTTCAACAACAGAAGAAGTATTAACACTTCTCGACAATGCTATCAAATAAACAAAAAAATACTTTAGAGATAATCGATAGTCTTATAGAAAGTCACTTTAATGGTGAATCTACAGGCCATGATTATCAACACATTAAGCGCGTAGTGAATCTCACTTCGCGCTTAATTGCTAAGGAAGAGAATGCATTTGTTCCGTTATGCATTGCTTACTTCCATGACGTATTTGATGATAAAATTGCACCAACTGATAATCTAGATAAGTCTCTAAGAGAATTGTTTAACGAGTGGAATCTTGATCTTGAAGGCAATGAATCTGAAATCATCCTTGGCATATCGCAAATTGGATATCGCGGAGGATATGGTGTTAGGGATAAGATTAATTCTGCGCAATATGTTAGTGATGCAGATTTAATTGATTCTATGGGGGCGATTGGAATTGCTAGAACGTTCTATTATGCTGGTTCAAAAGGGAAGCCCATTTATGATCCGAAATTGGTTGGGAAAACTTATTCAAATTTTGAGGAGTATCGAAGCGTTGAACGAAATGCAATTGATCACTTCGATGAAAAGCTACTAAAAATCATTGAATGGGTTACAACTCCTGAAGGAATCAAAATTGCAAAAAGACGTCAGGCACTTATGCAAGAGTATTATGACCAATTTTATTTGGAAATCGAAGAAACAAGTTAAAGAGGATATATCCTCTTTTTTTATAGATTTACCACTAAGCTGTCATAAATGACCAGAAAACAGTGAATTATTGCACACAACTAAAAATAGTACCAACAATTATGGACAAAGGAGTTTGTTTGTGCTAAATTATATATGTTAATTGGTCTAGACCAATTAATTGCTTTGGGGGGGAAATATGAAAAACAAAGATGCTTTTACTATGGTTGAAAATGTCATTGCGTTGGCAATTCTCGCTATTGTTTTAGTGTCTTTTTTTTCGTTAATAGTTCAAAACCAAGAAGTTATTGTTGCCTCGGACCGAACGATGGAGGCCAGTCAATTGGGTAAGAATGAACTTGAAGCAATTATATACTTTTCTAACACGCATATCGCGGATGATTTAGATAAATCTACCTCACCACTTTCCAGTTATATTAAAAAAGATAAGAGTTATATAAAATCAGTGGATGATTTTGAGATCATAGTTTCTTTCAGTGAGGATCACAATCCATTGTCTTTAAAAGTTAGCGACAGAGGGAAAATAGTCTTTGAAACATGGGAGTGGTTAACATATGCACAATAAAAAAGGAATGACCTTATTGGAACTTATGGTTGGCCTGTTCGTTTTTTCAATTATTATAGGATCAATACACCACATATTTTTAAATTTTATGGGCCATCATCAAAATCAAGAAATGTCTGTACAAGTTCAAGAAGAATCGGATCGTCTTAATTACTATTTCGAAAAAGATATTCGAGAATCGAATCAACAATTTAATGTGAACCAAAATGGTAATTGTTTCTTCCTAAAGGATACCTCAGAAATAGAGACAAAATTAAAATACTGCTTGGAAGACAATACCATATATAGAAATAAACAAGTACTTATGAATAATGTCAGTGAATTTAAAATTGAAGAAAATACAAATAAAATCATTCTGAAATTAAAAACTTCAGAGAAAGTTGGGGGCCAGTTTTATGAACAATCGTATACGTTACGAAATGTGGAATAAAATTAGAGAAGAAAAAGGATCGGCTTTAATGACGATGGTTGTTTTCTTTCTAGTGATGGTTGTACTTATTTTTTCCATTAGTTCAAGAACACTCGCGACATTTCAAGAATCTAAAGATCGCAATAAACATTATTCAGCTTATTATATTGCAGAAACAGGACTTAATCGTACAGTAACTTTACTTAAAGAAGATTTAAATAATCTCACACATCTGGATCGATTGGATCTTACGGAAGGTTCGCACAAAGATTTTATGAAAGCAATTAGTCAACTTATCGATGATCATCTTAAAGATGGTAAATATGAAATTGAACCGGGTATCTTTGCAGATATAGAATTTTTAGAAACAAGTGAGGATGATACCTATGAAATTAGAGCAACTGGTGTCTATGACTCACAGGTAAGAACCGTCTCACAAACTATTATGAATTTAAGAAGCAGTGTTGTCTCTCCTGTTACCGAGTTTGTAGTAAACGATGCGCTTCTTGCAGATAAGAAATTAATACTTAGAGAGGGAGTCATTGAAGGTAATATAGGAATCATTAATCCAGTGAAACAAGGACTTTTCATAAGTACTCGAAATCAGACGAAAGTAAATGGGAATATTTTTATTGGAAAAGGATACAAGCCTGAAGATATTCTAATTAGGGGGAATGATTACAATCCGAATAGTTCAAACTATGATACCAATGCAGCTAAAGCTTTGATTAATTCTGGGCAAGTTGTGAATGGTACAGAGTATCCTGCCTTACCGCAAACAAGGATGCCAAAGTTTCCAACTTCACAGCAAAAAATTAAACCTAGCGATGTTTCAAATCCGAATGCAGTAAATAATAATGGAAACCTTGAAGTGAAAAATGGTCAGCATATTACCTTAAAATTAAAGAATAGAATGACGTATATTCCGCAATTAAAAGTGGTTTCAAGTTGGGATAATTCGCTCACAATCGACACAGAGAATCGAAACGTAGCAATCATAACCGATTACTTGGAAGCAATGGGGACCATTTATGTTAAAGGGAGTGGACGACTGACTATCTATGTTAACGGTCATCAAGGAACTCCAAATTTAAACTTTAATCCAATAACATTTATGAATATTGATTCTAAAACCAAAGGAGACAAGGATAAAATTGTCATCTTTGCTGAGAATAGCAAAAAACATACAGGAATAAAAATAACACCTGATGAAATTATACTGAACCGCGGAGCAGCAAATATAGATAGTTCAGGATACTTTGGAAGTTTTATGGGAGAATGCCATTCCATTAATATCTCTCAAAACTTAAACGCTAATATTATATTGGTGGAACAAGGAAGTTCCGTCGAGATTACATCTGCATCACCACAAGTAACTTCAGAACTTTTCTTCATTCCAAATGGAAGTATACGTTATGGCAGTAACTATTTTAAAGGGGCCATTGTAGCTCAAGAAATTGAGTTTATGGGATCAAATCCAAAGATTTACTATAAGGATCCTGATTTTACCAAGTTCCCGATTGAAATTCTGATGCCTGTTTCATCTGAAGGAAATGGTCCTGACAATCCAGGACAAAGTGATGAAATTAAACTTGGGCCGATCAAAGAGGTGAAACAATGACCTATAGAGTACAAATGATTGACCAGGCTGGAAAGAAAACGAAGACAGTCATGCAAGTTAAAAACGAGCATGAAATTGTAGACCTTGTGAAAGCACAAGGATGTTATCTTCTCGACTATGAAGTCTTTGAAGGTAAGCAAACGACTAAAAAGGTCAAAAAACTTAAAATGAAGTCAGCAAATATTTTTTGTTATCAATTAAGCACAATGTTATCTTCGGGAATTAACTTACTTGATTCTTTACATCTTGTGCAAAGTAAGGCTAAAAATGATAAAGAACGTGCGATTTATCGAAACCTATATGAAGAAGTTCAAAAAGGAAATTCTTTGTCAGTTGCGATGAGTGCACAAGGAGGAGTTTTTGATGACTTTCTAATAAGTATGGTTAAGTCTGGTGAAATGGGTGGTGATTTAGACGCATCACTCAGAACAATGTCAGAACATTATGATAAGAGTCAAAAGATAAATGCAAAGATTAAAACTGCGAGCATGTATCCCACTATCTTGTTAGGAGTTGCCGTTACGGTTGTATTGGCTCTCGTGCTCTTTGTTCTTCCCACCATAACTGCAAACTTCGAACCGGAAGATATGCCAGGTTCAACTCGTTTTTTAATGGGAGTATCTGATTTCATTCTTACAAAGTGGTATATCGTGATTGGGATATTATTAATTCTAATTGTTGTGGGGAAAGTACTGTATGATACGCCAAGAATTAAAGTTAGAGTCCATAAGAGAATGCTTCATCTACCCGTAGTAGGACCACTACTACAAACCATTTACTCCTCGCGTTGCGCTCGTTCATTTTCTTCTTTATACAATCATGGTGTTTCGACACTAGATATGATTGAGCTCACTTCTGAAGTAGTTGGAAATGCGTATTTATCTGAAGAGTTATTAAAGATTAAACAAAATGTAACGAATGGATCCAGTATCTCTGAATCGATTGCGAATGTAAAAGAGTTTGAATCGATGTTTGGTTCAATGTTAAAAGTTGGTGAAGAAACGGGATCCCTTGGTGATATTCTCGGAAAAACAGCACAGTATCTTGATGATGAAGCTGATGCAGCCATTACAAGACTAATTGGTCTTATTGAACCAATCATGATTGTAGTTATGGGGATTATTGTTGCATTTATCGTTATCTCAATTATTCAACCAATATTTAAAATGTACGACACTGTTCAATAAGGAGGGATAGTATGGCAATGGCGCTTACGCTTCGTGATCAATCGATTCAGATTGTTCATGCGAAAACATCAGGATCAAAAATAAAAAAAATTCATCGTGTTGTAACGGAACCGTTTGACCTTATTGATCCTCAATCAAAATGCGTAAAAGACTTAGATGAATTTGAAGAGCGATTACAATTTTTACTTAGAGGCTATCAAATAAAAGAAAAGGAAGTTTCAATTGTCATCGATAATGCTATGGTTCTAACACACACCATGACAATTCCTAAAGTGGACAAGAAGAAACAAAAAATGATTGTACAAAATGAAATGATGTCATACTTTAATATTGGTCTTGACCACATATGCGATTATCAGGTTATAAGAACTAGTCATGATAAAAATAATAAGACAGAGTTTATCGTTGCTTCCGCAATATCAAAGGAAGCAGTTGATCAAATCTCAACAGTTTGTCATCGTCTTAAGTTGAAAATAAAAACAATAACCACTGCTCTTGCAACCTCACTTCATTTTATTGAATCAATGGATTTAATAACATCAGGAAGCCCGCAACTTTTTGTGGATTACCAAGAAGACTATACTCGTATCTTTTTAACTGAAAAAGGCGAATTAAAATCTTTACGGACGCTCAGATATAGAGGGAAAAGTGAGCATGACAAAGTTTATATGATTATTAAATCATTAGAACATATGAACCAATATCTAAAAGAAAAGGGACTCGGTCCCGTAACTGTTGTGCGTCTTGTAGGAAGTCCTAAGAAAATTGAAGTAGTGAAGAGAATTTTAGAGTCTGAATATCAAATACGCTGTGAGACAGTATTGTTGAATGAGGTATTGGGTGTTACAGATTTAAGAATTAATAGTTGTTTTAGTACGATTGGAGTTATGTTATGAGTAAAAAAATGAATTTATATCAAACATCCAAAACGACTAAGAAAACAACCAATAAAAGAGGCATCAATAGTAAACCGTTTATTATATTGCTTTGTGTCTTTGGAATTTGCGCAATGTATGCTTTTAATTTAAACAAGAAACGAACGTTAATGACTGAAAAAGAAGCATTACTTTTGATGGTGGATAATGTTGAGTATCAAAAAGTATATCAGGAACATCAAAAACTAACTAAAGATATGACGATGAACCGTGCCTTTCTAAAACAAATTGAATCTGTGAATGAAACACTAGACTTATATCAAGATTTCTCAGCAGAAGAATTAAAATCGTACCTAAGTGTGATGCCAACAGGTGTGACCCTAGAGAAACTAACAATCCAGCAAAATCAATTAACGATTGGAGTTTCAAGTTCAAGTACTGTTGCTCTCTCAAGATTTGTTTCAAATATTAAACTGGATAAATATGAACGGAAAGTTCACTATTCTGGATATCAAGAGAAATCAGATCAAGCTGGTTATGAAGGTCAAATTATTGTGGAAATTCAGGGAGGACACTCATGAAGAAGCTCACAAAACGTGAAGAAGTTCTACTCTTAATATTAGCGTTAATTATTATTGTATTAGGTGGTGTAATGTTTTTAATAAATCCTCTGAAAAATGATATTGCAGCAATCGAAATGGAAATGGATGATTTGCGAAACACTGAAATGGAAATGCAAATCGCAGTTCCTAATATAAAAAAGACACGAGAAAATCATCAAAATGTAAAGAATGAGGTTATCGATGCCTTAGATAAAATTTCAGACCCAGTCCAACCTGAGACTTATGATCTTCAGATTCGTCATTATGCAACAGAGACAAACTTAAAGATTAATAAGCTTATATTCCAAGACGGAACACTTGCGGATATTAAAAATAAAAATACTAAAGAAAAAGAACCATCTCAGCTTCAAGAAAATATTGATCGAATTAATGGAGAACCGATTCATACTGATAAAGAGAATGAGTCTTCAGATGGAAATTCGGATAATAAACAGGAGTTATGGATTTATACATTAACTGTGGAAGTGACAGGAAATAGTAATGATATTGTTGATTTTATTTCGGGAATCCAAGAAAGTATGCCACGAATCTATCTTCAATCTCTTTCACTCGATACCCAAAGGAATTCAGGTATTATTAATTTCAGTGTTTATTCATTAGACAAAATAAAAACTGAATGAGAGTCATTCAGTTAGAAAAAGCTTAAATACCAAACAATAATTTCTTGATAAGCAACGAGTGCTATATAAGCGCCAATGCAAATAAATGGTCCATATGGAAGTTGTGCTTGCATTGATTTCTTCTTAGTAAGAAGTAAAGTAAGAGCATATACACCACCAATGATTGATGTAAGCATGAAGTTCATTAACATAGGTTTAAACCCTAGATAAAGACCTAATGCAGCAACAAGCTTAATATCGCCACCGCCCATACCTTGGGTCAATGTTGCGATAATCAAGTAAGGAACACTGATGATTAGTGAGCCAATCAAGTGATCGGTCCAAGAAAGATTGAATGTAATAATTCGAAGAATTGCAAGAAATGCAATGAGAACATGAAATCGATCAAATATCATAAAGGTATCAATATCTATAAAAGTAATACAGATAAGTAATGATACAAAAACTAGATTTAAGATTAAATCCATGTTTGTAATACTAGAAATTGAAACACCAAGGTAGGCAAATGCCGTAATGATCTCCAATAACGGATAACGTAAGGGTAATTTCGTTTTACAATAACGACACTTACCTTTACTCAAACAATAACTTAAGACCGGAATTAAATCTTGCGGACCTAAGTCATGATTACATTCATTACAATGAGAACGTCCATAAACCAGAGATTCATGACGTGGAAGGCGATCAATCACGACTCCTAAGAAGGAACCGATGATTAGGCCAAAGCAGAAAATCGTTATCCCCATATTATCACCCAGCACTATTATAGCAAAAGAAAGGATGATTCGATGAACAATTTCAATATTGGAAAAATGCTTGTAGAAGAAAAGATGATTACGAAAGATCAACTAAATGAAGTCTTATCGGTACAAAGAAAAACATTTGAACCGTTAGAGCATATATTACTTGATCATGGATACATCACGGAGACTGATGTCTTAAAATTTACAACTCGAAAATTGGGACTTGAGTTTGTGGACGACCCTTCCCAAAAGGTTGATCAAGAATTACAAAATATTGTAAGTGAGGCATTCTTAAAACGACATGAAATTGTACCGCTCTATATTAAAGAAGGTTCATTGACCTTTGCATCAGCAGACCCATTTAATTTTGAAGCAATGGAGAATCTTACTATGATGACAGGAATGAACACGAACCTTGTTGTTTCGAGTTCAATGGCTATCGAATCCGCCATCAATAAGTTACATTCGTACGGGAAAATTGATGATGATAATTTATTGGGAGAAATTGAAATCTCATCAGAAGATAAAGCACTTATTGAACGTGTTGAATCTGCTCCAGTGGTGAAACTTGTAAATTCAATCATTACACATGCATATGAAGTTAATGCCAGTGATATTCATATCAATCCTGAAGAAACTTATACGAATGTGAAATTTAGAATTGATGGTCAACTTAAAGATTTCATGAAGGTAAGACGAGAACTTCATGATCCCATGATTACACGTATAAAGATCATATCCAGTATGAATATTGCGGAGAAGAGAGTTCCTCAAGATGGTGCCTTTCGCATTGATAACCCTAAAATGAAACTTGATATGCGGGTTGCGACAATTCCATCAGGGTATGGAGAAAAGGTCGTTATGCGGTTATTAGGAAGTGAGAAGAATGTTGATTATGATCTCGACAAACTTGATTTATCCGATAGTATTAAAAGACAACTGAGAGATATCATGCAATTGCCCAACGGAATCTTATTAATTACAGGACCAACAGGTAGTGGTAAAACAACAACGCTATATTCAATGCTATCAGAAATTAATGCTCCTGAGAAAAGCGTAATCACCATTGAGGATCCTGTTGAAAAACACTTTGAAGGCATCTCGCAAGTTACTATTAATAATAAAGCAGGATTAACATTCTCATCGGGACTTAGATCCATTTTGCGACTTGACCCAGATGTGATCATGGTTGGTGAAATTCGTGATGCAGAGACCGCTTCAATTGCTATTAGGGCGGCAATCACAGGCCACTTTGTATTATCAACCTTACATACCAATGATGCCCTTTCATCTGTTACACGACTTATCGATATGGGTGTGGAGCCATTCTTGGTTGCCTCATCAGTGAAGTGCGTTATTGCGCAACGATTGGTTCGAAAGAATTGCCGTCATTGTAAGCATAAAGTAGCTGTATCTGAATCAGATCGGATTGCTTTAAAAGAACCAAACTTAAGTTACCAATTTAAAGGAGAAGGTTGTGATCGATGCAACCACACAGGCTATGCAGGCCGTACTGCGGTGTTTGAAGTGGTACCCATCGATGCAACCATGCAAAACCTCATTACCCAACAGGAACCGATGTATAAGCTTGTCGACTATGCACGTTCAAGAAACGTAGCATTTCTAAGGGATGATGTTATGCGCCTTGTGAAGGGAGGGGATACCACGGTCGAAGAAGCACAAAAGATTCTATACGGAAGTGAAGTAGTAATTGATGATTAGAGAGGGGATAAATAAAATGAAACTAATCAAAAAACAAAATAATAAAAAAGGATTTACATTAATTGAACTGGTAATTGTAATTGCTATCTTAGCAATCTTAGCACTAATCTTAATTCCAGCAATGAGTGGGTATATTGGCAGTGCAAATACATCTAAATATCAAGCAGATGCGAGAAGTATTTATACCGCTGCATCTGTTGCTGCAGCAGATCCAGATAATACTGATGATGCAAAGAGAAAAGAAGCTACTGCAGATAAGGCTAATATTTCTGAAGATCTAATCTCAATTGAGTATAACGAGGACAAAACAGTTAAATCTATAACTTATAAACCAAAAGATGGAAAATCAATTACATTTGATGGAAAGAGTTTTAAGTAACAAAACACTGTGAATATTGTATCAAACGAAGTGCCAGGAATTTGTGGCACTTCGTTTTTAACGTAAAGCCCTTTCAACTATAATTACCGTATGGAGGTAAATATGGAATTAGTAGAAATCATTAAAGATTCATCCCGCTTATTTATAGGGGATGAGGTTGGACAAGACTATCTTTTTGATGAATATGTTGGGCAAGCTAAAAGTGTTCATGCTGTAGCTTTACCACTAACACATGAAGAAGTAGTGGATTTAGTTAAGTATGCCAATGAAAAAGACTTGAAAATTATTGCAAGAGGAGCAGGAACGGGACTCTCAGGAGCAACAGCACCGCTTGAAAATGAACTTATTATAGACTTATCAAAAATGAATAAAATCATTGATTTGGATTTAAATACAATGACATTAACTGTTGAACCGGGGGTTCAATTGCATGAGATTCAAGAGTATGTTGAATCTCGTGGGTTCTTCTATCCACCAGATCCAGGTTCAAAGAATTCTACGATTGGTGGAAACGTCGCAACCAATGCTGGTGGGATGCGTGCTGTGAAGTACGGTGTAACGCGAGACTATGTTCGAACAATACGCTTAGTGCTCGCAGATGGTCGTGAATTGACTGTGGGTAGTCTTAATGTGAAATCAAGTTCAGGATATGATATCAAGGATCTCTTTATTGGTTCGGAAGGAACGTTAGGAATTAGTACATTAATACAATTGAAAGTCATTCCTTTACCAAAAGTTAAGAAATCATATATTATTGCTTTTGATAACTTATTGGAAGCAACCCGTTGTGTGAATACAATTCTTCATTCAGGAATTGCGCCAACGGCATTAGAGTTCTTTGAACGTGATATGGTTCAACTTAGTGAAAAAGAAACAGGCTTGGTGTTCCCAACTAAAAAGGGTCATTCCTTCTTACTCGCAACGTTTGATGGGGATGATGTATCATTTATTGATCAACGTGCGAGTGTTCTCAAAGAGATTGCTGACAAGCATGAAGCTGAGGATTATATTATCCTTGAGGGACAATCTGAAAAAGATGCATGGAAGTTGCGAGATACTTTATTAACGGCAGTTGTAAATTATACTGAACAAGTTACGATGGATGAAACTGTACCGATTCACCATATCGCAACTATCTATGAATATACAAAAGAATTAGAAGCTAAGTATGGCTTAAAACTCATGAGTTTTGGACATGCTGGGGATGGAAACTTACACACTTGTGTACTCCGTGGAGATATCAAATCTGACAGTGAATGGCATGAAACCTTAGATACTGTTCTTAATCTACTTTATAATAAGATTCAAGAATTGGGTGGACTTCCATCTGCAGAGCACGGTATCGGAATTATTAAAAAGAAATATTTTGGGAAAATGATGGATCCTGTATATCTTGACTTAATGTCAAGCATTAAGACAAGCTTTGATCCTACGAATCGTTTAAACCCTGGTAAACTTGTAATATAAAACAAAAGCCGTTATACATTAAATTGTATAGCGGCTTGTTTTTATGAGTAGATTTTAACGTGAACTTCATAGGGTGTCGATAATGTATCAAATGATGAATCGGCACTTGATAGGTAGTGGTAGTCACCACCTTGTATAGATGCTTTAATATGTTTAATATGCGGATAAACCTTAAGGACATCTTTACTAAAATTTTCTGGAATGGTCCCTAATCTATGGAGATTGTCTTGAGACATTCCTCCATGGATAGTTAGAATATCAGTTTTCTTATTGTGTGAAAGAGCAACAAACGGAATTGCTTCAAAGTTCCATTTCCATATTTTTTGATCAATTCTGTTAAGTTTTAAGAGTGTCTCAAGGTTACAATTAAACTCAGGATTCATATCAAGACTTTTGAAATCATTCATCACGGATATGAAATCTAATATTTGATTTTCAGATGAATCAATTGTAATCCAACCTTCTTCCTGAGAATCAGTTTTTTGAGCGTGTTTTAAAATCTCTTTTTTCGGTTGTACTTCATTTGTATCGTTTGCGTTCAGAGTGATTTTATCGGGTTCGATTTCTATAGATTCTTCTATCTCAATTTCTGGGATTGCTTCTTCTGCTTCTAGTTGTTGATCAAGGTCATAATTTCTGTAGAAATTGAAATTTAAGAAAGAGCAGATAAGACTGATAAGTGTTAATGAGGCACAAATGATTAAAAACATTTTGTCATGCTCACGATAGAACATATAGCTCACAATTGCCAATCCAAAGCTCAACAACAATAGTATAAAACCTGATAAAAAATATTTGTTTTTGGTGCGCATAGGGACCTCCTAATTCTCTTTAATTGAAATCATTTCAATACTTGTAACTGGGATTAAATAATCACCGTCAGGTGTTGTAAAATGAATCATTCGATTATCCGAAACAGTCGTAGTAAAGTTATAGATAATACGTGATACCTTATGAGATTGACCCACACTGACTTCGTTAATAAAACAATTATCATCCAGTTTGAATTCTCGTCCGCTAATCATTGTAACAATAACTTCCATTACTATACCCCTTTTCTATAATCTAATTATAACACCTTGCTCAAACTTACAGTATTGTTTCATTACTTATTCTTATATTTATGTATAATAGAATGAGAAAGGATTCAGTTATGACGAAAAAGAAACAAATTAAAAAAAGAAAAGATCATCAAGTAATCCTTAGTCTATTACTTATGTTTAGTGTTTTACTCTTCTTAAATGTCGTGGTTGCGAATCGTAAACAACCTGAGGAACCTAAAAAGCCCGCATACCAAGAGAAATTCATCAAGGAAATGGTGCCTTACGCTGAAAAGTCTCACCAGAAATTAGGTATTTTACCGAGTATTGCCCTTGCACAAGCAATCTTAGAGTCGGATTGGGGACAAAGCCAACTTGCAATTGATGCCTATAATTTATTTGGTGTTAAAGGTGAATATAAAGGTATGTTCGTGAGTGTACCTACAAAAGAATTTGAAAATGATAAATGGATAGAAATAATGGATGATTTTAGGAAGTATCCAAGTTTTCAAGAGTCCTTCGATGATCATGCTGCGCTACTTAACTCAAAGTATTATAGAACCGTAAAGAATGCAAAGGATTATAAAGAAGCAGCACTTGCTCTTCAAACAATGGGATATGCTACCGACCCAAACTATGCAGAGAAACTCATAGAAATGATTGAAACTTATGAATTATATCAGTATGATAAGAAATAGGGATGGAGGAAATAATGGAAACTATATATAAAGATATTATTGTATCTTATCCAGAAGGAATGGATATGAAACATGTTGAAATTTACTGTGAAGAAGTAATTATGAAACATGAAGATAAGAATATTACCCATTTTGAAATAGTAGTAGATGGGGAGTATATCGATGTGAAATGGTCTACTGCTGCGCAAAACTTTGATAGAATTCGTAGAATAACTGGGTATCTTGTTGGAACTTTGGATCGATTTAATGATGGAAAACGGGCGGAAGAAAGAGACCGTGTTCAACATTCATAATAATTTGTGTCGTTGAGAACATAATTCGTGGCTTTCATGACATTATGTATGCCATGAAGCTTTAATGGGTTAGAATGTCATTGTCAGCTTACGATAGGTATCTCTTTAGACGCAAACATAAGAAAACATATCGAAGTAGTCGCCTTATGCGACTTTTTTTTTGCCTTGGTAACGGAAAAATGTATAATAGAGGCATAGGTGAGAATATGAAAACAAACTTTTTAATCAATGAAGTCGCGAAGCTCCATAACTTGAGCAAGAAGACTTTGTTGTACTACGACCGAATCGGACTCTTTATGCCTGATCACATTGATGAAGAGACGGGTTATCGCTATTACGTACGAGAGCAATTCCCGTATTTAAAGCAAATTATTTACTTGAAGGATCTTGGTTTTTCATTGACAGAAATTCAGGAGTTACTCTGTGATCGGCGATTTGAACCGCTAATTGAAAAATTAGAAGAGAAACTTACTGAGGTAAATGTCGAAATAGCTCGAAATATGACTAAAAAGCATGACCTAGAGTACCTGTTGAAGTTCTATAAAGAGGCTGATTTAATCGATGAAAGGGATCTAAACCATCCTAGTATCAAGTTTTTTGAGGATCGTATTGTAATGTATGAACTGTGCGAAAATGAGAATAGTGTGGTTGAAGTTATGCTAGCATACCGCAAGATGCTACGTAATTTGAACGATATGAGCATATTTTCACAAATGCCCTATGGCACGATTTGTATAGAACCCGAAGATTCTTCAGAGAATTATTTATCGAAAGTAGGTTCGTTTATCATGTTGTCATCAGATTTGAATGCACCACAGAAATGTACACTACCTGCAGGAAAGTACGCTTGTATGTACAAAAAAGGTGGGTATTACGACACTTTATCTTATCGAGTGCTCCTTGATTGGTGTATGGAACATGGGTATAAACCTGTGGGTAATATTTGCGATTTTTGCATTGTTGACTACACATTTTCTAAATCTGACGAAACAATGATTCAAGAAATTCAGATAAGAATTGAATAAAGAATATTGCCTACTCCCTTAGGGCACCCTTTACCATAGATGTGTAAGGGTTTTGACCTTTAGGAGGAAATATGAAAGATTTATCATTTAAAGACTTTACGAATAAAGTCTTAACAGGAATGAGCATTGGTATTGTTGTTGCATTAATACCTGGTGCACTTCTTGGAGAATTAGCTAAAGCATTAAACTGGGAATTTGTAAGTCAACTTACTACAATCTCAACACGTTTATTAGCAGTTGTTATGGGGCTAACAATTGCTATGCAATTCAAACTTACACCGATTCAATCTGCAACATTAGCAATTACAACTGCAATTGGTTCAGGTGGAATTAAATTCATGGATGGCACACTGGTACTTGCGGGTATTGGTGATGTTATTAATGCTGGTATCACTGCAGCGATAGCTGTTTGGGTGATGTTGATGATTGGGAATCGTTTTAAAGCATATACGATTCTTCTTGTACCATCTATCGTTATTATTTTAGTTGGTCAACTTGGTTTAATTATGTTACCTTATGTTTCAGCATTTACTGGATTCATTGGTCAAATGGTTAATACATTTACAAACTTTACACCTGTTATCGCCGGAATCTTAATTTCTATTACTTTTGCAATTATGATTGTATCACCAATCTCTACAGCAGGTGTTGCGATGGCAATCTCTCTTGCAGGTATTGGTTCAGGAGCTGCAAACTTAGGTATTTGTGCTGCTGGATTTGGTCTTGCAATTGCTGGTTTTAAAGTTAATGGTGTTGGAACAAGTATTGCTCACTTCTTAGGATCGCCTAAGATGCAAATGGCAAACATGATTAAGAAACCTAAAATGATGTTACCAATCATTTTAAATGCTGCAGTATGTGGTGCATTCGCTGGAATCCTAACTATTGTTGGTACACCTGCAAGTGCTGGTTTCGGTATTAGCGGTCTTATTGGACCTATTAATCATTTAAATATTGTAGGTTATTCTGCTGGCAACTTATTGATTACAGTTCTTGTCTTTGTAGGAATTCCTGTAGTTATGGGATTTGTGTCATCATATTTATTTGACAAAAAATTAAAACTTGTATCTGCTGAAGATTACAAAATTGATTTCAAATAGGAGGAAATAACATGAAATTAATCGCTTATGCAGTCCGTCCTGATGAAAAGGCGGCATTCGAAAAATATTCAGAATTATTAGGATTAGATATTACTTTTGTTCCAGGTCAATTAGGAATGAGCAATGTAGATGAAGCAGCGGGATTTGAAGCTGTAACATTCTTAGGAAACTGTGACGCAAGCCGTCCAGTTCTTGAAAAACTAAAAGGTCATGGTGTTAAATACCTTGCTTCACGTAGTGCAGGATTCAACAACGTTGATATGGAAGCAGTTAAAGAACTTGGATTACGTTTCTCAAATGCTACATATTCACCAAGTTGTGTTGCTGACTTTACAGTTATGTTAATTCTTATGTCAATTCGTAACATGAAAACAATGATGAAACGTCTCGAAGCACATGATTACTCGTTACCAGGATTACAAGGTAAAGAAATGCACAACTTAACATTTGGTGTTATCGGTACTGGACGTATCGGTGCTAATACTGCACGTAACCTTAGTGGTTTTGGTGGACGTATTATCGGATTTGATTTATATGAAAATGAATCACTTAAAGATATCCTAGAATATGTTGATCTTGATACACTTCTAAAAGAAGCAGATGTTATTACGCTCCACGCACCGCTTCTTGATTCAACACACCACATTATCAATAAAGAAAACATTGCGAAAACAAAACAAGGTGTCGTAATCGTAAACTGTGCACGTGCTGAACTTGTTGATACTGACGCATTAATCGAAGGTATTGAATCAGGACACATTGGAGCAGCTGCTCTTGATGTATTCCCAAATGAAATTGGTATTGTTCATACAGATAACCGTATGCGTACATACAGCAACCACCAATTAGCAATCCTTGAACGTCATAAAAATGTTATTGTAACGCCACATACTGCGTTCTATACAGATCAAGCAGTATCTGACATGGTTGAAGTTGCACTCCGTTCATTAAAATCATTCGTAGAAACAAACGAAAGTCCAAACGAAATTAAATAATCGCAAACAAAAACCAAAGCATTGGAACTGAAGTGTTCGGCACTGACCCAGTATAGTGGGACAATATAAAAAAGAAGCACCTTGTATTCGTAC
>JAVWLP010000021.1:0-34231 GCA_036637915.1 Erysipelothrix sp. | reverse complement strand
ATTTTGAAAGCATAGATCTTTCTTTAGAAGATGCTTACAGGTACCTTTATGGTCATCCAATTAACACAACCATAAGAGGAATACATTGTGTAACCTATAAGGAACTTTCACTAGGGTTTGTAAAAGGGGATGGAAAACGTGGAAATAATCGCTATCCAAAAGGACTTCGTAATCGGTTTGAAGACTATTCTTACTAGAGAATATGGTAAAATTAGGATATGGAGGACGATATGGTAGTTAGTAAACGAACAGTTAATACAAATATCCGAAATAATTTATTAGATTATACCAAAGAAGTCGTTGCACTATTCCTTGAAGATCACCGTTCTTTGCGTTTTTATGCTTTCGCATTGGATGTAAATACAGAGACGGGGGAAATTGATCTATCAATGAATACTGATTTTGATTTTTATAGAAAGTTGCGATATTTCGAAGTCAATGATCCAAAAGCCAACTGCAATTGCAATCTATGGAAGATGAATATGCGTTTTGATACCCTCAACTGGAATTATCAAGGTATCGGAAGTATTGAACCTGTCGAACCAGAGCTTTATAGTCATTACTATGCAAATGATTCTGACGGATATCTTGAAGTAGTCGAAGGTGTTATTCGTGAATTTAAAAAGACACCTACTTATAAGAAAATTCCTAAAACGGATCCGTTCACTTTGTTAGTCCGAGTTGATAATGAATCGTTAGAAGCGTACTGCAATAGAACAGAGGTTGAGCTTCAAACATTTGCAATTCAGGAAGGGAACATTTGATTACAATTCGAATCAATAATCTATTTATTTAGTTAAATTAACTATTTAAGGATTTCTACTTAGGGCTAGCACTAAGAAAGTGTGGGGATGATTTG
Organism: Erysipelothrix sp.; assembly: GCA_036637915.1. Classification (GTDB taxonomy): domain Bacteria; phylum Bacillota_I; class Bacilli_A; order Erysipelotrichales; family Erysipelotrichaceae; genus Erysipelothrix. The sequence goes on along the minus strand of JAVWLP010000021.1, from coordinate 33,372 downwards.
ATTGATTTGCTCAAAGGAGAGTTATGATGTGATTGAAAAAATTTTATCAACCAATGATTATTCAAAGATTACAAAGTATTTAGAAGATAACTCCAATTTGCCAGGTAGAGCAGCGAATCTATCATTAGCTTATAAAGTTGCGGATTATTATTTAGATAACGAATATAACCTAACTTATCTAAGTTCGATAGAAATTGGAAATCAAAATGAAAACACTCCGCAAGAATTTGTGTTAATGTGTAAAATAATTTCATTAGGAAGCGTATATGAACGACTGAAAAAACACGAACAAGAAAAGGTCCTTCATGTTCTGTGGCTGTGCGCAGATGGAACGTGGAGAATGAAGGAAGCAGTAGCTATGAGCTTTCAAAGAATTGGTTATAAAGATGAAGAAATTCTTATAAATTCCTTCAATGAGTATTTAGTGAAGGGAAGTTTTTCTCAAAAGAGAGCAATTGTAGCTGCATTAGCTGATTATAAATTATTGGAAAATAATAAACTGGTCAATTATTCTATTTTGGTATCGGGTAGCTTATTAAATGAAATCATGGAGTTGGATTCAAGTATCTATAAGAGTAAAGAATTCAAAGTATTGGAAAAGGGTCTGTCTTACGCAATCAGTGTGTTTGTTTCTGTAAATCCAAAACAAGGTTTTGAATTGTTATTTAACTACAGCGATGTAAATAACAAAGTAATTAAACGAATTATAAATACAAATCTAAGCAAGAAAAGGTTATCTTCAAAGCATCCTATAGAGACTGAAAAATTGTGGTTAATGCTCAATCATAATGAATCGATATAGTTGAATTCCAAAATAATTAGAAGACTTTTGAAAATCTAGCGTAGGTGAACTCCAATATTGATTTAGGGGCACGCCACCATTACATATGACGAATAATCATTTTAGAGGCTAGTTCCCTGGTGTTTTCGATACGCTGAACATTATCAAGGGTTTCTCAAAATTCAGACTTGAGATTTATTTATATATCTTTTAAAATCAGAGATTTTTCTATGATGGATTTCAAAAACGGAGATAGATTATTTTCTATTGAAAAAGACGTATAGATTTCCCTTCCTAAATAATATGATGTACTTTCCAATGAAATCATATCAAATTGGGATTCGATACTTATTTTACGCAATCCTTCTTAGGAAACTTCTTTAGTTTCTAATATATTTCTGTTATAATGACTTTAGTAGGTGATAAATATGGCAAATGAATATGTATTAATTCAACCTCAATCAGAAGGATTGGGACAAATTGCAGTTTCAATTAATGTAATCAATCACATTGCTGCGATTACAGTTAACGAAAGTAAGTATGTTTTCTTTGAAGACGGAACAGGCAAAAAGTCGTTGTCAGTTACAAGTGAAAACGGTCATGCTAAAGTTGACTTAAAAGTAAGAGTGCAATATGGTCGAGACGTTGAAAGAGTCTGCCGTGGATTACAAGATGAACTACATCGTAGCATTGCTACTATGGTTGATTTTGATGATGTTGATATCAACATCAGTGTTGTAGGATTTAAGTTTAACTAGAAGCAGATATCTGCTTCTTTTACTGTGGAGGGTTAGTTATGTCGCGTGTTATCGAACGCCAAAATGCAATGTCAGTAATCTATATTCACTTAATGCGTGAAATGTCAGTTGAAGAAATACTCGCTGATAATAAGTTTGTGACTTCAATTGGTTATGTTATGTCTGAAGAAGACAACAATCCTGTAGATTCATATTTGGATTTACAAGATGAAGACGAAGTAGAATTTAAAATTGAAACATTTTTACCTCGTTTTAAATTAGGTACTGAAATGCATGAAATTGTGAGTCGTGTTGAATCTCGTAAAGAAATTTACGGTCGTGCGATTCAGCATTACCTTAAAAATTGGCGCTTTGATCGTCTTGGATTTATTGAACAATCCGTATTACTTTTAGCATGTGCTGAGCTTGAATTGGCATACCAACCTAAGGAAGTTATTGTCAATGAAGCAGTTCGCCTTGCTAAGGAGTATGGCGACGCCGATTCATACAAATATATTAACGGAGTCTTAGACGCTCTATGATAAAGGATGCTCAAACCGTATCGGAATTTGTACGTGATTTGAAACATGTGATACAAAATCATCCTTCTTTTAATAATGTCACACTGATTGGTGAGCTTTCAAACTTTAAAGCTCACCACAGTGGACATTTTTATTTTAGTTTAAAGGATGATAAAAGTCGTATTAACTGTGTTATGTTTCGAAGTAAAGCTCAGGCTGTTCTTTTTAAACCGAAAGATGGCGATAAAGTAATCATTAGTGGTGCCTGCGAAGTATTTGAGGCTAATGGTAGCGTTCAAATCTATGCATCTCGCATGAATTTGGATGGCCTGGGAGACCTCTACATTCGATATGATGCCCTCAAGAAAGAACTTGCTCAAAAAGGATATTTTGATGTAGCTCATAAAAAACCAATTCCCAAATTTCCGGAACGGATTGCAGTCATTGTTGGAGAAAATTCCGCAGCTTATGCAGATATCTCTAGAACTTTGCAAGAAAGATGGCCACTTGCTAAGCAAATTGATTTACTAGCATACGTTCAAGGAGAGTTTGCAGTTAAAAGTATTGTAACTCAAATTGAAAAAGCACAAAGTCTTGGTGTTGATACCATTCTACTTGGACGTGGAGGTGGTTCAATCGAAGATTTGTGGGCTTTTAATGAACTTGAGGTAATTGAAGCTGTCTATAATTGTTCGATTCCTATCGTAACTGGAATTGGTCATGAGTCAGATGAAACTATCAGTGATTATGTTTCAGATTATCGTGCAGCGACACCGACTGCAGCAGCTGTTTATGCGACACCCAATGCGAAAGAACTCGAACAAGTGTTCCGAGACTACAAAAATCGCTACTACATTTCAGTTAGAAATAAATATCTTAAACAATCTCAAAATCTCAAACACATTGTTGGGTCTAGTAAACTCGCTGATCCAATCAAATTTTTTGAACTCAAACAATATCAACTTGATATGTTACAAGGTCGAATAACTCATCAAATTCGTATTTTTGATAGTTTGAAACGGGAATTGAATGAAACACAATTAAATCTTACTAATCTTATGAATACAAAGATTATGAGAAGGGAACTAGTGCTCACATCCTTTGAAAGAGACTATGGTTTCTACTTAAACCGACAATTAACCCATCAAAAGAATAAGTATCAAATTTTGGATACAAGACTTTCAAGAATTATTGCTCAAATGAATCAAAAAATCGTCTTGAACCAAAAGCAAATATCTCAATTAGACGCCCATAACATCACACAAATGAGAAGGGTTCTCAACTTGAAACAAAGCCGTTTTACCGATATACTTAAGGTAATGAGCAGTCGAAATCCACTGGCTATAATGGCACGGGGATATGCTCTAACGAAATCAGACGACACACTGATTACAAGTGCTCATCAGGTCTCAATTGATGATGAATTGACACTTGAATTTGAAGACGGTATTCTTACGTCTCGTGTTATTCGAAAGGATTATAAAAATGGAAAACAAATTTAATTTTGAAGAAGCAATGGCTCGACTAACAACGATTGCAGATGAGCTTGAAAAAGACAGTTTACCACTTGATGATGCGATAAAACTTTTTGAAGAAGGTTTAGAGTTATCAAAGATTTGCCAAGAAAAGCTTTCTGAATACGGAGAGACAGTCAAAGAACTTGTTCAAAAAAATCAAGGGGAGAAAAATGATTAACTTAATAGAAGAAAATTTACTGAAAACTTTAGAAATTTATTCTGAATCGACCGTCAAAGATTCAATGACATACTCACTAATGAGTGGCGGTAAACGCATTCGTCCCAGACTTCTACTGTCTTTATTAAACGATCTAGGTGGTGACATGAAACAAGGTCTTTATCCAGGGTGTGCACTCGAAATGATTCATACTTATTCCTTAGTTCATGATGATCTTCCTGCAATGGATGATGATGATATGAGACGTCATAAACCAACAAATCATAAAGTATTCGGTGAGGCAATGGCGATACTTGGTGGTGATGGTTTACTTACTGCTGCCTTTACGACGCTTACTCAATCTGATTTGAACGCAGACGTAAAAGCATCTTGCATGGAAATTCTTGCTCGTAATGCTGGTTCATTAGGTATGATATTAGGTCAAGAATATGATATTAAAAATGATATTCACAATCTCGATGCGCTTATAGCATGCTATGAGTTGAAGACGGGATGTCTCTTTGCTTCTGCACTTGAAATGGCGACAGTCATTGCTGGGCAACCTAATAAACAAAAAGACGCTCATGATTTAGGCTTTAAATTAGGGGTTTGCTTTCAATTCCAAGATGATCTTCTTGAAGTAACCAAAACAAGTGATGAAATTGGAAAAAGTGTTCAAAGTGATGCAGACCGAGAAAAGGTTACAATTGTGAGTTTGTTAGGGCTTGAAAAAGCTCAAGAACTTACACAATCATATTTTAACGACATTGAATCGTTACTTTTAAAACTTGAGTTAAAAGATTCTTATTTAAAAGACCTCATTGAAGAAATGATGATCCGTAATTTATAGGAGGCGGTTATCTTGAATCAATTCGAAAATCCCATCGACTTAAAAGATCTTTCAGTCAAAGAAATGAATAAAATTAGTGATGAAATCGCTAGTTTTTTAGCTTCGAAATCTCGTTTTGATATTGAAACAATTATTAAAAATTTAAATGTTCTTGAAACTACAGTAGCACTTCATCATGTTTACGATTTTCAAAGAGATCATTTGATTTTTGATGGTGGTACACAAGTACTTGTTCATAAAATTTTGACTGGAAGAGCTTCAGAACTTGAATTAAGGACCAATACACCTATATATCTTGATCCATCTAACCCATACGATGCATATAAAGGCGGAGACATTGGAGAAGGGTTGGGTGTAGCACTGGGTTATGCACTTAATGATAACGGAAGAACTGTCATTATGATGGATGATAATGCGCTTAATTATGGCTTAACCTATGAAACTTTAATGCAAATTGGACGTCTTCAACCAGATCTAACAATCATCTTGATTGATGAACAACAATCGTTATTACGTCATTACTCATCTGTAGATTCTTTAGTTAAATCTATTCGTATTAGTAAAACCTATACCGGATTGAAAAAAGATATGAAAGCTATTTTAGATTCTAATGCCTTTTCAAGACCATTACTTACAACTCTAACAAAGATTCGTGATGCGGTTAAAGAGACAGTCCTTGAACCCACAATTTTTACGCAATTTGGTATTAATTATCATGGACCCATTAATGGTCAAAATATGAATGAACTCATCAAAGTATTTGAATTATCAACAAAGTTTAGTGGACCAAATATTATTCACGTACAGACACGACTTAAACACCGTAGTGAAAGAAAATTGGAGTTCCCAGCTTTCAAAACGGATATGACACGTCCTGAAAACTACACGACAACTCAAGAAGCATTTGATGAATTACTATCTGCTGAAGCTAAAGTGCGCGATAACCTCTTTGTATTAGCGGACACCATTTCAATTCAAGATCATTTTATAGATTTTGCGTTGCAGAACACACAAAATTATCTAAGCACATCGGGATCTACCCAATCTTTAGTTACAATAGCGGCAGGAATGGTGGAATCTGGAAAGCAAGTCGTTTTGATGATGAAATCATACCGATTCTTGGAAAGTTACCCGCAATTGATAAATCAGTTTGTTTTAAATAAGTTGCCTATTACAATTTTGATTTCTGATGCAGGACTTTCACCTCAAGGAGAGTATTATAAACAAGGGATCATGGATCCTAATTATTTTGACAATATTAATATGTATACGGGATCATCAATTGGAGAAAACTACCAATTACTTCAACATTTGTTAAATGAACCCGGCATCAATGTTTTAAACTATAGCTCTGGATATGAAAAACTTGTTGTAGAAAAAGCTCCCGATAACTTATTAGAAGGATACTATTCACTTCCGTTAAATGATAATTCAAACGGTGTTGTAATAACATTTGGAAATGCCGTCCAACAATTTAAATCGCGAATTTCTAATAATGAATTAAATATAGCATTATATAATGCTATTGATATGAATCATGTCGATGATTCGGTCATTGAATCCTTCATCAAGCTTAATAAACTTGTCGTAGTATATAATACTGAATCGACAAATAATGCGTTGTATCATAGTATTCAAGAGTATTGTGCCGCAACCCATCAATTTCTCAATCTTAAGCTTATTGATTTAAGCAATGTAGATCTTAATGCATCCTCAAAGGATATTAAAACACGAAATCATCTTCATGTTGATGATGCATTAAAACTCTTTACTTCGAACTAAAAGAAAGGATACCACTATGTTAAGTCAACTCAGTGTACATAATTATGTTTTAATTCAAAATATTGATGTCGAACTTTCGAACCAGTTTAATGTTTTTACTGGAGAGACGGGTGCAGGGAAGTCACTTCTCGTTGATGCTCTTAATTTTATATCGGGGCAACGTAGTGGCGCTCATGTCGTGGGAAACCACGACACTTTTGCGCGTGTAGAAGCAATCTTTATAATGAGTGATAATGATCCCATTCATGATAAACTTCATGAATACGGCTTGTACGAAGAAGACCATGTCATGATTATCTCACGAGAAATGAGTCAGGAAGGGCGTAGTGTGTGTCGTATTAATCAAAGACTTGTGAATTTATCCGTTGTAAAGGATGTTTTAGAAGGAGTCCTAGATATCCATTCACAACACGAGACACAATATTTATTGGATGCTAAAAACCATGGACTTTTACTAGATCGTTATGCGGGTAACAATTTGTTACACCAAGAATATCGTGATGAATATCGTAAATTCTTAAAATTACTAAAAGAACGTGATGCCATCATGAATAGTGATATCAATCCAGATGAGATTGATTTTGCAAAGTTTCAGTTGAAAGAAATTGGAGCAATTCAACCATCTGTTGAAGACTATGAAGAAATTGCAGATAAACTTGAAGCCATGATTGCTTTTGAGAAGAACAAAGCTAAATGGAACGAACTGGAAGGGGTCTTTAATGGCCGAATTTCAGTTATGGATACACTTTATGATGGTATGCATATCATCGAAGGTATCGCAAATGATGAACTTGTTCAAGGTTACAAAGATGCGTATTTCTCATTGGAAAGTGTTTATGAATCCATTCAGAAGATAAATAACAATACTCAATTCGATGAATATGAATTTAACCGTTACCAAGAAAGAATGATGCAATACACAACGTTAAAAAGAAAATTTGGTAGCGTCGAAAATGCATTAGAGAAACAAGCGGAGTTGCAATCTCGCATTAAACAAGCGGATAATTACGACGAATTTCTAGAAGACATTGAAATCGAATTGAAACGTCAAAAAACAATTTGTGAAGAACTCGCCTTGCAAATTCGAAAAGCTCGTCAAAAAGCTGCGAAAGAACTTGAGGAGCAAATTATTATTCAATTGAATGAGTTACTTTTAGAAGAAGCTCAATTTGAAATAAAAATATCTGACAAAGAACTATCCCATGATGGCTATGATACAATTCAGTTTATGGTCAGCATGAATAAAGGGATGGCTTTAGCACCACTTGATAAAGTGGCGAGTGGAGGAGAACTTTCGAGATTAATGTTAGGATTGAAAGTAATCTTTTCACAAATATACGGAATTTCTACGCTTGTCTTTGACGAAATAGATACAGGGGTAAGTGGTCGTGTTGGACTTCGTATTGGTGAAAAAATGAAGGCATTATCAGAAACTACTCAAGTGTTATCCATCACACATCTTGGTTCGGTTGCTGCCTGTGCTCACCATCACTATTTAATTGAAAAATCGCACGATGATCAATCCAGCATCACTTCGATTAAACAAATCGATGAAAAACAAAGAATTCAACAAATTGCGCTTATTATGTCAGGAAATGATTCTGACAATTCACTCAAAGCAGCAGAAGAAATATACCAGTTAGGACAACAATTTTAATGACCGTAATTTTTCATATTGATATTAATGCATTTTATGCAAGTGCTCATGCTGTTGTAGAGCCTGAGCTTGCAGGTAAACCTCTGGTGGTTTGTAGTAATCACCGTGGTTCAGTGATAACGACCGCTTCTTATGAAGCACGTAAATTTGGCATCAACTCAGCGATGCCTCTTTCTTATGCTCAAACACTTTGTCGAGATCTTGTCGTCGTTCCAATAGATTTCTCGTTATATCAAGATTTATCTTCTAAATTTATGACTATTATTCGTTCCTATTCAACACTGATGCAACCTGCAAGTATTGATGAGTGTTATGTCGACGTAACTGAAAAAATCAAAGAATACGAACGTCCTTTAGATCTCGCCTATGAAATTCAAACACGCGTGTATCGCGAATTGAAGTTACCTATTTCAATAGGTGTTGCTCCCAATAAATTCCTGGCAAAGATGGCAAGTGATATGGAAAAACCCAAAGGTATTACAGTTCTTAGAATTCGTGAGGTACAGTCAAAATTGTGGCAGCTTCCGATTGAAGATATGCATGGAATCGGATCTAAAACTGTGCCGAAACTCCAAAAAATGGGTATCAAAACAATTGGCGATTTAGCTCAAGCAAATGAAGATAGTCTACGAAATACTCTTGGCGTTAATACGCAAAACTTCATAAACAAAGCAAATGGCATTGATAGCAGTCCTATAGAAACCGATACAACAGCTAAATCTATAGGTCAATCGAAGACCTTTACACATCCAATGGTAGAGTTGGATGAAATACGAAATGCGATTTTATTCGAAATTAAAGAAATAGAACGCCGACTTATTAAAAGAGATATGGTAGGTAAAACAATTACTTTTTCCATTCGACTTCAGAATTACAAGACTGCAGCACGTTCTTTTACACTCGATGAACCTACTCAATCAAGTGATGTTATTTTCGAGAAAGTTATGGGTCTATATGACGAATTTGAGGGCTTGGACGGTGTTACATTTATATCCATTTCATTGTCTAATCTTGTCTATAAAGATGAGATAATTGAACAACTCAACATCTTTGATGATTTGACCGAGCCAACAGTTAACGACATTATTTCGCGGCTTAATCAGGAATTGAAACAAGATGTATTCATAACGCCACGATCACTTTTAGAAAAGAATTCTAAATAATTCACAAGTTTCATATATTAATAATAAGGCATTTTAAAGCGGTATTTTTTTATTTGTACTCGTTTTTAATGCCTTTTTTCATTTTTCTAAGTTGACTTTATTTTAAAAAGTTGTTATCTTGGAATTAGAAAAGAGAATAAGCTCATTACACAATGGGCGAAAGTGTACCTAGGGTTCCGAAACTTAAGTTTGCTGGTCCAAGCGGTACAGACATGAAGATGTCACACCTAAGGGATAAAAGCCCAGAGGGGTAGGTTTCGCTAAGCCTACCCACTCTGGGCTTATTTTATTTTTTCTTATCACCTTAGGAGGACAAGGAATGATATTAAAACATGCAGGTAAGACAAAAGATGTCTATCAATGTGACGATAAGAACTTGTTATTAAAATTTAAGGACGATGTGACTGTAGAGAACGGTGTTTTTAATCCAGGCGCTAATCATGTTGGACTTAAAATAGATGGTATTGGTAATGAAAACTTAAGAATGTCAAAATACTTTTTTGAGCTGATCAATCAAAATGGTATTTCAACGCACTTTGTGAGTGCCAACTTAAATGATAACTCCATGATTGTTAAAGAGGCTGAAGTATTCGGGCAAGGAATTGAAGTGATTTGCCGGTATGTCGCTAAAGGAAGCTTTGTTAAGCGCTATGGAGCATATATCAAAGAGGGTCAGCCACTCAACGCCTATGTGGAAATGACACTCAAAGATGATTTACGAGAAGATCCACTTATTACCTCGCAAGCACTCGAAATCCTTAATATTATGAACTTAGATACTTATAACCTAATTACAAAAATGACACAATCAATCTGTAAATTAATTCAAAATGAATTACACAATCACGATTTAGATTTATTGGATATTAAACTCGAATTCGGACTTGATACACAGTCAAACACAATCATGCTTATCGATGAAATTTCGACAGGTAATATGCGTGTTGCTAAAAACGGAGTAGTTTTAAAACCGTTCGAGTTATCACAATATTTTAAAGGGTAGTTACACTGTGATTGTTTTTTTTGTTGTTTCTAACTCCTATTGAGGGTAGCGATAGGGTATCTGACTTATATTCTAGGAGGAAATTATGGGTCGAACCATTATTACAGAACGTTTTTCAAATTATAACCATGAAGGTCGTAGACTGGTTATTGAAGCTACAAATTACTTAAAGTTACAAACACTTAAATCCGTGAGAATCCTTCATGAATTTAAGATTGAAAATGCAAAATCATTCGAGGTTGATACTATCAAAAACCAAATATTTAAAGAACCAATTGGTATTATCTATGATAGTGTGCCAAGTTTACCAAGAACTCATTTCAAGGTAAAATATATTTCTGGACAATATGACTTTATTGAAGACCAAGTTGAAGAAATGATTCATACAATGCTTGGATTCAGTCATATTAGAATCAAACATTCACTAATATATTCTTTAGAAAGTATCACATACCAAGAGTTCGAAATATTTCGGGATTATATTGTTAATCCATTAGAAATGGAGCTTGTCAGTGAGGATGAGAATAACAGTGTGACAAATTATGCTGAAAACGAGACCTTAAGACTTGGCATGGATCAGGCGGATCTTGATTATGTATTTCAAGCTTTTAAATCTGAGAATAGAGTGCCTAATCAATTAGAACTTAAAATCATTGATACATACTGGTCTGATCACTGTCGTCATACAGCATTTAATACCGTACTAGACGATATTTCTATCGAAGGAACATACACAGACCTCATTTTAAAATCATGGAATTCGTATCTGGAATCAAGAAAGTATCTGAATCAAAAAAAACCTATAACACTCATGGACCTTGCAACGATCAACGCTAAAGAAATAAAACAAAAAGGGCTCCTTGAAGATTGGGATATATCTGAAGAGGTAAATGCAGCGAGCATCAATGTTACTTTGGATAACCAAGAGACGCTACTTTTATTTAAAAACGAAACTCACAATCATCCTACCGAAGTTGAACCTTATGGCGGTGCATCAACTTGTATTGGTGGTGGTGTAAGAGATCCATTATCCGGAAGAGGGTATGTTTATCAAGCTATGCGTATTAGTGGTTCCAAAAATCCAACACTTTCACACAAGAAATCGCACCCTCTAAAATTATCATCACGTAAAATCTGTCAAGATGCTGCTTTAGGTTATACCGATTATCTGAATCAAATGGGTATCGATGGGGGATATGTTAAAGAATATTATCATGATGGCTTCGAAGCAAAAAGACTCGAATTGGGGGCTCTAATCGCTGCAGTCCCTAAAGAAGATGTTCAAAAATCAATTCCTGAATTGGGTGATTGTATCATTCTAATTGGTGGTAGAACTGGACGCGATGGGTTGGGAGCCGCGGTTGGGTCATCAACAGCATCAACAAAACGCAGTTTGAGTTCAGTTGGAGCTGAAGTTCAAAAGGGGAATCCAGTTTTAGAACGAAAAATTGTTCGCTTATTTAAAAGAGCTGAATTTTTAAAACGTATTAAACGCTGCAATGATTTTGGAGCGGGTGGCGTTAGTGTAGCAGTAGGCGAACTTGCAGAAAGTTTACGAATCTATTTGGATCGTGTGCCCCTCAAATATCCTGGACTCTCTGCTGAAGAAATTGCGCTTTCGGAATCTCAGGAACGTATGGCTATTGTTGTTGCGAAGGAAGATAGTGAGTTCATGATTCGTGAAGCATTTTTGGAAGATCTCGAAGCTATTGTTATTGCTGAAGTTACAGACACACAAAAATTAGAAATGTTTTATGATAACGAGTGTGTCGCAACAATTCCGCGGAAGTTTCTTGATAGTAATGGAGTTGTTAAGCACCAAAATGTAAGGATTCAGAGTCGGACTGTTCAATGTGAAATGGATTCTTTGAATAAAGCGTCGCAAAGAGGGTTAAGAGAGCAGTTTAATGGTCAATATTTAGATTTCCATAACAATACTCCGCAACTGGGAATGATGGCTTACATCCCCTTAAAAACGGGTTATTCATCAAATATGTCACTCATGACACATGGGTATAATCCATTTATTGCTGAGTCAAGCCCATTTCATAGTGGTTATGTCGCAACTATCGATGCGATTACCAAAATTGTCGCAATGGGAGGGTCATTAGAAAACATTCGATTATCATATCAAGAATATTTTGAAAAACTTACAAGCAATGAATCTTGGGGTAAACCGTTGGCCAGTCTTCTAGGAGCATTTGAGATTATGAAAGCTCTCGATATTCCATCTCTTGGTGGTAAAGACTCCATGAGTGGAACCTTTGAAGAAATGAAGGTTCCACCTACATTATTGTGCTTTGCAATTCAGGTTATTGATGGGGATAATTTAGTCAGTCGATCTCTGAAGTCGAATACGTCAACTTTAATTCTTGTAGATGCGAACTATACTCATGAAACGTTGCTCGATATTGAAAGCTATAAAAGTAAGATGACTTTGATTCATAAACTAATGAATGATCGAAAAATTTTATCTGCTTCGACCGTAACTACTGATATAAAGCATGAAGTTTTAGAAATGACTGCGGATAAGCTCATCGGCGTTACATTTGAAGAAAACCTACCTGCGGGATTTCTTCCTGGATCATTAATTTTGGAAGTGGAAAACCTTGAATCGTTGAAGGATTTAGATTATCAAATAATTGGTAAGACACTTAAAAAAATGGAATTTAACCAACAACCACTTCGCAAACAGATTGATATGTGGGAAAAGCCACTATCTGAGATTTATCAAACTTCGAAATGGCGAACACTAAGACCAACACCTAAAGATAAAGCAGATTTTGAACTTAAAAGCAATGAATCATGTTCAGTCTTAATCCCAATATTGCCAGGGATGACTGGAGACTTGGAACTTGAGATGAACCTTAAAACATTAAATATTCAACATGAGTTTATAGTAATTCAATCAAATGATTACGAAGCTTCAATCAATCGATTTGTAAATAAGATTGAAACTCACAACACACTGTTCATCTGTGATGGTTATAAGATGGTTAATACTGTTTTCAATAGTGGAACACAAATCAGCATATTCCTTTCACATCCGAAAGTTAAAGAATCTTTAGAAATGCTAATTTCAAGAAAAGGATTAATCATTGGGAGTGGGGCTGGTTTTGTCGGCTTGATTAATCACAATTATTTTGGTGATGATATCAAAGTTTATTCTAACCCACATCATAAATTTATGCATCGAGATTTAAAGTGTCGTGTTGTATCAGATGAAAATGCGCTATTTCAAAATCAGTTAGGAAATCACTTTGATGTAAGTCTCAATGCATTTTATTCAGAAATCGAAGTTCAATATTCATTTGATAAAGTATTTTTAGAAGCTACAGAAACCCTTAGCAACCAACCTATGGTTATAGGAATGCATGCTGCTGAAGGTCGAATTATTGGAACATTGTGTCAAATTGAGAATAATAAATCGTTACTTGAGATGCTATTTGAATATTTCATAGGGGGTAAATAATCATGAAAGTATCTGTAATAATGGGAAGTATTAGTGACAAAGAATGTGTTAAAGATTGTATTAATGTACTCAAGAAATTTAATATTAATTATGAAGTTAAAGTCATCTCAGCACATCGTTCACTCTTTGATCTTCAAGCATATTGCGAACAAGAGAAAGAAATCACCGATGTCTACATAGCATTTGCGGGAAAAGCTGCACATCTTGCAGGGGTAATTGCCGGAATCAACATTCAGCCAGTAATTGGTGTTCCTGTGAAATCCACCGCTTTAGATGGAATGGACGCTTTGCTTTCAACCGTACAAATGCCACAAGGAGTACCTGTTGCTACTGTCGCAATCAACGGATCTGCAAATGCTGCTTATCTTGCAATTCAAATGTTATCTATTCGTGATCCGCAACTAAAGGAATCACTGATACAGCATCAAGAATCAATGAGAGAACACGTTTTGGATATGAACAAGGCATTGGATTTTTAGATGAGCGGTTTAATTGGATGTATTTCGTTTCAAAACGAAGATGTAATCCCGACACTCATTAAAGGTATTTACGGTTTGCAACATCGCGGACAAGATGGGATTGGAATTGGACTGTGGTCAGATGAGACTGAAGTTATCCTACATCATTCAAGTACGATCGACACTATGAATCCAGTCGATACTCAAGCGTCTGTCGCATGTGCTATGACACGTTATGCCTTTACCAATCAAAAGAAAATGGAACCCAGGATGCCAATTCTTGTTGATAATTCATTAATCATCGAGGATGGGAAGTCTCGTACTGATGGGGATTATGCACAAGCACAAATTAAAATCAGTCCATCAACAATGATATGCAGTCGTGATTTAATGGGAATCAAACCACTTGTCTTAGGAAGAATTAAAAAAACTTGGATTGTTGCATCTGAGTCTTGCGCGATCGAAAGCTTAGGTGGCAGTGTTCTTCGTGATATCATGCCTGGTGAAACCATAGTTATTGATGAAAACGGACTCAAGAGTCTGCAATCATCAAAACACCATCAACCGCATTTGTGTTTATTCGAGATGGTTTATATTGCACGTCCTGATTCCACCATTGATGGTCAACTTGTCTACCAATGTCGACAACAAATGGGGCATGAACTTGCGAAGGAACATCCTGTAAACGCTGATATCGTTGTTGGTTCTCCTGACTCAGGTATGATTGCAGCGCTCGGTTATTCAGAAGAGACACAGATTCCATATCAAAAGGCACTCGTGAAGAATCGGTATGTTAATCGTACTTTCATCAATGCTAATCCTACAGAACGAAACAATCACGTTCAAATCAAAATATCAGTTGTCAGTCGGCTGGTAAAAGGAAAGTCGGTTGTTTTAGTTGATGATTCGATTGTAAGGGGAACCACGATCAAACATATTGTAAAACTATTAAAAGAGGCCGGAGCATCCGAAGTACATATTCGTGTTTCATCACCACCCGTCTTATTTGCAGATAATTTAAGTATTGATATTCCAAATCTCAAGAACTTAATGTGTCACGAAAAGACCGAAGAAGATCTTATCCATGAATTAGGATGCGATTCCATTAAATTTTTAAGTTTAGAAAAATTAATATCAAGTTGTCATCAACCTCATTTTTACACAGAATACTTTGATGGCAAATCAATTGCGGAAGATGGAGGTTATTATGGTAAAGACATATAGTGATGCTGGTGTAAATAAAGAAACGGGTTATCATCATGTAGAGAGAATAAAAGAGGCGGTTAATAAGACCCATAATGGGAATGTTCTCTCGCATCTTGGTGGGTTTTCCGGACTCTATGAGTTGGATTTTTGTGAAGGTGCGCACCCTGTTTTGGTATCGGGTACTGATGGGGTAGGTACAAAAGTAAAACTGGCTTATGAAATGGGAACCCATGACAGTATTGGTATAGACTGTGTCGCAATGTGTGTCAATGACATCTTATGTCAGGGAGCAAAACCCTTATTTTTCTTGGATTATCTTGCAACTGGTTCACTTGATCCAGATATTTCTGTTGCAGTCGTTGAAGGTGTTGCGAGGGGCTGTCAAATTGCAAACATGGCTTTAATTGGTGGTGAAACTGCAGAAATGCCTGGTGTCTATAACGGAACTGAATATGATCTTGCGGGATTTGCAGTAGGAATCGTTAATAAAGAAGATATTATCACTGGGAATGATATTTCAAAGGGTGACGTACTAATAGGAATTGAAAGTTCAGGAATCCATAGTAATGGTTATTCACTTGTTAGAGCAATCGTTTCAGATCTTAGCTTAAATCAAAAGTTTGGTGAGAGTGAGAAAACTCTCGGTCAAGTATTGTTGGAACCCACTCGTATTTATGTCTCAGAAATTTTAAACCTGCGAAAACATGTTTCAATTAAGGGTATGGCCCATATTACTGGCGGTGGCCTCTACGAAAACTTACCACGAATTTTGCCTCGCAATGTATCTGCACGTGTACAAACAAAAAATATTCCACATCAGGAAATTTTCAGTTTTCTTCAAAACTACGGAAGTATAAATATCGAAGAAATGTACAACACCTTCAATATGGGAGTCGGATTCGTTGTTGTTATTGCTGAAGAAGATACGGATAGAACACTTGAATTGCTAGGAGATTCCGCCTTTATTTTAGGAACAATTGATGATGGAAATGGCAACATATGTCTAAAATAAGACATAAACTCGTGGTCATGATTTCTGGAAATGGAAGTAATCTTCAGGCTTTACTGGATAGTGATGCTTATTGTGGTGACATCGTACTGGTTGTTTCTAATAATGATCGCGCTTACGGACTCGTACGAGCTAAGAAACAAGGAATCGAAACGTATGTTCCTGACAAGCATAATTATGATGAACTGCTCAATAAGAAACTTGATGAAGTGCAACCGGACGGTATCATATTAGCGGGCTATCTTAAAATAGTTCCACAGCAGATGGTTAAACAATATCAAAACAAAATCATTAACATTCATCCTTCATTAATTCCCAGTTTTTGTGGGAAAGGATATTACGGGGCGAAAGTTGCGCAAGCGGCACTTGACTACGGTGTTCGTTACACTGGAGTAACCACTCATTTTGTATCAGAACAAGCGGATGAAGGTCCAATTATTTTTCAAGAAATCGTGGCAATTAATTCTGAGGATACAGTAACGTCACTAACTAACCGTGTTCTTGAAGTTGAACATGCTTTGATTGTGAAAACTGTAATCTATTTCTGTAACGATTGTTTAAAGGTCGACGGACGTCATGTACTAATAGGAGGACAACATGAAGCGTAGAGCATTGGTGTCAGTAAGCAATAAAGAAGGGATTTACGAGTTTTGTAATCAACTTCTTGAACTGGAATGGGAAATCATCTCGACAGGAGGTACCTATTCGTACCTCACTGATAAAGGTTTGGAAGTTATCGAAGTGTCTCAGATTACAGATTTTCCAGAAATGCTAGATGGCAGAGTAAAAACACTTCATCCAAATATTCACGGAGGAATTTTATCAAAACGTACGTCTGAGCACACATCTAGCCTTAAGGAGCAAGGGATTGTGAATATTGATATGGTTGTCTGTAATCTGTATCCTTTTGAAGAGAAAATATTAAACGGTGCTTTCCATGAAGTGATCGTTGAAAATATTGATATCGGGGGACCTTCAATGATTCGAAGCGCTGCAAAGAACTACCCGTTTACGTTCGTTGTATGTGATAACCAAGATTATCCTACTGTTATTGAGCATATTAACGATACAGACACGAACTATCGGCTTGAATTAGCGAGAAAAGCTTTCAGTCTTACTGCTCGATATGATGCAATTATTGCTCAATATTTTAACAAATATCTCGAAGTCTCGAATCCCGATACACTCGTGTTACCGTATGATAAAATAGAAAATCTTCGATATGGTGAAAATCCTCATCAAAGTGCTTCGTATTATGCGCTTCAAGGAGAAAAGAGGACTCTAGAATATACACAAATCCATGGCAAAGAACTTTCCTACAATAACATTAATGATTTATCAGGTGCGGTACGCTCATTACGTTTGTTCCAAGAACCTACTGTTGTTGCCGTGAAACATGCTAATCCTTGCGCCATTGCCCAAGCATCAACTATTGAACAAGCATTCGTAGAAGCAAAATCTTGTGACCCCGAATCTATTTTCGGAGGTATCATCGCATTAAATAGACCTGTTGGCTTTAATACGGCCGTTCACCTCTCGGAAATATTTTTAGAAGTCATCATAGCTCCGTCCTACACACAAGAAGCACTGAGTCTACTATCACAAAAGAAAAATATTCGCTTATTGGAATGTGAAAATCTCCTTACTTTCACGGAGCCTTCTTTTTCTACCAAAGATGTCTTAAACGGAATTTTAGTCCAAGAACGTGATAATCAAGATGATAGTGATAGTCTATTTAAAGTTGTCTCAAAAAGAAAACCTACGAATGATGAACTACATGAACTAGACTTTGCTTTGAAAGCGGTAAGGGCCTGTGATTCAAATGCCATTGTCGTTACCAATAACGGTAAAACACTGGGAATTGGGCAAGGGGAGGTTCAAAGATACTGGGCCTGTGAAAAAGCAATTGACAGATCTCGTTTTGATGTAAAGGGTAGTGTAATGGCGTCTGATGGGTTCTTCTTTGAAGATACGATTGAGCGGTGCAATAAAGCAGGAATTACCGCAATAATTCAACCTGGTGGTTCCATTAAAGATCCAAAAGTAATTGCATTAGCTGACTCGTACAATATGGCGTTAGTTTTCACTGGAACACGTCACTTTAAACACTAGTATGAAGATCCTTATTATTGGTAGTGGGGGCCGCGAACACGCATTAGCATGGAAATTTAACCAATCACCTCATGTATCTAAAATTTATGTCAGTCCCGGAAATGGGGGAACGTATGAAAATGTCCCCATTGCAGCCAACGATCTTGAAGGCTTGCTAACATTTGCTCTTGATCATCACATTGATCTTACAGTAGTTGGACCCGAAGAACCTCTGTGTATGGGGATTGTGGATCTCTTTGAACAGCATGACTTACGCATTTTTGGACCTAATAAGAAATGTGCTAATCTTGAGAAAAGCAAAGATGTATCCAAACAGTTTATGTTAAAACATCAAATCCCTACTGCACACTCTGTTACAGTTACTTCATATGATAATGCGATATCTACGGTGAATAGTTTCAGTTATCCTGTAGTTATCAAAGCCGATGGTCTATGTCTGGGTAAGGGTGTCATGATTTGCGATGACTTTATGATGGCGGAAGCGGCTTTAAGAGATATCTTTATTAAAAGTAAATTTGGAGAAGAAGGTCGCCGTGTTTTGATTGAAACTTACCTTGATGGCTATGAGACATCATTATTGTGCTTTGTCGCAAACAACCGATGTGTTCCAATGCAAACAGCACGCGATTACAAAAAACTTTACGAGGGTGATCTCGGACCAAATACAGGTGGTGTGGGATGTTATTCTCCTGGTCCTCAACTTGATAAGATAATCGAAGAACAAATTTTCACTATTCTGAATAAGATAGAAAATGGATTATCGGTTGATGGTTATGAATATAATGGGATCCTTTTCATTGGATTGATGATCGTCAACGATACGGTATTTGTATTGGAATTTAATGTTCGTTTTGGAGATCCCGAAACAGAGGTATTACTCCCACGTCTTGAAACAGATCTCGTAGAAATTATCAAAAAAATCGAGAACGATACTTTACAATCTGAAGATTTAAAATGGTCTGACTTATCATGCATGACGACGGTAGTAACTGCTTTGGGTTATCCAGAACAATATCGTAAAGAAATTTCTATAGATATCGATGATTCAGAACTAATCTTTCATAATGGTTCTTCTAGAGTAAATAATCAATTAGTATCCAATGGCGGACGCGTTCTATCCTTCATTGAATTAGGTGCTAATCTTAAGACTATGAATCAAAAACTGAATCAGAGAATTGATTCCTTACAATTTGAGGATAAACAGTATCGTAAAGATATTGGTCTTCTATAAATAATTATGCAAAGTCTCCTATAAGAGGCTTTGTTTCTTTTATAGCTTGTTTTAAAGTTAGTATTAATAAAGTTAGTAAGGTGATATGATATTTTTGAAAGAGGTAAGAAATATGGAAAAATGGGATGCTTATGATATTAATGGTAATCGCATAGAGGGTGAGTTAATTAGAAATGAACCCATTCCAAATGGTCTTTATCACCTTGTAGCGGAAGTTTTAGTTTACCACGTAGAGGGCTATTATCTTCTGGTTCAAAGAGATTTTGATAAAGAAGTTTGGCCAGGTTATTTTGAAGCTAGTGCAGGCGGAAGTGCTCTTAAAGGGGAAAATTCAGTGGCAGCAGTAAAAAGAGAACTTTCGGAAGAGACCGGCATAGTGGCTTTGTCGATCGAAGAAATTGGAGAACTAGTAACCAGTAATATAATTCATAAAAGTTTCATCGCAACCTGTGATATTCCCAAAAATTCAGTAAGATTACAAGCTGGAGAATCAATAGCCTATAAGTGGGTTGGAAAGAAAGAATTGATAGACTTCCTTAACTCTGATGAATGCATTCCCAGTCAAAGAAAAAGATTACTCAGTTTTTTGACAGAAAAAATCTGATTGGTTGTAATCCATTCCAAGTCACTGTATTTAATATTTATTTGTTTCGTTGTATAATAGGAGTGGTGATAGTTATGTACGAATTAGAAAGACAAGAATTTATGCATTTTATGCGTTTTGTTGACCCACGAAGTGATCATACAATTTCTGCTTATAATTCTGATATCAATCACTATTTAAGCTATATTGAACAACAAGACATCTTTGACTTAAGAGATATTTCATATCACAATATTACAGACTATCTTGGTGTTCTCAATGAAGAATATGAATTTGCTACGATTCAACGCAAAATCGTAAGTATCAGGCAATTTCATCAATTCTTAATTAAGAGTGGGAAAATAACACAAGACCCAACTCAGTATTTATCTTTAAAACGGCAGGGAAGCCGATTACCCAAAGTTGCATCCCAAGAAACCATTCAAGCTCTTTTTTCGTTTCCAATCACAACTTTCAAAGACTTATACGACCACACTATCTTGCTGATGCTCTATCGCTGTGGTCTGAGAGTAAGTGAATGCGTCGATCTTTCCTTTAATCAAATTTATAGAGAAGAGAAATGGATTCGAATCATTGGTAAAGGGCAAAAAGAACGAATGATTCCAGTTGCTGACGATGCTTTAAATGCATTGTTTGATTATATTGAAAATGTTAGGCCTTCATGGGTAACATCGCAAAGTCCTTATGTGTTTATCAATAGTAAGGGCAAACGGTTAACGCGTCAGTATGTTGACCAAATGATTAAACGTCGTTGTAAACATGCAGGACTCGATTCCATATCGGCCCATACACTAAGACATTCTTTTGCGACTGGCATTTTAGAGCAAGGTGTCGATCTTCGAATCATTCAAGAATTACTTGGACATTCTGATATTGCAACAACCCAAATATACACACACGTACATCAAAATACGATGAAACGTGAATACGATGCCTACCTTAAAGGTGGCTTTTCGAATCAAGGAGGACAAAAAGATGACGAAGAGATTTGATCGTATCATTACAATTGTTATGGACTCTGTCGGTGCTGGCGCAGCACACGATGCGGAAAAATTTGGCGATTTAGGTACCGATACACTCGGACATATTGCTGAATTTGTTGGTGGTTTAAAGATGCCAAATATGGAAAAACTTGGTCTTGGAAATCTCCATGAAATCAAAGGTGTTAAGAAGGTAGAACATCCCACAGCTTATTATACTAAGATGATTGAAGCATCAAATGGTAAAGATACTATGACAGGTCACTGGGAAATGATGGGATTAAATATTCAAAACCCATTTATTACATTTACAGAAACTGGATTCCCTAAAGAATTACTTGATGAACTGACAGCACGTACCGGACATGGTATCATCGGTAACTATTCATCAAGTGGAACCGTTATTCTTGATGAACTTGGTGAAGAACACATGAAAACAGGAGATATGATTGTTTATACTTCTGCTGACTCTGTATTGCAAATCGCTGCTCACGAAGAAACATTTGGTTTAGAAGAACTTTACCGTTGTTGTGAAATCGCACGTGAACTCACAATGCGTGATGAATGGAAAGTGGGACGTGTTATTGCGCGACCATTCGTAGGACCAGGTAAGGGAGAATTCTCCCGTACTCCTAATCGTCATGATTATGCATTAAAACCATTTGGTAAAACTGCTTTAGATTCACTTAAAGAAGCTAACCATGATGTAATTAGTGTTGGTAAAATTGTTGATATCTTTGATAATGAAGGAATAACGGATGCTTATCGTACAAAATCAAACCATCATGGTATGGAAGAAACAATCCGTATTGTAAAAGATATGGACTTCAATGGTTTCTTATTTGTGAACCTCGTTGATTTTGATGCATTATTTGGCCACCGTCGTAATCCTCAAGGTTATGGTGATGCACTTGAAGAATTTGATGGCCAATTAGGTGAACTTTTACCATTTATCGGTGAACGTGATCTCTTGATTATCACTGCAGACCACGGTAATGATCCAACCCACACAGGAACAGATCATACCCGAGAAGAAGTGCCAGTGCTCTTCTATTCACCTCAATTTGAAGGTAATGGGTTGCTTCCTAAATCCCACACATTTGCAGATCTCGGTGCGACAATCACTGATGCATTTGGTGTTGAACCTACTGCAAACGGACATTCAATTTTAAATCTATTAAAATAAAGTATTCTTTAAAGCCTGTACATTTGATATGTACAGGCTTTTTTACGTGACTTATCATAAAAATTACACATGATATTCACATCAAACCATTACGATAGTAAATAGGAGATTATCATGACAAATAACATTAAAGCACTTATTACATCTGTAGTATTCACATTTCTTGTATTTAATCAATATATAATTGCATCGATCGCAGAGATTGTATTAGAAGGGGGGTTATTATCCGAGTGCTGAAAAGGCATCTTGGCTAGATCCTGTTTTTATCTTTCTAATTCTATTTACACTTATTATTTCATTTTTTATAGCAAAATTTGTTATTAATAAAATTCAACAAAGTGGCCAATAGAAACACTTTCTTAATATTTCTTAATAATCGTTAATTCTTATATTTTCAAAATAAATGCAGTGATATAATAAAAAAAAAGAGGAGGTATCTATGAAAAATATACTCATTGTTGATGATGAAGAAGACATTCGTGCCGTCATTCGATTACAACTTGAATTCAATGGTTATGATGTTTTTGAGGCCGTAGATGGTCAAGATGCTATCGACATCATTGCCGATTCCTTCAATCTCTTTGACTTAATAATTCTCGATATTATGATGCCTCGTGTTAGCGGACTTGAAGCCTGCATTAGGATTCGTGAAATGACGAAAGCACCTATTCTATTTCTCACAGCAAAATCTGGAGAAATCGATATTGTTGAAGCCTATTCAAACGGAGGCGATGATTTTCTCTCCAAGCCGTTTTCTAAAGTTGAACTTCTTGCGAAAGTAGAGGCCTTGATCAGACGTTATCGTATCTATAATTATGGTTACTATGAAATAGATAAAACAATCATTACTATCGAAGGGGCTAATTTTGATCTTAAAAACAAAACTGTAAAACGTAATAATACAAACATTGATCTCACATCTGTTGAAGCAGACATCTTATTCTTGTTAATCACGAATCCTGGAAGAGTGTTTGATGCGAAACAATTGTTTGAAGAAATTTGGAATGAACCCTATTTTGCTTCCGCAAATAATACAATCATGGTTCATATCTTTAACATAAGAAAGAAACTTGATACAAACCAAAGTGACTCGATCATAAAAACCGTATGGGGAAAGGGGTATCGTATTAATGGAAAATTTGAAATTTAAGAGATTGCGAACGATTCATATTGTATACTTTCTCATTAGCCTTACTATCTGTGCTCTATTTAGCTGGATTTTATTTCTTACCGGTACAAAACTTATCGAAAAATTTTATCTTAGACCTTCGGCTATCGAGTCTAGACGAATAAGCTACGAAGATTCATTCGAGGAATTTGTCAGTGAAAACAACCTTTCTTCAATGGACTACTATAAAATGTCTTCGTGGATTAAACAAAATCCTGATGTTTATCTCTTTCTCATTGATTCAGAAGGTTATGTCGTTTATGAAGCAGGACATTGGTCAGAAACTGACACTGTATACCTTGATGAGTCTGTCAGTGAAGAAATAAGGGGAGTTGATGATGAAATCTTAGAAACAACAATTTCATATTCAGTCCGTGATATTCAATTTACAGATGGTAATTTTATGCTATATATTAGCGAATCGACGGAAGTCTTTTGGTATAATCTCATAAAAATGGGTTCAATTGGCTTTGGAATCCTAATGTTTATGTTCCTGCAAATTTTATTTACTAATAAAATTATTCGTAAAGTAAAACGTCTCTCTGATGAAGTAACACAAATTGAGTGTGGAAACATTAACTATCCTGTTACAAAAGAGGGGTGTAGCGAATTAACACAGCTGGCATATCATGTAGATTCTATGCGTTTTTCACTGGTTGATCAGATGAAGCGGGAACAAGAAGTTGTGAAAACTAATTATGACTTAGTGAGTGAATTATCTCATGATGTTCGAACGCCATTAACCGCTCTCATTGGATATATGGAAGTATTAGATGAACACCCCGAACTAAGCGAGGAGAAAAAAAGAGACTATATCAGCCGAAGTAAAGATAAAACACTTCAGCTAAAACTTATTACCGATAAAATGTTCCAATATTCGTTTAACTTTAACGAGGGATTTATGGATACGAATACACATGATTATGAACTCATGGTCTTGTTGCCCCAATTAATCTACGAACGAGTATTTGACCTTCAAGCTAATGACTTTGAAGTGACTGTAAATTTAGAGGAATCTCAAAAGATGATTCGCGTAGATATTCAGTATCTTCACCGTCTCTTTGATAATTTATTCAGTAATATCAGTCGATATTCATTAAAAGAGGGTGTTATTATCACAGGCTTAGCTCGTGATAATGACTATATATTAGAATTTGAGAATTTTAAAGATATGGGGAGTATGAATTCAAAGAGTACTAATATTGGTCTTAAAACATGTGCAAACGTTATGCAGCAATTGGGTGGCGATTTCGAAGTACATCAAACAGCAAGTAAGTTCATTGTGACGGTAACGTTACCAGTAGAGGATGAAATATGAAAAATATAACTCAGTATTTAGAGCTAACAACCATGCTATATGGTAATAAAAAAGCAATAGTCTGCGAAAATAAGTCATTAACTTATAATGAGTATTTAAACCATGCACAGTCAAGTGGTACCGTGTTTTCAAAAATTATGGTGCCCAAAAGTCCAATCATAATTTTTATGGAAAAAGGTCCCGAAGCATTAAGTCTTTTCATGGGAGTTGCATATGCACGGTGTTTCTATATTTTCATAGATCCAAAGCAACACGAGGGACGAATTCAACAAATCCTTGATATTAGCAATGCTAAATTAATGATTACACATGAATCAAGGCTCCCATCTACAGTACACTTTTCTGGGAAAACTATGAATTATCAAGATATCATTTCTAAAGAACCCGATAAAATAGCGCTAGATAAGATTCAAAGTTCTGCCCTAGATACAGACCCACTTTATTGCAACTTTACCTCAGGAACAACAGGTGTTCCTAAAGGTGTCATTGTAAGTCATGGCTCTGTTATTGATTTCATTGATGAATTCACGCCGATTTTTAAAATCACCCATAATGATATCATCGGTAATCAAGCTCCTTTTGATTTTGACGTTTCTGTCAAAGATATCTATAGTGCTCTTTCAACAGGAGCCACACTAGTCGTAATTCCTAAAAAGTATTTCTCAGTGATAACTTCATTGATGGATTATCTTGTTGATAATCAAGTCACTACATTAATCTGGGCAGTATCTGCACTTAGCATGCTCGTTCAATTTAAAGGCCTAAGTTATAAAGTTCCAACTGATGTAAATAAAATTATGTTTAGTGGTGAGAAAATGCCATTGCCAATTCTAAAAAAATTGCAGAAAGCTTTGCCTGAATCAATTTACGTTAATTTATACGGACCAACAGAAATCACCTGTAACTGCACCTATGAATTCATACCTACTTCGTTAAGTGATGACTATGTAATGCCTATTGGGAAATCATTTGTTAATGAAGAAGTATTTCTATTAGACGAAACCAACCGTCTCATCGTGGATTATGAAAAAAAAGGAGAGATTTGTGTTATAGGACGTTGTCTTGCCTTGGGATACTATAATAATCCGGAGCAAACTGAAAAACATTTCGTACAAAATCCTTTAAACAAAGTATATCCTGAGCGTATGTACCGAACAGGTGATCTGGGCTACAAGATGAGCGATGATAAATTCTATTATGCGGGTCGCAAAGACTTTCAAATTAAACACATGGGACATCGTATTGAATTAGAAGGTATCGAAGTTATGGCTTATCAAAACACTTCAGTACACCAAGCGTGTTGCTTCTATATAGAGGAAAAACATCAAATTATTCTTTGTTACTGTGGTTCAATTGAAGCCACAGAATTGAAAAAGTATTTTATTGAATCTGTGGAATCTTATATGGTTCCGACTATTATCAAACAATTTGAAAGCTTACCTCTCAACAATAATGGTAAACTTGACCGAAAACAAATTAGACTGGAGTATCAACAACTATGAATTCTGAACTAATCCTAGAAAATCAAGATTTATTTGAACATGCTGCATATGTTTTCGATGTAGATGTGCTGACGAATCATATTTCAGATGTAAGAAAGCGACTTAATTCAAATGCGAAACTGTGCTATGCAATGAAAGCTAATCCATTTCTCGTAAAAATATTAGAACCGCATATTGATGCTTTTGAAGTGTGCTCATTTGGTGAGTTTCACATCTGCGAAGAACTCGGAATTGATATGTCGAAAATTGTACTTTCTGGAGTATTTAAAGGGAAGGAAGACATTGATCGTGTTGTACAAAAATATGGCTCCACAATCATGTATACCGCAGAATCTTTAAGACACTGGGAACTTCTTTTTGCTGCATCACAAGAATCAAAGGTCACTCTCAATGTTTATCTACGCTTATCATCGGGCAGTCAATTTGGTATGTCTAAAGCAGATATTATTTCTATTTGCGAAAACATTTCTAAATATCCTAGTCTCAATATTGTAGGAATACACTATTTTGTTGGAACACAAAGAAAAGCAGTCGCAAAATATGAACGTGACTTTAGAAAACTCAATGAGTTTGTCTTCTCATTACCCAATTTAGATTCATCTTCACTTTCATTAGAATATGGTCCGGGTCTTCCGATTGATTACTTTGAGGAGGATGAAAAATTTGAGGATGTTATGACAAATGCTCTTTATGATGCATTAGATAATCAAGCGGAAATCCTACCGGTCACAGTTGAACTGGGACGTTATCTTGTCGCAAATTGCGGTTACTACATAACTCGTATTGAGGACATGAAACATCATCGAGACCTCCATATCGCGATAGTTAATGGAGGAATGCATCAAGTTAATTACTTCGGACAATCTATGGCTATGAAGACACCGCCATTTAAACACATCGAAACACTTGTATCGAAAAATGAGGAGAAAGGTATTTGGACTCTCTGTGGTGCATTATGTACGACAAGTGATATTCTCGTAAAAAGTTGCGAACTTAAAAATGTAAATATTGGTGATTTTCTTGTTTTTGATAAAGTAGGGGCTTATTCAGTCACTGAGGGGATTTCTTTGTTTCTGAGTCGTGATCTACCACAAGTATACTTATACTCAAAAAAAGATGGACTTGTTAAAGTTAGAGAAACAATCGAAACGTACCCCCTTAATATGGCAAAGGAGTATTAACAATGGATAAATTATTAAGTATTTTGCTAGATATTAATCCTAGCATCGATTATGAAACGGCAACAGGTCTTGTCGATGATGGACTGCTCGATTCTCTCTCAATCCTTTCACTTGTGACAGAGATAGAATCAACATTTGATGTTGAGATTTCACCCATAGATTTAATTCCAGCTAACTTCAATTCGGTAGATTCGTTATGGAAACTAATTTGTAGATTGCGAGACGAGGCATAGTGTCATACGTTTCACCACTGTATTTCGCTATATTTCTACCGTTTGTTTTTCTAATTTATCAAATATTTCCTTCGAAGTACCGCTGGGTTTCATTACTTATAGTTAGTATGATTTTTTACTTCTTGGTGAGTTCATGGTTAATTTTTGTAATCATTATCACGACATTCATTATTTATGCTTCGGGTCTCATACTTGATTTCATTACGAAGAAAAGCTTAAGCAAACAAGAACTCGAACCTGAAATTGCGACTGTGGAAAGACAGCAAAGCCAATTTAAAAAGAAAAGGGTAATCAAATGGTCGATTATTCTTATCATTGGGATATTAATCATCCTAAAGTATGCGCCGTTCATTACGTCAACTTTGAATACTGTTTTAGCTTACCTTCCATTACAAATGAAGGTACCGATCCTGAAATTCATGATTCCATTGGGAATATCATTTTATTCTTTACAAGCAATTTCGTATTGTGTTGATGTTTATCGGGGAGTTGTTAGTGCAGAAAGAAATTATTTTAAATTACTGCTCTTTCTAAGCTTCTTCCCTACAATTATGCAAGGACCCATTGCCCGCTACAGTGATGTCAAAGATACTCTCTTTGCAGGAAAATCCATTAGCGCCGATTCATTTGTTCATGGTAGCCAACGAATTGTCTGGGGTCTCTTCAAAAAAATAATGATTGCAGATAGACTTAATTCACTAGTAATCGCGATTATTGATGGAGAAAATGCCGAGTTTGTAGGTTCAGTAATGCTTTTAGGTGCTGCTATTTACACAATTCAATTGTATATGGATTTTTCTGGGATTGTAGATATTAGTTTGGGTACTGCAGAAATATTCAATATTAAACTTCCGGAGAATTTCAGGCAACCTTTCTTTGCGAAAACGGTAACCGATTTTTGGAAACGTTGGCATATAACATTAGGTGCATGGTTGAAGGATTATGTATTCTATCCGGTGATGCTTTCAAGAAGAGTTAAATCATTAACCAAGAAGTCTCGTAAAAAGTTTGGAAAACATGCTTCACTTGTTATCACCAATGCTGTTGCATTATTTGTTGTATGGCTATGTAACGGATTTTGGCATGGTTCGGGATGGAATTATGTAATGTATGGTATGTATTACTTCACGCTTATTACACTCGCACTAGTATTTGAACCATTCTTTGAGAAACTAAAGACTCGATTACATCTTGATAAACACAAAGTCCTATTACGTCTGATTCAAATTATGAAAATGGCATTCCTCATTGTCATCGGCGAACTTATATTCCGTGTTGAAAGTGTAAGCAAAATATTTATAATATTTAAAAATATACTATTCAATTTCAATATTGCTGAACTTACAACTGATTTATTCTCACGATTTAAGTTCGATATCAGTGATGGATGGGTTGTGATTATGGCAATACTTCTCGTATTCATTTTCGATTTACTCAAGGAATACAACATAAATCTGCTTGAAAAATTGAATTATTGGCCGATATGGGCTCGTTGGAGTCTTTCGTATGTATTTATTGTTATTATCATTGTATTTGGAGCTTATGGTAGAGGCTATACTCCCGTAGATATTATCTACGCTGGGTTTTAGGAGGTGTACTGATGAAAAAAGGAAAAAACATTATGAAATTCATACTCTTTGTTTCAATACTAGCATTCATCTTACTTGTCCTTTCGAAAGGTTTTTCCGCAAAGGAAATCTCGGGAGTTGCGTCGGAACAAGAAAACTCAATTGATTATTTTGTATTGGGAGATAGTGAAGCCTATACATCAATTTCTCCTATGGAAGTTTGGAAAGAAAAAGGGTATACAGGATTTAATCTTGGTTCATCAGCACAAACACTTCAAAGAGGTGTCGATGTTTTTGAGAAAGCCCTCGCCAATCAGAAACCTAGAGTAGTTTTAATCGAAACGAATTTTCTTTTCAGAAACAAAGGGTTTATCAATGATGCCGAAAATTTGGTATCAACATTATTCACAAATCACTTTAGTGTTTTTAACGATCACACAAATTGGAAAAAAATGGTTGCGGAAGGGAAGTTTCTTTCATTTGAAAATCCCAAGTTGCTTCCTAATCCATTAAAAGGTTATAAGTATCGCGGTAGTGTGAAACCATATACTTTAGGTGAATACGTAAAGACAACTCAGAATAGGAAAGAAATCCCGCCTCATCAAAAAATATTCATTGATCGTATTATTTCTCTCTGTGAAGAAAATAATATCCAAGTCATCTTTTATTCGGTTCCATCTCCAGTCAACTGGAACTACGCAATGCATAACACTGTAACTGATTTAGCTGCCGAATATAAGGCATCGTATGTTGATTTAAATCTACTTACCAAACAATTAGAGATCGACTGGCAAAATGATACTTATGATGCAGGAGATCATTTAAACTACAACGGCACACTCAAGGTGACTCGTTACATGGCTGAATATTTAGACAAAGATACACTATTGAATGACCGACGAAAAACAGAACTAGCTTCTGCATGGAATGATGAATACAATAGGTATGTTGAAATCATTGGCACAAAACAAGAGACTCAATAAAAATTTCACATACTCTATTCATTTATCATATTATTTACACATATCCTAGATGAATATGTATTAAAATTTAATTAGTAGTTTTATTAAAATAGTAAAAAATACTCAATCAGAGTAAAAGAGGAGAACTATTATGGAAAAAATTATTGAAATATTAAATCAGATTAACCCTGCTATTGACTATGAAAATGTTACAGATCTTGTAGATGGTGGACATTTAGACTCAATGTCTATTCTTGAACTTGTCACAGAACTCGAATCAGAGTTTGATGTTGATATTTCACCAATAGATCTCGTACCCGCTAATTTTAATTCAGTGAGTGCGCTATGGAGCTTGATGAGTCGATTGCGAGACGAAGCATAGTGTCCTACGTATCACCTGTATACTTCGTACTCTTTCTACCCATAACGCTGTTGTTGTATCAGTTAACCCCTAAAAAGTTTCGTTGGGGGGTTTTACTGTTTTCAAGTTTAGTTTTTTATGTCTTAATCAGTAAATGGCAATTTATATTTGTTTTATTGACAACACTTCTGATTTACTTATACGGATTAGGCATTAACTATATCGATACAAGAAAAAATTCAAGTGAAGATGAATCGAGTGAAAACAGACGTGAATTAAAAAAACATGTTCTCACTAAAAAGAAACGATTCTTAAAGATAGTTATTAGCTTAATACTCCTGATTCTGATTGTATTAAAATATACACCCTTTATTTCTAAAAACATCCAGGCTATTGTTTCATCACTTTCTTTTGGTGTAGAAATTCCTATTATGAAATTTATTGTCCCTTTGGGTATCTCATTTTATTCACTGCAGGCGGTATCCTATTGCGTCGATATTTATCGAGGTGTCGTTCAACCCGAAAAGAATTTTCTAAAACTGTGTCTTTATCTTTGTTTTTTTCCAACAATCATGCAAGGACCGATTACCAGATATAGTGATATTTCGCCATCATTATATGCAGGGGACAGTATTACAATGTCATCCTTCAGTGGCGGATTACAGCGGATTATTTGGGGATTCTTTAAAAAGATAGTCATTGCCGATCGACTCAATGCCCTTGTCTCTGCGATTCTCGATGTGAATCATAGTAACTTTTCAGGTTCTGTTATTTTATTTGGAGCACTCATTTATACAATCCAATTGTATATGGATTTTTCCGGTATCGTAGATATCTGTATCGGAACTAGCGATATTTTCAATATCAAAATCCCTGAAAACTTTCGCCAACCTTTTTTTGCAAAGACTGTTACGGAGTTTTGGAAGCGTTGGCATATGACACTTGGTGCATGGCTAAAGGATTATGTCTTTTATCCTGTCATGCTATCTCGTCATATTAAATCACTCACAAAGAAAACGCGAAAAAAACTTGGTAAAAATGCCTCACTCATAATCACGAATACAATTGCATTGTTCGTAGTCTGGTTATGCAATGGTTTTTGGCATGGGGCAGGGTGGAATTTTGTTTTATACGGCATATATTATTTCACCTTAATCACATTAGCATTAATATTTGAACCTGTTTTCAAAAAAATTAAAAAGCGATTAAGGTTAGATAAACATACTTTCAGTTTAAGATTTCTTCAAACTCTAAAAATGTCTGTAATCATAATCTTTGGCGAACTGATTTTCAGAGTGGAAAGTATTCAAAAACTAATCATGATGCTTAAAAATGTCATCTTTAAGTTTCAACTTTCTGACTTTGTAAATGGGCTTAACAGTGTTCCAGCTTTTAAAATCATTGATATTGGAGTAGTTTTCTTCGCACTCATCGTCGTGTTCGTCGTTAATTTGTTGAAAGAGAAGGGACTTGATCCATTTCAAATGGTTTTTACATGGCCAACTTGGGCTCGTTGGAGTCTTACATACACATTTATTTTAGTAATCGTTATTTTTGGAGCCTATGGGAATGGATACGCTCCTGTAGATATCATCTATGCAGGTTTTTAGGAGGAGAATATGAAAAAATATAAAAATATACTCAAAAGTATTCTTTTCCTAATCATTCTTTCTTTATTACTTGTTGCATTTTCAAGTGTACTTAAGCCACCAATCGATGAACCTAAAGTATTAAAGGGTATCCTTTCAGAACAAGATAATACTATGGACTATCTAATTCTGGGAGACAGTGAGGCCTATTCCTCAGTCTCGCCAATGGAGATATGGAGTGCAAAGGGTTTTGTTGGGTATAATATCGGAAGTTCCGCACAATCGCTCTTAAATGGCTTTGAGGACCTCGAGGCAGCTCTAGATAAACAAAAACCAAAAGTTCTACTTATCGAATCTAATTTTTTCTTTAGAGATAAGGGAATGGTTAGTGAAGTGGAAAAGAACATTGGTGATTTTTTCTCCCAATTCTTCTCAATCTTTGCAGATCACAACAATTGGAAATCGTATGTGAGAGATGATAAAAGAAAAGATAAACCCGATAGACCCGTTACGAGCCCGCTAAAAGGATATCACTATACTGTGGATGTAAAACCCTATACCAAAGGAAACTATGTTAGAGAATCAGAAAAGACAGAAAAGATACCTGGTTACCAACGACAAAGTATCGAGAAAATAATTAACTTTGCAAAATCATATGATATTAAAGTCGTTCTTTATTCTGCGCCAAGTCCTTCAAATTGGACTTACCCGAAGCATAATGCGGTTTCCAAAATTGCATTAGACAATAGTATTGATTATCTCGATTTAAATTTGTTATTGAGTGAAGTTGGTATTGATTGGGAGACAGATACTTATGATGCGGGTGATCACTTAAACTACAGTGGAGCCTTAAAAGTAAGCAACTATCTTGCTGAATACCTTTCAAACAATACCGAACTCGTAAATAAGAAAAGCGACCCTAATTTTGAGGCGTGGGCAAACAGTTTTAAAGAGTACTCCGAGATTATTGCCAAGAAAAAGAATCGACATATATAAAAAAAGCTGAAATTGGTACTGACCTAAAGTTTCGGTACTGAATAAAAAAAGTTAAGAGCTGGTATTTG
>JAVWLP010000020.1:0-34382 GCA_036637915.1 Erysipelothrix sp. | reverse complement strand
CAAATACCAGCTCTTAACTTTTTTTATTCAGTACCGAAACTTTAGGTCAGTACCAGATAATGTCTTTTTTAACGTGTAAATCCACCTTCACTTGCAATGATTTGACCTGTTATCCAGATTGATTCATCGCTTTGTAAAAATGTTACCAGGTTTGCAGCATCTTCTGGCACTCCCCATCGTTTTGCAGGAAACATATTTCTAATCTGTTCATAATCGTTACCACTAGCATAACCCGTATCTGTAGGTCCTGGATTAATGACATTTACTTGAATGTTTTTAGATGCTAGAGCATATGATGCCTGTTTCGCGATGCCAATGATTGCATCCTTTGAGACTGCGTAAGCAATTTCTTGCGTCATAGGACCAAGATATTGGCCACTCGTAAATAAAGTAATTGCACCACGACTGCCATCCGTCAATTGTTCAGAAAATTTCTGAATCAAGAGTAAATTACCCGTAACATTAGTGCTGAGATGTTTATTGATATCATCCTCAGTTAACTGACCCAAAGCACCTTGAGTTGAATAGGCATGATTTAAGACTAATCCATGTATAACACCATACTTCTCATTTATAAATTCTATTAATGATTCACAGTTACGTCCCGATGATAGATCCGAAGACGGGGCTGCAAAGAGATTTTCGTGTACTTCGCAAAATTGAGAAGTAAATAACGCATCTGAATCACTGTAACGAACATCCGAATCAAAAGAACTGTATCCGTGCACAATCACTCTAGCACCCTGGTCACGCAGCTTCAAAGCGACTGTAGCTCCAATTCCATTTGAGCGACTGACGCCTGTAACAAGTATTGTTTTGCCATTTAATTTCATCTTAACAACCCACTTTCGCTTTTAGTTTGATACTTGTTTTAAAGATGGTTTCTTTCTTATTTTAATAACTATCGTATTCACGACAGTAAGAATTGTTCCACCAAGGATGCTAAATGTTCCTAATCCAACAAGATAAAATGATTCATGTAAAATTCCTTGTTCATCAATA
Organism: Erysipelothrix sp.; assembly: GCA_036637915.1. Lineage (GTDB taxonomy): Bacteria > Bacillota_I > Bacilli_A > Erysipelotrichales > Erysipelotrichaceae > Erysipelothrix. The sequence continues at coordinate 33,380 of JAVWLP010000020.1, read as the reverse complement.
TACTCGGGAGTTCCCATTTTAATAGCAAGTAAAACAACACCTAACACAATTAAACCTATCGTAAAGTAATATATTTTTTTCATTTTATTGTTCCTCTTTTTCGTATCGTAAGATATCCCCAGGCTGACACGCCAACACATCACAAATTTTCGCAAGTGTATCGAAACGCACCGCTTTTGCTTTTCCAGTCTTTAAAATTGAAACATTCGAAATGGTGATACCAATCAATTCCGAAAGTTCCGTTACTGTCATTTTTCTTTTCGCAAGCATGACATCTAGATCTACAATAATTTCTCCCATTAGATGACCAACCTGCTTTCTTCTTCTAATTTATAATTCTTTTGAATTAGATAAGAACAAACGGTACAAATAGCACTTGCTCCTAAGCCGACAACCACAATACTAATGCCAATCAAGAATACAAAACTTGATAAATTGCTTGATAGTGTAAATATCAATAACATGACAATGTAAATAATGGCATTGATGAGAGCATAGTAAGCAATTCTTTTAAAATGTTTTGCATTTTCGATATTAGTTATCTCTGTTGCTTTAGTTTTTAGAATGATTCGCACCAGTTCGTAAACTGATAAAAAATATGTTGCGGCCGTTAAGTATATAATTCCAATCCAAATCTTAATCGAATTCGTATCAAGATCAGTCATTTGAATTCGAATTTGCTTTGGCATTTCATTAACCAAAACAATACCAATTAAAATCAATACAACTGCTAAAATCTGTGATATTAGATAAAACTCTTTTCGTTTCATAACATCCTCCACAATCAAATATTATCATGATTTCCTTAAATTGCAACAATTATTTATTGTTTTTCAATAAAAATACCATGAAATACAATGATTTCAATATCCAACTAATTAATATTGAAAGGTACCTTGTAATACAAGATACTATGTGGTACCATTTATCCAGGCGGTGACGATATGAATACACAATTCAAAAAAGGTGTTCTTGAATTATGTGTGCTTTCGCTTCTATTAGAAAGAGATTATTATGGCTATGAAATTATAAGTACAGTTTCTGAAACCATTGAAATATCTGAAGGAACGATGTACCCACTATTAAAAAGATTGCGGGACGATGGTTATGTCACAACGCGATTGGTGGAATCCGATCAAGGCCCTTCTCGAAAGTACTACTCACTAACACCTGCAGGAAAAACTTACACACAAGAAAAAATTGATGAATGGTATACATTTACCGATCATGTTAATACATTACTGAAAGGAACTAAAGTATGAAAAGAATTGAATATATAGATACTTTAAAAAGGCATTTACAATCTCTTCCTCAAGATGAACTTGATGAAATAATAAATGACTTGAACGAACATTTTGATTTTGCTCAAGAAGAAGGAAAATCAGAAGAAGAAATATGTACTCTTCTAGGGAGTCCCATTGAAATGGCAAAACAGTTTGTCCCAGAGGAAGAAAAAAAGACTCACACCCGTGACGAATCATTTCAGTATGTTAATGAAAGCTCAGAGTTAAATTCAACATTAAGAATAATTATTGGAATTTTTGCATCGGTATTACTTATCGGTCCTGTAATTGGACTTTATGCCACTTTATTTACGATGTGTATTGTAGGACTTGTCTTAATACTTTGTTCAGTCATCACAGTGTTTGGATTTTTCATGACTTTAATAACAGGTATATCATTCTTTAACATTCTACTATTAGCTTTAGGTATTGCAATGATTGGTGTTGCAGTTACCTGGTTATCGTGGTATGCACTCCTAGCATTCCATCGTCTTGTCATGAGATTGATTCGACTTGCATTTAGAACTAAATCTGGAGGTCATTACTATGCGTCGTAAAAATAAAATTTGGATAGCTTTAGGAATTTTCTTCCTTGGTATCTTCCTCGTTGTACTCGCAATCGGTAATCTTGGTGGCGACATTATTAACAGTTTTAATCGCCCTGTGATTGTGAATTCAAGTTTTACACAGCAAGAAGAAACCTTTAATTTAAACAATAAATTAGAAATTGAACTAAGTCAGATGAATAAATTGGATATTACTTTCACCGAAATTGATACTCCAAAAGTTAACGTTAGTGGTGAATTGCAAGATTTCAAAATCATTGAAGCTCAAGGATCTACCTATATTAAATCATCCAATCAAATTTGCGCCAATAACATAACGTTTGCATGTACGGAAGCACAAATTGATACAATGATTGTTTCACTACCACTCAATTATGACGGTAGCATTTCTGTGAAATCGGTAAATGGCGATATTGCGATAACGAGTGATGAATTACAATCACTCAAAGCAGTGAAGATAGATGCCTTACACACCAATACTTCGATGAAAAATATCAATACAAATCTCGAAATTAATGGTGCAAAGGTTACAGGGTCATTCGACAATGTTGGCGGTAATGCACGAATTGATGCCTTATCTGCAGATTTGTTTTTAACAAATCCTCCCGAAACAAGTGACTATAATTTAAATGCTTTAAATTCATCTATAGACATCAAAACAACAGAGTTAAATTACAATGTCGATACGAATGGCTTGCATAATGAATTGAATGACACGCTTCACAACAAAGTTCAAAAAAACACACTTACCAGTGTTCATTCAAGATATAATTCTTCAATAGAAAACACACCTTATATCAGAATTAATATTGATGGGTTAAAAAACAGTGTGATGATTCACAAGTAAAAAACCACGGAAATCCGTGGTTTTTTAATGCATCAAGCGATTATCATCTTTAATATATTCTATAAATTCTTTAACAACATCAAAAATCATTTTGATTTCGTCGGGATTCATAGTTTCTACATCTCTAATGAGGAAATATTCGACGATAGGAAGAATATCTTCTTCTTCCATGGAGTCTTTAAATGCTGTGACAAAGTGAATGATTCGCTCTGAAATTTGGTTATCATAAACTTTTTTTTCTATTTCCGCAGTGATACCTTCAAAATTATCTTCAATTTCAAAAAGGTTTATCGGTCTAAAAGGCGGGATAATAATCTGAATTGATGAATCAGCTGGATTTCGATTAACGATAATAACTTGTGATTGTTGCATTTCTTTCATATATATCATCCTTTCAATTAAATAGTATCATAATTTTGTAATCATTGCATTCTATACTGCTTGGCACCTATAATAGTCACAGGAGGATTTGTTATGTCACGAATTAATCGATTACAAAGCAGTATGAGTGTAAATCAATTACTTATAACTGACCCTGTTATGATTTTTTATTATACAGGCTTGAAATATGATGTTGGAGAACGATTCATTGGAGTATATGTTCCCAAAGAAGGTGAACCGACTTTCTTCATCAATAAATTATTTGAAATTCCTAGAGAATACAATACTATTCCCTTTGAGGATAGTGATGATATCACAAGTATTTTATTAGCTAATATTGATGTGAGTGAAACACTTGCGGTTGACGGTAATTGTGCAGCTAAGTTTATCATTCCACTCATTGACGCAGTAAAATTAGAAAATGCATCTCCTTATCTTGAGGCTGTTCGCAATATAAAAGATTCATCCGAAATTGAGATTATGAAGGAAGTTTCAAACTTAAATGATCAAGTTATGGAGTCATTAAAAGAATATTTTATTGAGGGTATCACCGAGATAGAACTTGCGGAAATTATTCGTAAAAAGCAAAGCACGGATCCTCTCACTGGCGTAAGTTTCGAGCCTATTGCTCTTTTTAGTGAGAACATTGCGGATCCTCATGGAATTCCTTCTGAGCGAAAACTCAAAAAAGGTGATGTCATTCAAATTGATATGGGTGGTATATACAAGGGTTACTGCTCAGATATGACTCGTTGTTTCTTCTTTGGTGGTAATTCTGAGTTAGAAAAAATCTATAATATTGTTTTAGAAGCCAATTTGAATGCAATCGCAACGGTTAAACCAGGTATCCCTTTGTCAGAAGTTGATAAGGCTGCACGAAGTGTTATTGAACATGCTGGCTATGGCGACTACTTTGTACATCGTACGGGACATGGAATCGGAATTGAATGTCATGAAAATCTCAATGTTAGTTCTACAAACAAAACGATAATTAGAGAAGGTATGTGCTTCTCAATTGAGCCTGGAATCTATATAGAAGGACTTGGTGGAATTCGTATCGAAGACCTCATTTGTGTGACAAAAGATGGCGGTTTCGTAATGAATTCTGCTCCAAAAGAATTTTCTATGATAAGCCTGTGAAAGGTTTGTGAAATCGGCTCAAAACGTTTTACATCTTCATAAAATAGCGTTATGATATTTATGCAATCACAAGATTGTAATGCTTTACATCCCCTCAAAGCATTGGCAGCGAAAGCTGCCTTTTTTTTTATCCGTTTGAAGATTAATTAGCCAAAAGAAGAACAGTTCACTGATTCGTAAACTGTTCTTCTTTTTTTAGATAAGCTCTATTTTTTTTATTTTTTGATCTTCAAATGGTCGGTCGTTATGATTGCGTTTTACTGAGACAATTTCGTCAACAACATCAAGACCTTCAATTAATTTACCAAATGAAGCATATTGTCCATCAAGATGTGGTGAGTCTTGAGCCATAATAAAGAATTGACTTCCTGCTGAGTTTGGATCCATAGCACGAGCCATAGATAAAATTCCTTTAGTATGTCTTAAATCATTCTTGAAACCGTTTGATGTGAATTCTCCTTCGATTTGATGTCCTGGACCCCCCATTCCTGTTCCATCAGGGCATCCGCCTTGAATCATGAAGCCTGGAATAACACGGTGGAAGATGAGTCCATCATAGAACCCTTCTTTAACCAGTTTAACAAAATTCGCAACTGTTTTCGGAGCAATATCTTCATAAAGTTCCGCAACCATTTCTTTACCATTTTCCATGGTGATTTTAATTGTATAATTCATAATATACCTCCACAAATATGATACCAAACATGGTATAATTTTACTAGGAGGAATTCAAATGAAAGTTATAGTAAATGCCGATGATTTTGGTTTAACTCACGGCGGAAACAAAGCAATTATTGAAGCATACCAAGATGGTATCCTAACATCAACTACTTTGATGGCAAATACCAAGTATACTGAAGAAGCAATTGAACTTGCAAAGGAAAATCCTGGCCTTGGAGTCGGAGTACATATGGTTCTCACAACTCAAAGCCCCCTATTAAAATCTCATAAAACATTAGTAAAAGAAGACGGTAGTTTCAAGTTTAGACCTGATACTATTGATGAGTCCATTGACCTTGATGAACTTTACAATGAATGGGATGCACAAATTGCATCCATCGTTAAACATATTCCGATTGATCACCTTGATTCCCATCATCATGTCCACCTTGTACCTCGCTTAAGACCCGTAGCTGAAAAGCTCGCTAAGAAGTACAATGTTCCATTCCGTTCCGACCGTACTGTGCTACCAAACGAAGTGGATTGTGAAAATCATTTCTATAAAGCTGGCGTCACAAAAGAATACTTTGTAAACCTCTTTGAAGATAAAAAATATGAAGCAGTAGATATCATGACACATCCTGCGTATGTCGATGACTACTTACGTTCAATCTCAAGCTATGCTGAATGGCGGATGGATGAATTAAAAATCATGACTGACCCAGAATTAAAAGAAATTGCGAAAGCAAATGGTGTCGAATTTATTAAATATTCCGACCTATAAAATTTGTAACTACCTATTAAGGCTTGCCAATTGTGGTAAAGCCTTTTATTATGGTATAATATTAATAGAATCATGTAAAATATGGAGGTCAGAATGACTCATAAGTACAAAACTATCAGCCAGGAACTCGAAGAAAAAATTCTTACCGGGTATTATCATGCGGGTAGTAAGCTCCCAACAGAAGAAGAATTAATTCATGAGTACAATGTCAGTCGTAATACGATACGTAAAGCAATTGATAATCTCGTGAAAAAAGGACATATCATGCCGGTCCAAGGTAGTGGTTTGTTTATCCGTGATGTTTCGTATAAAAATGCGATTAATCTTGAAAATTTTAAAGGGTTAACTGCTGATCATCAAGGCAATACAGTTACAACTGAGCTTTTAGAATTCAAGGAAATTCAAGCGAATAAAGAAATTGCGGAAATCATGAAATGTAAGGAAGGCCAAGACCTCTACTATGTTAACCGTTTGAGAATTATAGATGGAAAGCAATGGGTTGTGGAATACTCTTATTTCAACAAAGAGTATATTCCTTATCTAAATAGAGAAATCATCCTCGATTCAATCTATCAATATATCCAAACTGGTCTTAAAAAACAAATTGGCTACGTTGACCGCGTGATTGAAGCAGCACCTTTAAACGAACAAGATGCGAAGCTACTAGGACTTGAAGTTGGCGATCCTGCCCTTATTTCAACCAACAAATCAATGTTTAAAACTGGTGAGATTTTCGATTATTCTATCGATGTGCATCATTACAAATACACTCGTTTTCTCAAGTTATCAAATTTACTCTACTAAACGCACCTTGATGCGTTTTTTTTTTGTAAAAATTAAAAAAAAAGAAAATCTAACCACCCCGTAGATTTTCTAGATATGATATTTTTGGTTGGGTAAAAGGAATACCTGTTTACAACTTCATTGAAGATCTATTCTGCTGTTACTGTAAAGTATAAAGCACGACCCATTTCGGAACCCTTTATAAGATTCTTGACATGTCTAACTGCTTTCTCTGTATCAGGATTAGCGCACTCAAAGTACAACTTCATCCCTTCAGTTTTAACATGTTTAAACTCAAAATTATCAATGGTATAACCATCAACAAGTTCTACCATAAAATCTCTTTTAAGAGGAGAAGATACTACTATCATAATTCATCATCACTTTCTATCATTACTTTTAAACTTTCAAGACGACGTCGGAATTTTTTCTTTGTAGATCGTCGCAAAATCGGAAGCGAGAAGAAAGAAAAATTCATTGAACGTAATTTACTCTTTTTTCCTTCACCAGATTCATAAAATGTTAGGTAAGTACCATTATCGGATTCATCTGCTTCGAATTCATAATGACTCTCAACAAGATCCCTACCACTTTCTGAAGTCATCACAAGATGTTTTTCTTTATCAACCGTTGTGATTTTTTGACTTACAGTCATTGTTTTTCCTGTAAAGTTTAAGGTTTCAGCTGTAGTTTCTTTCCCTAAAATTTTTGAGGGACTACATTTAAATGCTTTTGCAAACTGAAGTTCAACGAAATCCCAGACTTCATTGATTGGTTTTTCAATATAAATCGTCTCTTTTATCATAATTACTCCTTAACACAAGTCCTGTATATTAATTATACAGGACTTGCGTACAAAACACTAATTTTATAGGTTAATACTATGCTTCTTTATTGATCTTACTATCAGCACTGTTTGCAACATATACGAATGGTATGTAAATTGCAAATGCGATGACAAAGTTCAATGCAGCAATAAGTCCAGCACCCCAACTAAAGTTTGTTGCAAGTAAAGCATTTAATACTGGTGGAGTTGTCCATGGAATTGAGTTAACAATTGGACCAGCAAATCCAGTTTTTGATGCGTAAAATGCAATCATAGCTAGAATAGGTTGGTTAATTACAAATGGAATCAAGTAAATTGGGTTCAACACAATTGGAATACCAAATAGTACTGGTTCGTTAATCATGAAGATACCTGGAGCAAGACTGAGTCGAGCAACTTCTTTTTGATCTCTAACTTTTGAGAATAATAGGATAGCGATAATCAATGGCAATGTAGCCCCTGATCCACCATGGTATACATATGCATCCCATGATCCACTTACCCAGAATGCTAATTTGTTATCAGCTAATGGGTTAGCACTTATTTCGCGAATACCTTGTTCGTATGCTTGTAAGTTATGGTTTTGTAAGTTTCCATAAATTGGACTCGTAACAGCAGCAAGTAAGTTTGCTCCGTGAAGTCCGAAGAACCATAGTAATGGTACCAATGTAGAAATAATTAATACTAATACAGGCCCTTGTGAAATACTTGAGAATGGTAATGCAATATAGTATTCAAAAATCATAAAGATTGTTGTTGGAGCTTCTCCAAACATTGTTTCCATTCCAGTAAATGGAATTTTAACAAGTAAGAATTTAAATGCCGCGATAATTACGAGTACGAGTGTACCTGGAATAATACCCATGAATCCTCGTGAAACTGCTGGTGGAACAGTATCTGGCATTTTGATTGTCCAGTTTTTATTTACAATTCCGAAATAAATTGCAGGAACAATAAGTCCTACCATTAATGCAACGAAAACTCCTTGGCTACCGAGGTAGTGACCTACCCATGGTGCAACAATTTCGTTCTTACGGCTTAAAGCACCTAAGATTATGTATGCCCCCATTGCGATAGTACCTGTTATTAAAGCATCTTGATCTTCAGCTTGTGCACGTAAGTATGCAATTGCGAAGGTTAATGCTAATCCAAGCATTGATAAAGTACCAGCATCGATACTTCCTAAGATTGGGGAAACGTATGTACCAAAGAATTGGTAAATTCCACTTTCACCTGCTCCTGTCAATTCTGCAATTAAACTTGTTGGGCTGAATACAACGTTGTTAAGTAACAATGCGATAGCACCAGCCATAACAAGTGGCATTAATGCTGCAAATCCGTCACGAATAGCTACTAAATGGCGTTGATTACCAATCTTCGCTGCAATCGGAACGAGTTTATCTTCGAAAAACTGTATTATGTTATCCATAATATCCTCCTGTCTCCTATTAGCCAATTCCCAGTTGGCTACTATAATGTATTTGACACCAATTTCTAAGTTGTAGGTACCAATTACAAACGTATTATACATAATATTATAATGTTTGTAAAGGCTTACTTCATAAATTAGTTTGATATTTATTTTTTACAGTTTATTATTATAAGATTTAGCATCTCTTATGCAAAAATACTTGGTTATTGTTAATAAATTTAATTTCTTCGCGGACTACATAAAACTACCACAAGACAAAGAAAAACAGCCTTTCGACTGTTTTAAACTCTTATCGTTTGTAATTTGTAAGTTCTGTGAGAACATTTGCATCACAACGACGGCAGAACTCTGCTAATAATTTTACAGTATCTGCATAATCTTTACGGTGAACTATTCCGTAATGTGAATGAATGTATCGAGTAGGAATAGAAATTGATAATGTAATAACACCATCATGAACTTTATGGATTTCTCCAGAATCTGTTCCACCTGCTGCAAGAACTTCGAATTGGTAATCAATTCCCATCTCATCTGCAAGATCTTGAAGATGATACATAAGTCCTTTATGACCAATATAGGATGAGTCCATAACTTCGAATGTAGTTCCAACACCTAACTTAATACGATTGTCTTCACCAGGTGTATCTGTAGCAATCGTTGTATCAATTGTGATCGCGATATCTGGGTTAATTTTTTGTGCAGCTGTTTTTGCTCCTCTAAGACCAACTTCTTCTTGGACTGTTCCTACAGAATAGATATGTGCATCCGTTGATTCGTTTTGAAGTTCGCGAAGAACGTCTACTACGATGGCTGCTCCAATTCTGTTATCCCATGCTTTTGACATTAAGTAGTTTGGGTTTGCAAGAACATGGAAGTCTGCTTTAGGTGTAATAGGATCACCAATTTGAATACCAAGAAGTTCAACTTCTTCTTTTGAAGCAACACCAAGGTCTACAAATAAATCTTTAATATCCATAACTTTGTTACGAACAGCTGGTGCCATACCGTGAGGTGCTTTAGAACCCACCATACCGACGTATAACTTACCATCGCGAGTTTGAATGGTAACTGGTTGAGATAGGAGCACATGAGGCCACCAACCGCCAACTGGATGAATACGAAGGTAACCATTTGGTTCGATATCACGAACTAAGAACCCAATTTCATCGATATGCCCTGCAAACATAATTTTCGGACCACCATTAGTACCATTTTTATGAGCGATTATAGACCCTAAGTTATCATAAGTAACATCATCAGCAGAATCTTTAACCCATGAGTTAAAAACTTCCGCAACGTCGCGTTCATGACCTGAAATACCATTAGTTAAGGTAAAGTCAGCCAACATGTTTAAGTTAACATCTCCATAAGCTTCTTCAAGCTTGATTGATTCATTCTTTTTTGTCATTATTTCATCTCCTACTTTGATTTAAAAATGTGCAAGACTGGTCATTTTTGACATATAAACAATCTTCCGCACCTTTAATTTGTGACATATGTTTATAACATGAATTATCATACCACAAACATTCCAAGCTAGCATCCAAAACGATAGCCAATTTTGATAAAAAATAGTCAAAGTTTAAAAATCATCTATTCTACTTCTATCCTTTGGAGAGTGTCTTTACACCTTGAAATAGAAAAAAAGAACCAAGAGATCTCAAATCGAGAATCTGTTGGTTCTAAAGATACTTAAAGTTCAGTCATTAGTATTTTTTCTTGGTCTTCGTTAAATTGGTTTGTATACAAGTTATAGTAATAACCTTCTAAAGCCAAGAGTTCTTGGTGAGTTCCGTCTTCAATAATATTACCTTCACGAATAACTAATATTCGATCCGCACTTACGATTGTTGAAAGACGGTGTGCAATAATAAAACTTGTTTTCTCACGAAGTACATTTTCAACGGCATTCTGAATGATTGCTTCAGTTTCTGTATCGATTGAGGATGTTGCTTCATCAAGAATAAAGATTGAGGGTTGTGCAATGAGTGCACGTGCAAATGAAATAAGTTGTTTCTGACCGGTTGATAAACGGCCGCCACCTTCTCCAACATCTGTATTATAGCCATCCTCTAGTTCCATAATGAACTCATGAGCATCCACCAGCTTCGCTGCATCAATAATTTCTTCATCAGTAGCATCTAAACGACCATAACGAATATTGTCGCTTACAGAGCCTGAAAACAAGTGTGGCGCTTGCAAGACATATCCAAGATTTGAATGAAGCCAACCAATGGAACGCTCACGATAATCAACACCATCAATTAGAAGCTCTCCAGCTTTCGGTTCATAGAATCGACAAATGAGGTTCACAATCGTACTCTTACCTGACCCGGTTTCACCAACTAAAGCAATACGCTTCTTGGGTTCTACCTTAAGATTAAAGTTCGTCAAGATGGGTTCTTCCTTGTTATAGTAGAAATCAACATTTTTAAATTCAATATCTCCAGTAATCGGTTCATAGGCTGTTTCATTGGGTTCTAAGATCGTACCATATTTCGCAATAACTTCATCTGAATCAACTAAATCCGGCTCCATTTCAAGTAAAGAGAGAACACGTTCAGCAGATGCTTGTGCCATTTGAAGTGATGCCAAGATTCCTGAAATATTTCGTAATGGTTCAAAGAACTGGTTTGCATACTGTGTAAACATCAGTAAAGTACCAATCTGAATGACCCCTTGCAAGACTTGATTACCCCCTGCCCAAATAACACCCGCATTTCCCAGTGATGATAAGAGAATAACAATCGGCACATACATTGCATTAAAAATAATAGCACGCATCGATTTCTCTTTCATTTCTTGAGTAAGACTTACAAACTCAGAATAATGAAGTTCTTCCAAAGCCATTGTTTTTGTTGTTTTTGCTCCAGATATACCTTCGCTGAATCCACTTGTTATTTTAGAGTTTACAGCACGAACTTTACGATAATTACGTAGAATTCTTTTTTGAAACCATGCACTCACATAATAGACAAATGGGACTACAACAATGACAACAAGTGCCAATTTCCAGTTTAGAATAAGCATTACGATAACCAGCATGATCATCATGAATGCCCCCCATATTAAATCAATGAAACTCCACGATAGAATTTCAGAAAGTCGAGCAATATCACTCGTTACACGAGCCATAATCCATCCAGTTGGTGTTGTATCATAATATGAAAATGATAAGTTTTGAAGTTTTTCCATCGCATTTTGTCGTGTTTCATAACTAACATTCATTTCAACTGAACCGGAGCGATTAATAAATTGATAAATGAGATATGCTTGAAGAATAACAAGCAAGGCATATCCAAGTGTGAATAATACTATCTCTTGTGTAGAGCCTTGCCCTGTATAGAAAACATCGATAGCATAACGATTTAGAATGGGTAGCGTTACTGTAATCACCGCTTCTCCCATGACAAATAAAAGTGCAGAAAACATTAATTTTTTATTGTTTTTTAAAAGCCCAAGAATCTTACGCCATAAATGGGTATCGAGATTCTCATTTTGAAAAGATTCTTCTTCAAAATTAGGATTCATAATCACGATCCTCCTTTGTTACATTTTGTATTTTAGCAATCGTATGATAAAGACCTTCTTGACTCATAAGTTCTGTGTGAGTTCCTGTTTGAACAATTTCGCCTTTATTGATGACTAAGATCTTATCAGCATTTTGAGCTGAGTTCACACGATGTGTAATTATAATTGTTGTCGCATTGCCATTTTCCTTTTGTAATGCTGCACGAATTTTCGCATCAGTTTCAGAATCCAACGCAGATAAAGAATCGTCAAAGATTACAATCGGTTGTTTGTTTATAACAGTTCGTGCAATCGCAACTCGTTGTTTTTGTCCACCACTTAAAGTTACCCCTTTTTCACCAACCATTGTTTCATATCCTTGGTCAAAAGATTCAATTACATCATGGATAGAAGCAATTTGTGCTGCTTGATGCACATCAAACTCTAAGGCATCAGGTGTTGCAACACGAATATTTTCATAAATTGATTTTGAGAAAAGATAAGGTTCTTGAAGGACAATCCCCACCTTAGAACGAATGTATCGGGGAGCAATTTCATTAATATTAGTTCCATCTATAATTATATTCCCTTTGGTTACATCATAGATTCGTGTCAGTAAGTGGACTAAACTGGATTTACCAGAACCCGTAGGTCCCATTATTGCTACTGTCTGACCCGCTTCAATGGTGAATGAAACATCATTCAAGACATTAGAATGGCCATCATCATACATAAAGGACACATTATCAAACACAATGTTTCCTTTGATTTCCGGTTTAATTCCCTTGTCAAGATCTTCAGGTTCAACATTGAGAATTTCTTCAAGTCGATCAATAGCAACTGTAACTTTACCCATATCAGAAATAATACGGCCCACATTACGAATTGGCCATAATACCATACTAATGTAAGAAACAAAAACAATTGCATTACCAACACTCATCGCTCCACTTCTTACTTCAAAAATACTTGCGATAAGTACTAGAAGGATTTGAAGGAAACAAATTAAATCGGAAACACCCCAATAAACAGCTAGTAACTCAATGAGGTGGCGTGTTTTATCACGATAATCACGATTCTTCCGCTCGAATTTATCCAATTCAAAGCGTTCACGGTTAAATGCTTTAACGACACGAACAGCATCTAATGATTCTTGGAATACGTTGGATAGTTCTGCTTCAGCTTCATCACTTTCTTTAAAGAGAACTTGCATTTTCTTAAAAAATAGGAGTGCAAAAACAAAGATAATTGGAAAAGCAATCATTGAAATCCATGCCATTTTTACATTGATTTTAAAGAGAACTGTAACGGAAATGATAACCATCAGAACTGCATACATAAGTTCACGAATTTGATTGTTTAAAAAACGATTAATTTGATCAACATCTGATGTACAGCGCTGAATTAAATCTCCAGTCTTAGCGTTCACATGATATGTGTACGGTAATATCTGAAGGTGTTGGTAGAGATGATTTCTTACATTTTCTGTAAAAGTCTCTGCGAAAGTTCCCATTGACTGCCCTCTTAAGAAAAGAGCCAGTCCACTCACCATATTCAAAACAACAACAACTAATGCAAGAATCCAAAGATTGTTTTGTAAAGTTGAAACGCCTCCTAATGATGTAACGAGTGATTGTTGAAAGGGTTGTGTTATGGGTGTGTTACCGATGACATGATCAACGGTAAACTGTAATAATAAGGGATTAATAAGTACAATCCCGACGTATACGAAAGATACCAAGAGCACAACCAATAGATGATATTGAACGCCTTGGGTATACTTTGAAATAAATTTGATATGTTTCATGGTTTACCTCTTATGAAATTTTAAATCGCTTATTTATAGCTTGTACAAGGTAACCGGTAAGAATTCCTGTTGGAATTCCTAACAATAACATGATAGGCAAGTAGCTGATCATGAATGGAGAATTAAAATAGAAGACAATCACAAGAATCTGGCCGACATTATGAAACGTTGCGGATGCAGCAGAAATTCCTACTTCTGACATATTTGTGAATTTTCTAAATAATACGACCATCGTACAGCTTACTAATGACCCAATAAATGCGGGCCAAAAACCTGCTCCTAAAAATGTTCCCCTTACAAGTGAAACTAAAAGTACACGCATAATGTTAACAATATACATTTCGCGTACACCTAAAAAATACAGTGCAAAAAGTCCTAATACATTTGCGAGTCCAAGCTTAATTCCTGGAAAAGCAAACGGTAATGATGGCTCAAGCATGTTAACGATCATTGCCATCCCTAATAGCATCGTTAACAAAGTGAGTCTCTTTGTTTTGTTTTGTGGTTTCATCGTATGAATATATCCTCTTCAGGTGTTGTACTTTGGATTGCTTGAACTTCGATAATGATTTTATTTGGCAAGCAAACGATTGGGACATTCGTTTTATTAACCCAGCCTTGAAGGGAACAATAGTTCAATGGAGAAATTTCGTCAGCGACGCGAATCTGTCCATCTTTTACTTCAATGACTACGTCTCCTTTCTCACCTTTAACGGTATGAAAGCCATTTGAATTCATGTTAATTCGAAGTACTTCTTTATCTTTATAGGTAACAACTGCTTGGGTTGTATCACTGTTAATGACTTCTGCTAGTTTACCCGTTACAAAGAATAAAGATATAGCAAGAACAAAGACAATTCCAATGAAAATTTTATCTGAACGATTCATAATTTCTCCTTTCCAGTATGTACATGATTCTATCATAATTGAACCTTTTTGTACCAACAAAAGTTAAATATTTAGAAAGTTTAACGCTTATCGAGAATATATGATCATTTTTTTGATATAATGTGACAAGGTGATAAATATGAAACTAAATATTATAGTAACAACAGATATACACGGGAATATATTCCCTACTAATTACACAAGTCGTGAGAATATCGAATCTTACGGTTTGAGTCGCATTAGCACTGCCATTAAGGAAGCACGCCTGAAGGGGCCTATTCTACTTCTTGATAACGGTGATTCCTTCCAAGGAACACCGCTTCTTACTTATGCCCATATGCATCCAAATGAGTATATGAATCCAATGGCACAAGCATTTAACGCATTAAATTATGATTATATTAATCTTGGAAATCATGACTTTAACTACGGTCCTGACATCTTAAAAAAATACATTCATGAAAATAAAGCGAAGCTTTTAACATCAAATGTTTTTTTCAACGGTGAGCCTATTGGTCAATCTCAAATCATTGATTATCAAGGAAAAAAGATTGCCCTTATTGGTGTACTTACACACTACATTCCAAATTGGGAACGTCCATCACATATTGAAAATTTTGAATTTAAGGATGCTTATGAAACGATGAAATCTGAAGTTGAAAGACTTAGAGAACACGTTGATTTCGTAATTGGAATGTATCACGGAGGTTTAGAACGCGATCCTCAAACTGGAGAACCAACAGAACGCTTAACCGGTGAAAACCAAGGTTACGAAATGACTCAAATTAAGGGACTTGACCTGCTTCTTACGGGTCACCAACACCGAAGCCTCAGCGAAGTTGTTCATGGTGTTCCCATTACTCAATGTGCTTTCAAGGGTCAAGAGTTCGCAACTGCTTCTATTGATTTAGAGAATCGCGAAATTCATACTGAATTACACCAAACTAGTGACTACGAAATTGATACAGATTTCCTTAAACCATTTGATGCATTGCAAGAAACAGTTCAAGAGTGGTTGGATCAGCCTGTCGGATCACTTCAAGATGGTCCCCTTCATATCGATGATGAATTTGATGCTCGAGTACATAAACATCCGCTCGTATCATTGATAAACCAAGTTCAGTTAGATCGTGCTCAAGCTCAGTTATCATCAGTTGCTCTATTTAATGGAACAAAAGGGTTTAATCAAACCATAACGATGCGTGACCTTGTAAGTACTTATCTTTACCCAAACACACTGGTTGTAAAGAAAATATCAGGTAAAAACCTTAGAGAAATGCTTGAATTCACAGCGCATTACTTTACGCTCGATAGCGATGGAGAAATTATTGCTTCACCTGAATATGTGAGTCCTAAACCTCAACACTACAACTATGATATGGTTGATGGTATTGATTACACCATCGATGTTTCAAAGCCACGTGGCTCACGAATTACATCACTTATCTATCAAGGTCAAGCAGTTAAGGACGAAGATTCATTCAAACTCGTAACTAATAACTACCGCGCTATGGGCGGTGGAAACTACACGATGGTTTCTGAAAGCGAGACTCTTGAAGAAATTCAAGAAGAAATGATTGATACAATCATGGATTATCTCGTAAAGCATTCACCTGTAGTTGTAAATCATTCAGACAACATTAACGTTACCAAATAAAAAAAGCCGAGAACATCTCGGCTTTTAATTAGCAAAATTTTAAGTTGTTAGATAAAAAGTGAGGTAAATGCACGGAAAACACGTTGTGGAAAGCTTTCGTTTTCATCTACGATAATTACTTTCTTATTTTCCATTTTTTCGCCATACTTCTCAACTAGTAAGTCTTTTGCTTCTTGTTCGCGAGAATGATTTTGAATATATTTTGCTGTTTGTACTCCGACAAATACAGCACCTGCTGCGACAGCTGTCATTGCAGTAAATTTAATGATAGTACCTTTATTGTTTTTTGCCATTTTACAATACCTCCTGATATTATTCTATCTTTATCGCCTCTCAATGTAAAGTCTGCTAATTTATAAAGTGTTAAATAAGGGCATAAAAGTTGTGATAAAGCACTCCTATTGATACTTTTAAACATTATGAAAATTATATGAACATTTGTATAAAAAAGAAGAAGGCTATATTTTACCTTCTTCAGTACACTTATTTCTAATTGTTCGTGCAGGCACACCTGCAACAATATCGCATTCAGCTACATCTTTTGTCACAACAGAACCCGCGCCAATAACTGCGTGATCACCAATATGGATGGCACCAATTACTTGGGCTCCAGCTCCGATGTGGATTTTATTACCTAAGGTTGGATGGCGTTTTCCTACTTCACGAGATTTCCCTCCCAAAGTAACGCCGTGATGAATCAAACAATCATTTCCGATGATTGCCGTTTCACCAATCACAACACCATTTCCATGATCAATTACAAAACGCCTTCCAATTTCTGCTCCAGGATGAATTTCAATTTGCGTAAAAAACCGTCCTATTTGAGAAACAAAACGCGCAAGAAAGTAAAGATGGCAACGATACAATGCATGTGCTATTCGATAATAGAACATCGCATGATATCCTGGGTACAGTAAAATCACTTCTAATATACTGCGGACTGCAGGATCATGTTGTTTATAAGCTTTTGCGGTCTCTAACCATCTCATAGAAATAACCTCATTCTAAAGTGCTTAATTTTTCTGATATTAACTTCAAGACATAGAGTCTGTCTTCTTCATTGTTTTCAAAGTCCAAGTTATCAACATTAATTTTTAACATTGGAGACAATTCGTATTGATCAAAATACTCTGAATATTCATGATTTAATTTTTCCCAATATTCACGTTCAACAATTTGTTCATAATCACGACCACGTTTTTGAATACGTTTCATCGCTTCATCAACACTTATTTCTAAGTAAATCATGAGTTTTGGAGTATGAACATGCTCTAACATGTTTTGTAATAACTCAGAATAAATTTGAAATTCCTCATCTGACATTTCATCATTAATATTTAACATTCTAGCAAAAATTGCATCACCATAAATGCTACGGTCCATGACGGCTTTTGAAACATCTTTTGCTTGTTTAATATGTTCGAATCGTTTATTCAAGAAAAAAACTTGTAAAGGGAATGAATAACGATTACGATCATGATAAAACTTATCCAATACCGGATTGTCGACAACTGGTTCCTCAAACTCTTCATACCCTTGTTGACCTAAAATACGCATGAGTGAACTCTTTCCAACACCCACGACTCCTTCAATAACTATCATATCGTAAACCTCTCTCTTAGACACATAATCTAGCATTTTTTTATAATTAAAATCCATGTGGCACCACACCTCTATGTTTGATTGCAACTATAAGTTTAGTATGGCACGTTTAAAAAAGCAAGTCATTGTTTGTATCTTTCGATTATTTCTTGTGCTTCTTGATAAAGCCAATCTTTTAACCAGAGAGGTTCTATTATCGCGATATGACGTGCACTTCTCATCACAAAATTTTTGACTGACATTTCATTGGGAAATTCCACTTCTAATTTAAAACGATGGTCATCTAACCACGTGATAGTTTGGTTTTTTCCCCAGATATATTCACTTAAATAATCTTGATCAGTAATGAGCAATTCAGTCACAACAGGTTGTATTTTATAACCGTAGTCAGAAAGAACTTGTCTTGAAGAGGTATTTTCATCTTTTAGGAATGTACTTTCTAATATGTTTACTTCATTGATTTTATTAATTTTCAAACTGAGATAGCGTCCTTTTTCATCATACCCAAAAACATACCATAATTTATTAACCAAAACGAGTTCATAAGGCTCAAAACGATATGTTTTTGTTTCACGATGATTCTTATTATATTCGAGAGTTACGCGATGACAAGTTTCAATTGCTTGCGTTAGTGTTGTGATGAAGTTTTGATATTTCTCAGGATCTATATTTAGACGGACAGATTGAAAGGATTCAACCATACTGAGTTCAGGATAATCAAGTTGTCGTGATAGTTTTGAAACTGCACGCACAAAATCTCGACTTTGGGTCGAGTTTTGATGTATGACAAGTGACAATGCTTGTTTCAGTATTTTGCGTTCTTCAATATTAAACTCAATAGGATGAATTTGTGTTTGATATTTTAATGAGTAACCTCCGTTAGGTCCCATCTTAGTGTCAATATGATAGCCCACAGACTCTAAATCATCTTTTAATCTTTGAACTGCTCGCGTTGATATTTCGAGCGTATCCGCAAGTTCGTCTAGGGAGACTACGGATCGTGCGGACAAGATGTCCAACATTTGTAAAGCATTAGTCAAACGACTCATAGTAATGGCGTTCCTTTCACGATATAGCAACGTGTTAATAAATCATCAAATTCAGAAGCTTCTCGAGCAATTTTAGATAATCCACCTAACGACAGTTCTGGAATTACAGATGCAACTTCAACCACACATTGACGTGATAGGAGTTCACCACGATGAACCATTCCCGTAAATTCAATCCCAGTATATTCTTGATTATAAATAATCTCAAAATTGAGCTTTAAATCACGGCTCACAGTTAACAAGTTAGGTTCACGACTTCCAAAATAGTCATAAAGCGTTTCAGCACCATCAACAATAAGTTCACAAGCATTAAAACGAGATGTTGTGACTGTATAGTCAAGCGAATAGGTTTGATTATAGCGCAGCTCATTATAGAATTCTTGAGCATCATGTGCATCCTCAAAACGAAGCGTAACTTGTACTGTATCAGAAAACGATAATCCAAAACGTTCTGTAAAACGATGAGACTGATTATTAATAAATGATGTCACATCATTTCCTTTCAAATTCATTGCGAAATCTTTAACACTGTATCCTTTATTCATCTTGATCACCTCTTGAACCTAGTATAGCATCTATATCGGACAGTTGGCGTCATATACTATGGATTGAGGAATTATTTTCGATTAACGATGACAAATTCATAGACATAATATAAAGCAATAATCAACATCATATACGAACCAACAAATTCCAATGCAAACGGAACGGTCATATCCGATAATTTCGCAAGTATTGTCATAGGTTTGAAAATATCCCACGAGTAAAGGCGGAGAAAGCGGCCTAGATAAATACCAAGTGCATTCAAGAACGAAACTAAAATAACAGCAAGAGTGTATTTTGGTGTTCCACCTTCAAAATAATGTCTGATCACTCGACGCATTGCAACTAGGCCGAAGAGGACTCCTAAGAATACTGAGAATACTATTTGAATAATTCCCAGCCACGCCATGATATTAGAATTATAAGGAAGCTGGTAGTTGTTAGCAGTTGGAATGTAAAAATTAAACATATTAACATGAATTAGGTCCGTGAACATATAAAAGGCGTTAGGAAGCATTAAGATCCAAAGAACAACCCAAATAGGTTTCCACTTAATGGATTCTTTGATAACAAGACTTGCGAATAACAAGGGAATCGCACTCAAAAAAAGATTCCACAACATCGCTGTGTGAATATTGTATTCAAATGGATTCACGATAATTGTTACCACAATATAATATAAAATTATCGGAACCAGGTATCGATATTTCTTTTGCTTTGAATTCATAATTACTGACTCCCTACTTCTGTATAATTCTACCATGCTTCACAGCAAATATTTAAATTTCTGTAAAGTTCACATAACTTATTGAATCAAAAAAGGAGTCATTTATCACTCCGATATCTTGGGATTGAAGAATTCAAATATCTGAGCATCATAAAAAGATCTTTCTTCACCTTCATGAATCGTCCATCCAACTATTTTTTTTGAGAATGTTTTATAATACCACGTCCCAAATCCACTCTTGGCCATTTTTTTTGAGAGTGCACAAAAATGAGGTTTCGTTACAAGATTTGTGATCATGGTCGGCATAAAAATTCTTATGGGCAATGATTTATATTCGTTAAAGCTTAAAAAGAGCTGGCCTCTAATTACTTCGGGTTGATTTTTTTTGAACCACCTTACAATTCGAGGGTCAAAGGATTCAACACAATAATCACCCCTATAGTTTTGAAGAAGTTCCCAACTCTTCTTACAGAGTAATTCATTATATTCACCTGACGACTTTAATTCTACGATAAGGGGAACCTGCCCTCCTACAAGATGCAATACCTGTTCAAATCGGGGTATCACTTCACCATAAATACAAAGTTTATCAATTTCCTCAGAATTAAGATCAATAAACTGATGTTCATTTCCAGTCATTCGTTTAAGATTATCATCATGAAAGACATAAACAACACCATCTTTACTGAGTTGCAAATCAAGTTCGATACCAAAACCCCTATCTACTGATTTTTGAAATGCCCTCATTGAGTTCTCAGGAATACTCTGATCTTTCATGTAATAACCTCGATGGGTAAAATATCCTTTTATTTCCATCTTAAACCTCATCAATATGATACGAAGTTAATTTGGCATCTCCGTGTTTTACTCGGGTCATGGTTAATAAGGAAGCAAGTACAAAGAAGGAAGCATATGGGAATAAGACGTGGTAACCAATAACATCAAATAAGAATCCTGATAGAATAGGTGTGATAATTTGAGCAGACATTGAGAACGTATAATAAAGTCCAGTATACTTACCAACATCTCCTCCTGTAGTCATTTCCAATACCATCGGCAATGAATTTACGTTGATTGCAGCCCACCCAAAGCCCGCTAGTGCAAAGTTAACGTACATTAGAGGTGTGAACCCATTACGATAGAAAAACGCCGTAGCAAACGCTGTGAGAAGCGATAAGATTCCGAGTTGAATTGTTTTCTTTCGTCCCATCTTAGTACCTAAGATACCAATTGGAATAAAGCATACAATAGCCGAGATGTTTGCAACAAGTAAAATATTAGATGCTTGGCTCTCAAGCAAATGAAGCTCATTAACAGCATAGCGCGAGAATGCAGAAATTACCGCATTATATCCCATAAACCAAAGACTGATTGAAATTAAGATATAGGTCAAACTTGATTTAACGTCTGCTTTCATCTCGCCAGTCTCTGTTACAAGTTCTTCTTCAGCATGAACATGTTCACTGACTGATACCATTTCTTTACGCCAACGATTTTCTCTGACAAATAGAATCATGATTATGATTGATACAGCCATGAATATAGCAATACCTATAAAAATAGGATATTGATTCCCCGAAAATTTTTGTGGAGACAAGAAATTCAACATTAGTAAGGCTATCATTCCACCAACAGCACCCATAAGGTTAATAATTGCATTTCCTTTGGATCGCATTGGTTTTGGGGTAACATCTGGCATTAATGCAACAGCAGGACTTCTGTATGTTGACATTGCTATAAGAACTACCAATAGACCAATTACAAACAACCATAGTATCTTCTCATTAGCTGCGAATGGAATAATTATTAGACTCACCACCGACACAAAAGTTCCTATTACGATAAAAGGCATTCGCTTTCCGTACTTAGTATCCACTTTATCCGATAACGCCCCAAAGAATGGAAGCATGAATAAGGCTAGAACATTGTCCAAAGACATGACAAATCCAGCAATAGTGTCAGAAACACCAAAGGTATTCGTCAAAATTAACGGAATAAGAAAATCATAAAGTTGCCAAAAAGCAGAGATACTCATGAACGCAAGCCCAATTAAGACCGTTCTTTTTGTATTTAATTTCATAGAATCTCCTCCATCATCTTATCTTCATTGTACGCTATTTACATGTGAAAGATGTGAAATTAATAATTTCTTTACATATTTTTACAATCCTTACGCAAATAGAAAAAGTAGTGATAAGAAATCACTACTTAGCTTGTAATACCCATTCTAACGAAGCTTCATACGGAGTATTAGCATAAATTCGATTATAATTTTCAATATATAGTTGGATTCCCTCGTTAGCTTCCCAGATAACTTCAGTATTACTGGAATAATCAAGTCCTGTGGTTTCATAGACCGTTACGAGTTCTTCACCAATAGCATTCTTATTAACTTGTAATGCTTTATCAAGACGTGATTCAGGGCGACCACTAATTTGTAATGGTTTAACCATTCGAACACTCAATTTCCAACCTGTCTTATTTAATCTGTTATCTTCGATAATAATCTTCATCTGAGAATCACGGTCATAATAATTTGGACCCGGTTTCAATTCAATCTCTGGAAATGATATTTGCGTTGGAATTTCTAAAATACTTAGATCACCATCAACATGGTATTGGACATTAGAATTTCGATATAAATAATTACCGAATGAGTTTACCTGATAGTTGTCATTATGAACGCCTTGAGGAAGGGTAACATCAACATTCCCTTGTGCATCTGCATATGTTTCAAAGATCGGTTTGGATGCAAGTTGAACCCATGATTCAGGATTTGTCGTAAGTTTTAACTGCTTAAGGCTTTCCGTATTCTTTGGAACATCCAACATCATATTCCCCATTGAAATTACTTCTTGGTTTTTAAAAGTAAGGTTATCATTAATACTAGTTGTATCCGTGCTTGGGGTTGATGTTTTATCAAAGGTTGGATCCCCTTTTGAACTAATGCTTCCGCTTATTCCAAAATTTCGGTAATCATTCATTACAAAGCGACTTGCATTACCTAATGTTGAATCAGGAAAATTTGGGAAAACAGGCTTTGAAGTCCACGTATTAATTTGCTGAGTATTAATATCAAACTTTGTTCCGTAAGATCCAAAATTAGTAGCTCCAGAATAGTTTAGAATATTTAGGAATGCAGGTACAGTTCCTGTACTCAAAAACTTAACACTTGAGGTATTGAAAATATTTGTGTATCCAGAATTTGTGGCATCTATGGTTACTCTAGAATCATTAAATTCAAACTTACCATACGCATCCGTATAGAACATATTGGTACGGGGTTTACTCTCTTGATTTGGATTTCCAATTACAAATTTTGCAGTGCTATTTTCAAATATATTATCTCGGTAAATTACAATACCAAAAACAGTTGATCCTCCTTCGAGAACATTAATATCTACATTCGCATCATTTCTATTAATAAAATAATATGAGTATAAAATGAAATTAGATATTTTGTTTGCTCGAATTTTTATATTTCCACCATTATTTATAAACGAATCCTTATTATTTATTTCAACACGAATTCCATAAGAACCTACTGTATCAGCGCTTAGATCGACGTCTCCAAAGTTATAAAAATAGTGAAGCGAATAGATTAAATCACGACCAACACGCTGACCATCAATCTTAATGTTACCTTTGTTAATGATAGTATTCGAATTATTAATGAAGGAGTTCCCCGTGACAGTTGTTTTCAGATTTATATTTTTATTATTTGTAAGATTTTTAGAATTAATCACATCAGATGTCGTTCCTATAACATCAATCACATCAATGAGAATCGTTCCATCATTAGTAAAATCAGTAACACTTATTACATGTTTCTTAAAACTATCCGAGTTGATCTCTAGTAGACCAGCATTTGTGATAGAGGTTGAATTAACACCGATTCCAGAAATAGACGCAACATCTAATTTCAGAGTTCCTTTGTTTTCCAAAGTTTTAGAGTTTATGCCATCTCCGTTTACTTGATTACTCTTTATACTAATGGTGCCTGTATTATCAAATGTTGTGGTGTTAATTGCTGTTGTACTAATTGTGCCTACTTCAGCACGGATTTCACCACGATTGTTGAATGATGTTGCACTGACTACATTACCTTGTAGCTTATTTGAATTAAATACTATTTTCCCAGCATTATCAAAAGAATTTGAAGTGAATCCGCCCGTAAGTGTTTCTGATCCTACACTTTGTCCAATAATATTGAGTTGGGTTCCTTCTATGATAATTATAGATGCTTTCGTAGAATTCAAAATTTGACTTGCTGTATTTATGTTTTGTGTATCACCTGCCACAACAAACTGTTCTGTTGCAGTAAACACTGGTTGCCTCAAATCGACACTTGTCGTGATATTGTTTGTATCAGTTAAATAAATCTCTCTTGCGCTCGCAACTTGTTCCGAACTCACAGATCCTACTGTTGTGATATTAATATTCGAGTTACGAAACACTGCAACTCCATTTGGGATAGTCGCTATTTTCGGTCCTTTATAATCGATATTTGTAAAGTCAAAAGTAGCATCTGCATATCTCGACGAAAAGAATCCAGATTTATTTTGTCCGATAAAACGAATGTTTCTAATATTGTTCGTCCCTTGTTTTGTGCTAGCGCTATATCGAATTGTATCCGAATCAGTAGACCCTCCATATTCATAATAAGTATGAATTGCTTGTGTATTTGGGTCTTTACCATCTAAAACA
The DNA here is from genome assembly GCA_036637915.1 of Erysipelothrix sp. Taxonomy (GTDB): domain Bacteria; phylum Bacillota_I; class Bacilli_A; order Erysipelotrichales; family Erysipelotrichaceae; genus Erysipelothrix. The sequence continues at coordinate 8,188 of JAVWLP010000020.1, read as the reverse complement.
AACGTATACCCTGAAGGAATAACTATTCCGTTTCTCTCACCAATAATATCTGAACCGAGATAATAAATGGTTTTTTGTTGGCCATTTACCATTCCGCTTGCTTGAATTGCATCTCTTAATTGTCCAAAGGATGTGACAACCATCGCATATGAAGGCAATGCAGCACGTGACTGAGGGTTCACTTCGGAGCTATGAATTTGTGATTCATGTGGTGTAACGATATCTTTATTATATTCAATATCACTCATATCAAAAAATAACGATTCATTACCTTCCTCTGTTTCATTATCCAAATCTGTCATTGTTTCATTATCTTCAGTTCTTGTAACTATTTGATCTGTTTTTTTATCATCAATCGAGTTGTCTCCTGTTGTTTCAGGATTCTTATCCCCATTATCACCAACTGAAATTTTTGATACCTTAGTATCAGCATATACTGGTGTTGTAATGTTCTGATTTTCTTGAAGCACAGAAAAACCACTAACAATCAATGCGATTGTTAATGCAATTAAGATTTGTCTTGTTTTTCTGATTGTACGCTTCATAATTCCCCTATTTTTGATTTTTCATTTTTTTCATTTTGAAGTATAAGTATAAAACAATAAGTACTAGTAGTATTACGATTGAAAATAAAATAATCATCATCGTGTTATTTTTAGTTGGTGTTTGAGCATTTTCATTGAGTGTCTTAGCTTGCGGAGCTTCAACAATATGCTTTTCTTGCCATTCCCATTCATCATTACCACTTGTTATTCTTAATTTGATATCGTAGGTACCAGGTTCAAGTTTTTTTCCTTCTAAATCATAGGCAATTGAAAACTGCGTATTCGGAAGGATTCCACCAGTTGTCTTATGTATTTTCGCAACAATATCACTTTTGTTCTCGAGTGTTACCGTTCCATCAATTGTGAGATCATTCATTACCACAGGTCGATCATTTTGTATTACTGAAATAAATTTAGGTACCAATTGTATCATCTCTGTATCAGATTTAATATAATTTAGATTTTTATCAACAGCATTTTCATTCATTCGAACTTGCAATGCAAGAAGATATGTCGTTCTACTTACTATTTCAAATTCTTTCTTATTGTCTTTTTTTGTATCGTTATCTACTGTATCAGCAGTAACAGTAATCCCACCAACTGATACCCCATCAAATGCATCTTGAGGTGCTTTAACGGTAACAGTAACTGTTTTTTTATCATGTGGTTGAATTGTTAATTCTTTATCTGAAATCCGAGCCATTTCAGTCATGGGTGATTTCATCGACACATCTGGTTTTTCAACATTAAGATATGACTTTTCTCCATTTAGAGAAGTTGTCCCATTTTGAAAATCCAGTGACGCGAGCATCGGTTTATCTCCTTGATTCACAACATCAAACGTTAGTGTCTGTTCCATACTTGGAGTCATCATTAGATCAAAGTAACCAACATTTTGATCATATTGATTTTCTGGTAGATGCGGCTCAATGTAAAACGCACCATAGGCATCTGCATAAACAGACGACAATGGTGCGATAAACATTGTTATAAACATCGCACCAAGCGTAAACATTAAAGTAAATGTTGTTTTAACCTTGTTATGTTTATAAGCTTTCATAATTTTTTTATGGTTGTTGACCTAAAGTCCAATTAATTTCAGCTTGATAAGCTTTTGCACGAGCGTCTTTCGTGTTTACTTCTAATTTTACTTTACTGTTTGTATCAGCAGAACCATCTTTTAACCATTTCATAATCCATGTTCCCATACCTTGGTTTTTAGCTGCATCCATAACAGTAACAGTATCTGAACCACCACCAACTAAAGTAATTTTTGTTGTACCAGTAGGCGCTGCGGTAATTTCTGGATCTGATGATTGAACTTGTCCATTTTCAAGGTAGATTTTTGTTCCTTTTAATGTATGTTCATCTGCAGTTCCTTTACCAGTTACAAAGTCTCCCATTTTTGCGGATAGTGTCCAACCTTTACCTGTAGCACTACGATCAGATACTTGGACAAAAGGTTTTACTGAAGTAGCATTAACAACTTGAGTAGTACCATCAATTTTCACTTCACCAAATGCTAAGTGAGGTACATAGTCTATAGTAATGGGACCTGTTGAACCTGTTTCATTTCCTTCATTTGGATCAACTGGTTGTAGAGGTTTGGTTGGATCTGTTGGATCAACTGGCTTAACTGATTCATCAACATCAGGTGCTTTAAACGAAACTGTAGCGTTTGAGTTTGCACTATCTTCTTTCTCTCCAGCCATAATTGGCGCAACAGCAAAGCCGGAAATAATAAGGCTAAACGCTGCAATCTTTAATATATTTTTTTTCATGTCTCCACTCTTTCTTTTCTTAACACATGCATAATATCACTTGATAATTTTACAAATGTGTAAGATTTGTGTACGAAATGTGTAAATTAAGGAAATAATTAGTAATTAGTATAAAAGTGCTAAAATAGCCACTAATGAATGCACTTTCTTTACATTTACACTTCTACTTGTGAAGTGCGTAACAAATTTAACAATCATTACACACTTCCTATTATATATAAAAAAGACAGATAATTAAACTTATCTGTCTTAAATTACTTAAAAATGTTATGTAACTATTGTTTCCAAGTTGCTTCAAATTCAGCTTTTGAACCTTCAAGAACTTTTTTCACATCAGAATTTTTATCGGAAAGAATTTTTTCCATAATATTACGTGATGATTGGTAAGCAGGATCTGAGTTTTCAACTACTGGTAAAGCAAAGAGATTATTCAATGTGTTACCAATGATTGCTGGAATCTTAGAGTCTGTAGTGTTCTTGTATTTGTCATCATTGAATACTGATGTACGTGCAGGCATGTAACCTGTGTCTAAAGCAAATTTCATTTGTGAATCTTTAGATACTAAGAATTTCATGTATTGGAATGCTGCAGAACGTTGTTCTGGTGAAGCTTCTGCAAACATGTATAAGTCAGTACCTTGTTGTAGATTTTTTTCGCTTGGACGTGGTGCAACACCGTATTCGATGTTTTTTCCATCAATAGCTTTTTTAACGTGTGATTCCCCTGCCATTGAGCCAATGTTCATAGCAATTTTTCCATTTCCAAATACAGCTGAAAGATATTCACCTTTATTTGCAATTTGGAAGTAACCTTCTTTAATACCATCATGGTAATATTGAGCTACTTTTTCACTTTGTGGGCTTGTAATATCTACATCTTTGTTGAATTCAACACCTTCGTTTTTCATACCAATAACATAGTAGTTATTTAATGAATCGAATCCAGCTCCAACAACTTCACCATTTGATTTTTCGTAAATTGTTTTTGATGCTGCTGCAAGTTCTTCCATCGTTGTAGGAACTTCAACACCATATTCTTTTAACATACCTTCATTATAGTATAGAACTTCAGTTGATTTATTGAAAGGCATTCCGTATTGTTTATCATGGATTTTTGCACCATCTAAGAATACTTTTACAATATCATCTTTATCTGCGATACCGATTGTTTTGTGGTCCATGTATGGTTGTAAGTCAACAAGCATATTTTCTTCTGAAATACTCCAGAACCAGTTTGGATAACCTTGAGTCATTGTAGGTAAGTCTTTTGGTGATGTAACTGTTGCATTAATTTTTGCTTGTAAATCAGGATATTTTGTTTGGTTTTGTAATACAACTTTAATATTCTTATTTTCTGCCATAAATTGTTCAGTTAACTCTGTTAATGATTTTTCTTGTCCACCATTCATTGCATGCCAGAATGTGATTTCTGTTCCTTCTGGTACTTTATCAATGATTGTATCGTCAGATGATCCAGATCCTTTATTAGAACATCCAACTAACATAAATACTGCTAGTAAAGCTACTAAATACTTTTTCATTTTATGTATTCTCCTCTAGATAACTTGTCCTCTTTCAGGTAATAGTCGTTCTCCATGTTCATTCTCTAAAAGATCGGGTCTTAATGAATGAATCGGAACGAGCAGTTTCGGTTGAATTAAGTTCACAATCTTATTTAAATCTTCTGGGAATGCATGACCTGAACACGCAATTCTTACGAATTCAACATTGTGACTCTTCAACAATTCAATAAATGGTAAATATGCTGGATCAAACTCTCCAAGCGGTGTTGCGTCGCTATGGATGTAGATACCACCTCCTTTAAGATTTTCAAAATTAGATACAGCCTGCCATAAATAACGACCTTCGTCTGCGATTAAATCTTGATAATTAACTTCGAGTTTTGGATCGAGTTTATCTGATTTAAAATCGTGAATATAATATTTACAATTCATATCTAAACATTCTTTAAGTATATACGCAAACGATGCTTCAAGAACCACTTCTCGTGGGCTTGATTTCACAATTTCCGCTATACGTTTTACATTACCTGGATAGCAATTAAATGTAATTTGCTTATCCGGATTTGTATCAACAATATCTAAAATTCGGTTTAATAAATCTTGTTCGCTATTAATACGATTTAAACTACGTGATGGATCTTCCGGAAAACTTATTGATACACCTTCAATAATTAATACATCTGTATCATGCGCTTGTTCGCAGAAGTTTAAGGAATCTTCTACATCGAAACCGTGAAGTCTTAAATCGCCGGTATAAGCAATTTTGAGGTCTGGAGTTTGAATCAGTAATCCGCATGCACCATATGCATCATGATCAACGCGACTTAACTCTACTTTGATATCTCCAACCTGAATAACTTCATGGTTCTCACATCCAATGATATCACGAGTATACGTATCCTTCAAATTCGCATTTGGTAATAGAAAATCATTTTTCGCATTAAGACTCTCTACTAACACTTTAGTTTCTTTAAGGGCATATAGCGGAATAGATTGATCCAAATAGTTCAGCATTCTTGTATGATCCAAATGACAATGACTCACAAACACAGCTGTGTGGTTATAAGACTCGGTTGTTTCATTTGGGTACACATAACCAAAGTTATGATCATACATACCTTCAAGATGAGGTACGAGACGATAGTCAAGAAGTTCTTCTAATGATTCATTTTTTAAATTAAGCTCTGGTTTAAATTCAGTACCAAAGTCAAAGAAGATATGTGCATCTTCATAAGCAACTTCGATAACTGTACCTCCAATGGTCATCATACCACTGTGGAATGTCACCTTAGTTTTTTTATCCTTTAATACCATTTTTTGATACTCCTCGAATAATTTCTTTTCTAAATACAAAATAGACAATCAGAATTGGAATAATGGTAAGTGTAGCAGCTGCCATTTGCAAGTGAACATCACTACCACTTTCTGAAGTAAAGGCTGCGAGACCGTTATTTAATAGTCGATATTTACTATCGTTAGTAACGAGCAATGGCCATAGGAATGAATTCCAACCTGATATAAAGCTTAGAATACCTACAGTAACAAGTGCAGGTTTTGCAAGTGGGATCATAATTTTACGGATAAACTCAAGATCAGTACAACCATCAATTTTCGCTGCTTTATAATACGAACTTGGAATACTCTTTAGGTAACCTTGTAAGTAATAAATATAGAATACACTTGCAAGTGACGGGATAATCAATGCGTAGTATGTATTAAGAAGTCCCATTCTCGCAATAGTTTGATAGTTTGTAAAGACGATGGATTCATAAGGAATCATCAACAGTGAAATCATGATTGTTAGTACAAGACCTTTTTGTTTAAATTCCAGTTTCACAAGAGCGAATGCAGCAAGTACTGATGTAATCAAGATTCCTGCTGTTGTAATCAACGAAACAAATACTGTGTTAAAGAAGTAACGAACAAACGGTGCTTTTTCAAACACTTCCGCATAGTTCGAGAAATTCAGAACTTGAGGCCAAAATGTTGGTGGAATACTTGTTGCTTCTTGATATGTCATGAGTCCCGCTAATACCATGTAGATAAATGGGAACACTGTCATAATAGCCAGTAAAGAAATAAAGATTATTGAAATAATATTAATAAAACGTTTCATGTTAATTCTCAACTTTCTTTATCAATTTATTTTGAATGAATGTAAAGATAAGAATCACTACGAAGAGGATTACTGTTGCAGCCATCGCGATACCAGGACGTCCGGCAACATGGAACTTATCATAAATATAGAATACTGCAGTTGAAGCACTATTCGCAACACCAGCAGTTCCTCCAAATAAAGCATAAACTTGCGAGTATACCTTAAAGGCACCAATAAAGTTTACAGTTAATAAGAACGTAACTGTTGGGATGAGTTGTGGCATGGTAATCTTTTTAAATTGTTCCCATTTTGTAGCGCCAAACATATCCGCAACTTTATAATATTCTGGATTAATATTTCTTAATCCCGCTAAAAGAATAATGATGTTGAAGGCAAGTCCTGACCAAACACCAAAAATAATTAGTGTTGTTACACTTGTTGAAGTGCTATTAAGCCAGTTAACACCTGGAATCCCAAAGAAAGATAACAAGTGGTTAATAATACCATAATCACCATTAAACAAATATCTAAACACAATCCCGATTGCTAATGTACTTGTAACATAAGGAATAAAGAATGTTGTTTCAAAGAAATTTTTATGTTTAATTTTTTCAAAAATAAGCCATGAAATGACTAACGATATAATCAATGCAACAGGCACAACAATAAAGGCATAAATCGAAGTATTCTTCATTGCTGTATGAAATACAGGATCAGTTAAAACAGTTTTATAGTTATCTAATCCAGTAAAGGACAGTCTGAGCATATTACCTTTTTGAAACGATAACCAAAAAGAACGGAACAAGGGATAAATTGTAAACATTGTTACAATAATCATTGCCGGCATTAAATATAGCCACGCTTTAGGTTGATTTTCAGCACTATACTTGTGGAAGCGTTTCATTAGTAAACCCTCTCGCCATTTTCATCAAAGATAAACATACGGGAGTAGTTAAAACTACATGAAATTGTATCTCCTTCATCGATTTGTTCTTCAATAGGAACAATTGATTTTGCATGAAGTTCATTTAAACTGAAGTTTAATATACGTTCACGACCAATAAGTTCAACTGTTTCTGTGTTGACAGAGAACAATGGACTTTCACTATTAATAAGAACATCTTCCGGACGAATACCCATTTGGTAATGACCATCCGGCATTTCGCCTTTAAAACGATCTGCTACAAGGTTTGTTCTATCAAATTCAAATGAATCCGCAACAATTTTTCCATTCTTAACTTCAACTGGAATAATATTAATTACTGGGTTACCAATAAACTTAGCTACGAATAAATTTTTAGGTTCTAAATATAAATTTTGTGGTATGTCATGTTGTTGAATAACACCTTGATCCATAAGAACAATTTTATCACTAATGGATAATGCTTCTTCTTGATCATGGGTAACAAAGATAGTTGTGATTCCAACTTCTTTGACGAGGCGACGAATTTCTTCACGAATTTTCAGGCGAAGACGTGCGTCAAGGTTACTGAGTGGTTCATCCAGTAATAAGACATTTGGATTCTGAACTAAAGCACGTGTAATCGCAACACGTTGTTGTTGTCCTCCAGACATCGTACCGGGTTTTTTATTTTCAAGTTCTTCAATACTTGTAAGAGCCATAAATTTACGGGCAATGACTTCTGCTTCCTCTTTAGGTATTTTCTTACTACCAACTCTTAATGGGAACATAACGTTCTCTAATACTGTCATATGCGGATACAATGCATAGTTTTGGAATACAAAACCAATATCACGATTCTTAGGGTGTTTGTCTACAACAGTTTCCCCATTAAACAATATATCTCCATCGGTTGGATCTAATAATCCAGCAATCAGGTTCAGAATAGTAGTTTTACCACATCCTGAAGGTCCAAGAAGACATACTAAGTCTCCTTTTTCAATTTCAAAGTTTACACTCTTGAGCGCTTCAAAGCCATTATCAAATACTTTCCTCAAGTTTTTGACTTCTATCATTAAATTTCCTCCTACATTTGAAACTCAATGTTGCCATTAATATTTCAATTATAAACTTTCACTACTTCATTATTATACCAAGATTATACGTATCATGCATTAAACAATCGCAACAATTTAATATAAACATGTGAATCAGCTATCAATTCATACATTTCAGTTCACTAATTGATAAAAAACATGTTCTATCATATAAATTCAAGAACAGACATAAAAAAAGACATCCATAAGGATGTCTAATTACCTGGCAATGAGCTATCTTCA
>JAVWLP010000019.1:0-36246 GCA_036637915.1 Erysipelothrix sp. | reverse complement strand
TAGTGAAGATAGCTCATTGCCAGGTAATTAGACATCCTTATGGATGTCTTTTTTTGTGGTATAATGAATAAGAAAGATGTCGAGGAAAAAATATGATACGTTTGATGGAAATACCTGAAATTGATGAAGTCATGGACCTTTGGATAAATACAAATTTTGAGGTGCACGACTACGTTGATTCTTCATATTGGAGAGAAAATTACGATAGTTTTAAGGAAATGTTAGAAAATGCTAATATATATGTTTCGGTAGATAATAACCGAATTAATGGATTTGCGGGAGTTCTTGGTGGTCATTATCTTTCGGGTATATTTGTAGATTCTATTTCAAGAAATAATGGTGTAGGAAAAGAATTGATGAATCATCTAAAAGAACGCTATGATGAATTAACACTCAATGTTTACCAACAAAATAAAAAGGCTATTAAGTTCTATGAGCGTGAGGGTTTTGTGGTAATTGATGAAGATGTTGAAGAAGAGACAAACATCCCTGAGTTCACCATGGCTTGGCCAGAAAATTTATAGTATATATATAATTAAGTGAGGCTTAAAATAAAGTCGGAGAGTATAAAATCGTGTGGGGACGCGGTTTTTTAGACTTAGTATGAGACCATAGATGAGAGGAAAGTATGTATGGCATTTAGAGATATAGTTATTCGTTTGGGGTTAACATTGGTGTTCTCAGGCTTAATTGGTCTTGAGAGAGAAAAAAACCAAAGTAATGCCGGAATTAAAACACATTTACTAGTAGGGATTGGGGCAACGATCATTGCACTTATCCAACAACATATTATTTTTGATACTTTACAGTATGCTAGGATTCATCCAGATTTAATTGGATCAGTTCGCTCAGATCCAGCGCGATTAATTGCGCAAGTTGTAAGTGGTATTGGTTTCTTAGGTGCCGGAACAATTATTGTGACTAATAAAAATATATCAGGGCTTACTACTGCTGCTTCAATATGGACAACTGCAGCATTGGGACTTGCATTGGGTATGGGATATTATGAACTTGCTTTCCTAGGTTTTCTTGCAACTATGATTGTTTTATATATTATGAAACGAATTATTGGTGAAAGTTTGCCGCACAAACTTGTAGTGAAGTATATTGGAGGCCATAAGGTAGAGCATGAAATTATTGAAACACTTAACAGTTTTCAACTAGAAATTCACCGTGTTCAATACTCGGTAGAACTTTATGGTAACGAAAAAATATACACTTATGTTTATGAAATACATGGTGGAAAGAAAATTACATTTGACGAATTGCAACATGAACTTTCCAAAAATGATAACATCGTTTCAATTCAGTCTACAAATATATAGGAGTCGTAATGAATAAGTATAATGTTGCTAGACAATCTGTTCTCGAAGCAGGTTCTCTTATTAAAAAAATAATGAAAGAAGATATACAGGTTGATATAAAAAGTTCAGCTTCAGATTTTGTAACCAATGTCGATAAACAAATTGAAAAATTTTTAGTAGAGACAATCAATAATTCATTCCCTAATCAAAATTATCTGACGGAAGAAAAAACACGAGACTTTCTGGGACTTGATAACCTTTGGATTATAGACCCAATTGATGGAACCACCAATTTCGTCTATAAGAAAAGAGACTTTTGTATCTCACTAGCCTACTATGAAAAAGGTATGCCTGTATTTGGATTTGTCTATGATGTCATGAACGATGAACTGTTCGAAGCTAAGACGGGTTATGGGGCTTTCCTAAACGGTGAGAAAATGAATTTGCTCGATCAAAAAAGACTTTTGAGTGAATCTGTCATTTCTGGAGATGTCTATCGACCAAACTTTTTTAAAGCCACGCCTTCAGAGATTAAGAGTCAAATTATTGCACATAGATTTTTAGGATCCGGTGCTCTTGAGATTTGTCATGTTGCTGCAAATATGTCTCAAGCATATGTATTTAATAGTTTGAAGGCATGGGATTGCGCAGCAGCAGTAATTATTTTGAGAGAAGTAGGTGGAACGTTCCTTATGGGAACACAGATCAATCAATTAGTATTTGATCAACAGGGTCATTTATTTATTGGTGCTGCAAACTCTCAAATTATGAAAGGAATTAAAACATGGCTATAAATGAAAAATTAGAATTCGCAAAGAAAGTTGTTTACGAAAGTGGAGAACTTATAAGAAAACAAATGAGTGAATCACTGACTATAGATACCAAACAAAATAAGCATGACTTTGTTACTAACGTTGATAAGTCTACAGAAGTCTATATTGTGAAACAAATTAAAGATAATTATGAGAATCAAGATTTCATCACCGAAGAAAAAAGTGTAAGTTATTTAGGCAATTCTCAAGTTTGGATCTTAGATCCCATTGATGGGACAACCAACTTTATTTATCAAAAACAAAATTTTGCTGTTTCATTAGCATACTACGAGGGCGGAAAACCTGTCTTTGGAATTGTTTATGATGTGACTCGTGATGAGATGTTTGTGGGAGTTAATGGAGAAGGAAGTTTTCTCAATGAAAAGATACTTTCGTCTTTAGATATGAGTACAAGACTTGATGATGCGATTGTAAGTAGCGACTTACCCACTCTAAGACTCTTTGACGAGAGTCTAGAGAGTAAAATGATGGTTCATCGATACGTTGGTGCGGCAGCAATCGATACTTGCAATATTGCTGCTGGTAGAACAAATGTATATATAGCGCGTCGCCTCAATGTTTGGGATATCGCTGCCGCGAACATTATTTTAAATGAAGTGTGTGGAAAAAGTTCGATTGATGGTGATGAAACACTTAAACTTGTAACACACCCTGTAGTTTATATTGCTGCAAGTAATGATGAGATTTTGAAAGATTTATTAGAATTATATAAGGGGAAGTAAAGACATGTTGGAAGGAATAATTTTCGATTTCGACGGTGTTGTTATCGATACAGAATATGAATGGTATCCAATTATTATGGATTGGTTTAAAGAGACGCATAATTATGACTTGTTGATGGAAGAGTATCTTATGTGTATTGGATCCAATTCTAACAAAATGCTTGAGATTGTAAATAAGAAAATAGGAACTGATATTACGATGGAAGATTATCATGATGCAATATTTCCTACGTTCAAGGAGAACACACAAAAACTGCAAGCAATGGTGGGTGTTGAAACACTTATGAAGGATGCGAAAGCCAAGGGTTTAAAAATTGCGATTGCGACAAGTTCTCCTCGTAATCATCCTTTAACACATTTAAAGAGACTTGGTCTTCTAGAGTATGTTGATGTCATTGTTGGTGGAGATGAAGTAGAAAATATTAAACCAGAACCCGACTTATTCAATAGGGCACAACAGATACTAGATATTGATAAGAGTAAACTTATAATTTTTGAAGATTCTCTCAATGGATTACATGCTGGAGTTAAAGCTGGCATTGATGTTATTGTGGTTCCAAATCGCATTACTAAGCATCTTAACTTTGAGGGTTATCATGATATGATAGAATCACTGAGTCATTTTAATTTGGAGTCATATTTGTAAAAATCAATATACCCCTCTGGGCATATTATTAGCCGAATATATTGGAAACAGTTAGAATATTCATGAGAGGTGACAATTATGAAAATTCAAATTTGGTCAGATTTTGTATGTCCATTTTGCTATATCGGTAAAAGACATTTAGAACAAGCATTAAAAGAGTCCGGAAGAGATGATGTGGAAATTGAAATGATGAGTTACGAGCTAGATCCTGATTTTGTTGATCAACCAGGAATGTCGGTAGATCAAATGTTAGCAAATAAATATGGAATGTCATTAAGTGAAGCAAGAAGTAACAATGCACGTGTTAAAGAAATGGCTGCAAGCGCTGGCCTTAACTATGACTTTGATGCAATGAAGCATTCAAATACATTTAAAGCTCACAAGGTATTCCAACTTGCGAAAATTCAAGGCTTGGGATATGAAGTTAGTGAGAAATTCTTATCAGGGTATTTTGAAAAAGGTGCTTACCTGAATGATGATGAAGAACTTATTAAATTAGCTGTGGAAGCAGGAATGAAGGAAGAGGATGTTCGTAAGGCACTTGATTCCGATGAAGTGGGCTTAAAAGTACGCCAAGATGAACAATGGTCTCAAATGATTGGTGCGAAAGGTGTACCACATTTCGTATTTGATGATAAAGTTTCATTGTCAGGAGCACAACCTGTCGAAACATTTAAACAAGCATTAGAATATGTTGAAAATCTTCCGAAAGAAGAAAACGTAGGAATGTGCGAAGATGGAGTTTGCAAAGTTTAGGAATCATGTTATGATTCCTTTTTAATTGCAACGCTCGAATGATTATCGAGGAGGTAACATTATGACAAAACGTAAGTGGATATCGATTGGGATTGTAACAGTACTGTTTGTACTTATCGATATTGTAAATGGTAATACTTACCATTATATGGATATTGAGTCCATGATTTATTTAAGCTCCTTTATACTTATTATTTCAGGAATTTTATTCATTGATCGAAAAAATTATAAGAAGTTCTTTGGAACATTTGGAATCATAGCTTCTGTGTTTGTGGTTGTATTTATTATTGGAAGTATTTCTTCCTCTCGCCTTATTAATGCGAAACGCTATGCTAAGGTTGTGGGACCAGTTCAACAAGTGGATTTTGAAGATTTATATGGTGATGACCATAAGGTTGAGATGTCCTATGTAGACAAAGATTCCGCTATTCTTGCAGCAGAAAAGAAAATGGGAGAGTTGAGTGATGTCTCTTCTAAATTTGATATTAATAAACGAGAGTTTGCGCAAATAAACTATAAGGGTAATATGGTACGTGTTGCTCCATTTGTATATTCAGATACGTTTAAGAAATATACTAATATGGGAAATGGGGTACCTTACTACGCCTTGGTGACTACAGGCGACGGAAATATTAATGCCAAGGCAGAGATTGTGAAATTGGATAAACCAATGAAATATTATCCAGGAGCCCCTTTACAGTATGATCTTAAACGTCACGTAGCAATGAAGCATAAATTTAGTTACTTAGATGGATGGACCTTTGAAATTGATGAATCGGGTCATCCATACTGGATTGTTCAAAGTATTACAAAGAAAGTAGGTATCTGGGGCGCAAAGGATATGGAAGCAATTATTACCGTTGATGCTGTAACAGGTTCAACCCAACGCTATAAGCTTGATGAAGTGCCGGAATGGGTTGATTCTGTTTATCCTACATCAATGCTCCTATCGCAAGCTAAAGATCACTACACGCTCAATAGAGGCTACTTCAACTCATTTATGCAACAAGAGGGAGTAATGGCTATTGATAGTAAAGAGGGAACGTATAACTACGTATCGGTAGATGATGAAATTTATGTCTTTACTGGAATTAGACCTATCAATATAGATGCTTCTTCTACTACAGGATTACTATTCCTCAATCGCCATACTGGAGAAGCCATGGAACTTAATCTACCAGGTATCTCTTTAACATCAGCAGAAACTACGTCAGTAGGTTCGATTCAAGAAAAAGGATATACTCCTACAACCCCAACATTACAAAATGTTGGTGGACATCCAACCTATGTTACATCCTTAAAAGATATTTCGGGTGTAGTTCGAAGTTTAGCGTATGTTAACTATCAAGACTATACTAAATCTGCAGTAGGAGAAACAAAACCAATTGCAGAGAAGAATTATCTAAATGTCATGGGAGATCAGTTAGCGATAATTGGTGGTAAAGAGGAAACGATATCCGGAAGTATTACAGCAATGAATCAAGTTATCATTGATGGAAATACGCATTTCTTGATTAAGCTCGATGATAAGAAGATTATCTTTGATGCTGCATTAAGTGTGAATGATGAACTCGCATTTTTAACACTCGGAGATAAAGTAACCTTGAAAGTAACAGGTAATAAAATATTAGAACTTAAACAAGATTAAGCTAAACCACTCAAAAAAGAGTGGTTTTTTTACTAAATGCGGATAAAAATTGTGATGAATCTGTAAAAAATAAGGAAGAATGAGATACCTCTTGAAATTACATTCAAAAAGACTATGATAGGAATAGGAGGACTTTGAAATGAGAATAAAGGTTGGTACTTACAACATACGGTTCGAAAATGAAGAAGACGGACCTGACCAGTGGAAGTATCGGAAGAAGGAATTATTGAACCAAATAGAGAGATATGGTTTCGATGTGATTGGATTACAAGAAGTTGTATCGAGTCAATTTAAAGATTTAAAAAAATTAAAGAAATATCAAGCAGTTGGAAAGAGTCGTGACGGAGAGTGTCATGAGGAATACAATCCAATTTTATATCGTAAAGATAAATTCAAGTGTGTTCAGCAAGCAACACTGTGGTTATCTAAAACACCATTCAAAGTTTCAAAAGATTGGAACTCAGCTTGTTATCGTATCTGCACATGGGTACTTCTTGAATGTTTAGAGACTCAAGAACGTTTTGTATTCATGAATGCACATATTGATCATGAAAGTTTAGAAGCTCAAATTAACCAAGTAAAAATTCTTGAAGAAATTACAGATGTGGAATACCCAATTATCTTAGTAGGGGATTTTAATGTCGAGAAAGAGAATGAAATTCTACAACCATTGCACAGTCGATTTAATTATATAAAACCAATACAAGGTCATGGAACATTCAATGACTTTAGATTGGATCCAGAAAATGATCAATTAGAGCATATTGATCATATCTTTGTATCGAAGGAAATTGATTGTGACTCCCTTACAATTTGTACTGAAAAAACAAGAAAAGGACGTTATCTATCAGATCACTTCCTACTAACAACTGAAGCAAATATTCCCAACACTGTTTCAAAGGTAGTATAATAACACTGTTTGGAGGATATTATGAACTATACAACTGTACTATTAGATTTGGATAATACGATATTAGATTTTAAAGCAGCAGAAAAAGTTGCCCTTAAAAATACAATAGAGCATCTAGGTATTCCCTTTACACAAGAATTAGTAAATCATTACGAAACGGTTAACCATAACTTATGGAGCCAATATGAACGTGGAGAAATACCTAAAGATCAAATATTAGAAACACGTTTTGCGGAAGCGTTTAAATCTTATAACCTTCCATATTCAGGAAATGAAATGGATCGCTATTTCCGAAATGAAATCGAAGAAAATAACGTATTCATGGATCATGCGGAACAGTTCATGGAAGAATTATCGAAGCAGGCCAAAATTATATTTGTAACAAATGGTGTGACCGAAACACAACATCGTCGTATCAAATTGGCAAATCTTATGTCATATGCTGAGGGCGTGGTCGTTTCATCGGAAACAGGTTATGCAAAACCAATGAAGGAAATGTTTGACTATGTCTTCGAAAAATTTAACCTAACAGAGTTAGATAAAATTGTGATGATTGGAGACTCACTGAAAGCAGATATTCAAGGTGGTATCAATGCTGGTATAGATACTATTTGGTACAATCCTCAACAAGAAATGAATGAAACAGGAATTATTCCAACTTATGAAATTAGCGATTTGAGAGATTTCTTTAAAGAGTAGAAAGCGTTTGCAATCTACTCTTTTTCTATGTATAGTTTAAGTAAGGAGAGGTGATAAAAATGTTGAAGACAAAAGTATTTAGAGATTATGTTCCTGACACAAGTTTTGAATTGGTCACTGCTTTGAGTCAAATGGAGGAGTTCATTAATCAACCCAATATTGTATACAAAGGGCATGATTTTACTCCAGAGAAAGTGAGCGGATTCAACTTTGGAATTTGGTTCTTTATTTTTATCGGCCGTGCAAATCTTAAATCTGATACTCGTGGAATGATTTCCCTTGTTTACGAAGAACTAGAAACGGATTTAAGCGAAACAATTATTGATGTGGAGGAACCAACATCAATAGAAGAGGAAGTATTATAGGAGAATAATAACAAAACAAGTCGAATTGTCGACTTGTTTTTACTACTTAAGAGATTTTTGATATTGAAGTCCCATTACAACCACCCATACATAGGCTAGAGTTTTTGGTATCATTAGAAGACCTATCGCTTGATTGACATCTGACCACAGCACCACAGGAATGTAGAATCCAAATGATAGGGTAATCGCTAGCCACATCCATTTAAAAGGATCGTTCGAATTCTTTCGGGATTCTTTATAGAATAAGTAAATCATAATGATTCCCATAATAGCAAAAGGAATGTTTCGGTAAATTGCCCAATCGAGTGGTTGGTTGTGAACTAGCCACATATTTTGTGGGAAGAGACCGACAATAATACGAACTGCAGCTAATACTATAAGGATAGTAGATATTTTTTGTGTATTCTTAACTTGGTAGTACTCTTTCCAAATAATATACAAGATAAGATAGAACACTGTCATTGTAATCGAAGTGACTGCTTTACCAAATCCCATAGAAACTTCGTATTGAATGAATGCCTGGGTTAAATCGCCATTTGGCCCTGCAGATAAGAGTGCAATCACACGAGGAATTAAATGGAACGCGTCACCTGCACCGAGGATGATGGCCATCCAACCGTAAAGCCTAGTAACTTTATTTCCTGATTGCTTGAGTATATATATACCCATACCAACAACACCTAATAAATAGATGATATCAAAAATTGATTCCATGATTACTCTCATATTTCGCCTCCGTGAACATTGTTCATGTTGTATTACTAATATAGTTCAACGAAAGTATAATGTCAAGAAGTTTAATGAAAATTCGTGTTTAGTGTATAATAAATACGAACAGGGGTGAGGCTATGAAAATAAAAAGTTCAGAAGTTAGAGATACAATTCTTAAGAAATCAAAAAAAATATTAGAAACTGGAGAATTTAATACTTTAACGATGCGATCTGTTGCCTCAGAGTGTGATATAGCGTTGGGGACAATTTACCGCTATTTTAAAAATAAAGATGAAATCTTAGTCGAATTAAGTAAAGAGTACTGGCACGATGCTTTAGAATCTCTTAATGAAATTAATTATGTTGGAACTGATTTTGACACAAATTTAAAAATTTTCTATAGCCATCTCTTTCCTTTATTTACGCGTTTTGAAAATGATTATATTTTGCGACTGCGTGACATGTCCGTTGAACTGAAAGATACGGGAAGATCAATGGAGAAAAGAATGTTTGATCAATTTGTGCAAAGTATTGATGATATCTTGGAGAAAGACTCAAGAATTTCACTACCTGATAATCTAGAACTGCATGACCTTTCTAATTTAATCCGAAACGCGTTAATGTATTCAGTCCTTCAAAAAAATGACAATATTGATCAAGAGATTAATACTCTAAAATCTCTCATCATCTAATAAAACCTCTATTAATAATAAAAGCCGAACTCTTAGGAATTCGGCTTTTATGTAAGGTGCTTATAGTTAAGCGTTTTGAGCTGCTTCAAGGGCTGTTTCGTAATTTGGTTCTTGGGCCATTTCAGGAACAATTTCTGAGTAGACCAGCTTTCCGTCTTTATTGATGACAAAGATGGAACGAGCGAGTAATTCAAATTCTGGAAGGTAGATGCCATAAGCATGAGCGAATTCGAGTTCAACATCGCTGAGCATTTCTGCTTCGATTCCAGCGACTGCACACCAGTCTTTAAGTTGATCAATGGTATTGTTTGATATATTCACTATCTTTACACTCGGATAATCACTTGCTACTTTGAAGAAGTGACGTGTTTGAAGATCACAAACACGGGTGTTGATATCAGGGAAAATACTGATAAGAACAGTTTGTCCTTTTAGGGAATCTAAAGAAACGGTTTCACCGTTGATATTAGGTAAATTAAATGATGGAGCCATTTCGTTTAAGGTTGGTTGAACACCAGCAACCTCAGTAGGTACTCCTTTTTTTGTTATTTGCATTAAAATATCCTCCTTGGCCTCATTATAAGTGATAAAGTAGTATATTCCAAAGGACATGCAACCTAAATTTTTGGTACAATAGAAATGAATTGAGGTAACTATGACAAAGAGAATTCTAACAACCAAACAAGAAATTGCGGATTATTGGAAAGATGCAATTGATGCCAATCAAACAAACGTTAACTACAAGCAAGCAACAACACATTGTTGGCGATGTGGTGTAAAAAAACGTTTGGATCGTTGCCATATTCGTGCCTTTTCTCTTGGAGGAGAAGACGAACCGGGAAATTTTATTTTACTCTGTAAACATTGTCATATTGATAACCCAAATGTCGAAGATATCAACATTATTTGGGATTGGCTCCGTGCATATAAATTCGATGACGAGAAACCGTATTGGTATCATCAAGGTGTACGCGAATATGAATACATCTATAACGAAAGTATTGAAAGCCATTTGTCAAAGTACCATGGAGAAATAAGGAAACTATTTGATATTCTACTAGAAGAAACTCTAAAGGATGTTGCGCACCACTTTGGTCAACCCAGAAATAATCGTGCTACCGTGGCGGGAGCAATTAAAATAACATTCAATAAATTAGATGAAATTGAGGATAATTATGAACAAAAATGAACATTACCAAGTTGAAATTATTGACTTAACTTATGAAGGATTTGGAGTTGCGAAAGTAGATGGCTTTCCTGTATTTATAGAGAACACCATTCCAGGGGAAGTTGTGGAAATCACGATTTTGAAAGTTACAAAGCGCTTTGCATTTGGTAAAGTACTTTCGTGGATTAAAGAATCAGAACATCGTGTAGAAGTTACCGATGCAGTTGGAACACGAACGGGTACGATGCCACTGCAACACCTATCCTACACTGAACAACTTAAGTTCAAAAAAGACCTCGTCATAAAGACGTTATCGAAAGAAGTAAGCTTAGAAGATGTGACCATCCATGATACGTTAGGTATGGATAATCCTTGGAACTATCGAAATAAGGCCCAAATTCCAGTAAGAGAAATTAATGGCCAACTAGAAACTGGATTTTATAAAAAAGCATCACACGATTTAATTCCAATTGAAAATTATCATATTCAAGATTCTAAAATAGATGAAGCAATCATTATTGTTAGAGATATTCTTAGACAGAATAATGTTAAGGCATACGATGAAGAACATCACCGTGGAAACATTCGTCATATCATAGTGAGACGCAGTGAATTAAGAAACGAAATAATGATTATTCTCGTTACAAAGGAATCAAAACAACTCTCGCAAAATATTGTGAAAGAAATTACCAAGGAAATACCAGAGTGTGTAAGTATCGTTCAAAATATAAATGATAAGCGTACGAATGTAATTATGGGTAACAAGCAAATCTTACTATTTGGAGAAGATCGTTACCATGATATTTTGTTAGGAAAAACGTTCTCAATTTCTTCAAGATCCTTCTTCCAAGTAAATACACATCAAACAGAAGTTCTCTATAGCAAAGCAATTGAATTAGCTGGAGTTACCAGTGAAGATGTAGTGGTGGATGCATATTGTGGAATTGGTAGCATCTCACTAAACCTTGCAGACCATGCAAAACATGTGTATGCTATGGAAATTGTTGAAGATGCGATTGTGATGGCTAAAGAAAATGCTTCAAACAACAATATTACAAATGTGACATTTGAGGCAGGTAAGGCAGAAGAAATCATGCCAAGATGGGTTAAAGAAGGATTAAGTATTGATACACTCGTAGTAGATCCACCACGAAAGGGATTGGATATCAATTTCATTGAAGCATCCGTAAAATCAAATCCAGAGAGGATTGTATATGTTTCATGTAATCCTGCAACCCTTGCGAGAGACTTGAAGTTATATCAAGAACGCGGATATGAACTTAAAGAAGTATGTCCTGTAGATATGTTTCCCCAGACAGTTCATGTGGAGACTATAGCACTTCTAAACAAAGAGAATAAATTAAATCTATGAGAATGAATCGAAGTCAAAAAATTGGTTTAGCAAAAACTAAAGGTATTTTCTTACCTGACCTTTTGCTTACAGAAACCATAGTTTGTGTGTACGGATTTTTTGCTGTAAAGAGCGGAAAAAAGGAATGCTTCTACATTGGGAAAACTACAAGTTTATGGAGTAGGATGTTAGATTCGGGCAGTGGACATGTGCATAACTACTTAAATGGATACATTAGTAAACTAGTCCCTAACAAAATTAATTTTTATATTGATAGTGGATATGAAGTACATGTTGAGGTTCTGGAAGAGGTTGATTATCATGATACATCATTCTCAAGAGCAACACACAGGCTATCGTATGCTGAACTTAAGCATATTATCAAATATCAAGAAAAAGGGGAATGTCTCGATCAACGTCCAGAAGGCATTGGAAAAAACGAAGAAAAATATTGGACTAATAACTACTATGTTAAGTAGTTAATAAATAAGGCTATATTTGTAATAGTCCAAAGATGTAGAATGATTTTAAATAAATGAGGAAAAATATGAATAGAAACACATACCCAACAGAAGTGTTGGAAGTCACAATTGAAGCAATTGAAGAGAATGGATATGGGTATGCAAAATATACTCATGCCCCGACGACAGGTTCTCAAGGGAAAAAATTAAATTTGTTAATAAAAAATGTAGTACCAGGTGATGTTGTAAGAGTAACGGTGCCAAATGCACAAGGACGAAGAAAAGCTACTTTATCCTACGATGAACTCTTAAAACCAGGACCAACTCGTAATATGGATATATCCACAGATGAATCTATGTCGGGTGGTGCACCTTTACAGTATATGAAATACGAGAGTCAACTTGAGTTTAAGGAAAACATGGTTAAACATCATCTTGAAAACAACGGATTTGATACAAGTGTGGTTCAACCGATTATTGGTATGGATAATCCATATCGTTATCGAAATAAGATGGAGCTTACTTTTGGTCCTAATGGTGAATTAGGAATGACACAACAGGGCAATTTCCGTAAGGTCATAGATTTGCAGGATTCATTACTGATGCCAGAAATTATGGTAGATGTAAAAAATGTTGTAAGTAAGTGGCAAAAAAAATACAAGCTTTCGGGATATAACAAAGAAACAGAAGAAGGTCTCTTGAGAAATCTTATGATGCGTTACTCATTCACAACGGATGAATTGATGTTGGTGTTTTATGCTACACAAACTCCTAAAGCATACGAAGAAGAGGTAAATGACCTTGTTGGTCTACTTACAACAAAATTTGAGAATCTCGTTAGCCTACAATGGATAGAACATGCTGAGGCAGTTGAGCGCATCCAAGCAGACGCAATTCATATTCTACACGGAAGAGATTATCTTGTTGATGTACTGAATGGATTTAAGTATCGCATTTGGCCAGATACATTCTTTCAAGCCAATCCGGTTCAGGCTGAGAAGCTTGTTGAGTTAGCTTTAGAAATGGCAGAAGTTAATGATCAAATGAAAATGTTAGATCTCTTTTGTGGTGTTGGGACATTTAGTTTACCATTTGCAGAAAAGAGTAAAGAATTAGCAGGTATCGAAATTGTGGATAAATCAATCGATTCCGCAAGACGAAATGCTAAGGACAATGGACTTGAAAATACTTATTTTATGACGAGTGATGCAAGAAGTGGTCTTCCTAAATTGAAAGAAGAATGGGGACATCCGGATATATTGTTACTTGACCCTCCTCGTAGTGGTGCTGGTGGAAAAGTAATGAGAAGCATCGGACGTTTTGGTACAGATAAAATAATCTATGTATCCTGTGCGCCAAGAAGTTTAGCTGAAGATCTTGTCTGGTTAACTGATTTTGGTTATAAAGTAGTGACAGTACAACCAGTTGATCAATTCCCACATACTGCTCATGTTGAAACAGTAGTGTTACTTGAAAAAAGAAATTCATAAAATTAACTAAGGAAAATAATAATATGATTGATAAGAAAATTCAGGACCTTTTGAAAGAATACAAATCTCAACCTGTTGGGAAAGGAACGATAGATTGTATTACAGCTGAAAATATCGTACCTTTTTTACTTGAGATAGAAAAGTTAGGATATCAAATAAATAAATTTAGTTGGTGATGTAACTGTTCCAGTTTAAATAAAAGTCGATTCTCGTGTCCTCATGGGATGGGAGGTCCTAAGAGTGATTACTACGACTGCTATTTTAGCGAAATGCCAGGGGATATTGTTGAGTTTAAAACAACAGAAGAACTCATACGATTCTTTATAAATGAATCGTATCTTAACGATACAAATTATTTACCTTGTCTCGTACCTGGATTTTGGATTGAAAAATAAGACATGATATTACGAAATGAATAGTTAAGTAATTTATTATTATTTTCAAACTAAATAGTGGAATTAATTATGTTAGTTTACTTATGAGGTGAAAACCGATAAAATAGTACTATCAATACATTCATTTACATAATTAGTTATCTAAAAGAAGAGTGGAGACACTCTTTTATTATGGATGTGATGTTAGAAACGGTAGAAAATATGAAATTTGAAGATTTAAAAATTAATAAGGAGATACTAAGGTCCTTGAAGGAACAAGGCTATGAAGCTCCAACGCCGATTCAAGAAGGAGCAATTCCTGCGGTTCTTGATGGACGTGATGTTTTAGGATTAGCGCAAACTGGAACGGGAAAGACTGCAGCATTTGCAGTTCCAACATTGCAGCTGCTTGCAAAGAATCCAAACCAAGCAAAGAAACGAAAAATTCGTGCTTTGGTCTTAACACCTACGCGTGAATTAGGAACCCAAATATACGAAAGTTATCAAGCTTATGGGAAGCACCTACCTTTAACCTCAACAGTTATTTTTGGTGGCGTTAACCAGGGTAAGCAAGTTACAGCTCTACGCTCAGGTATTGATATATTGGTGGCGACACCTGGACGTTTGATTGATTTAATGAATCAAGGCCATGTAGATATATCTAAAATTGAAATATTCATTCTAGATGAAGCGGATCGAATGCTGGATATGGGATTTATCCATGATATCAAACGAATTATGAAGGCAGTACCTCGCAAGAAACAAACATTACTTTTCTCTGCAACAATGCCTAAAGAAATTGAAGAAATCGTTAGTGAGTTACTTTATAATCCAGTAACGGTATCTGTAACTCCAGTGTCTTCGACAGTTGATACTGTAAAGCAAACAGTACAGTTTGTGGATCAAAAAAATAAAATTAATTTATTATCACGGTTTTTAAAAGACAATCCTGGATCCTCAGTACTCGTGTTCACACGAACAAAAAGAGGCGCAGATCGTGTGGTAAAAGATTTGCAACGTCGTCAGATTTCAGCACTCGCAATTCATGGAAATAAATCGCAGAACGCAAGACAACGTGCATTGAGTAGTTTCGAGGATTATGAAATTCAAGTTCTTGTAGCTACTGATATCGCATCTCGCGGTATTGATATTAATGAGTTGGGTTATGTTGTGAACTATGATATGCCTGATGTTCCAGAGACCTATGTTCACCGTATCGGGCGTACAGGGAGAGCAGGACATGAAGGACATTCCATTTCATATGTAAATTATCAGGAAATTGAACTCTTGGAAGATGTGGAAAAATTAATTGGCAAGAAGATTGAAGTGCTAGACAATACTGACTTTCCACTTATTGATAAAACTGAAAAAGTTAATAAGAGTAAATCAAATCGTCACAAGAAAAAACAAGAATCCATCCAAACGAAAGCGGAACGAAGTGATTCTAAACCAAAAGACAGTCGTCAAAGAAAAGCTAAGAAAAAAAGTGAACCGTGGCGTAAGTCTGATGGAAAGAAATCATCGAATAAAAAATCTGGTGATAAGAAGCCAGGAAATCGTACGCAAAAAGCAAAACGAGAAGCAAATAAGAAAAAACACAAGGGGTAAGACATGGATCCAAAACAAAGAAAAAATATTAAACCAGGAATTCATGTTCTTGTAGTACAAAAACAAGATCAAAGAACCGGTGTTACTACTGAAGGTTATGTTGATAGACTGCTTACAAATTCACAGTATCATCCACATGGAATTAAGGTAATGTTACAAAGTGGAATCGTAGGACGTGTTTGTGAAATCTTAGATGATCACAATTAGGGAAGAGAGAAATAAATATGAGTACAGTAACAAAGAATGAAAAATTAGAATTAGAGTTTATTGATTTAACGTTTAAAGGAATGGGTGTAGCGAAAGTTGACGGATTTCCTGTTTTTGTAGAAGGTGTTCTACCAGGAGAAACAGCTGTTGTGAAAATTGATCGTGTCACAAGTCGTTATGCATTTGGTGAACTAGTCGAACTAAAATCACGTTCTGACAAACGTGTCGAAGTAAAAGCAAAACATCAAGCACTTACAAGCATTGCACCATTACAACACATAGCTTATGAAAAACAACTTGAATTTAAAACTAAACTTGTGAAGGATGCACTTTCAAAAGAAGGTATTGATGACGTAGAAGTTCGTGAAACTATGGCTTCACCACTTGACTGGCATTATCGCAACAAGACGGTTATTCCGGTACGTAGTATTGATAAGAAAATGGTAACAGGTATTCTCGATAGAAAAACGCGTCATCTCGTTGCAGTTGATAACTTTAAAATGAACAACGAAGGTATTGATGAAATCGTTAATAAGGTTAAAGATATTCTCGTAGAATTTAATGAGAAACCTTATGATCAACGTACTCATACCGGAAACATTCGTCATATTATTGTTCGTAAGGGATTCTACACCGATGAAGTTATGATCACTATCGTAACACGTTCAAAGAGCCTCTTCCCAGTTTCAAAAATTGTTCCCGCAATCATTGATGCAATTCCTAACACTGTAAGTATTATCCACAATGTAAATAGTGCAAAAACAGCACAGGTTATGGGTGATCTATCAGAAGTTATTTATGGAGAGTCTCATATTGTTGAACGTATCCTAGATGAATCATTCCTCGTTCCTTCAACATCATTCTTACGTGCGAATACACTTCAATCAGAAGCTATGATTAACACTATTTTTGGATTGTTAAATCTTGAAGGTAATGAGTCTGTTGTGGATGTTAATTCAAGCGTTGGTATTCTTTCAATTCTAATGGCTGATAAAGTTAAGCGAATCGTGGGTGTTGATGTTGTGGACGATAATGTCGAAATCGCTGAAGTCAATGCTGAAAACAATGGTGTTTCAAACGTTAAGTTTATCCAAGGACATCCTGGAAATGTGAATGAACTCATTGAATTTACACCTCAGATAGTTGTTGTTGATTCTCCTCGTGAAACAGTGGAAAACATCGCGGCATTAAATTCAAATAAAATCGTATATATCGGTGGTGATATCGCAAAAATGACGCAAGACCTAACATGTTTCATTGAAGCAGGTTATAAACTTGAGGTCGTACAACCTGTAGATATGGCTCCACAAACAACACAAGTTGAAACTATTTGTCTTTTATCTAAGTAAATCAAATTGTGAAAAGAAGCGATCCATAAACATAATTGCTTGGAATATCCGTCATTATCAACATAACGGGATAAGTATATAAATATAAACTCTAAATGCTCGATTAAATTTTGAATATGCATGCTAAAATTCAATTAATAGAGGTGGCATATGAAACGTATCGATTGTTTGGGAGATATTTGTCCGATTCCAATTCTTAATCTTCAAAAAGAATTAGAAAGTATTCATGATGGTAATGAAGTTACTTTAATAACTGATCACAGTTGTACACTTCAATCTGTGAATGATTTCTGTGCAATGCATAGTTTGAAATATACGGTTGATGAAGTAATCACCGGCGTATGGGAAATCATCATCTCAAAATAGCATAAACGAAACCCTACACAATGTGTAGGGTTTTTAGCATTTCGTTTCATTTAATTTATAGGTAATAAAGTCGATAATATCTTCGTTACCATAGCAGCGCCGTTTCGTCCGGATTAATGAGTACTGACATTGATAGTCAAATCCCTTCAACCGTACAATACGAAGTTGTTTGTTATAGAGTTCTTTCTTAATAATCATATAGGGGAGAAAGGCCAGTCCGTAGCCACGAGTAATCGAAGTTTTAATCGACTCAATCGAATCCATATCATAAGGAATCTTTAGACTGTCTACATTTACGCCAATTGTATTTAAATATTGGTTTAATAAGAGGCGTGATTTTTGCGAGTTCGCAAGCATTAACAAGGGATAGTTTGCGAGTTCTTCAATATCAAGTGTTTCGGGGAGGTTGCTATCATAACTTGTAACGAGATAGTAGGGGTCTTTGAAAGCTGGAATCGATATGAGTTCTGGGTGATGGGATTCACCAACGATAAATCCAATGTGAGCTCTTCCATTAGCAATGGCCTTCTCTACTGTATCACTAGGAAAGGTTTCAAGATTCAAGGAGTAATTGTCGAAATTTTGACTGACATGAAACAGCGTACAAGGAAGGGCATAAGAATTAATGATGGGAGTGGAATAGATTGTTAGTGTAGAACAAGTTGGAGTTTGCATGGCATGAATCATTTCGTGATGAGTATCTACAATTTGTTGTGCATACTCGACGAATACCTTACCTTGATCGGTTAAAGTAACTCCACGTGGTGAACGATTAAAAAGTTGAACATCCATTTCTTCTTCGAGTGATCGTATCTGTTGACTCAGTGCAGGTTGAGATATGTTTGCTTGTTGTGCAGCATACGTTATACTTTCAAATTTCGCAACATTAATTAATGATTGATACAATGATATATTCATGACTATCCCTCCGTCTGACAATATTATCACAATATTTCCAACATGATACAAGGTCATAAGCAAAACAAATGACCCATAAAAATGATGTATTACCTGTATTGATAGAATAATGGTATATTAGTTGTGTAAACTTGTTAAAACTATAACAAAGTTAAGGAGGAAGCTATGACAGAGATTTCTAATGGGGAAATCAAAAGACAACGTCCAAAGCGTAAACCTAAGAAAAGTCAGATACCTTGGGCAATCTTAGTAACTATCGCTGTTGTCACAATTGGGTTTGCGTTGAAAACACGTGATCCTAAGTTGCCAATCTATTGGGGATTTGGAATTCTGTTTGGATATGTATTACAACGCTCACGGTTCTGTTTTACCGCAGCATTTCGTGATCCATGTATTACTGGAAGTACATCAGTAACTCGAGCAGTGCTCGTTGCTGTTGGACTCGGATCAATAGGTATTGGTGGTATAAAATTGGGAGCTCAACTTAACGGTGGAGATGCCGCAATTTTAATGCAAGGTGTTAACCCAATCGGATTACCATTAATCATTGGTGCCATCTTATTTGGTATCGGTATGGTTATCGCTGGAGGTTGTGCTTCAGGAACTTTGATGCGTGTTGGTGAAGGATTCACCATGCAGATGATTTCACTGTTCTTTTTCGTTGTTGGCTCACTATGGGGAGCACATGATATGGGAACGATTTGGAAAAGCATGAATGATTCTGCACCAAAAGTATTTATGCCAGACGTACTTGGTTGGTTTGGTGCGATTGTATCGCAACTCTTAATTATTGTATTGCTGTATATTGCCGCAGTTAAATGGCAAAAGAAGAAAATGGGAAGTGCTGAATAGCACAGGAGGAAAATAAAATGAAAGAATTTGAATTAGATTGCATTGGGGAAGCATGCCCTATTCCATTGATGAAAACAGAAAAGAAAATGGAAGAATTAGCTGTTGGAGATGTATTAGTTGTTCATATTGATCACAGTTGTGCTATGAAAAACGTACCAGAGTGGGCACGTAAACAAGGACACAACGTAGAGATTGATGAAGTTGATGATGGAGAATGGGATTTAGTCATTCAAAAAGCAAAATAGGTAAAGGAGAAAAGGATGAAAGCATTTTTTATAAAATTAGGGAATAATGAAATTTATAAAAAACTCATGAAAGAACCTTTAACTTATGTTGCTGGTGCTGCAATTCTTGCAGTTTTAAATATTGCTCACTTTGCAGTATTCTCGAATGGTTGGGGTGTTACGGGTACCTTTGCTAACTGGGGAGCATGGCTCTATCAGTTAGTAGGTGGTGATGTTTCCTCTTGGGTATATTTTGCAGGTGAGAAAACACAAAAAACTCTTGCTGCAGGATTTCTAAATGATGGTGGATCCATTCGAAATTTGGGTATTATTGTGGGTGCATTAGCTGCAACATTGTACGCTTCACAGTTTAAGTTAAAGAAAATTAAGAATAAAAAGCAAATTGTTGCTGCTGTATTGGGAGGTCTCTTAATGGGATATGGTGCTCGTATGGCAAACGGATGTAATATTGGTGCGCTCTTTACTGCGATATCAGCATTCTCATTATCGGGATGGGTATTTGGAGCATTCCTCTTAGTAGGTGCTTATTTCGGAAGTAAGTTACTTGCGAAATACTTTATGTAAGGAGAAATCATGGAAAAAAGAATTGAAGAATATGATGTAGTAATTATTGGTGGGGGGCCTGCAGGACTTACAGCAGGAATCTACTGTGGACGTGCCCGTCTCAAAACATTAATTATTGAAAAATCATTAATTGGTGGACTCGCTACTTATACAAGTGAAATTGAGAACTATCCGGGATACCCAGAAGGAACAAGTGGTATGGATCTAACCGGTGATTTCCACAAACAAGCTAAAAACTATGGTGTCAAATTTAAACTTACAGATGTGCGTTCTGTTGAGGATAAAGGCGATATTAAGGTTGTTGAGACATTTAGAACTGACTATCATGCAAAATGTGTTATTGTTTGTACTGGTGGTAAACCACGCCTAACGGGAGCTATCGATGAAGACTTATATCTCTACGATAAAGGTATCTCATTCTGTGCGACTTGCGATGCTGCAGCAAATACTGACAAAACAGTTCTTGTTGTGGGAAGCGGTGACGCAGCTATAGAAGAAGGTATGTTCCTAACTAAATTCGCTAAAGAAGTTATTGTATCAGTAATTCATGATGAAGGTATTATGGATTGTAATGAGATCGCGAAAAATCAAGCTCTTAATAATCCAAAGATGTCATTTTTATGGAATACAGGTGTCAAACGCTATGAAGGGGATGAACGCCTTCATACAGTAGTCCTTGAAAATATCCGAACGAAGGAAGAAGTTCCTGTTACAGTGGATAGTTGCTTCCTATTCATCGGGTATCTACCCAATACTGACATCTTTGAAAATATGTTAAAGATGACATCTCAAGGTTATTTGAAAGTTAACGAACATATGGAAACAAACATTCCTGGAATCTTCGCTGCTGGTGATGTCTGTGATAAGACAATTCGTCAAGTTGCGACAGCGGTTGGCGACGGAGCTATTGCAGGATGTAGTGTTGAAAAGTATCTTGCAGAATCAGAAGTATTCGAAAAACAAATCTTAAATGAAGGTAAGAAAACCTTAGTTTATCTCTACGACGGTAGTGATGCAAAACAAAGAGAGCACTTATCATTCATTGAAGAACTAGAAAATGACGTTGATGTAGTCCGTGTTGATGTTTATAAATCAAAAGGTCTTGCAAGACGTCTTCATGTTGAACAATTTCCTACGATTGTAATCATGAATAAAAATAATGTTGAAACACGCATTGACAGTATTTCTAAAGAAACTGTCAAAAACTATCTATAATAAATTTGTCTTGTTCATTCTCTGACACGACACTTTGAAAACCGATGCAAATCGGTTTTTTTATACCTGCTTATTAAGTTTTCGATGTTATAATGAAAAAGAAGGAATCTGTATAAAAAATATTGAAAGAGGGTACTAATAATGAAAAAACTATTTTTAATTCTGTTAATGGCATTATTACTTACAGGGTGTATGGAAAAATCCAATCAATCAGATGGGAACTTTGAATCGATTGCATCTAAAGAAACAAATCCGGTTGCTACAATTCTAATGGCCAATGGTAATCAAATTCAAATAGAATTATATCCCGAGATTGCTCCAAATACTGTTAATAATTTTATTGAACTAGCAAATAGCGGGTTCTATGATGGATTGAAATTTCATCGCGTTATTTCTGGATTTATGATTCAAGGAGGCGATCCGTTGGGAACGGGAACTGGCGGACCTGGTTATTCAATTAAAGGTGAATTTAATTCTAACGACTTTAAGAATTCTATTAATCATGAGAGAGGTGTTATCTCTATGGCACGGAGTCAATCAAATGATTCTGCAGGTTCACAGTTCTTTATCGTTCACCAGGATTCTGCACACTTAAACGGGGAATATGCTGCTTTTGGTAAAGTTATTGAAGGAATGGAACATATTGATGCAATTGCGAGTGTAAAAACTCGGAAAGACATGCCTGAAATTGATCAAGTCATTCAAGAAATACGTGTAGATCTAAAAGATTATTCAGTAAAACCTGTTGAAAAAATATAGCTAAAAGCCGAAATTCATGGAAAATGAACTTCGGCTTTATTCTTAATGTTTGGTCGGAGTAACAGGATTTGAACCTGCGACCTCTTCGTCCCGAACGAAACGCACTACCAAGCTGTGCTATACTCCGTTAGCTAGCCATATTGTAGCACTATCAAAATTATATTAAACACCAAAAGTAATAATCAGAAGTGAAAAAACAACCATGTGGTTGTTTTTTACTATTGAAACGGGAAAGTCGTGAAATTAGCACGATTACTAATATGATCATTCCAGAATTGAGTGTTTTCAACGATATCGTTACCAAGTTGTTGAATTCGTCGGTGAATATCTTGATTAGTAATTTGATTGTTATCAAAATCCGCGTCAACGATAAATACATATTTTTGAATGAGATATGCTCCAAGATAAGACAGTATAGGTTTAAGCTGTTGTTCAGCCATCAAGAAATATTTGGGGGATCCTGAAGTTACGATGATACCTACCGCTTTGCCGCGTAGGCCATTCATTGGTATGAGATCAAAAATGTTTTTTAGAGCTCCTGGTATTGAGGTTTGATATGTTGGGGTTCCAACAATGACCGCATCTGCACTCATAATTTCCTGGATTAACTGCTGGGTATCCTCGTTATAGTGATGGATTGGACGACCATCGCTAAATTGTAGATCATACGTTCCTATTTGAACAATTTTAGTTTCAACATCGGGGTAGGTATTGTTGATATGGTTGATTGCATTTTCTAATGCTACCAGGGTTTTTCTACCAGAAACCGAACCAGTTAGTGCAATTACTTTCATATTTTACTCCAATCATAGGGTTTAATAACCTCTGTTATTATAAGCTTTTAATGCTCTAATAACATCAAATAAACCCTCTTGTCCAATAACTAGAAGTCTGAAGTATCAGTAGGAAGTTCGTAATCAATCTCTGATACAGAAAATCCATTCATCTCTAAGAAAAGTTGTTTAAAAAGTTCAAAGTCGGTAATAGCTTTAAAGTTATCCGGAGTGATTTGGTTCATAATTTCACTTACGATAGCTTGAGTTTTAGGCTCGAGTTCATATGCGTCTAATCGATAGAGTCCGGTTTGATCCAAAGTAGGATTGCCACCGTAGACCATTTCGTGAAAGAGTCTGTGCTTGTGTTGAATAATAGATTCATGAG
Source organism: Erysipelothrix sp. (assembly GCA_036637915.1). GTDB lineage: Bacteria > Bacillota_I > Bacilli_A > Erysipelotrichales > Erysipelotrichaceae > Erysipelothrix. Next base: position 12,872 of record JAVWLP010000019.1, on the reverse strand, counting down.
TACCATTCTCTTTCATAACTTTAAAGAGTGCAGAAGCATAAAGAGCGACAGTCGGAATGAAGACAGATGCCTTAGTTACAACGGTTTTTGATGAAGATACAATTGCTTCACCATCATGTTTTTTCATAATTTCCTGAATCTTCATGTTTGTGTTCTCAAGATCTCTTTTCGCATGACCAATCGTTCCTTCTTTATATATTGGATAAGTAATATCAGATCCCATATATGTGTAAGTAATTAATTTTGAGTTTGGTGCAAGAAGATTTGCGTCATCAAGTGCTTGAATCCATAAGAGATAGTCTTCGCCTCCCATAACTTTGATTGTCGAAGAAATTTCTTCTTCAGTTGCGCATTCTAATGACTCTTCGATGAGTGTTTCCTTTGATATATCTACAGAATAGCCCTTAAAGTCATTAAGAACTGGCTTCAGTGAAGAGGTATATTTCTCCTGAGTATCGGGATCAATGCGTATTCCGCTGGCTACGGAATAAACAACAAGATCAATCTTTTTATCCATTTCCTTGAAATCATTGATTACTTTTTCTTTGGCTTCATGGCTGAATGCGTCAATATTTAAATCATTCGATAAAATATTTTCTTCCTTTGCAAACTCCGCAAAGAATCGATTGTTGTAGTAACCTGCACTCGCAGTATTTCTACCTCGAGCTTCGCGTTCAAAACTGACATTGTATGTATACGCATGGGCATTAAAAGCAAGGTTGATTCGTGTAGCAAGTCCATAACCTGAACTACCGCCAATAATGAGGACATTAAGGTTTTTATCTGTAATAAGAGGTAAAGATTTAGATTCTTCAATATAATTTTTTACAAGTTGACGACATCCTTGAGGATGTGCATTTAAAGCGATATTGTTACGTATCATCGGTTTTATTACTGTAGTCATTTAAATTCTCCTTTGTTGACATCGTAAAATCATTATATTATCATTTAGTTTGAATATCAAACTATTTAATTGGAGGATTTATGAAAACAAAAGAAATTAAACAACTTATCGAAATATTAGAATCATCAAACTTAGAAACAATGACATATAAAGATAGTGAATTCGAAGTGACTCTTGGAAAGCCTCGTGTTCAAGAAGTTCCAGTTCAGATGCAGACGTTAGCAACAGCACCAACAGAAGTACCGATGGTAACGAAAGATGTAGAAACTATTAACTCACCGATAGTGGGGATTTTCTATGACAAACCTACACCCGATTCGGCTCCTTTTGTGAAAGTTGGATCCCGTATTGAAAAGGGCGATGTCATCGCGATTGTGGAAGCAATGAAAGTTATGAATGAAATCAAATCAGATGTATCTGGAACCGTAAAAGCCGTCTGTGTTAAAGATGGAGATATGGTTGAATACCAACAACCATTATTTGAAATTTAATGAAAATGATAAATAAAGTTTTGATTGCGAATCGTGGTGAAATAGCGGTTCGTATCATCAGAGCTTGTCGAGAACTTAATATAAAAACAGTGGCGATTTATTCTACGGTTGATAAAGAGTCACTTCACGTTATGCTTGCAGATGAGGCGGTTTGTGTTGGAGATCATCGTTTGGAAAATTCATATCTGAACCAAACAGCAATACTTCAAGCAGCCCTCAATACTCAAGCACAAGCCATTCATCCAGGATTTGGATTTCTAAGCGAAAACTCAGAATTTGTACGTGCTTGTGAACAACTTGATATTCAATTTATTGGACCAAGTGCGGATGTCATTGAATTGATGGGAGACAAAGCAAATGCACGTCAAAAAATGATTGAAGCGAATGTTCCAGTTGTGAAAGGCTCGGATGGGCTTGTTGATACATTTGAGGACGCAATAGAAACAGCTAAAGAAATTGGTTTTCCTCTTTTAATCAAAGCATCAGCGGGCGGTGGCGGAAAAGGTATGCGTGCGTGTTTTAATCAAGATGAGCTTTATGATTCCTACCATCAGGCGAAACAGGAAGCACAAAATGCTTTTGGTAATGGGGATGTATATATGGAATATTTCGTACAAAGTCCGCGTCATATTGAGGTACAAGTTTTGGGTGACTCTTTTGGACATGTCATCCATCTAAATGAAAGAGAGTGCTCGGTTCAACGAAATAATCAGAAAATGATTGAAGAAGCGCCAGTACAAAATCTTAAGAATACAACCCGAAGCCGACTGTATGAAGTTGCAGTCCGTGCAGCTCAGGCTGTAAATTATGTATCAGCTGGAACGTTAGAGTTCATTATGGATCAGGAGGAGAATTTCTATTTTATTGAAATGAATACTCGTATACAGGTGGAACATCCGGTTACAGAAATGATTACAGGCATTGATATTGTGAAAGAGCAAATAAAAATTGCGGAAGAAAGACCCTTAGAGATTCAACAAATAGATGTTGAGAGAAAAGGACATTCATTAGAAATCAGAATTAACGCTGAAAATCCACTCGAAAATTTCAAACCTTCGGTCGGAAAAATAATGGCACTACACTTTCCAGGGGGGAATGGAGTTAGAATTGATTCGTTTTTATATCAAAACTACACTGTCTTACCATTCTACGATTCAATGTTAGCAAAGTTAATTACTTATGCGCCAAGTCGTGATGAAGCCATGGAGAAGGCGATTCGTTGTCTAGAAGAAATTGATATCGATGGTGTTGATACGAATATTGAGTTTCAACTTGATATCTTACTGAATGAGTCCTTTCAAGATAACGTCTATACTACGTCTCTTGTAAAAGATATTTTGAAGGAGATGAAACATGTTTAAACATTTAAATAACAAAAAAGAACGGGTTAATAAGAAAAAAATTCAAGAATTCCCTGAGCGTGTTGTTGAAGCAAAAGATGGAATGTATGAAAAATGTCCGCATTGCGAAGAAATATATCCCATAGATAAACTAGTAAAAAATGTTTGGATCTGTCCACATTGTGATGCTCACTTAAGAATGCACTGTGCTGAAAGAGCGCGATTAATTTTTGATGAGCTTCATGTCTTTCAACATACTATGAAAACAAAAGATCCACTAAATTTCCCAGGTTATAAAGAAAAACTTCAAAGCATTCAAAACCATACAGGTATGAATGATGCGGTAGTTTGTGGCCAAGGGATGATTGGAAAAAGAAAAGTACTTACGGCAATTATGGACCCAAATTTCATGATGGGATCCATGGGAACGGTCGTGGGTGAGAAAATCACGCGACTCTTTGAAATGGGAATGAAGAAAAAACTACCAGTAATTATTTTTTCAGCATCGGGTGGTGCTCGTATGCAAGAGGGAATGGTTTCACTGATGCAAATGGCGAAAATAAGTGCCGCTATTGGTGAATTTAATGAACAGGGTGGCCTCTATATTACAGTGCTTACCGATCCAACAACAGGTGGTGTAACTGCAAGTTTTGCCATGTTAGGAGATATTATTCTTGCAGAACCAGGTGCTCTTATTGGATTTGCAGGGCCCCGAGTTATCGAACAAACAATGAAGACGACGTTACCCGATGGATTTCAACGTGCAGAGTTCTTACTCGAGCATGGATTTGTGGATAAAGTCGTTCATCGAAAAAATATGAAAGAAACTTTAGAATTACTATTAGAAATGCATGAGGTGTAATATGACGAATAATTCAATAGAGTGGAAAAAAGTTCAACTTGCTCGATCAAAAGATCGTCCAACATCTCGTGTCATGATTGATTCTCTTTTTGATCAATTTACAGAATTGCATGGTGACCGCTATTTTGGAGATGATCCTGCTATTATTGGTGGCATCGCAAAATTAGATGATCAACCAGTTACAGTTATTGGTGTTATGAAGGGGAATTCCATTGAAAGCAATTTAAGTACTAACTTTGGGATGGTTCATCCTGAAGGATATCGTAAGGCATTACGATTGATGAAGCAGGCTGAAAAATTCAGAAGACCGATTATTACTTTTATAGATACACCTGGTGCTTATCCAGGAATCGGTGCGGAAGAGAGAGGTCAAGCAGAGGCAATTGCGAGAAATCTAATTGAGATGAGTCGTTTGACAGTACCAGTTATCGCGATAATACTCGGTGAAGCAGCTAGTGGTGGTGCGATAGGACTAGCAGTAGCAAATCAGGTGTGGATGTTAGAAAATTCAATTTATTGTATTTTATCACCGGAAGGGTTTGCATCAATCTTATATAAAGATTCGACGAAGGCCCCAGACATCGTTGAACAAATGAAAATTACAGCAGATGCACTGCTTGAATTAGGAATTGTGGATGCGGTGATTGAAGAAGGTGAGAATGGCCTTCCTCAAAATCTTGTATCTGTCTGTTATCAATTAAGAATGAAGCTATCATCAACTTTAAAGTCTTATAAAAAAATGAGACCAAAAGCAATTCAGAAAGAAAGAATGGAACGATTCCGTAAGTTCGGAGATGTTGATTATGAGAAGTAGAATAATACAAACAGGAAGTTTTATTCCAGAAACGAAGATTACAAATTTTGATTTGGAAAAAATTATGGACACTTCTGATACTTGGATACGTCAGCGAACTGGAATTGAATCAAGATATTTCTCGGAAGCTGGTGCAACTGAAATGGGCTATCAGTCCGCATTAAAAGCAATGGAAGGAATTGATGTAGAAAGCATCGATTTCTTAATTGTTTGTACCTACACCAGTGATACATTCATCCCTTCTTGTGCTCACGAAATTCGAGCCAAACTAGGTATTCAAAGACCTATTCCAGCATTTGACCTTAACGCTGCCTGTAGTGGCTTTGTTTATGGTATTCACGTTGCTGATGCTATGATGAAAACAGGAATCTACAATAGAGCATTGATAATTGGAGTAGACCAAAATTCTCGCTACTTAAACTTTAATGACAGAAGTACGTCAATATTATTTGGTGACGGTGCGGGTGCAGTTCTAATCGAATCAAATCAAAATATCGGAATTGTGAGCTCGAGTATTTTTAGCGAGACTGATTCAACTCGTAGCATTGTTTCAAAAAACACCACACAAACAAATAATCCATTCTTAAAGATTAACCCAAATGATCCGAATTTTAAAATGGAAGGATCAACAGTATTTAAGTTTGCAGTTAAAACATTTAAGCAGTGCGTTTCATTAGTGATGGACCAACATAATTTGTCTTCAGAAGATATTGGTTTTGTTGTTGCCCACCAAGCCAATCAACGTATTATCGATACAGCTGCGAAAATGTTAAAGATGCCCTCAGAAAAGTTCCCTACTAATTTAGATAAGTACGGAAATACATCTGCTGCATCCATTCCAATAGTCCTTGATGAACTGTATCGAAGTGGCCAACTGGAGAGCGGAATGAAAGTAATTCTTGTAGCTTTTGGTGGTGGACTCAGTTATGGTGTATGTTATTTAGAATGGTAAAACCTTGATAATCAAAGTAATTTTATGATATAGTTTGATAGTCAAAGTAAATATAGGAGATAAACATGAAAGATAAAATTAAAGAAATAGTTTCAGAAATATTAGATGTAGAAGTTGAAAACATTGCAGATGATGCATTAATTCTTGATGATTTAGGAGCTGACTCAATTGCTGTTATGGAAATCGTAATGGAACTTGAGGGTGAATATGATGTAGAAGTACCTACAGAAGATATTCTTAACCTAAAAACAGTAAATGATATTGTCGCTTACATTGAAGCAAAATAATATGAATACTGTATATCTATTTGCTGGCCAAGGCCAGCAATTTCTAAATATGGGCGTTGATCTATACAATCGTTATGATTGTATAAAAAGAAGATATGATGAAGCTTCAGTAGTATTAGGATATGATGTTCTGGATTTATCAGAAGAACAACTTAATGAAACGCAATATACGCAGCCAGCATTATTTGTATTAGAAGTAGCGATTACTGATTTTTTAAATGAAGAAGGTATAAGTTACGATGCAGTAACTGGTTTGTCATTAGGTGAGTATGGTGCACTCTATGCCGCAGGAGTTATTTCATTTTCAGATGGACTTGAAATTGTTTCTAAGCGCGGGAAAATGATGCAATCAGCGTTCAATCCTTTTGAAACCGGAATGGCTGCCGTATTAAAAACAGATTTTGAATTGATTAAACCTTACCTCAGTAAAGGTAATGTAGAAGTTTGCAATTTTAATACTCACCAACAAATTGTAATCGGTGGGAAGCGTAAAGAACTTGAATCAAGTATCGAAGCCATGAAGTCTGATGGAATTAAACGGGTAATTCCTTTAAAGGTTTCAGTTGTAAGTCATATGAGTTTATTACAAGAAACTTCTAAAGAACTCTTTAAAGTTTTAAAGAAAGCTAAGTTTAAAGAACCGAATGTGATCTTTGTTAATAATATAGAGGGTGCATCACAACGTTCTGGATTTATTGAAACTTTGTCACGTCATATCAGTGAACCAACACATTTTGAGGCGTCAATTTTAAGTTTATTAGAGCAAGGTGCACGTAGATTTGTGGAAATAGGTCCTAAGGGATCACTATCAAAATTAGTTAAGGATATTAGTAAGCAAAAAGACATACAGGTAGAAACATGGAATCTGTATGATGTTGAAACAGTGGAGGAATTTATCCATGAATAAATTAGCAATCATAACAGGAGCGACAAAAGGAATTGGCCTTGCTATTGCAAACCAACTTCAAGAAGATGGTTACATGGTCTATGGAACCTATGTTAGTTCCTACGCGGCACAAGAAATCGCTGCACTTGAAACGGAGTCGTTTAAGTTATTTCAGGTAGATGCGAAAAGTATGGAAGCATGTACCGATTTTATGAAAAAAGTAGATGCGTCTGAATATCAACTCGAGGTACTCGTAAATAATGCTGGTGTTGTGCGCGATCAATTATTAATTCGTATGTCTGAGTCGGAATTTGATGATGTCATTGAGACAAATCTAAAAGGTGTTTTCAATATGACTCAAGCGTGCAGTAAAACCTTAATTCGAAAGAAAAAAGGATCCATTGTAAATATTAGTTCGGTAGTTGGATTAATGGGTAATAGTGGTCAAGCTAACTACGCTGCAAGTAAAGCGGGTGTTATTGGTTTTTCTAAGAGTTTAGCGCGAGAATTTGCAAGTAGAAATGTTCGTGTTAATTGTATCGCACCTGGATTCATAGAAACAGCGATGACTGACTCATTATCGGGAACTCATATTGAAAGTATCAAGAATCAAATTGCTTTAGGAAGACTTGGAAAAGCAGAAGATATTGCGAATGCAGTAAGTTTCTTGGTGAGTGATAAAGCAAATTATATAACAGGGCAAACACTGAATGTTTGTGGCGGGATGGTGATGTAAATGAAGCATAGAGTTGTAATTACCGGAATGGGAATTGTAAGTCCTCTTGGAAATAATGTTGATGAGGCTTATAAAAATGCAATTGCAGGTAAAAATACGATTAAAAAAATAACCAGCTTTTCTGTTGATGATTTAAAAGTGAAAATTGCCGCTCAAGTTCAAGAGTTTGAACCTGAAAAGTATTTATCTAAAAGAGAAATTCGTCGTCAAGATCGCTTTAGTCAATTTGCTGTTTATGCTGCTTCTGAAGCTTTTGCTGATGCTGATTTCGATGATAGCTTAGACCCAGATCGCGTAGGTGTTATCATCGGGTCGGGTATGGGTGGCATGATTACATTTGCCAATAACATAGAAAATGCTGTGGAAAAAGGGTATCAAAAAATTCAACCGATGTTTATACCTATGATTATTCCGAACATGGCTGCAGGTAATGTTGCCATCGCTCTCAATGCACAAGGTCACAGTTCTTGTGTAACAACAGCATGTGCTGCTGGAACCCATGCAATTGGAGATGCTTTTCGTATGATTCAATATGGGGAAGCAGATGTCATGGTAGCAGGAGGTAGTGAAGCGGGAGTATCTCCATATACACTTGCTGGATTTAATGCTTTGACTGCTTTAAGCAATCAAGAAGATCCTCATAAAGCCTCACGTCCGTTTGATAAAAATAGAGATGGCTTTGTATTGGGAGAGGGTTCGGGAGTTCTTATCCTTGAATCGTTAGAACATGCCTTAAAACGTGAGGCAAAAATATATGCGGAAGTTGTTGGTTACGGATCAACATGTGATGCTTATCATATTACTGCTCCAAGTGGAGAAGGTGCTCGCAAAGCAATTCAAAAAGCGCTTGATGATGCGAAAACAAAAGCATGTGAGATTGACTATATTAATGCACACGGTACGAGTACGCCAATGAATGATGAATTCGAAACAAAAGCTATTAAAGATGTGTTTAAAGAATCCGCATCAAAAGTATCAATATCTTCAACAAAATCAATGCACGGGCACGCACTAGGTGGTACCGGTGGTATTGAAGCTGTTTTGACCATTAAGACAATTCAAAATAGTATCATACCACCTACTATTAATTACGATACTGTTGATGAAACTTGTGATCTAGACTATACCCCAAATGTTGCACGTGAAAGAAATGTTGACTATGCAATGAGTAATTCATTAGGATTTGGTGGTCATAATGCGGTTGTTATCTTTAAAAAATATGAGGAGGAAAGAAATGCTTAATTCAAATGAAATTCAACAAATTATTCCTCATCGTTACCCATTTTTACTCGTAGATCGTGTCTTAGAAATGGATGAGACTAGCATTACTGCAATAAAAAATGTGAGCGTCAATGAGATGCAATTTATGGGTCACTTTCCAGAGAAACATGTGATGCCAGGAGTATTGATAACAGAAGCATTGGCTCAAGCAGGAGCGATTGTTTTATTATCGAAGGAAGAGAATAAAGGCAAGATTGCCTATTTTGTAGGCATCGATAATTTTAAGTTTCGCAAACAAGTTACTCCAGGCGATCAACTTATCTTGCATGTTGAACTCGTCAAGTTAAAAAGCATCATGGGAATTGCTGAAGCAAAAGCTACCGTTAATGGTGAAGTATGTGCGTCTGGAACTATTAAATTTGCAATTGGAGAGTGATTAATTTGGCAAAAATAATAAGTATGTTCTTGATGTTTCTCACAATATTAGCACTTCCTTATTATCTGAAACGTGCAAAAAAATTAGATCGTGAAGGTAATAAAGAAGCCATTCATCATGAATTAAAACGTTATCCAACGGATTATCTTAAGATAAGAAATAAGAGAACTAAACGTATTGATGTTGGTACCATAGTGGCTGAGGGACCTTGTATTTACCTTTCGAACCATCAATCACACAACGATATTTTTATCCTCTTAGACACAGTTCCAGAAGCCTTTCGCTTTATTGCGAAAAAAGAGCTATTTGAAAGTCCGATGTATGGACCCTTTATGAAGATGTCGCAATCTTACCCACTTGATCGCGAAGATCCTCGTCAGTCTCTCACATTATTAAAACAATCACTGAATGATGCAGTTGAACAAGATGTATCATTGGTTGTCTTTCCAGAAGGAACACGATCTCATAAATCTGAGATGTCTGAGTTTAAGTTAGGTCTCTTTTCAATGATGAGGAAAAGCAAGATACCTTTAGTGCCTGTTTATATTCACGAAAGTTATAATCCGAAAACGAAAGAGTATAAGGCGTATTTTGGTGAACCAATTACACCAGAAGAATTTAACACATTAAAGCCTCAAGAGATTTGTGATAGAGTCAAAAATAAAATTCTATCAATGCAGGTTCTTGCAAATGAAAGCTAAGCGAATACGCTTAGCTTTTTATATGTTACCAATTATACAGAATTAGTGTCCAGTTAGAGAAAACAACCTCGTAAGCTCTGTTTACTTTGATATATTAATAAGAATATGAGGAAATATTGAATATGTATCGTATTTAGAGTTGAGAGGGCTTTAGAAAGGAACATAGAATGAGAAAAAAATTTACAAACTTTTGCTTAGTGTTATTAATGTTAATGTCTTGTTGCCTAGGAGTATTTGCAGCTTCTAAAACCACAGAAAAAGTTGGATCAGTTACCTGGAATAGTCAGAATTATTCCGTAAAGGCAAGAGCAAATTGGATTTACGAAACAGGAGAGTACTCAAGTAGAGGAAATCATACAATCCTTCAAAAACCTAATAGCACTTTATTGAATTACTATGGCATAAATTTTACAAATGAGACTAGTAGTAAATACGTAGTAAATCAGTATTTTCAACCAGTAATACGAAATAATTTATCAGGTTTTACCAGTAATGGTCCAGTCATAGGAATTGAGATGAAATCGCCAGGAGCTTATTAGTGCTAATGAGCCCTCTCATTATAAGGAGATAGTATGAAAAAAATAATTATAACTTGTTTGTCATTATTTCTTGTTAGTAATCTATACACTATTGTTCAATATTCGCAAATGAAGGAGCATCGAAATTACTTTTTCTTATCAGAAATTGTATCACCGTATCGAGACAGTTTTGTTATTAGTGAAGATTTAACAGAGCATTCGATTCAAGAAATTATTAAGCAAGCAGATCAGTATAATGTTGAGTTGTTTCAGGTAGTTTACGATGAAGAAAATGATCGTATTGTTCAATACATTTATACCCAAAATCAAGAAACGTTAGATAAACTATCAATTCATCCGAAGATTACTCCAAATGATTTCATGAACATTGCAGAACCAATTGAAAAATGCAGTAGTCCTTATAGGATGGATATTAATGTAATCGGAAAAAACTTATCCATATTGCCTTGGTCTGAAACGAACACAGATACGATTGGGTTCGCTACTATTGTGACAGGATCTAGTGAAAATGATGTCGTATTATTTCTTGAAAATATTCCTGTCTCATATGTTAAGTCGCAAAATCATGAGAGTCTTTCAATCTCACCATTATTTGAATTTATAACGACTTTACAATTTTTCACCGAACCGTCAGCACTAATTTTGATGACCTCAATGTTAATATCAATGATGTTGTATACTCTTAAGAACCACCGAAAATATATGGTTCAAAAATTAAATGGTTTATCTATTCGTACGATATACTACAAAACATTAAAAGAAGTTATTCAAATAACGTTTGTTTGTTATGTTTTGGTTTTGTCTACGGGATATATGGTACTCACGAAATCCATTGATTTATTCAATAGGAGTTACATTACTTTTAGCATTTATCAGTTAATTTGGATGCTTTTAATTGAAAGTTTATGGCTATTTATTTGCGTACAGATTTTCGCGAGAGAAAACTATATATATAGAGAACGAAATATAAAAAAGCGTATCGTATTAATATTGATTCCAATTTTGATTCTAAAATCTTTCGCAATATCATTTTTGTATGACAAAATGGAAGTATATAAATTCAGTAATGAAATGTTAGCGAGTGCAGAAGAAACAGAAAATTATTACAAAAAGAATCCGGTAGAAATATTTCAAATTACTCCAGTTGGAAATATGTCGTCTCAAGTTTTATTTGAAAATTCGAATCTACTTTATCATCAGTTAAATAATGATGGGATTGTAGTTATGGCAGATATGCAAGATGAAAATTATCCTATTATTAAAATTAATGAAAAGTTCTTAGAAATGAATGGAATATCAGCTCTTGGAGAAGATGAGTACTTTCTCGCTTCAGAGACGATGTATCATGAATTTAGAAGGGTTCTCGATACATCTCCAATATATTGTAATAGCCGGGAGCATAATTGTGAGAAGGCGCGTCTCGTAAATTTAAAGAAAGTAGAACTGTCAAATTTATTTACAGTTCCTGAACATGTAAATTTTAGTAACATAACAAGAGATTATGTACTTCATGTAAGTAATAATTTTATGAATTTCCAAGATTTTCAAATCATTAATGTATATGAAGACAATGAACAAAACCACATAACCAGAAATGGAAATATTAGTGAAAATCATTGCAAATTTGAATCAAGAGCTCGTGTTGCCGAAAGAGGTAAACTTGAAATCAAAAGTTATAGAAAAATAAAACTTTCGGAATTATTAATAGCGGTCCTCATGAATATAACGCTTATAGGTATTGCGATTCTTATTACAGTACCTATGATTGAAAGGAAAATTGCAGTTCAAGGATTATCAGGTGTTTCTTCGTGGAAGCAAATTAAACACATTCTGTTAGGAATTATAAGTGTTTCATGCGTAGCGATTGTACTAACTCACTTACTTCGTAAAGGAAGTCATGAAACAGCTCTCTTTATGTTTATAATTCCATTATTAGACATGATGGTTCATGTTGTAGCTGTTTATATACTGGATTTAAAAATCATTAAAATTATTAAAAGGAGCAAATCATGATTAAATTAGAAAATGTAGATGTGCAATATGGAGATCTTGATGTGTTGAAAAATTTTAATCTTGAAATTAACGAAGGTCAGTTGATTGCGTTATGCGGTAGATCAGGGAGTGGAAAAACAACGATTCTAAATTTAATTAGTGGATTCATAAAGCCGAAATCAGGATCTGTTTTCGTGAACGATAAAAATGTATCAACGTTAAATAAGAAAGAGCATCGGAAATTTCTTAAAAATGAGATTAGTTATCTTGTGCAGGATTTTGCATTGTTAGAAGATGAAACAATTTATGAGAATCTTGAATTTGTATTCAGTGGCTCCAGAAAAGATAAAAGGAAAATTGTTCAGAAAACGCTTGAAAAAGTGAATATTAACAAAAATGTTGATACTATGGTATATACACTTTCAGGTGGAGAACAGCAACGTATTGCACTGGCGAGAATCATGCTTAAGAAGGGTGACATAATCTTAGCAGACGAGCCAACAGGCAATGTAGATGCTGATAATGCTTCAATGATTCTAGGTTATCTTAGTGATTTAGCAAAAAATGGTAAAACGGTAGTAGTGGTAACGCATGATACCAATAACCTTGAAATATATGATGAGGTAATTTATATATAAAAAAACAGATTGAATAGTAGGTTCTTTAAAATCTGGTGTTGGTGAGATATTTATCTCATCAACACTTTTTTAC